>JBCCOO010000033.1:0-54311 GCA_039025345.1 Cyanobacteria bacterium P01_D01_bin.105 | reverse complement strand
TGCGGTGATATCTGGAGCCGCAATCGTCACATCGAATGAACCCAAAGCCGTTGCTGCAATGTCATTCCCCGCCGCATCAGTCACACTGCCCGCCACGATGGAGACACTATAAGTCCCGCTATCAGCACTATCCCAATCGCCGCCGGGAGGCGCCACTTCATACGTCGCAACGGAACCGACTGCACTCACAAAGGTGACTGCCAACGGCGTGCCACTGGCATCCGTTACTAACAGTTCATCGCCATCTAAAGTAGTTTCATCAAGGTCGATGTCATCCGCAAAGGTGACTTCAATGACTTGAGGTGCTGTCGTCTCAGCGATGATGTCAGCTAAAGGCTGAGACAAACTGCCAGTTGGCGCAGTCGTATCGGGAGGAGCAATGGTTACATCAAACGAACCTAACGGCGTCGCAACAATGTCGTTGCCCGCAACATCAGCAACACTACCCGCTACCACAGATACAGAATAGGTACCGCTATCAACACTATCCCAACCGCCACCGGGAGGTGAAACCTCATAGGTGGCGACAGAACCAACAACACCAACAAAGGTAACTGCCAAGGGACTACCTGTTGAATCCGTCACCAGCAGTTCATCGCCATCCAGGGTGGTTTCATCAAGGTCTACATCATCCGCAAAGGTGACTTCAATGACCTGCGGCGCTGTCGTCTCAGCGATGATGTCAACCAGCGGCTGAGACAAGCTGCCAGTCGGGGCGGTCGTATCAGGAGGTATGTCAACAAGTTTGATGATTTCAATACCATTAATCAGTGGGTTCTCCACTTGGTGAATAAACTCAATGTTGAGTTCTCCATCGGTGACCGTCACCGTATTGCTAATCATACCGCCGACCAAGTGACCAAACTGATCAGAGAGATCAACATCATCTAAATTAGCGAGAACCTCACCCTCAATGGACACATCGAATACGCGTTGTCCGGAGGCGCTAGTACCACTAAAACCATTGCCCAAAAACAGTCGCACTTCGTAGTCACCTTCCTCCAGTGCTTCGAAAGCCCAAGCCATTTCAGGATCTGAAGAGGCGTCCCAGCGCTCTGTATCAAATATTGTTCCTGGTGTAGTGGGTGCGACCGTCGAGCCTGGATCTAGAGCGGTAAAGGTCGCAGTATTGTTGCTACCTGATTCTACTAAAAAGGGACTGTTGCTTCCACCAGTATCTGCTGACCAAGCAATGCCACCATCAATCGCGGCGACTTCTGAACCACCAGCATTCACTCGGTAAAGCACCGTTGGGATTTCTGTTTTCTCATTGTCAGTGATGGCCAGTGTGTCCATATTGCTAGCCCCAATGACAATGTTGCTATCGCCAGCCGTTACCTCACTTAACGTAATGGTGATGTTCTCAGTGCCTTCTATGTCAGGATCATCTATCACCGCAATATCAATCGTGGCTGATAGCGCGTTCTGAGGAATGGTGACTGTTAAGGGGAGTACTTGGTAATCTATGCCAAATGTTGCGGTTCCAGAAACAACGTAAGTGATTGTTGTATCGGTATCTGCTGGTTCGCTTAAACTAACGGTAAATTGGCCCATTACGTCTGGTTCGGCAGCGCCTGTAGGCGAGGCTACAATCGATAGGATATTGGGCACTTCGTCATCTTGTATGGTGACGGTTGCAGACGCTGTTCCAATTTGAGCATTCGCACTCACTTCTACAATATTGACAGCGAAGTTCTCGCTTCCTTCAAGGAACGTATCTTGAAAAATGTCAATCAATACAGTCGCGTCAGAAGAGCCGCCTGCAATCGTTACAGTGTCGGTGTAAACGCCTGTCTGCGAGTCAAACGTACCAGAGAGATATTCATAATCGACTTGAGGTGTCGCATCAATAGGAACAATCTCAAAAGTGACATCTACCGTTTCCTCATTGGACACGGTGATATCGGTCAGCAGCGAAATTTGGACTTGACTCTCTTCTTCGCCTACTGAATAAGGAGCACCTACAATCGAGACAATCGGCATTGAATTCGCTAGCTGGCGGATTTCAATCCCGTTAATCAGTGGGTTCTCCATGCCGGGAAGAAACTCAATGTTAAGCTCTCCATCGGTGACTCTCACTGTGTTGCTAATCATGCCACCGGTCAAGTGACCAAACTGATCAGAGAGATCAACATCGTCTAAATTGGCTAGTACTTCATCCTCAATGGCAACATCAAACACGCGCTGTCCAGAGGCGCTAGTGCCATCAAAACCATTACCCATGAACAATCGCACTTCATAGTCACCAGCTTCTTGAATGTCAAAAGCCCAGGCCATTTTAGGATCTGTAGAGGCGTCCCAGCGCTCTGTATCAAAGATGGTCCCTGGTGTGGTGAGTGCGACCGTCGAACCGGGGTCTAATGCCGTGAAGACGGCAGTATTGTTGCTACCTGGCTCAGCCAAGAATGCGCTGTTGTTAGCGGCCGTATCCGCTGACCAGTTAATTTCACCATCAATGGCAGCAACTTCTTCCCCCCCTGCATTCACTCGGTAAACCGCCGTTGATGAATCGCCTCCAGTAGCCGTTATCTCAACATCAGCGAAAACAGCTTGGAAGGTATCTGCAGGCGGCTGGCCCGTATTTGATGAGAGTAATCCGACGGCAAGTCCGGTCGTTTGCCCCTGAACGCTGTAGTTACCGAGAATGGCATCTAACACAGACGTTCCTGTCAAATCAATAGCTGTACCAAAGACCGTGTTGGTGTCGCTGCCTGTCTCGTAAGTGATGGTGGGGGTTGCGATCGCGCCAGCAGGGTCAATAGTCAGCTCAAAGAATATTTGTTGGTTAGGGGGAACCGTGAACAGATCGTTAGCTTGGATAAACGATGAGGCGACAACGACATCGTTCTCTTCTAAGAGAATCTGGATCTCGCCCTCTGTCGATTGAATCGCAACAAGCTTGAGATAGTTGCTTTGGTCGCCCGTTCCTATGTACCCACCAATTTGTTGTGAAGGCCCAGTAAACTCATTAACTGGATTGAAGATAGTCCAAGTTATGGTGAAAGCCTCGACCGTTGGGGCTATCGTGACGCCTGTGTGGAATAAATAAGCGCCGTTGTTTTCCGTTGCTAGCGGGCTACCGTTCGAGACATTTTCGACAACGGTGGTGCCTCCACCGGCTGCCGTGATGAATTTGACGTTATCTAAATTGACATCCTGGCCAGGGAGCGCTGATTCTTCTTGAAAAAACAGCTCAAAGTCAGTAATGCCATCAATCATGACCCCCGTTAACCCGCCGCCATAGCCGTCTGGGCCTGGTAAATTGTTGTCTTGATTCGCATCAAAGTCCCACAGCCGCGTTTGTCCAGGGAATAGGATGACCGATCCGCCATTGCTGCTATCGCGAATAAAGGGATCGATAATATTATCAATGCCATCATTGTCGAAATCAGGATCGTTGGGAATGGGCTCATCTGATGGAATAAACGCTTTGATGAAGTCTCCACCAATTTCCGCAACCCAAACAGTCCCATTGGGCCCCATTGCAACATCTAAAGGAATAGAAAGCCCGCTGATGATGGAATACACACCGTCAGCATCGAGTTCAACATCATCGGGTGTGCCTAGTAGTTCATCGGGGCCAGGATCGATGACGGGGTCAAGACCTGTGCCTGCGTCATTGAGATTCAGTACGGTGATATTGCCATTAAACTGAGCCACCAGCAGCGCGCCTTGAAGCGCCCCGTCAAAGGCATCACCAGTGTATTCAACCAGTCCATTACTGGATGAGCCGATGGTAACAATCGCGTTGCTCTCAGGGCTGTCTCGCTCTACCCGAACACCGCTTTCCAACAGCCGATCAGGATCATCTGTAAACTTACTGGGATCAATCAAAAAGCCGGGGGCAATATTGACTGAATCAGGCACTAAGGCAGACAAATCAGGCACGCTGTTGACAGACAGTGACTCGTCAGGCGTGGCATCATCACCGTAGACTGTCCAGGGCAAGTCTTGATTTGCTCTTGCTGGTACCGGGTGGCCGTAGTATCCGCCGTCTTCAATTAAAAACAGCGGCTCTGGATCGCCGGGGCCACCATCGTTGGGTTCATTGGTCGCTTGGCCATCGCTGCCAACAATTGGAGCATCGCCAAGCCCGCCATTGGAGCCGTTGTCCACCGTGTAGAATTGGCCCGACTCAGTGAGAACAATGTCATAGTGATTGCGGAAACCATCAGCAAAAATTCGCAGCGGCGCATCGGCGGGTAAAATCGCCATGTTAAAGCCGTCGTTGCCGCCCCAAGGCCCAGCCACATCCAAGCCATTAGCATCTTCTTTGACGCCGTCATTAGCGACAGAAGGATCATCTATTGTTGGCAGATCGTATACATAGGAGCGGGCAGCGTCGGTATTGCCAACTTGTCCGCCTTGCGGGTCAGTTAAGATTGTTCGGCTTTCAATGTCCGTAAGATCTATCTCTAAGACTGTGCCGGAGAGGGCATATTCGCCGGTATAGGCAAAGAACTGAGAGGGTGCGCCATTGTTGGTGTTTCCGCCGACGGTCAGGTAGAGCTTCGTCCCATCGGCACTGAGAACCATGCCATTGACTGAGTGGTTTTCTTCAGAGCGTGGGAGCCCTCGGATGAGGTCTACAGCTTCCCACTCTGAGCCTGTCCAGGTTACTCGCGTCAGAACGCCTGAGTTCGTATCGAAATTAGCATCGTTGTTGGTTGATATGCGCGGGTCACTAGAGGAAACATATAGCACCGGATTTTCTGCGGTGCCAGTTGTGACTAATCCAGTGACTTGCCGGTTATTAACGAAGGGTTGTTTCTCTCCACTGTCGTCATGATTGGTGATTGACTTGACGACCCCGCCCCCACCGGAAAGCTGCAGTTCTTCGTGGGCGATCGCAACATACTCACCGCCTTGGAGATCAACTGTGAATGCGTTGATGGTGCCATCTTGTTCCGAAACGTACAGGCGACCATCAGGGCCAAACTGAAGAGAGGTTGGGTTACTCAAAACCGGAGTACCACCATTGACGCCTTGAAACGCACCAACCTGATTAAAGCTAATAACCATTTTAAATATTGTTCCTAGCAACTAATGAGAGAGAAGAAACGAGGACTTGAAACCTGATTAAAATGAAGCCGACATAGCGTAGAGCGTTGCTCTTAACTAACGGGATATCGACGGGTTAGCAAGAAATAATGGGAACAAAACTAAACGCCACCCAAAACCCTCAGGCATCCCCAAAAAGGAGCCTGTCGCCTGACTAAACAGTCTTGATTGCGGACAACGGGTTAACAACTAAGCCAACTAAAAAGAGGCTCAGACGCATTGATGAGGTTTTCACAGGAGCATTTCAGAGTCACCAATATTTTCCAAAAGTTTGAGGCTCTTGCTTTTGAAAAAGTCCATGTTTCTAAAAGAATATGAACCTCCTAAAATATGTTCCCTAAAAAATGTGTGTCCTTAAAAAATTGATGCCCCTGTAAAGAGAAACTGAAGATTAGCTAGTAGAACTAGGTCGCCGAAAACAGTTGTTTGCGAGCGGATGAAAACGACGAGATTAGTGACCAGACTATTCAAAACGTGGGAATGATTCGCAACCTAGAACAATTAAGAATACTTGTTGTGTACATAATTCAGACAACCATCTTTCATTATTTTTTTAAGCTGTAAGCATACGAAAGTGCTAGCCAGCAACTCAAAATGAGTAGCTACCACTTGGATTAAAATTACGGAACTAGCCGTAAACACGGTGTCCCTTGAATAAAGCTAGTTGTTATGTGCAGAAAGATTCTGATTGTGCTAGCAACATTAAGTGTTAGTACTTACCTCACCCTGCTAGTACTATCTCTAAAACGTCAGTAGGAACCAGAATAAAAAGGGAGAGTTTATACTTTCTTTCTATTTCTATGAAAAACCGAGAAAGTGGATGTGATAAAAGGCACCTGAGACTCAGGTCATTTCAACAATATTTATCTTCTTAAGGGAGCCATGCCATGCTTGGAACTTTGATTTTTCATATAGCTGAAACTCCCATGAAATATAGGCTAAAAGTGATTCCCTGGCGACCAAGCACAGCTGTTCTCAGCATGCTTTTCAGAAATTTAGTCTTCAGTAATCTAATCTTCGGTAATTTAGTAATTAGCCTTCATAATCTCGAATGTTGACTGGCTAAAATATGAATTCGAGGATGCATTCGATAAGAGCAACCATAAGTTGTTCGTGTAAACAGACACACTTCAGAAAAGCTTTTCGCCGGCTCGGGGAGTATGCCTTAGACACAAGCTGTACGTAAAAAAGAACACTTGCCGAGATCGGAAACTTCAGTCCGTCAGTATTTTTGATGACTGGCAAGGTGAAGATAGCGTGTGGGAATTGTAATAGAAACCCAAACATTGCGATTACACACCTATTGCATGACCTCTTCGACTTCTCAACCCACCGCTACAGCAGCGTCTAGTCTCCCTCGCACGCTGACGAGGATTGAAGCATTAGGATTTAGCCTTACCGGTTTAATCCTATGGATTACCGTTGCACCCGGCACCCATGCAGAACTCGGTATGCAAGCGATGTGGGTCTGGATTCCGGGTGCCCTTGCAGGGGCAATTATCAACCTTCAGGTGCGTCAGTTAGGGCAACAGTTGCCTAACGTCGCTGGGGGAACACCTAACTACATAACCCATCTTTTACCTAAAATACCTTGGCTGACCCGCTACACAGCCATTGGCTACTGTTTGAGCTGGGTGGCAGTGATACCCGTCAATGCCATTATTTTGACGGATTTTATCCAGACGAACTTATCCATGATTGGCATTGTGCTGCCTGAAATGGGGCTTAAAGTCGGGCTTGTGCTGATGGCTTTTGTCGTAGCGTTTAGCGGAAATCGAGCGCTCAGTACGCTGAATCTATTTTTTCTATTGCCCGCAATAGGATTGCTGCTGCTCTTTTGCTTTCAAGGCAGCATTTGGCTCTCCATAACTGACCATCCTCAACCTTGGGTGGCGATCGCCTCTACAAGCACTGACTTTTCCATGCAGGATTGGGCCAAGTGGTATCTCAATGGAACCTATGCCTTTTATGCCTGTGAAACCGCTGCAGTCTTCGCTGCTGACAGCAAACAACCACAAAAAACGCTGAAAAGCTTAGGGATAGTTGCAACCCTCATCCCAGTCGTCTATGTCGTCGGCTCTTGGCTATTACTACACTTGCCCAGCAATAAAATCGACCCTCCAGATACCTTTTTGACGTTGCTAACAGCCGCTCAACCCTTTTGGGGAAGTACTACCCCGTTGCTCATTACATTCTTAATCGTTTCAGGCTGCTTGCTGTCTTTTACAACAGCTGTCTCTATTACGCCGCGAGTTTTGTATCAGCTTGCAAAAGACCAGCAGCTTTCACCGTTATTTGCAGATGTCTCTGAGCAAGGGGTATTTTCACTCAGCCTTGGATTAATGCTGCTCTTGAGTTTGGGCTGCTTAGTGTGGGTAGATCTGCATAAAATTGTGATGATAACGGGAGTCGGTTGGCTGCTGTCTTTTGTGGTTTTGCACGGGGGCCTCTGGTTTCATCGGCGACAGATAGGCGGCATACTCCCCTGGCTGGCACTCCCTATGGCCGGACTGGAGCTCTTTGTTCTTTGCATTGGGGGCTGGACGTGGGGCATTCACAACCTGGCAATAGGGATACTCATGCCTCTGTTTGTCATTCTAATTGATCGCCTTTTTAACGCGCTTTCAGCGCCCTTAGATACCTTTTTTAATGGGTCCAATCCTTTCTCTCGCCTAAATTTTTTCCAGACAGCTCGCCCGACAAAGTTTGAGACGCTGATTCGGGCACAAATTACGCTGATGGTGGGCTTTACTAGCATCGTTGCCATAATCAGCTGGCAAATCAGTGAGATAATTGCACAGGCCGACACTGCCCCTACGGTCAATTTTTTGGTGGTTTTGATCTTGGTAATGTCTTTTTTTGGGGTTGCGATCGCCTGTTGGACAGTTTTCCCGCAAATATCAGCTATCAACAATGCCCGACAGACAGCTGAAGCCCTTTCTGAAGACCTTGATGCCGCACTTCAACAGGTTAAACAAACTCAGCTTCAGATGGTGCAGCAGGAAAAACTCTCAGGCTTAGGGCAGCTTGTTGCAGGCATCGCTCACGAAATCAACAATCCGGTTAGCTTTATTCATGGAAATCTCGATTACGCTGAAGACTACATAACAGAATTAATGTCATTAGTTGAGCTATATCAAAGCACTTATCCTCAGGGAACAAACGAAATTAGAACTGCCATTGAAGATATCGATCTAGACTTTCTGACAGACGATTTAACAAAGATACTTAAATCGATGCGGATAGGAACAGATCGCATTCGAGAGATTGTGCTCTCCCTGCGAAACTTTTCTCGTAAAGACGAAGCGACTTGTAAATCTGTTGATATTCATGAAGGCTTAGAGAGCACGCTGCTGATTTTACAGCATCGCTTAAAAGCAACAGACCAACGCCCAGACGTGCAGGTGCTGAAGCATTACGCCAAACTACCTTTAGTAGAATGCTATCCCAGCCAACTCAATCAAGTCTTTATGAATGTTTTGGCAAATGCGATAGATGCCATGGAAGACACCAATCAGAATCGCAGCTATGCAGAGATTGAGGAGACCCCTAATAAAATTACAATTCAGACCCAAACTATCGATGACCAGTGGATTGAGATCACCATCGCCGACAATGGCCCAGGTATTCCAGAAGCCATTCGCGATCGCATCTTCGATCCCTTTTTCACAACCAAACCCGTTGGGTCGGGTACTGGCTTAGGCATGTCCATCAGCTATCAAATTGTCACTCAGCACCACCAAGGTAAATTCAGCTGCACGCCAGCACCCAAACAGGGCACCGAATTTATTATTCAGATTCCAATGGCCCAGAATGCAACTAACCCATCGCAAGAGAGTCAATCGCAAGAAAGTCAATCGCAAGAAAGTCAATCGCAAGAGAACGATAACCACAATACTCAAAAGCAGCTTCTGGTAAAGACCTGATATAGCAAAGTAATACGAAATCCGGCAGATGAATCATCATTCTTGCGCCCCCTCATCCCCAACCCTTCTCTCGATGGAAGAGGGAGCCAGTCAAAGTCCCTCGCCCTGCGGGAGAAAGCGACGCGTTGTCCTACCGCTAGCGCCGTACGACAACGCGGAATTTCACCTCTGTCTACTTATAAGCAGAAAAAACGCCCCTTAAGGATAAAGAGGCGCAAAATGATTGCTAGGAACACACAAAACTCTAGAAAGAGTAACCCAAGACCTGAGCTAGCGCTGACGTCGGTGACCGTAGAAGTTATGTCTCATCTCTTTTCGACTCTTCTTTCGTCTAGCGCGATGGAGAGCCGCGGGCCAGCTAATGCTCACCATGCCAAGCAAACCCAATGGTGCTGTTTGCCTAGCAGAATGAACAGCTGTCTGACTGACACTTCTATCACCGTGCTCCGGCCGAGCCGACTGCCTATAATCAGCTGCAACGAGAGATAACAATCCAATGATAATGAACGAACTTAAGTGATTGATAGACTTATCTACAGCGCTGGGCTTGTCATCTGGGTGGGTGGTGTAGGTCGCGACTAAGAACCAGACAAAGATGCCCACTGCAACCAGCAGCGCAATCATATTGATAGCGGGAGAGTGGGCAAAGGTGTAAATAGCGCCTTCTGTTGGGCCATCCATCGCACCATTGAACTCTTCTATTGTTGAAAAAGGACTAGACATAAGCTGGTCTCTCCATAGCTGATCTCTCTATCTTTAATAATGAGCTAGTTAATCACGAAGCCAGATAATCACGAAGCCAGGTAATCACGGGCTAAGCGTCAAATTCTCGCACCCATTTGCGGGGACGCAGGCGGCGTTGACGGCGGCGTTTGCCCATTCTGCTCAGGAACAATGGGGTATTCCGGATAGCCTGACAGCCCAAATTCTGAAAGGTCGAGACCACCCATCTCTTCTTCCGGAGAGACTCTCAGCATACCTAGCTTTTTCAACACAAAGCTAACGCCATAACCCGGAATGAATCCTAAGATAACGGTGCAGACCACCGTGCCCACTAGCTGACCGATAAAGCCGGTTAGTGGAATGCCGTCTCCTTGAGGATAACCAGACGCCATAACGCCCACCGCCATCGCACCAATCACGCCGCAATAGCCGTGTACGGCAAAGGCACCTACCGCATCGTCGATGCCCGCTTTTTCCACAGCAGCCCCCACAAAGGGCATGGTATAAGCGCCAATAAACGCAATCAAAATAACAATTGCGGGGCTGTACAAGTCCAAACCCGCACCTACTGAGATAATTCCGGCAAGACCGCCTGAAATAGTGTAGAAGGGGTCTGCTTTGGAGGCAATATAAGCGCCCACAATCCCTGAGCACAGCGCCAGTGTAGTGTTAACGCCAATAGACGCTAACGTCATCGGCGTGCCGTAAATCGTAATTTCACTCGTTTGCCCCGGCACAAAAATCACGCAGGCGGCTAAGAATGCATAAAATCCGACAAAGATCAGCATTAGACCCACCATCGTCAGCGGCAGGTTATGGGGCAAGATTGCTCTTGCTTTGCCCTGCGCATCAAACTTGCCAATGCGCGGCCCTAAGTTAATCAGCACGCCCAGCGCAAAGAACCCAGCAACGCCGTGCAGCACTGCCGAACAACCAAAGTCGTGATAGCCAAACTGCGTAAGGAACCAACCGTAAGGATTCCAGCCCCAAGCAGCCGCAACTACCCAAGTAAAGGAACCCAACACTACTGCGAGAATGGCATACGCGCCCACCTTAATGCGCTCAATCACTGCGCCCGAGAGAATAGAAGCTGTCGTCATTGCAAAGAGTGCAAATGCGAACCAAAATACGCCTGTGAGATTATCGGCGAGGTTAGCACCCAGCGCGGGGGACCAGGGATAAGACGCTTGGACCAAGCCCAAAACTTCACCCACAGTGCCCTCAGCATTTGGATTCGTCCAAGGGCCGACAACACCGCCCGTGAGTGGAAAGAGTGGAAAGGCATTGTATACCCACCATCCGAAAAAGAAGAACGTTAAGCCAACGATAGAGAGGGTTAATAAGTTTTTGACCATCGTGGCCAAAACATTTTTAGCGCGTGAAGCGCCCCCCTCATAGGCGAGAAAACCAACGTGAATAAGAAGCATGAACACGGAAGCCCAGTAATAGTAGGATTCCGATACGAAAGTTGCTAAGAACTCTTGTGATTCAGGAGTCATAGGTGCTCCGTTGAGTAACAGTAAGCAGTTTAAGTGAGCGTAAGCAGTTAAGTAACCGTAAACAAACGAATAGCGGCGAACAAATTAAGTAATCGTCAGCAGAGAGCAAGGTCAAAACTTGCCCGACATCATAGACCTAAACAGTCAGCAACAACAGTCTCAAGCAATCTTTCGAGACCTTGCCCTTCAGTCAAGACCGTTTAGCTAAGACCATTTAGCCAAGATCATTAAGCCAAGACCTTATTCAGCTTTTACCTAGCTTGTTATATCAAGAGTATGTGATGGTCAAGTCGATACAAGCTGTATTCACCTATACGAAAGCTGATTAATGTTACATAGGCAGTCCGTATAGTTAACGACATCAATGACGATAACAACAACAACTTCCATAGCCAACGCGCTGTTCGCCCTTACAGACAAAACCTAGCCTAGAAAAAAGCTAGCTACAGCAAGCATGCTTGCTGCCATGATTCTGAGGAGACGGCGGAACATCATTTGACGGATTTTGATCAAAGAAATTCAGCGGTTTGAGTTTGAATCCAACATTGGCAACCGGCATCACTGGCCAGTCTTCTGCACGAGGAGAGTGGGTGTGAGCAAAGGTGTACCAAACAACAAGATCCGTATCTTCTACCGAACGATTATCGTGTGTCCAGTGAGGCAGGCCTGCGCCGCCTGGATTTTGGTTGGGATAGTCTCCAGCAGGGTATTTTTCGTCTTCGCTATAGGGGGTTACCCATAGATGCCGGGTCATATAGGTTGCTCGTTTGGTCACGCTGGCATCCGGACGAGCCATGGGCAGGGTGTTCTCTCCGGGCATAAGCTTAAACGCGGTGGGATAGCCCATCTCATTAGTTTGAGAGGTGTTAACAATTTTCCAATAGCGCGCCTTCATTGGGTCGATCAGACGTTGGGCCTCTTGCTCTGTTTTGAGTAGGGTGGATTTGGCATAAAAGGCATTCCCGTAAGGATTATTTTCATCTGTTTCAGGAACAATATCCACCTCATAAATTGAGTTGTTATCGCCATCTACACACATATCCATGCGCACATTGAATACATGCTGATGAATAGGCGCGTTGAGCTGGGGGGCAACCAGCGTGCCATATTTAGGCACTGTGCCTGGCATCACAGCAGCGGTGCTAAGCACACCCGTCAGCTTCACCTCGTACTGAATAGTGCCATCTTGGTAAAAGTACCAGTAGAAGGCATACTCATAGTTGCCGACTGTGGCAATAAAGGAAACCACTAACCGGCGCGATCGCCTGACTTCCACCTCTTCTGTCCGCCAGTCTGTATGCTTCCACAAAACGCCAAAGTCTTCTTCATGTAAACAAATAGCGTTCTCAATTTTCGCAACGTCTCCTCGGGAGTTGGTAAGAAAGCCGTCAAAATAGTAAATCTCTCCCAGGCAGTCGCAGCCCAGCGTAAGAGAATTTGCCAGTGAACCAATACCGTATTCACCCACGTCAAAAGCATTTTTTCGGTAGTGATGTGGCAGCGGATCGCCATAAGGCACCGTCATTTCAGCTAAGGACGCTCGGTAGAAAATAGGACGTTCTCTACCGTTGTCAGTGTAGGTCACATCGTAAAGCACTAGCCCCTCACGCGGGTTGAAGCCAACTCGAATTTTCCACTTCTGCCAGCGAATAACATGATCATCTACCTGAAAGCTCGGGCCTTCTGGCTGAATAATTTCAAGTGGCTTAACGTCGGTGCGATAGTCTTTTACATACTCTGGCGTGTAGTTGCCGTCTTTGGGCGGTAGCGGCACAACGCCCTCATTTTCTGAGTAGTCTTCTGGGGAATCGTCTTCTGGGGAATCGTCTTCTGAGTAATAGTCTTCTACACGCAGCACCTCCATCTTATTGAGATCAACCACTGGAATAACGCCTTCAATGGGCCTTGCATAGCCGTGGTCAGTGGGGTTTGCCCTCACCCAGCACAGTGCTCTAGATAGGCGAACACCGTCTTCTTCAGGAATCCCGTAGTGACCAGCCGACCAAGGATCGACCATGACCAGATCTGGATCGGTGATGCCACGTTTGGCGATCGCGGCTATAAATTCTGGACTGGCTTTAACCGCTGCCTCACATTCAACAAACTCATCGAGCATAATGGGCGGCTGTACATTGGGTAGATACTCCCAAGACCTGACCGCAGCCTCATTGAGATCAACAATCGCTTCGTGAGTAGTTGCCGTGGCATTATCCAACAAAATAATAAACGCTTCCCGGATAATCTCATCTCCGGGGCTAAAGCGTCTGACCGTTTCTTTGGCAGGCTCTTTGAGCGTCACAGTCACAAAGCGCACGCTAGGCCCCAAAGACTTTTGCGCCCGAATAATCGCCACGGCTGCCTTTATCTCATCCGGCGTCAGCGGCTCTAGCGGATGGCTAACGTTGGCGGTGGCTTTTGATTCGCTAGTGAGCCGCTCTTTCGCAAGTGTCATTGTCTTATCTCCTTTAGAGCTGGAATTTCCGCTGGCTTTGCTAACGGATCAGGGCAGTAGTCTGCTAAGAATGGGCTCCGATAGCCATCTTTTTTCCACAGCACAGGAAAGAAACTCTCCTCCATCTCTGTACTGTTCGTGCGCTTGTAGCGTCCGTAAATATATCCCGCCGGATTCTCAGGATGAAACGCAGCGTTAGCTGGAATGGTATGTAGGCCAATGCTGTGAAATGTGCCTTCGGTGCAAGTTGTTTTACACAGGCCATGCCAAGTGCGCCCGTGGTGAAATGCGCAGCCGCCTGCAGGCACTTCTACCACCACTAGTTCGGGCTGCTCCACACCTGCATTTTCTGCGGCCTGCAGCATAGCCCACTGGTAGTCTTTGGTAGGGGCATGAAATTCTCCTTCTACACTCGTCAGCAAAGGCCACTTGTGAGATCCTTTCACATAGACCAACGTGCCATCTTCTATCGCTGCATCATCTAAAGCCACCCAGCAGGTCATCATCTGAGCAGGGGTGAGATAGTCAATATATGCGCCGTCTTGATGCATGGCGATCGCCTTCGCGCCCGGCGGCTTCATCCACAGACTATCTTGGCCAATTCTGGCACCGTCCCACCCTGCTAATATCGCAGTGAGTCTGCCAATCTCTGAGGAGAGCACCAGGCTCGCGATCGTGCGATCGCACTTCCACGCATTACACATCTCCCGAGTAATATCGGGCAGGCTCAGCCCTGGCCGCCAATACCACTCATCGGGGTAAATGCCTGTTTCAAACTCCCCGTGAAACAGCGGCTCCATGCGAGCAGCAAGCTGCTGCGCGAAATCAGGGGGAATGAAATTTTCAACAATTAAAAAGCCATCGGTCTGAAACTGATTAATCTCCGCCTCGGAGAGGTGAATTGGCTGGTAGCCCATGGTATTTGACGAATGCAGTTGACAAACGAGACTGAACAAACTCTACTTGTCATAATAAGTTTATGACGAAAATAAACGGTATCCTTAGCTACTCTCTTCAGGCTTTGCGTCAATTCAAGCACGCTATAAAATTCGAGAACGCTACATCTGCAAATGACAGAAAAACAGATGACCAAAAAACAAGTGATAGAAAAACAGGTGATAGAAAAATCTCAAGAAATGTTAACTGTTCAGTCCGGCTATCTCAACATTGTGGCGAGTGACTTTGATGCTAGGCCCATGAGCTACATCGAACAGAAAGGATACCGCACTGGGTATGAACCAGAACTGGCCAGACTCGTATGCGATCGCTTAAACCTAACCCCAGCGTGGCACAACCTTCCGATGGAAGACTTCTACAAAAGTCTTGATATCACCACAAATACTCGCTACGACGTCGTTTGGTTCAATCAGGCGATTACCCCTGAACGCCAAAAAGCCGTTTCTTTCACGCGTCCCTATGGCCTATTCGATGAAGCTGTTCTAGTCAAACAATCCAGCCCTGTTTCTGACCCAACTGCATTGGCCCAAAAACGGGTCGGAGGCCTAGCCGACAGCACCAACATTGCCTTGGTTGAAGGGTTTCCGGGAGCAGAGGCGGTTCCCTATCCCGGTAGCGACAACGTGCTGCCAGAAATGCTCGCCGCGCTACGCGCTGGAGAGATAGATGCCCTCATTGACGATGAGCTAGTGCTAAGGGTCGCGGCAGAAGAAGATCCTAATCTACGCTTGGCGTTTACCCTAACCACCAGAGCCCCTTTCGCCATTGGCGTATCCAAAACTCAGCCTGCGCTGTTAGAAAAGCTAGACAACGCGATCGCTGACCTAACGGCTGATGGCACCTTAGCCGAACTCTGGGCGCAGTGGATTCCGTGGAAACCGTTTCCCTTCTCGTAACACCTGATACAAACTTGTTATGACAGGTTAGCTTTACTGAAGAGTAACTCCAATCAAGCCCCTACGGAGACTAACCTGTGACTGGAACGCTCATTCGAGACGGCGCCTTAAACAACGATTCTGGTAAGGCCGCTTCAGCAACTGCAACAGATTTGGAGGCCTATGTTCATGCTGAGGGCCGCGATGAGCTGGTAAAACAAGTTCGCGCCAAAATCGATGAGCTAGGCATTCAATATGTCTACTACCAATTTATTTCTATTACAGGTAAAATCACCGGTAAAGGCGTGCCTGCTGATCATTGGGAAACCATTGCCGCAGGCGGTATTCAGCTTGTATATGGCGCAACAGTAAACCTCGCAATTGACCGCCAACAACAGTATTTGGGCTACGGGCCAGAGTCAGCAGAACTCGTGGCCATCCCTGATCCAGAAACCTTCTGTCAGTTGCCCTGGGATAAACGGGTCGCACGGGTTTACTGCGTTTGTTTTCGCAATCGTGAAGAAGAAGAACAGCCTGGCGCTTTTCTAACTTCAGACTGCCGGGGCAACCTCATGCGCCTCCACGCCGAGTTTCAGCAAAAGCACGGCCTACAGCTACGGCACGGCTGTGAACCAGAGATGATGTGGCTGAAAAAAGGACCGGATGGGAAACCCGATGGCGGTGTAACCAAGCCAAACTGCTACCACATCGATCAGTTCGAAGAGCTGCGCCCAGTCTTTCTTAAAGTCATTGAATATTCTCGGGCGATGGGTCTGGATATGATTCAGGGTGACCATGAGGATGCGCCAGGTCAGCTAGAGCTGAACTTTATGTATGACGATGCTCTCAGAACCTGCGATCGCCTCACAACCTACCGACAAATCTGCGCCCAGGTTGCCCGCGAATTCAATCTCATCGCCTGCTTCATGTCCAAGCCTTTTTTAGGCGTTTCGGCCTCGGGCTGTCATCACAATCTCTCTTTGTGGCGCGGCGGCAACACCACTGTCAATAAGTTTGGCATGGAGAGTTTGCCCGGTCTAGAAGGCAATTACACCTATCACAAGGGCGGCGAGAATACCTTTATGCCAACACCAGGAGAGTCTCCTAGAGTCCCAGGCCCAATTGGCCTCAACTGCATTGGCGGCGTCATCGCTCACTTAGGGGCACTGACAGCAGTGGGGTGTTCTACAGTAAATTCCTATCGCCGACTATGGGATGCGGGCTTTTGGGCACCTGTCTATTCTGACTGGGGGTATCAAAACCGAACCTGTGGCCTCAGAGTATCCGCACCGGGTCGGTTCGAATATCGCGCCGTAGATTCGATGGTGAATCCCTACTTGATGGCAGCTGCAATGCTCAAGGCATTTGATGATGGGATAAGCAACAGCTTAGATCCAGGCGAGCCGGAGCAGCGAAATATCTACGAAGCCATGGAAGCCGGCAAGCAAACGAAGAAGCTCCCCATGTCTCTGGGCGAAGCATTGGATCGCTTGGCAGATGACAAGGTGATCAAATCGGCAATGCCAGGAGAAATGTATCGCCTATACGAAGATTACAAGCGAGATGAGTGGATTCGCTTTTTGGCGACTACCAGTAACTGGGATGCTGAAAATTATATGCATTGTCTGCCGTAGAAGCGGTCTTACTTTTCTAGACTTATCTCAAAAGGTCTGTTGACCCTAAGTACAGGGAAAAAGTTGTAGAACTGTCTGAAAGCCATGCTGTTGCTGAGATTGGGCAAGATTTGAGCAGATATGTCTAAGGTGGTCAATGCGTTCGTGGGTGTTCGAGTTCCCTTTCTTATCGAGCATCATCCACACCAACGGAAAGGCAATACCTTCGTGCACCACACCCAGGGTCAAGATGTTAACTGGTGTGGTGCCGATATCCCACTGGGTGCTGTCTACTGCCAGTACCCAAGGCTCAGGAATCGCCATCCAAGCCACCACTAGCTGCGCGATGACAGCATAGTCTATCTCGAAAGCGCGAAAGAATCGTTGTTGTCGTTTGTACTGCGACTCAGGTTTGGCCAGTCCAGGAAAGGCCGTTGCCAACTCACTGAGGTTGACTGTCTTGACTCGAAACAGGGCATGAGAAAGGCTGCGACGAACAGCGTTCTAGCACCGTGCCAGCCGAGGTGGGGCTGCAATTTTGCGCGTAAGGTATTAAGCTCGAACATGGGAGTTTCGGGGGTTGTGGTTAACCTATGAAACTCCCTCTCCGCCTACCTTGCAAGCTTTTGTCCTGTACTGAGAAGCTACTATTACTCTGATTTTTTCTGATTTCAGTCTTGAGATCTGATTTTTTCTGATTTTAGGACTGATTTTGAGGTTTTAATAGGACTCATAAACCCTATTTTCTCCTATTTACGATCACTTTTGTAGCTGCCATTCTAAAAGAGAAACAGAGAAGAGAACTGAAAGAGAAACAATACTATTACTTAAACGACCTGTTTTCTGGTGAACGATAAGTAATCTCTTTGGGTCTCGAGTAATATTAGGAGATCATAGAATGTTTAAGTGTAATCACAACAAACGCTTTAGTTTTAAGCAAACAGTTGCACGCACCCTACCAATACCATTACTCTTGCTGAGTTGCTTGGGCGCAAAAGCCAACGCACAAGAACTTCGCTACCAATCCGTTTGGAGCAGTGGGTCTGGATCCAATATTGTCACAGAGCCATTGAGCCGCACCGATTTTATTCAGCAGGGCCAGCAGCTTACCAGTCAGGGGCTACGTCTAGTTGATGTGGAAACCGAGCGAGTCAATGGACGGCGGATCTACTCGGGTGTGTGGGTGAGTGGAACGGGCAGTAATATCTTTGATGGGCCCTTGACCGGTCGCGCATTTCGAGAGCGGCGTGAAGAGCTACGCTCACAGGGATTGCGTCTGGTTGATTTTGAAATGTTTAGGGCAAATGATGGCCGCGTTCGCTTTGTAGGCGTATGGCGTTCTGGCAGCGGTGTAGAGCGGCTGAGCCGTCCGCGCAATGCTGAAAACTTTCTAGCCTTGGGAGAAGATCTAACAGCGCAGGGGCTACGCCTTGTTGATGTCGAAGTTGAACGAATCAACGGTGAGTTGAGATATCGTGGGCTGTGGCGTTCAGGGTCTGGGTCTAACCTCTTTACAACACCGCAACCCCCTGCGGCCTTTCGAGAACTGCGTGACCAAATGGTTACAGATGGTTTAGAGCTTGTCGATGTTGAGCGAGTGGGCCGCCCTGGTAATCATCGGTTTGTCGGCGTTTGGGCGTCGGGCAATGGTGAGAGTAGGGTATCAAGACCTCGAAACTTCGAGAACTTTTCAACCTTTGGCGCACAACAAACTGCAGAAGGACTGCGCACTGAGGACTTCGAGATTTTCTTGACGAGTGGATCATCGACACCGCCTGGAGAGGGTAATGTCGATCCTGAAAGGCCGGATGAAGAGCCTGAAGCACCTGAACCTACGACAGTAGACTTCAATGATCTACCATCCTGGCTTGACATTTCAACCAATGAACAATACATCGTTGTTGATTTTAGTACCTTTATTGATGGCCAACCGAGAATGACAATTCCCATGGGTGTCCTTCCGCCTTCTGCCTTTAACAATGATGGCGCTATGAATATTCCTGTTGACTTTTGCGGACTCAAAATTCATGAAGCCGACACCTTTACTTGGCAAGATGGCGAGGAGATTATTGATAATGCTCTCTATAATCAAAGTAACGATATCATAGAAGACTATGGTTTCGAGTACTATTCCCAGACTGGCCAAGGCTTACAGTTCACAGGTGCCATTGGTCAGTGTGCAACAGAAAACAACCCCTGGCAGTTCAACTACCCACTGACGGAGAACAGTGGCAGTGGCGACAATACACTCAGTGATTTACGGCTCGTCATTGAAGTGAATCCAGGCCCCTTTCAAATTCAAGACGGTTCCGAGGTTGAGTTCTTATACAGCAACTAGAAGTGCTGCTTGCGTTGAGACCTGATTAGCTCCCATAACACAATTGCGATACCCAATGCATACTCATTTGTTGAGTATGCATTGGGTATCGTTTTATTTGATGACATCGTTGCGGACGAGAAACCTCTTGTTGAAACTGAGAGGAACACCTGTTCCTTTCAGCACATCGTCTAGATCGCTGCCCTTGACCGCGTGAATATGGAGATGGGGTTCACTGGTATTGCCAGAGTTTCCGACCTTGCCAAGTAATTGTCCAGACGTTACGGTATCGCCTACTTTGACTGAAATTGAATTTTGCTTCATGTGCGCGATCGCAACCAAATAATCGCCGCACCTAACAATGACGTGATTCCCCGCTAAATTCTCCCTATCCGCATTGGGCGGAATCAAATCATCCAACCCATCAACGGCACGAACTACCTCTCCATCGCAAGGGCTATAAAGGTTATCTCCAAATATTTCGTACTTTTCCAAGTTGACTGGATACAGTCCTGCAGCTCTAAGCCCCCATCGATTCAACTTGACGATATCTAGCGCAAACCGCTGCGCTTCACTAGGGTAGTGATGATTCGCAATCTTTCGGCTGCCGCCGTGGCTAATGTAGTAAGTTCCTTGTTCGAGCGGAAAGGTCATTGAAAGCGGAGAGGCCAGAACGGATTTTGCCATCAATCCTTCAATCGATTGCGCCGTAAACAACACAAATAAGAATCCGTAAACGATTAAGTTGAGCCACTGATTAGGATTGGGATGAGTCCATAGAGGCAGAGCGGCTATGGATAACGCTGACTTTGTCGCAGTGATCGCAAATAGCCCCAAGCAACCATATCGCCATCCATAGCCAACCCAGCTCCAGTTGCCCAATAGAAAGATAAACAAACTATAGCTACCGCAACATAGAATGGCCAAGACAAGCTCGATTTGACTCGCTGGCCTGTCAAAAATCAACAGATTAAGGTTTAACCAAACTGGTAAAAACAGATGTGTGGTTAGAACGAGCAGAATTGTGAAAATCATAACGGTAGAGTGTGAGCGAAGTATCTTATTTATAGTGCGATTTCCTTGCTCTCCAAGTCAGTGTTTAATTCGGGTGATCGGAGCGGAGGTTGGGATGGGTGCGCTATGTACGCTAACCGCGTTGTACATTGTCCAAGCAATCAATAATTAGAGAATAGTTAAGGGAAAAGCCCTAAAGCTTTTCAGCTTTAGGGCTTGAAAATGACGCTATAGCGTTATCAGGTTTGTAGTACCTATCTGCCTACTACTGACCTAGCGTATTTGTTCCAGGCACAAACAAATCATAGTTGACAGTGACAGAACTTTCCGCAGCTTCAGTAGCAATGCCCTGCGCGAGATTCCTAAGATTCCCGGTGCCTGCACTACCGCTGTTAGTAACAACGGCAACGTTAATGCCATCGACGTCTGTGTTGCCTATTCTGTAGTCCTGATATTTGGCAATATACGATGTGCCGCCGCCAGTCTTTCCATTGTGTGAGAGACGCTTGTTGCTACAGTCACTGTTCTGACATCTAACGCCCCAACCGTAGGCACGGCCTGGTGCAGCTTCAGGAAATGGCCGAGACTCCATGCGAGAAATGGTGTTGCCGTATAGCACGTCTGGATGGTTGCCTAGTTGGTCGGTGGCCACCATGAACCTGGCTAAGTCAGCGGCACTCGCTTTAAGAGAACCTGCCGCACTGCCAGAGTGATTGAAATTCTCTAGTGCATTCGTGCGAATCACGCCATTCTTGTTCACAAAATGGGGGTTGGCATCGAGCGCATTTTGATAAAGTCCTCTGGGTACGATATTCTCCGCACCTGCCGGGATAAGAATGTTCTGGCGCAGATAGTCGTACCAGTCTTGCCCCGTAATCTCGCTGATCAGGTGCCCGGTGAGGCCCATGCCGTGGTTAGAATAGCTAGCGCGAGTCCCCACATCAAACAGCAGCGGACGCGTGCTGAGTGTATACATATTGGTGAACTTGTAGGGCGCTGGGTTTGTTGCTTTGCTGAAGTTGGCAAAGTCGTATTTGATGGCTGCTTGTTCACCATCGCCGCTGCGGCTAAAGCCTGCGGTATGGCTGAGCAGGTGACGAATCTCGATACTCTCGTACTGGTCGATCCAGTGTTGGCGAGAGTTCGAGATCTCTCGGCGGGTATAGTCAAAGGGAGCTGTGTGCGCATCGAGATCGGTGACGGTGCCTCGGCTGGCTTTGCCTCGGCTATACCAGGCCAGTGTGTTGCCGTTGGGCGATCTGGCAATGTCAACAATGTTGTATCGTCGCTGCTGATCGCCAGGAACTTGATACGTGCGATCGTTAAAGCGGTTGGTCAGGTCAGCAGGAGAGCTGCCCGAGGTGACCGTGCCATCGTGATAGTGAGCGTAGAATTTATCGCCCGCTTCGTTAACAGAAATGCCTGCGATGGTGTCTTTGCGTCTGGATTTAAAGGTGTCGTCTTCGCCAGTGAGAAAGCTTCCAGCGGCATCGAGGTCACTGGCTGTACCAATGCTGTAGCTGCCGTCACGATACCAGGAGTACACTTGGTTTTGAGGGCCGCCGCGGGCGATCGCAATGACATCTGCCATGGTCTGCCCAGTGGGTAGGCTAAAGGGCCGCGGACCCTGATGCGCCTCCAAATCATTACTGCTGCCAATGGTGTAGCGCCCGTCACTGTACCAAGCATTGACTCGAACATTGTTGCCAATGGCTAGGCCAACAATGGGGTAGTGGCGGCGAACGCCCTGGCGAATGGCATTCTGGTAGTCTGAATCGCTCAAAATTCCGTTGGAGCCATACACTTTGGTACTGGTGCTCAGCGGGCCATCGTCTTGAATGAGTTTCATCATGGCAGAGGTGACCAATACCTTGGTGGTGCTGCCAATTTGCGCTCGGCTATCAGGCTGCATCAGTGTTTGATTCTCCCAATTGGCATAGCCATAGGCCCGGTTGCAGATGAGGCGACCGTCTTTAGTAACCGCAACAGTCATGCCCGGAATATCTTTATTGACAGCGGCATCTTGAGCGAGGCTATCGACCTCTGCCAGGAGGCCGCTATGGCAAGCACCTCGACCCGCTGGGCGCGGAATTGCTTGACTAGGCTGTGCAAATGGAGACGATAAAGAGAGCGCGATGCCTGCAATTACGGGTGGGATTAAAGCACCTGTAGAGAACCCGCGACGATTCAGAAATTGCTTGAAAGACATTGTTCTTTTCCTCGATACTTCTGTAGTGAACATCTTCATCTTGCTCGCAGTCGCATGGATGCACCATGGGAGAAAAATCAGGTCTTAGATACGTTCGAAGTAGGGCTATATTTGATTTGCGTATCTAAACATTCTTTGACTCTTTTGGAAAATCAGCGAAAGTCAGGTTAAATCAGGTAGAAGTCTACCGAGTTCACACGCACCACAACAGTACCCGCGCGAGTACTTTTCTCCTTTTTATATAGTTTGTAGGCTTGGCTATAGACGCTAGGAGTTGGTTATGTCTGGTTCATTGCTCGACTCATCACATATGGGAGAAGAGCCCACTAGGGAAAAGCATATTAAAGAAGCGTCTCTGCACACTCACAGACGGAGTGAGCCGTCGTATGGGTGGGAAGCCGCAAAATCCACCGCCGATGATGTTCTCTTTAAAACTACACAGCAACATTTGAGCGATGTAGAGTGCAAAGTCCTGGAAGGGGCGTGGCTGGGGAAAACATACGATCAGATGGCGATGGAGTATGGCTACAGCCCTGAGTACCTTAATAAGGATGTGGGAAATAAGCTGTGGCGCAAGCTTAGCGCTGGGCTGGGGGAGCGTGTGGGTAAGCGCAACTTTCGTGAAGCGCTCAGACGGGCCTGGAAAGAGACCCTTGAAAGATCTTCTTCTATTGCGCCTTTAAAGGCAGCCGCGTCTAATGAGACAGAAATACCCTCCTCAAGGCCCCAAATCGATAACATTCCGTTTCCAGAGGGTGCGGTGGCCCTGTCTTCACCGCTATATGTGCTGCGAAATGGCGTAGAGTCTTGCTGCCATGATGCAATCTCACAGCCGGGCGCACTCCTTAGAATCAAAGCCCCTGCACTCATGGGCAAAACATCCCTGGTCAATCGCATTTTGGAGCAGGCCAAGCAGCATGTTGGAAAAGTAGTGTATTTAGATTTAACCAGCTGCGATCGCGCCTTTCTCTCCAATCTAGATAAATTTCTGCGGCGTTTGTGTGCGATCGCCAGCCAGCAGCTGGGCCTAGACAACCAGCTGAACGATCGCTGGGATACCGATATTTTGGGCAGTAATGACAACTGCACGGCTTACTTTGAAGACTACTTACTGCCAGCGGTGGACGGTGTGCTGGTGGTGGGCATTGATGAGTGCGATCGCCTCTTTGCCTATCCAGATGTTGCTGAAGACATCCTAGGCATGCTGCGCAGCTGGCACGAAAAGGGTAAAGTTTCTCCTCTCTGGGAGCGTTTACGTCTCGTCATTTCCCATGCAACAGATGTTTACATTCCTCTCGATATTAACCAGTCACCCTTTAATGCAGGTATTCCCATTGAGCTGAAACCATTTGAAGCAGCGCAGATTGCGCAACTGGCTGCGCTACATGGCCTTGCCCTGAGTGAGCAAGAGGTTCAAAGGCTCATGGATACTGTTGGAGGGCACCCCTACCTTATTCGTCTAGCGCTCTATCAGCTGAGCACAACAGATATGGATCTAGCCTCACTGCTGGCAAATGCTGATAGCGATTCAGGCATCTACGATGCTCACCTAAGAAGCCAGCTAGCGAAGCTTCAGCAGGACTCAACACTGCTATCTGCCTTTCATCAAGTCGTCAGTGAAGGTGGGGCCGCTGTGCTAACGACGACGCAGGAATACAAGCTGCATAGTACGGGGCTGGTGCGTAGAGAAAGTAACGGTGTTGTAACAAGCTGTCAGCTCTACCAAACCTACTTTTCTCGAGTGCTCAGTCGTGAGCTTGCTTTGTAGGATAAAGTCAGGAATTTCAATCGTGATGTTTGAAAGCCCCTATCAAAGCCTCATAATGATTAGGCAACACGGTCACCCTAGCGATGACAGCATCTGATGACATCTGGGGCGAGAAACGCTATGCCTCTATCGCACACCTCTCCAACTTATCAAGTCGGTACCTATCAAGTCGGCGGCAGTCTGCCAGGAGATGCTGCCAGCTATGTGGTGCGAGCCGCAGACGAGACTTTCTTCACCGCACTCAAATCAGGTGAGTATTGCTATGTACTCAATGCCAGGCAGATGGGAAAATCTAGCCTGCGCGTAAGGACGATGCAGCGATTGCAGGCAACGGGTGTGACGTGCGGATTTGTTGATCTTTCTGGGATTGGTCGGCAGGGCGTGGATGCTGAGCGCTGGTATGCGGGCCTCATCAGTGCACTGGTGAGTAGCTGTCAGATTGGGCAGCAGGTGGACTGGAGAACATGGTGGCGATCGCACAAAGATATTCTCTCTCCGGTTCAGAGATTTCAGCTTTTTATCGATGAAATTTTGCTCACGCAAATCACGGGCAACCTCGTTCTATTTATTGATGAGATTGATCGCATTCTTAGTCAACAGTTCTGCCTGGATGATTTTTTCGCACTCATTCGTTCTTTCTATAATGCTCGGGTTGACAATCCCAACTATCAACGACTGACTATCTCTTTTTTGGGCGTCGCAGATCCTTCAGATCTCATTCTAGACAAAACGCAAACGCCCTTTAACATTGGGCGTTCTATTTCGCTAGTGGGCTTTACGCTAGCCGAAGCACAGCCACTTTTAAGCGGATTAGCAGGCCATGTCTCTAATCCACAAGAGACCCTTGCAGCGATTCTAGAATGGACAGGCGGGCAGCCATTTTTAACGCAAAAGGTCTGTCAGCTGGTGACGCAGGCTGAAGATAGCGCAACCGTCGATGAGCTAGTTAAACAACAGATTATCGGCAACTGGCAAAGTCAGGATGAGCCTGAACATTTACGAACGATACGCGATCGCATCTGCCGTAGGGAAAATCGCACTAGCAGGCTCCTAGGAGAGTACCAAACCCTCTTGCAAAACAGCAGTATTCCAGCTGACAACAGTCCTACACAGGCAGAGCTTTTACTCTCGGGTCTTGTAATCAAGCGTGCAGGACAGCTAACTGTCGCCAACAAGATATATCAGCAGGTATTCACCCCAAGCTGGATTCAATCAACCCTGAAGACAGTGCGCCCCTATCGGGAAAATATTACCGCTTGGCTAGAGAGCGATCGCACTGATGAGTCTCGGCTGCTGCAAGGGCAGGCCCTTCAAGATGCGATTACTTGGCGAACAGATAAACAGCTCAGCCCAGAAGACAATGCCTTTCTCTCTGCCAGTCAAGACTATGACAAACAGCTGATTCAGCAGCAGCTCACCGCAGAACAGCAAGCAAAACAAGTGTTAGAAGATGCGCAGAAAGTAGCCCAGCAGAAAATCGCAGAAGCGAACCGGCGATTAAATATTGGTTCAGCAGTGATGGCGCTCTTTTTGATTCTTTCTGCGATTTCTGGAACAATTGCGACTCGCGTAATTGCGCAGGCGAGGCGTGAGCGCGATGAACTCCGTCTGGTCTCACAGAGCATCGAAGCCGACCGCACCTTGGATGAAAGTCCCTTTCGTTCTTTGCTGACGGCGTTAGAAACCGCCCATCAATTCCAACAGCTTAACCCGCCGCCTGCAGAGAACTCCGATACCGCTACGCAGGTTTCGCACGCACTGTCCCAGGCCCTGATGCACAGCCGAGAGTTTAACCAGCTCGATGGGCATGAAGGCCGAGTAATCGGCGTACAGTTCAGCCCTGATAGTCAACTGATTGCCTCTGCCAGTGAAGACAATACTGTAAAGCTATGGACTCGCGATGGCGAATATATCAGGACATTCTTGGGCCACAAAGATAACGTCTGGAGTGTGCAGTTTTCTCCAGACGGAAAAACGCTCGCATCTGCCAGTAGGGACAGCACCATAAAGCTTTGGGAAACCCACTCAGGGAGATTACTCAAGACGCTAGAACATCCTAATAGAGAGATTCGTAGCGTTGATTTTAGTGCAGATGGCCGGTTGCTAGCAGCGTCAAATCGCTCAGGTGAAGTGGTTTTATGGAAAACAACAGACGGCACTCGATTGAGGACCATTGACGCCCATCCCAATCGCTGGGCAAATGCTGTGGTTTTTCATCCATCCGGTGAGTTAATGGCTTCGGCCAGTCAAGATAGAACGGTTAAACTCTGGCAGGTAGAGACGGGTAAACTGGTTCGCAGTTTTAAGACTAATGCACTTGTACGTGATGTTGCGTTTAGCACAGACGGTAAGCAAATGGTCTCTTCTGGAGAAGACGGCAATGTTGTTGTTTGGGATGTGGAAACAGGAGAACGAGAAAAGACTTTTTCGCAGCATTCCAGTGTTGTCTGGGATGCCAAATTCGTACCAAAACTGGCAGATGCTGCCATTGTCTCGGCCAGCGATGACGAAACGCTAAAACTTTGGAATTTGGAACAATCTAACCGCGAACTGCAAACGTTTGTAGGGCATCAGGGACCTGTTCGCAGCCTTTCATTCAGCCCGGATGGGCAGACCATGGCCTCTGCTGGCACAGATAGAACCGTTCGCCTGTGGAAAATAGGCGGCCCGCTGCCAACTAGTCTGGTTGCGCACGATTTTCGCAAGGTATGGACGATCCAGTTCAGCCCAGATGGACAGCATTTTGCGACGACAGGTGGCGATGGTTTTCTGAAGCTGTGGCGGACAAGGGATTTGTCTCTTGTGCGATCGCACCTCACGCACAGGGGCCTCCAATCTATCCAATTCAGCCCAGATGGGCAGTACATTGCCGCTGCTGGTCGAAATCATGGCAAAAACAACACAGTCGAGGTTTGGCGTGTTGACTCTGGCGAAAAGCATCATCAGCTGGTCGGCTACGAGAAAGTGATTCGGACGGTTGCCTTTGACCCTACGGGTGAGATGATTGCGGCTGCAGGGGGTGATCGAAATATTCGAGTATGGTCTGCGGACTCTGGTGAGTTAGCGTTTGTTCTAAATGATGGGAAAGGCGTTCATAGTGATCGCATTCAATCTATCAGCATCAGTCCTAATGGACAGTGGCTCGCTGCCGCTAGCTACGACCACACCGTGAGTATCTGGAATTTGTTAGACAAAAAGCTACACACTCGGCTGACCAATTTTTCCGGCAGGGTAACCGCGGTTCGCTTTAGTCCAGATGGATTACTCGCCACGGCTTCTGCAGAGCACGCTGTAAAGCTGTGGCGCATTTCTGACGGTTCTTTGATAAAAGTGCTAGAGACAAACGGTTGGACTCGCGGCTTAGATTTTACGGCAAGTGGCACACAGCTTTCTGCGATTGGATTTGATAACCATATTCGAGTGTGGCGAATGCCAGATGGCATTCTGTTAAATGAGTTCAATACCCAGGTTGGGAGAGGAGAATCTGTCAGCTTTAGTCCAGATGGCGAACGGTTGGCTTCTGCCAGTCAGAATGGATATGTAAAACTATGGCCACTTGATATGACACAAGAAGCACTGATTGCACAGGGCTGTCAGTGGCTAGAGGCTTATCTTAAAACACATCCACAAGCTACTGTAGCTGCCTGTCAGCTCGAACAGCCGTCAACGATGGCCCCACCACATATAGCTCCATCACATATAGCAAAGTAAGGATGGCGTGGTGCAGGTGCAGGTTACAGTTTTGTTCAATTTGACTTATGGCCTTTAGGATTATGACGTTTAGACTTATGGCCTTTAAGCGGTGCTTCTTCCATGCACTGACTACCTCCGCACTCCCCTACCGTCAATATTCGAACTGATCGTAAGCTTCAAAGTCAGCGCGAATGTCGTTTTGATGTTCAATAAAAAGCTGACGGCCAATGTCGTAAGCGATGCGTGGCAACATAAATTGTAGATCGGTGAGGTTTGCCCTATAAGCGCTGAGCATGGCAGAGCCGCAAGCCGGATAGTAACAGCGGCGCAGATAGTGATGTTCAGCGCTTTTAGGGATAAATTCTAGGCTTTTACCCAGGTAGGGATACTGGCCCATTTCGGCGTGTTCATCGTCAGGGGGCGGTGTGAAACAGTCTTTCCAACGGGCGATATGAGGCGCAAGGGTTTGCAATCCAATCTGTTTATCTAAACTGTTGGCAAAGCCTGTGCCGCAGATAAGCGCGTCGTGCCGTAGTACTCGCCCGCCGTAGCGCCCAACAATCTCTTTCCCTTGCCATTCAATTTCTTCTATGGGCGCGCTGGTATAGAGGGTAAAGTTCTTATGGTTTACTGTTTGGTGATAGGTATGCGCAGGGGGCAGTTGTCCCAGCCGCATCTCCGAGAGGCTGTAGGCCCACTTTTCAGTATCTGAAAGATCGATATAGTGACGGTGATAGCCATTCCACTCGCTCCAGCGAATTCTGTTGAGGTTGGGTAAGCGCGATCGCCTCAACACCATATCTACCTGCTGCGCCCCAGCCCGTAATAGCAACAGCGCATTGTCAAACGCACTTGCACCGCCGCCCACAACAACCACGCGCTTACCTGCGTAAGCCGTAAAATCAATGGCATCCATCGTGTGGTGATAGCAGTGCGCCGGCAGGTTGTTGCTCACGACGCGCGGCAAATTTTTGCCGCCGCCGCCCTCCATACCAGTCGCAAAAATCACAAAGCGAGCTCTGTAGGTTTCAGCCTTACCGTGGTGCCGTGCCTGCAGCACAAAGCACTGCTGCGCTGCGCACCAGCTCACGTCTTCAATGCTGGTTTCGTTCTGCATCGGCAAGTCCAGCACTTTGCCATACCAGTCCAAATAGTCAGCCCACAGCAACCGGGGAATGTATTGAATTCTTTGCCAATACGCCTCGCCATATAGCGCTTCACACCAGCGGCGAAAGCTTAGATTTGGGATGCCCCAGTGCAACCCGCCCGTGATTTTCTTAGGCGATCGCAATGTCGCATTCCTTGCAAAGGTTCGCCACACCCCCTCCTGCCCCACCGTTCGCTGGTCAAAAATACGCACCCGCGCGATGCCGTGCTGTCGCAAGCCAAACGCCACCGACCGGCCGACTTGCCCGCCGCCCACAATCGCCACTTCCAACACGCCCGGATCACGGCTGTAGTCCCACTGGCGTCCGGGATAGCTAACAATATCTAAATCTGCGTAGAGCGCTGCCGTTAACTTATGTAACCGCATCTCTGATTCTGGCAAGAGCGGCGGCAGCTCCCAGAAGTCTTTCGTTGCAAAGTTTTCAGGCAGTGGAGAAGGTGCGTGAATGTTAGCCATAGAAAACCAAAAGCAGCGCGACAAGCCGTGGATACGTATCGTTTAATTTCGACCGTAGCTAAAGATACTATCTGTGGCTGTAAATCAGCCTACAAAGAGGTTAAGTCAAAGTAAAAGTTGTTCTTGTCGCTACAACCCTCGTCGCTTACTATGCCGCTTTCTACCAAGCTCACTTCTAAGCCTCCTGTCAACCAGGCGTCAGTCGCTGAAGACTATCCGCTGAGCGCCGTCCCCCGCTCAGATCGAAAACCCTTCTGGTCACTTTCACTGCTGCTTATGGGGTTTGCGCTGACTTCCACAACACTGTTTGCCGGGGGCAGCATCGGCCCGGCTTTCAGCTTTCCGCAGCTCATGGGCATCATTGTGCTTGGCAACCTCATCCTAGGTGCCTACTGCGCTGCACTTGGCTACATTGCAGCAGAAAGCGGCCTTACCACTGTCCTGATGGCGCGCTTCAGCTTTGGTAACGTGGGCTCTCGCTGGGTTGATTTTGTCTTAGGGTTCACCCAAATCGGCTGGTATGCCTTTACCACTGCGGTCATCGTGCAGGTGCTGCTCGAAATTTTTGGAGCGCCCACGACTGGCATTCTCTCGTTCGTCCTCATCTTCTTTTTTAACTATGCTTTCTGTGCAACGGCCTACATTGGTTATCGGGCTATCGACTTGCTCAGTCGCATAGCTGTGCCCGCAATGTTGATTTTAGTGGCGCTCAGTTTGTTTCTAGCCATTGGTGATTACAACGCCTCAGCCATCGCCGCCCCCACGGGGGAAATGGGCGTTGGCGTTGCGCTCGCCACCATCATTGGCTCTTTTATTTCTGGGGGCACTCAAGCTACCAACTGGAGTCGCTTTGCAGACTCAGGTAAAAGCGCAATTTGGGCCACGCTGAGTGCCTTTATGGTGGTTAACGGGCTGCTAGTATTTGCGGGTGCTTTTTGCACCATGGTGTATGGCTCCGAAGATCTCATCAAGGCAATGGGCTCCCAAGGGATCTTGGCCGGTGGCGTCATCTTGCTTATTCTCAATGTGTGGACTACGCAAGACAACACCATCTATTCCTTCTCTGTGGCCGGGGCCAATATGTTTCGCACCCATAAGCGCCACGCGTTTGTTCTAGGCGGTGCAACGTTTGCACTCGTGCTTACCCTGTCGGGCATTTACGATTTGCTGCCGAGCTATCTGATCTTTCTGGGCACGGTGATCCCGCCCATTGGTGGCATTATTATGGTGGACTTTTGGCTGCGTCATGCCGGTCGCTTTCCGCTGCTCTCATCCCGTCTACCCGCGTTTAATTGGGCCGGTGTCTTAGCCTATTTCCTCGGCTCTTTGGTGGCCTATTTCACAGGTGCGCTGTCTATAGGCATTGGTCCGGTTAATGGCATTGTGACGGCGGCGATCGCATACGCTGTGCTATATCGCGTGATTCCCCAGTCTGTGCGTTCTGTTGGCTACTAAAAACAACAGCTCAGCAGCACAAATACCACTGAACAAATACCACTGAACAAACAACAACCCTATCGAACCCTCGCTAACGCCATCCGCCTCCACCTAGTTCAGTGGTATCCATCCTGGGCTATGCCCCAATCCTCTCTCTACATCAGTTTCAACACTCGCTGAAGTCTTTTGATCACCTATTGCATCTGTCGAGTTAGTTAGGACATTAGTAATCGCTAGAAGCCTCGAGCTACAACAGCTAACTCGACTAGCAAAGTAAGAATGCATCCTTACTTTGCTATATATCAACTGCCAGTTTAATGGTGGTTGACCTTAAACACCTGTCTCAACAACCCCCTTGTTGTGCCCACACCAGTGGACGGGCACCTTACGGATGCGCTTAGCCATCGATTTAGGCAGCCAATGTTTAAGTTGGTGACCTAGCACAAGCTGAAAGGCAACAGTGGCAAATGCGACTTGAATCAACAAGGTGGAGACTAACGATGAGGGGCAGTTGGAGAACGTATACCATCGCAGGATTGCTGAGCTTTAGCCTAATAGTTGGTAGCACTTCGCGCCCTAGTCTAGCCATCGAGCCCTCCGCAGCAGCGGCTTTTAGCCCAGTCGAGATAGCACTGGCAACGACTGTTAATCCTAATCACTCCCTGGTCGGCGACGCGACCAATCAAGCCTTAGCGCCAATAGATGTTGGCCGGCAGCTTCTTTACACCCCCAACAGATAACGCAGCGCCACAAGACGCAACCGGTGGCGCTGCGCGAGGGGTATATGACGAAAATAATGAGGTTTCAGTCGCAACATCAGGCGCAGCTAGAAGCAATATCTATGGTGTGATAGAGGCGGCCTCCACGGCGTCTGCAAGTGCCTCTATGCTGGCAGTGATGCCAGAAAGCTTTTACGGAACCACACTCGAAGCAAGGCCTACTATCTTAGTCTACGTTCCCCCATCTAGTGCTGACACTGCGGTATTCAGTCTCAAAACCGAATCCAAGGAAACGGCCTACCAGAGCGTGATATCAGTGCCTAAAGCCGGCGGTGTTATCGCCATTGAGCTCCCACCTGAAGCGCCTGAACTCGCGCTCAATGCCAACTATCAATGGTACTTAGCTTTGCAATTTGAGCGCGAGCTCACGCCCGGTAGTCCCTTTGTTGATGGCTGGATAAAGCGAATCGAGCCCACCCAGGAACTCGCCCTAGCACAAGCACAGGGCGTTTCTTTATCCGCTGTGGAAACGTTAGGTGCTAGCGGGATTTGGTACGATACCGCCGCCCGGCTTGCCAGCCTAACAGAAACGCAAGCTGATGAAACCATCTCGGGCCATTGGGTTGAGCTGCTTGAGTCGGTCGGCTTATCAGATATTGCAACAGCACCTATCGTGATGTAATGGCGATGCAGTGGGGCGTGATGTCGCCAGGCCATCGAGTTTGTAATAATTCCGGTTCAGAACAGGGCCATTAGCTGTTTTGCTTTGGCTGTTTTGGACTGGGATTATTGCAAAACGGGAATACTCACAGTAACTCGCAATGCCCATTGTTTATTTTACTTAGTATCTATTTATTAATAGCCTGACATGTGGTCAACCGTTAAAACTTTTGTTCGACGAACCAGTGGCCTATACTTCACTACCGCCGCTGTCGCGATCACTGTCATAACAGGCAATGCACTATCTCTTTTCAATATTTTAGAATGGGAACTCAAAGACGGGTTCTTTCGCTTTCGAAGAGCTGAAAGTGTTGACAATACCATTGTTGTTATCACGATTGAAGAAAAGGATATTAAGGCAGCGGGAGATTGGCCAATTCCTGACGCACTGCTAGCTGCACTACTTCAAAAAATAAATCAACAGTCTCCTCGCGCTGTTGGCATGGATCTCTATCGAGATTTACCTGAAGAACCCGGGCATGCAGCGCTAGTTGAAACTTTTAAAGCGATGCCTACGCTTGTGGGCGTAGAAAAAATTATTGGTAATCGGGTTGATCCACCCCCAGTGCTCGCAGAACTTGGGCAGGTGGGCTTGGCTGATTTAGTGCTAGACGAAGATCGAAAAGTGCGCAGGGCCCTTTTAACCGCTGTTGATGAACAACAAAACAATGAGATTAAGGCTGGCTTAGCCACCCAAGTCGCACTCAAATATCTAGAAGCAGATGGCATTTCTCTGATGCCAATAGATGCTGAAAAGCAAAAGTTTCAGCTCGGAGAAGCCACTTTTGTGCCGTTGAGTCCCCAAGAAGCAGGCTATTCTAAGCAAGCATTGGGCGGCTATCAAATTTTGATGAATTGGCGCGGTGGCACAGACACTTTTGTCAGCGTTTCAATGGGTGATGTTCTCTCTGGACAGATTGATCGCAACCTCATGCGAGACCGAATGGTTTTCATCGGCAGTGTTGCACCGAGTACTAATGACTTTCTTGAAACGCCCTACCGCATTTCTCAACAAGGCAGTCAAACGATTATGCCTGGGGTGTTTGTTCATGCCAACATCGCGAGCCAACTGGTTCAAAGTGCACTGAACGGGCGCAATGGGATGACTGGCTTTTCTGGGCTGCAGCAAGCTGGCTGGATTGTGATGTGGTCTTTGGTCGGAGCAAGCAGTAGCTGGATAATTTCAGCTAGGCAACAAAGGCAGCAGAAATACTCTTTTCATAAAAGTACATTTTGCTCAGTTGTTTTATTTAGCACTGCATTAGTGGGCAGCGCTTACCTGGCCTTTTTGCAGGGGTATTTAGTCCCGGTTATTGCACCATGGATCGCATTTGGCCTAAGCGGTGCGATTTCCACCAACACTTACCGACAACAACAGCTCAAAGCCAACAATCTTGAACTTGCAGTGGCTAATGCCAAGCTTCAAGATCACTCTAGAACACTAGAAATTCGAGTTGCAGAACGAACCAGCGCTTTGGCCAAAGCGAAGCACGCTGCTGATACCGCTAACCAAGCCAAAAGTGATTTCTTGGCCAATATGAGCCATGAGTTGCGCACACCTCTCAATGGTATTTTGGGCTACGCCCAGATTCTCGAACGTTCTGATACGCTGGCTGCCCAAGAACGTCAGGGCATCAGCGTGATCCATCAGTGTGGCTCTCATCTGTTGGCACTGATTAACGATATCTTGGACCTCGCCAAGATTGAAGCGCGTAAGCTAGAGCTGGCGCCAACGACGCTGCACCTACCAACTTTGCTACAAAGCGTCGTTGAGATGTGCAACATCAAGGCTGAACAAAAAGGTCTGACATTTGTTTATGAACCCAGTGATCGACTGCCTGAGGGCGTTTCTGCCGACGAGAAGCGGCTGCGCCAAGTTTTGATCAATCTTTTAGGAAATGCTATTAAGTTCACTGAGCATGGGTCAGTAACGCTAAAGGTTAACGTGCTGGATTTATCAGATGAGAAGGCAACGTTGGGGTTTCATGTTATTGATACGGGCGCTGGGATTGCAGAAACAGACGTAACCAAGCTGTTTAGATCGTTCGAACAGGTAGGGGATCGACAAAAGCAAGCTGAAGGAACAGGGTTGGGGCTAGCCATTAGCCAGCGCATCGTGCAGTTGATGGGAGCTGAAATCGCAGTTAAGAGCACGCTGAATAAGGGCAGTGAATTTTTCTTTAATGTCAAACTGGCTCGCATCATGGGCCCAGCTGAAACAAACAATGACGCTCAGACAAGCGGGCAAATTGTTGGATACCGCGGTGTGCGCCGTCAAATTTTGGTTGTAGACGAGCGTCAAGACAACTGCGATGTCTTGCGGCATTTGCTCGAGCCACTGGATTTTATTGTTTCAGAAGCCAACAACGGACAGAGCGCATTATCCATACTGCAGACCAAACAGCCCGATCTGGTAATTACGGGGTTAACGATGCCCTTGATGGATGGATTTGAGCTATTACGTCAAATTCGAGCTTCAAGCGGGCTTCAGAAAATACCTGTTATCGTCTCTTCGCCAGCAGTCTCTTTATCCGCACAGCAAAAGGCTCTAAACAACGGGGCAGATGCCTTCTTGGCCCAACCGGTTAATATCGCAGTGTTACTATCGCACCTAGCGGATCAGTTGAAGTTGGAATGGGAGCAGGAAGACAATGCCTTAGAGGTCGCGACCAGTGCGACCGACAAGGAGGCGCCAACTAATCTCCGCTTACCACCGGATGAGATTCTCGAAGCGCTGCTTGAGCTGGCGATGGAAGGCAACCTCAGACGCCTGAGGCAGGAAATAGGGGCGTTAGTGGACGCCGATCAGTCCTATCGCCCCTTTGCCACGCCTATTTTGCAGTTAGCAAAGCAGTTTGAAGCTGAAGAAATTGAGCAGTTGTTAAAGCAGTATTTAACTGAGGAACTAGTCCATGTCGGGTAGTGAAAAAGTCTTAGTGGTCGATGATGTTCCGGCCAACCTAGAAGTCATTAGTGAATCGTTAGCTGCTCACGACTATACGGTTGTTACAGCCCTCAGTGGAGAGCGTGCGCTCAAGCGGCTGCAAAGCTATCCACCCGATTTAATTCTGCTTGATGTACAAATGCCACCGGGAATTAATGGTTTTGAGACTTGCCGGCAAATAAAAGAAAATCCTGAAACGGCAGATATTCCGGTTATTTTCATCACGGCGCTTTCTGATACTGACAGCATTGTGAAGGCCTTCTCTCTGGGAGCCGCTGACTACATTAGCAAGCCCTTCCGAGAGCCAGAACTGATTGCTCGCGTTAAAACCCATCTAAACGTGCAGCGCTTAACTAAAAATCTGGAGGCTCAAGTTATCGAACGTACGGCCAAATGGCAAACCGCTGCTGAAGAATTGAAGCAGTCTAAACTGCAGGTAGTTCAAAATGAAAAAATGTCTGCTCTGGGGAACTTAGTGGCTGGCGTTGCACATGAAATTAACAACCCCATCGGCTTTTTGAGCGGAAGTGTAAACAATGCGAAAGACTACTTACAGGAGCTAACTGCGCACTTAGCGCTTTATCAGGCTGAGTATCCTCAGCCCAGTGAAGCGATTGAGGAGAATGCCGAGGATATTGACTTAGATTATATTTGTGAGGATTTTCCTAGGTTACTCGCGGCCATGAACGGTGCGATGGCGCGAATCAAGGATATCAGCAGCAGCTTACGTACGTTTTCGCGCGCAGATACTGAAAACAAGGTAAGCGCCAATTTGCACGAAGGGCTCGATAGTACGCTACTGATTTTAAAGTATCGGCTAAAGGCCAATGAGCAGCGCCCGGCGATTGCTATTGTCAAAGAATACACTGAACTGCCCATGATTGAGTGCTTTCCAGGTCAGCTCAATCAGGTGTTTATGAATCTTTTGGCCAATGCTATTGATGTGTTTGATGAAGCGGCTCAGCAGGTCTCTTGCAGTGAGCTAGAAGAGCGCAATCCTACTATTACAGTTAAAACAGGTGTTTGCCCGGAGCGCAATTCAGTTAACGTTCGCATTTGCGATAATGGGAAAGGCATGTCAGAAGAGGTCAAAAATAGAATATTTGATCATTTGTTCACGACTAAAGCCGTCGGGAAAGGGACAGGCCTAGGGTTGGCGATCGCATACCAAATTATTGTTGATACCCACAGTGGCACTTTAGAGGTTAATTCAGAGCCAGGACAAGGCGCTGAATTCTCAATTCACCTACCGTTAGCAACCTGAGCCGTATCACCCAACATCATTGATGACGTTGGGCCTGCGCCTTGCCCAGAGTGCGAAGAGGGCACCTGTAGCAAACATAAGCAGCGCGTAAATAGCGGCTGGAATGGCCATGGTTGGGCTGTTGAGTAGGGTCGGGGTGCTGGCAACGGCGATCGCTAAGGTGCCGTTTTGAATACCGACTTCGCTGGTAACGGCAACAGCGCTGCTATGATCCAGTTTGACAGCGCTAGAAAGCCAATAGCCTAAGGCCATTGTCACCAAGTTTAAAGTTAGCGTGACCCAGCCAACTTGCACAAAAAAGGTGAGTACGTTTTCTCGTTCTTTTAACAGTAGACCAACAATAATCAGCGACAAAAAGAATAGTGAGAGCCATTTAACCCACGCCTCGACGTTGGCTGAAAACTGAGGTGCATAGCGATGAAGAAGCATACCCAAGCTCACAGGAATGAGCGTAATCGCCGCAATTTGGATGACAGTGCCTATAAACGGTAGCTGAATCGCAACATTTTCTCCTAGAAAGCGCTGCATGGAGACATTCACAACTAGCGGGATAGTGAATACCGTAACGAGACTGCTAATGGCAGTGAGGGTAATGGAGAGCGCAACATTGCCTTTTGCCAAGTAGGTCACCATATTTGAGGTGGGGCCACCAGGGCAGGCCGCTAACACCATCACCCCCACTGCCAATTCGGGTGAAAGCGGAAAGGTAGACGCCAGCACAAAGCCCACCAATGGCAGCATAACGAGCTGGGCGAGCAACCCTAAAATGACAGGCTTAGGGGCGATCGCAATCCGCTTAAAGTCTTCAATCGTCAGCCCTAATCCCATGCCTAGCATAATCACAAATAGGGCCAGCGGCAGAAAAACAGCAATTAGAAAGTTGGATTCCATGATAAATATCTTTTCGCACGTGTTTAGCTGTTATGGCTTTCGCTATAACAGCTAAACACTAGATGAATCAATCATAGACCTCATTGGAAATCATACGATCAAGAGATATAAAGATCAGGCCTACTTGCTAGCACCCGATATGGACAGTTGAGAATCCATTACAGCGTTAGATGCACCCGTCACTCACACAACAAACAACAACAACTGCGTATCGTGATCGCATGTGTGGTGTGATTGTATTGCCTGTAGGCAGTTATGCTTTTATTCAGAACCGACTCTTCTGAATAAACTCTACAGGCACTTTTTCTGATGGCTTCGTCTAACATCACCTCAAATTTCTCTGCATCTCAAGGTGAGCAGGCTTTCTATAGCAGTTTGGTCGTTGAGCATATTGTTGCTAAGCAACAAACTGTAGCTTTTACGCACTGGTGTAGAGCGCTGACACAAACTGCAGAACACCAGCCTGGATTTGTTCGACTTGACCAATGCCCGCCACTACCCTGCGAAGATGATGTTGTGAAATGGTATACCATTGCCCATTTTGACTCGCCACAACATCTAAACGACTGGATCGCCTCTAAAGAGCGCGAACATCTGCTCAAAAGTGGCCAGCGCATTATCCGTGCCTATCGGTTTAAATCGTTCACGACGGGCTTAGAAGGCTGGTTCTCTCGTCAAAAAGATAGCCGCGAACAAGTGAGCCTTGGCCCCGCCGCCTGGAAGCAGATTCTAGCAGTGGTATTTGGGCTATACCCGCTGGTGATGATTAGGATAAAGTTGTTGCCCACAATCGGCGTCATTGGCAGCTGGTCTCCCGCTGGCGAAATGCTATTAACGACGCTTGTTACCTCTTCTATTTTGGGGCTTGTTGTGATGCCTTTTGTCACTCGGCTCATGCGATTCTGGCTGTATCCAGCTTACCGACCGTCTATGATCAAAACAGACGTTCTAGGATGTGTGTTGGTTGCGCTCAGCCTAGTCAGCATGACCGCAATATTTGATTATCTCTGATAAGTTCATGTAAAACAAAGCCCTCCCATCCCCTATATGTCAGGAAATGGGAGGGCGTTTAGAGGCAATGCGATAGTTTGGCTATATTGCCCGCTTAGTGGCGTTGGATATTTCTAGAAGCTGGGAACCTCAAGTGGCTCACCAAACCACTCCATAGAGAGGGCATCGAATTCACCCGAGAAACGCTTATTGCGAACAAACACATTGACCCATTCCAGCATGTCCAAATCGCCCCTGCGCAGCCCAATGTAGCAAGGAGAATTTTTCATAACGAATTTATTCTCAATGTTCTTATCGGGATTATCTTTGATAACTTCGCCGGCAATAGTGTTGCCCGTAGCAATTAGAGCAACCTGATTAGAGAGCAGTGCAGCAATGGTGACACTGTTATCTTCAAATCGCTTAATGTCGATGCTTTCAGGGGCTTTATCAGTTAGTTCTAAATCTTCTAACGCGCCTTGTGTTACCCCCACTGTTTTGCCAGCCAAATCGCCGTAACTAGAAACATCTTCACTGGCTGGCCCGTAAATGCCGGAGAAGAAAGGCGCGTAGGGAATTGAAGAAAAGTATATGGATTTAGCCCTTTCTGGCGTGGCGCCTAGGCTAGAGATCACCAAATCTGCTCTGCCTGTCTGAAGATAGGGAATGCGGTTAGTGCTAGTCACCGGGATGAGCTCAAGCTCAACCTCTAACGCTTCAGCAACCAGCTTAGCAACTTCAATGTCGTAGCCTTCGGGTTCACCGTTTGTGCCAACAGAGCCGAAAGGCGGGCTGTCTTGAGGCACTGCGATATTAATGACCCCAGCACTGAGGACTTTATCTAGCGTTCCACCGGCCACCGTCGCAGCAGGGGTGTCGCTACCGGTGTCGCTGCCTGCGGCACCTGAGACTTCTTGAGAGGTAATCGAGCCGCCTGAGCAAGCAACGATGGTGAAGGCTAAAGCACCGCTGAGGGCGATCGCTAAGAGGCCCTTTCCCAAAGCGCGATCAGGTGATCGGCCTAGGGTTCGGTTGAGCACAGAACGTAAAATAGAAATCAACATGGCCATTTTCTAAAATAAACAATCAATCGGAAAACTTAAACGCATCTCTATTGGAAAATCCTCTATTAGAAGACGCTATTGGCAACCCCTCGTTGGCAATCCCCCATTGGCAATCCCATAAGAACTTTGCCTCGGGCCTAACTTCGGCCTACTCGTAAGAGAATTTGCTCTCTAGAGACCGGCTCCATAGGGATAAAGGAAAACAAAGGCAAAAGTAAATCGCAGCGGCTAATGAGTAAACCAAAAAAGGCTCAAACGTAACGTTGCTAATGGAAGAAGCCGATCTCGTGAGTTCAATAAATCCGATCACAGAAGCCAGAGATGTTCCTTTAACAACCTGTACAGCAAAACCCACCGTGGGCGGAATAGAGGCTCTAACCGCTTGGGGTAAAATCACTTTTTCGAGCAGTCTGAAGTAGGTCAGCCCTAATGATTTGGCTGCTTCCCACTGACCGGCGGGAATTGATTGAACAGCGCCGCGCCAAATATCGGCAAGAAAAGCGCTGGTGTAGGTGGTTAACGCGATAGAAGCTGCTGTCCAGGTAGAAAGATTGATGCCAAACAAAACTGAGATGCCGAAAAATACGAGGAATAACTGCATCAGTAATGGCGTCGCTTCAAACAGCTCTATATATAGAATACTCAGCGTTTTAAGAATGCGATTAGAAGAAATTCGCATTAGCATCACCACAAAGCCGACGATGCCACCGCCAACAAACGCGATCGCGGATAGTAAAATCGTCCACCGCGTGGCGAGTAAAAGGTTTGTTAGGATTTGCGGTAGGGTAAAGTCTTGCATAAACTTAGGTAACAAGCATTAGAATTAGGCAACAAACAGCAGAGAACACCCTCATGTTCTGATTAGCAACTGTTCTGGCTAGCGACTGTATTGGGTGAACGCAAAGAACTTCTTTTGAATGACGTAGGCGATCGCCTTAATAAACCAAACCAGTGCTACATAAATGAGTGAAATGGTTAAGTAAATCTCAAAGCTGCGAAACGTCCGCGATTGCAGGTAACTCCCCACAAACGTCAGTTCCTCGGCTGATATTTGAGAGACAACGCTGCTAAACAACACGGCAATCACAATCTGGCTAATCAGCGCCGGATAAACCGCGCCCAGCGCCGGCAGTAAAATAATATGACGGAAAATTTGCAGTTTCTTCATGCCCAGAGACATTCCCGCTTCAATCTGTCCTTTCCCAATGCCCTCAATGCCCGCCCTGATAATTTCTGTAGAATACGCACCAAAGTTAATCGCCAGTGCCAAAATAGCGGCTTGCTCCGCAGACATCGCGATGCCGATGCTGGGTAAGCCAAAGAAAAAGAAGAAAAGTTGAATAAGAAAAGGCGTGTTGCGAAAAAACTCGACGTACAGGCTGGCGATCACGCTTAAAAATTTATTTTTAGACGTGCGAGCCAGTGCGCCCACAGTGGCTAAAACAAGGCCAAATGAAACCGCAACAGAAACAATCTTAAGCGTTAGTAAAACGCCTTGAACAAAAAGCCCAATATTGTTCCAAACGACGGAAAACTGAGGAGTGTACTGCATTAGGGTAATGGACGTCATAGGAGAACCCATGCAAACACGCCTCAACAACACTAACAACAAAATCTGCTAGCACCCTAGCGAAAGGGCTGGCCTCCAATTGTGCTTTTTAATACCGTTACCTCAAATTCACCGCCAGTTGATTACAATTCTTCACCAACGCAGGCACATCAACCGTTACTAATTGCCCCTCATCCACAACCTTTCTACCATTGATGAAGCTGTAGCTCACTGAGGGCGGCTGACAAAATATCAGAGCGGCAACAACATCGTGGTGACTCCCAACAAGTGTTGGCGCATCGATATCAAACGTTATAAAATCTGCCGCCATTCCGGGTGCGAGATAGCCAATATCATCTCGGCCTAACACTCTCGCGCCGCCTCGCGTCGCTATTTCCAACACCTCGCGAGCCACCATCGCCGCTGCACTATTTTCTCTCACTCGTGCCAGTAGAAATGCGGTTCGGGCCTCCTGCAATAAATTAGAGGCATCATTCGAGGCTGCACCATCTACGCCTAGGCTCACCGGTACACCGGCATTCAACATACTCCGAATCGGCGCAATGCCACTGGCCAAGCGACAATTACTGCAGGGGCAGTGCGCCACCCCGGTTCCTGTCTCGGCAAATTGCGCGATCGCCCGATCATCTAACTGCACGCAGTGCGCGTGCCACACATCCTCACCTAACCAACCTAAAGACGCTGCATAGTCTCCCGGACTTTGGCCAAACATCTCCATGCTGTATTCAACATCGCTGACATTCTCAGCCAAGTGCGTATGTAGCCTCACGCCCTCATAGGCCCGGGCCATCTTGGCAGACTCTCGCATTAAATCAGGTGAAACACTAAACGGAGAACAGGGCGCCAGCACGATGCGCGTCATGGCATAGCGGCTGTTGTCGTGATACTGCTCAATCAGCCGTTGAGAATCCTTTAAAATATCGCTCTCTTTTTCAACCAGTGTATCCGGCGGCAGCCCGCCTGCACTCTCACCAACACTCATGCTGCCTCGACTGGCGTGCAGGCGAAAGCCAATATCTTGAGCGGCGCGAATTTCATCATCTAGGGTGCAGTCATTCGGAAACAAATATAGATGATCGCTCGCCGTAGTACAGCCTGAGAGCATCAGCTCAACTGCAGCCATTTGGGTGCTGGCGTAAATGCCTTCGCCTGTGAGCTTCGCCCAGATAGGATAAAGCGTTTGCAGCCAAACAAACAAATCACAGTCTTGAGCTGCGGGCACAGCTCTGGTTAAGGTTTGAAAGAAGTGGTGGTGCGTGTTAACTAAGCCCGGAAGAACAACATGACGCCCTTGCAAGTCTAAGACCTCATCGGCGTGACTCGGTAGCTCGTCGGTTAACGCGACTTGTTCAATCACATTATCTCGCACGAACAGTCCGCCACCGGCTAGTTCTCTGCGGTGCTCGTCCATGGTCACTAGCGTGTGTGCATTCTTAATCAGTAGCGTACTCACCGTCATCCTCTCCAAGCTGAACAATTCACCCACTAAACGTCAGCCTACCAACTAAATGTCAGCCTAAAGGGGGGTGATAGCGATTCAATGGCCGATTCAATTAATTGTTTATATCGAGTCATTATCGACTTCGAGGAACGAGATTGGGAAATGCCATCAAGTTATGACATTGAGGAACGACCGCTTTTTGGTAGGATACGCGAGTCTTATAGCGGTTGCTTCCTATGTTTGCTTCGGCTTTTCGGCGTTTAACGCTAGAGAATTTTGCGTTTGGGCAGTGGCGAGAGGTGAGCTTCTTGCACAAGCTACTGTTGCCATTTCGACGCTGGCGAGCGGGAAGCTGGCTGCTGCCTTGGGGCGATGGAATTGCCTGGGTATTTGTCGCAGCGATGTTTGCGATCGCCCCCCACGCCTCAACAACGATGATTGGCTATCTGCTGCTGATCTCGGCTGGATTTTGGCTGCTGCTAACGGTGAGCGATCGCGCTGAAGGCTGGCTCACGCCGCTACATATTGTCGTGGTGGCCTATTGGGGCACGATGGTGCTTGCGACCTTGTTTTCTCCGGTGAAAGCAGAGGCGATCTCAGGGCTGATTAAAATGACGCTCAACATTTTGCTATTTGTACTACTGGCAAGAATTTTGAGAGTCAAAGAGCTGCGCTCAGGGCTGATTTTTGTATATTTATTTACCGCAGCCATTGTGTCGATTTATGGGCTAAGGCAGTTTTATTTTGGCGCAGAGGCGCTGGCCACCTGGGTCGATCCAACCTCAAATTCAGCCGATGCCACCCGAGTATATAGCTACTTAAAAAATCCGAATCTGCTGGCAGGCTATCTGATGCCAGCGGTGAGCTTTAGTGCTATGGCCGCATTCGTTTGGCCAAAGTGGCTGCCAAAGCTGCTGGCGGTGTGCTTGTTTGGCATCAATAGCGCCTGCTTAGTGTTAACCCTCAGCCGGGGCGGATGGCTAGGCTTTTTGGTGATGCTGTTTTTGATGATGGTGCTGCTGGTATTTTGGTGGAGCCCGCGCTTTTCTCCCTTTTGGCGGCGATGGTCGCTGCCGCTGCTGCTTGGGGGCTCGGCTGCAGTTGTGGTTGCGGCAGTGGTGCTGGTGGCACCTGTTCGAGATCGCGTGCTGAGCATCGTGAATTTGCGCGGCGATAGCAGCAACAACTTTCGGTTAAATGTCTATGAAGCCGTCTTCGAGATGATTCGGGCCTATCCGCTCACAGGCATTGGGCCTGGCAACGAAGCATTCAACAAAATCTATCCGCTGTTCCAGCGGCCTAACTACACAGCGCTTAGCGCGTACTCTATCTATTTTGAGACGGCGGTAGAAGGGGGCATCATGGGCATTGCGGCCTTTCTATGGATGCTTGGGGTGGTGTTTCAGCAGGGCTGGGTGCAGCTCGGACGGCTGCGAGATGCTGTGCGCGCATCAATGGCGGCTGAGGGCTATTGGCTGATTGGGTCACTGGGTGCGATCGCGGGTCTGCTGATGCAAGGCGCCTTCGATACGGTGTGGTATCGACCTCAAATTAGTACGCTGTGGTGGATGAGCCTCGCAATTGTGGCCAGCTTGTATGTGGATATGCGAGGGGCGATCACCGAGCCACCCTTCAGCAATATGGAGGAGCCAAAAGAGAACGAATGACCATGCAATTACCGACTGAGGCAGCTGTCTTAACGGAAAAAACTTCCGTTGCCATGGCGCAGCAAGTTCAGTGGGCAGACATCAAGTTGCCATTTGCAACGGTGCCCAGTAGCTATGTGTGCGTTGGCGAAGGCGAGCCTATGGTACTTATCCACGGGTTCGATAGTTCTCTGCTAGAGTTTCGGCGGCTGGTACCTGAATTAGCCCAGCGTTTTAAGGTATATGCGCTAGATTTACTGGGGTTTGGGTTTTGCGATCGCACTGCCACTGACAGAGCCGATCCAGACGCTATCAAACAGCATCTCAACGCCTTTTTAGAACAAGTTGTCGGGGCAGATGACGTTATCCTGGTGGGCGCTTCTATGGGCGGCGGGGCAGCGATAGATTTTGCGACCAGCTACCCAGAGAAGGTAACAAAGCTGGTCCTGATAGACGCCGTGGGGTTTGCGGGCGGGCCTGCCATTGGCAAACTGATGTTTCCACCCTTAGATAAGTGGGCAACAGATTTTTTGAAGAGCCCGGGCGTGCGACGCCGCATTAGCCAGCGAGCGTACTACAACAAAGCCTTGGTGACGCCAGATGCCGAGATGTGCGCGTCTTTGCATCTGCTGGCGCCAAGGTGGTCAAGCTGGCTCATTGCTTTTACGAAAAGCGGTGGCTACAACTTTCTAGCCAAGCGGATTAAAAACGTATCGGTACCGGCCCTGGTGATCTGGGGCAGACAGGACAAAATCTTGGGCACCAAAGATGCCGAACGTTTTGAACAAACTATTGCCAACTGCACGCTGGTGTGGGTAGAAGACAGCGGCCATGTCCCCCATTTGGAGCAGCCTAAAATAACGGCAAAACACATCGTTGATTTTCTGTTCTGATACTGCGCTCTGAGAATGCACTCTGATACTTTGACTAGGGCGCTTATCTCCCTAACTGCTAAGCCATGGCGTCACCCGTCGTTCTGATTACAGGTTGCTCATCGGGCATTGGCAAGGCCCTTTGCTTTGCCTTCCAGCGCCAAGGCTATCGCGTTGTGGCCACTGCTCGCCAGGTGGAGCGCCTTGCGGATTTGCAGGCCAGCGGAATGCGCGTATGGGCTCTCGACGTCAACGATCAGCTGGCAGTTGAAACGGTTGTCCCCTCAATTCTTGCAGCTGAGAGCAGACTTGATATCTTGGTTAACAACGCGGGATTTGGACAGTTTGGCCCGCTGATGGACATTGACCCAATCGCGCTGCAACAACAGTTTCAAACCAACGTGTTTGCGCCCTTAGCACTGGCCCAGCAAGTAGCCCCCACCATGAAAGCCCAGGGCTCAGGGCTCATCGTCAACATCGGCAGTATTTCAGGGGTTGTCACCACCCCCTTTGCCGGCGCCTACTGCGCTTCTAAGGCCGCGCTACACAGTGTGTCTGACGCGCTACGAATGGAGCTTTCACCCTTCAATATTCAGGTCGTGACGGTACAGCCAGGTGCGATCACCTCCCATTTCGGCAAATCTGCAGAAAATAGCCTAACCCGAATTAATCGCGCTATCTCCTGGTATGCGCCTTGGGCACAAACCATCCGCCAAAGAGCAACCCTTTCTCAAGTAGGCGCTACCCCCGCCAACGACTTGGCAACCGCCCTAGTCACGCAGCTTAGCCAACCCAATCCACCCAGCATCATCCGACTAGGCAAAAAGAGCTTCTGGCTTCCCTTACTCAAAAAGTGCTTGCCCAATCCCTTCATGGAATATCTACTCCGGCGAAAATTTGGCCTCCGAAAATCTGATCTCTAAAAATCTAGTCTCCGAAATTCTGGTCTCCGGGGTCGCAAATATCTCCATAGAGACATTAGTAAACAGCTAAGTTAGCAGCACCTTAGATAATTTTTTCTGTGCGGGTTTTGTAAGCTATGCAACAGTTCATTAGACCTACAGATGTATCTAGCGTTAGGGTCAAAACAGACCTAGCGTACCGGATCAAACCCTTGCCTACATATTTTATTTGCCCAGAAAATAAAGATTGACGCAGAAGATGGCAGGAATTTTGAATATATGCCGTTTCTACTCCTTAAAAAACAGAACCTAAAGCAGGTTTTGCAAAATAAACCCGAAAAGTGCGGCTAGAGGCTACCTGTCTGCGATATAAACAGCCACGTTTTTTTGTGGCAGAAAGCTTTAAAAAGTGCGTTATGCCAATGAGGCCGGGTAGTGATCCATAAAGTAGCCAATATTTCTACCGTATATCTGTGTATCTGCATCAGGTAGCCATGCGGTTGCGCCGAAGAAGAAAGTTCTGTTAACTAATGTGAAGTTTTTGATTGTCATCTGCCGAGCACTGAGTAGACCTCATCCGGCTTTTTCTGATTCGTTAAATTCGCCTTCTTCATAATCCGCCTTCTTTAGGCCGCCTTTCTAGGCTGCTTTACGTTTTGCTTATGTTTTACAGAAAGAAAAGCTTCTCGCTACGGAGCTTCTCGCTTGCGCTGCCTATTGCATTGCTCAGCGCGTTTTTAGATGGCGCCCGTTTAGCCGGTGCCCATTCAGATGCTGCCAGCGTAGGCCATTTGAGCAACCAGGCCGCTACACCTGTTGCTGAAGCTGCTTTGGCAGCGCTGCCTTCTGTACTACGTACTCGCGCGGCAGCGCTGCCGCGTGGCGCTGCCAAAGCAGCTGAACCGACATCATCTGCAAAGTCTGCGTCTAGCCTTTGGCATGCCAAAGAAATTCGGGGCATTTACATCAGCCGCTATCAGGTCACCGGCAGCGCCAGGGAAAGCGAAATCCGCGATCGCGTTCGATACTACAAATCGCAGGGCATCAATACCATTATTCACGGCGTGTGGGGCAATGGCTGTCCCATGTACAAAAGCGAAGTAATGCGGCAGACCTTTGATATGGATAGCTGTTTGAATGCTTTCCAAGAGGACTGGTTAGATTGGCTCATTGATGAAGCACATAAGAACGATATGGAGGTTCACGCCTACTTTGAAAAAGGCATCAAGCTAGACAGAGATAGTCCTATCTTTCAATATGCCAAAGCTAACGGTTGGTTTGTTCCAGGGGTAGATCGAACCTATGAGGGCATAGAGCATTACCTATTAGACGTCGATAATACCGAAGTTAGCGACTTCTTTGCGGCGATTTCTGCAGAGTTTGTCCAACACTACCCTGGTATTGATGCTGTTCAGTGGGATGACTATCTGGGTTATCACAGCGATTTACCCGGCAGCGAAAACCGCACTAGCTCGCTGACGCGCTTTGTCCAGCGACTGCAAGCTACCGTCGAACAGGCCAATCCCAACGTCAGCTTTGATTTGTGTCATCACAATCCCTACTGGAGCGGACGCTATTTCGCCGCTGATTGGAGAAACTGGAACGCAGACCGCGCCTTCATTCAGGTTTACAACGACAACAATTTCTACGACGAGCTCCAATATGCCGAAAGCTATGCGGGCATTGCCATTACCGAAAACCAAGTTCATCGCCTCAACGATTTGCTGAGGAACGATAAGATCAAAAGTATTCTGATTTTCCCCTCTCAAGGAAATCCAGAAGCAGCTTTAGAGTTGGTGAGCCGCTATACCTCTGCCCAGTAGAAAGTTTCGATCTCACTTTATCTTTAAGAAAACAATGGAAGCTCTCAGCTATGCTAGCGCTTATGCTGAATCTCGTGTTGTTTAAGATATTGTATCCACTGTTGGCAGGCGATCGCGAGCTGTTGCCTTTGTTGCGTATCAAGCCCTTTAGGATCGAAGCGATAGCGATAGTGAAGTGTAAGCATATCTTGAACAGCAGCAAGTTGCGGGGTGCCGCGTCCAGTGCCGCTAAAGCTACTAGCTAATCGGGGTTGTAAGCGCATTAGCCATGCTGCAATTGACTCGTTACTTTGACGGGGAAAGTACCGTTCGCTGAACTGTTTTTCTAGATCATAGAGTTCAGAGTCTAGACCGTAGCGAATAAGTGTATGACTGCCCGCCTGCTGATCATAAAGGTGCTGGCGTTTGCCCTGAAACTGTTGTGCGGTGCGCCACACCAAATAGCCAAAGACAGGGGTCATAATAATCAGCACTTCTTTTAGCCCCAACTCCCCCAGTTGGCGAATGCGAAAGGACACTTGAAAACCTAGGAAAGAGAAGAAATCAGACATCGATTGGAAGAAGATAGAAACGCCACTGTCTTGCGATCGCTCTTGTGCGGCCCAGTCGACTGGAGTGTTATCCACAATTTGCCACTTACCGTCTAAATACGCCAATGTCCAGGCATGGGCATCTCGGCTGCGCACTAGATATTGCCCTTCTAGGGAGCTAAATTCGTGGGCAGAAAAACCCACCGCATAGCGAGCAGGAATCCCTGCTCCGCGCAGCAAAAGTGCCGTCGCACTTGCAAAATATTCACAGTGGCCAGTACGGGTATTAAGCAGAAAATCAGAGACCGGAGCGTTAGAATCACTCGGGCCGATGAGATCGAGAGAATAGGTAAAAGATTGAAAATAGGCGGCGATGCGGTTAAGGATTTCTGTTTGAGAGAGCGCATCTAGATTATCTGCAGGAAAAATCCCGGCAAGAGTTTGGTCAATGGCATCCTGCTCGAGGTTTGGAATATCGAGATCGAAGGCTGCAGGTGGCGACTCAGTGCGGTTGATAATAGGGGCCGTTGCAAACTGAATTTGATAAGTGGCGCTGCCTTCAGCATCTACTTGAACCGCACTATACTGATTGCGCTGCATTTCTTCAACAGGCAGATTTTGAATCCGGGTGGTGCCTCTGGGTAAAGTCAGCAGTCCTTCAGAGCGTTCTAAACGGGTAGAAATTTCTAGGGTACTATCTTGCTCGCTTGCCTGCGCTAAAATCCATTCGCCATCTGCCTCAGCCGGGGGCACGGGTTGAAAAATACTATCTGTTGCTTTCCAAGTGGCGAGCTTATAGTCGTTGTAGGAAGCTTCTTGCAGTAGCAGCGGAAAGGTGTTGTCATGGTCTGAACGGATGCGGGCAACAATGGCTTTGGATAGTTTGAGTCTGCCAATCGTGCCCATGCGGGTAGCCGTGCCGTCTGGATTGACTGCGCCGCTGGCATAGTTGCCTAGCATAGCCAGCATTTGCGCCTGTAGCTGTTGTTGCGCCTGGGTGAGCTGTTGGTGGCCAGCAAAACCAAGCCCCACCGAGAGAGAAAAGAGCAACATCCACAAAATAACAGATGAGCGTTGCGGGCGCAGCGGCCACACAATCAGGCCTACCATAACGGTAGCCGCCCCATAAAAGGCAAAACTGTCAGTATCAGTAGCGCTAGCCGCAAGAAGGCATAACCCCATAAAAGCGTAGTGCAAGTTAAACAGAATTGGTTGCCGGCCAAGGTTACGACGCGGCAGGTAGGGGTTAGAAAACACTTCGTATAAACGCGCCGAAATGCCCAAGCCGTAGGTTTGGCTCATCACCAGCGGAAAGGCTGCAACCGGGAGCCACTGAAACAACGTGTAGATAAAGTAGGCTCTTTGAGTAATGATGATAACCACAAACAGCATCACAAGCAGCGCACCAGAGAGCTTGGCGATTTCTCTCAGGTCGTTTGCCGACATTTCCCAACGTTGCTGAATAATACGTCGGGCTTCTAGGGCAAGCGCCATCGGCACAGCCAGAAACAGTAGCTGAGTTTGCCAACCCCAGAGCAGCAACGCAAAGCTACACAGCGTAGCGTGATCAAACCAAACGGGCGCACGAGATTTTGATGACTGGGATTTTGATAACTGGGATTTTGATGACTGGGATTTTGATGAATGACCCGCAGCAGCACGTATCATAGCTTTAGCAGCGCCTCTTGGATGTTGTTAATGTTCAATACTTCAATGCGACTCTGCTGCGTTCTTAGGCAGCTCCTATCGATTTCTTCACGCAGCCCTTTCTCACCTTTTATCACCAGTACCCACACCGGTATCCCTGACATTTGGAGCTGTTCCACTAACGTTTTTCTATCCCCATCCCAATTTAGAAAAATGCAAATGCAGCCGCCCATGTTAGCCATGTTTTGCTGCACAGTGGGCAAGAGCGCATCGAAGGGCTTATCTTGGCAGGGCTGCACGCTGGCCAACAGCTCGAGCAATCGCTCGGTGTGGGTGAGGCTAACCCCTGCATTGGAACTGGCGCTGAACGTGTGAGCTTGAGGGCCAACAATCACTAAATCTAAAAGGGATTGTTGGGTTTGGATGGTGTAAGCGAAAGAGGCGGCGATCGCAACCCCTTCTTCTAGGGCTTCACTATAGTCTTCTGGTTGAAACGTATCTAAGATCAGGGCGTGACGAACAGAATGGTTATCTTGTTCTTCTTTAATGATAGGCCGGCCTGTTTTGGCCCAGCTTTTCCAATGAATTTTACGCGGTGAATCACCAGGGCGATATTCTCTTAGAGAGCGAAACTCTTCTGAGCTACCTTTTGTCGTAGAAAGGGCAAGTCCACTGGTGTAAGGGTGTTGTGTGCCCGGAAGTTCAACATTGGGAAGCTGATATCGCTTAGGCAAAACCAAAACAGACTGTGGCAGAGAGAGTCTGAGCTGCCGGTTCACAAAACCCAGCGACTCTGGGCAAGCAATGACCATCTTTTGAAAGTGCAATACTCCTCTGCGCAGCGGCATAACCTCACAGGTCACATCAGTGTTTCCCTTTGCCATCAGGATAGAAAGGTCTTGAGCCGGGGCAAATGCCCACTGCTTTCGAGCAAGCAGCGCAAACCAGGCGCGGCGCTGAAACTCTCGCTTCCCTTTAAACACCTGCTGGAATTCTTCAAATGTCGGGAAGGCGTTTGAAAATCGCTCAAAAAGTTTGAGTCCGGCAAGACGTTTGCGCGTGGGATTATGAATATGGATGCGATAGGTGAGCGGAACGCCCACGGTGCCAAAACGAGGGAGTGTACGAGAGATGCTGAGGCGATAGCGTACAAAGGGCAGTAGGCAAATAGAGACCAGCAAAAGCGCCACGAAAAACGCGAATATCTGATAAGACACGCTACGTTTGATATCAATGCCGATGAGACCAGCGGCAAATGCAGCGCACAGTAAGCCCAACCCGCTGGGCGTAAACTGAGTGAAAATCCACTGCCGTAAATAGTGATTAAACCGCAGGATCCGGTAGATGAGACGATTCATGAGTGTTATTAATTCGGCTCAACAAAATTTTGGTTACGCAGGAATAGGCAGTGACTTGAGGATATTTTCGACAACATTTTCCGCGGTTTTGCCAGAAAAGTGCGCTTGGGGTTCCATCACTAAGCGATGAGCCAGTACGGGCACCGCAATTTCTTTGATTTGATCAGGAGAAACAAACTCATAGCCGTCAAACAGCGAGAGGGCTTGGGCGACTTTCATCAGCGCAATAGAGCCGCGCGGGCTTGCACCGAGCTGTACGCCTTCTGCGGTGCGGGTCGCATTGACGATATCTACGACGTAGCGTTTTAGCTCAGGGCTAACGCGAACTTGTTTGACCTGATGCTTGAGCGTGGCAATATCTGCGGTAGAAAGGCAGGGGTTAATCTGTTCTATTGCGGCAGACTGCATTTGATCAGCGAGAATTTCGACTTCGTGCTCTGGCTTAATGTAGCCGAGGCGAAACTGGAGGGCAAAGCGATCCATTTGTGCCTCGGGCAAAGGATAGGTACCGCGAGAGTCTACGGGGTTTTGGGTGGCAATCACAAAAAATGGATCGCGCAGCTTGTTAAGATGGCCATCTACACTTACTTGAGCTTCGGCCATGGCCTCTAACAAGGCGGACTGGGTGCGAGGGGAAGCGCGGTTGATTTCGTCTGCGAGGACAATGTTGGCAAAAATTGGCCCTTCGTGAAAGTGGAAGGTACGCTTTTCCGGGTCAAGAATGGAGACACCAAGAATATCAGACGGAAGCAAATCTGGCGTGAACTGAATGCGCTTAAAGGCGGCATCTACTGAAAATGCCAGGGCTTTGGCAAGGGTAGTTTTACCTGTACCGGGATGATCTTCTAGCAGAACATGGCCGCCGCTGGCGAAGGCGGCAAGTAGTTTACGGACAGCGTCGGACTGGCCTTTGACAACTTGCTGAATGTTATCGGAAAGGTGCTGATAGATGGACTGACCAGAAGTTGGTGTGTCCGTGCGGGGAGGAAGCAGGGTAGAAGTCATGGAAGGTCAGTAGCGGCAAGCTTAGGTTGCCCAAATGACACTTGCCCAAATGACACTTGCTCAAATAACCCTGACCCCAATAACCCTTGCCCCAATAACCCACTGCAAAGATTAGAAGATTGCGCGGCCGTCAAAATCACTTGACGAGGGTTGCCCGATTGTTAAGCTGGATGCATTGTCTAGTGACTATCAAGGTCACAGGCCAGATCAGCAATCGGGCTGTTTACGGTGTGTTAACGTCTCTGCGCGATCGCAGGCGCTGAAGAAAGAATATCTTCCAGCCCCTCTCTGGGTGGGAAACGCGAAACAATGCCGTCGCCCCTGAGCTGATCGCCTAAGCAAATGCCCAGTCCTCTAGCTGTTTTTACGAGGGTTCCCTGGGGATCAACTGCCCGGTAGTCTTTAATGGCCTCTGCAATGGGCACTGACTTTACGGAGCGTTCCTGCCAAGTCACCATGCGGTCGTACTGTTCATTGGCAATAAGCTCTACAGCACTCACACCGAAGGCAGACGCGAGAATGCGATCCAAAGGAGAAGAGATACCGCCTCTCTGCGTGTGACCCAACACAGTCACTCTTGTTTCTGCATCGCTATGCACCGTGAGCTTTTCAGAAAGATATTGACCAATGCCGCCGAGCCGACAATCAGCAAAGTGCCCTTTTTCAACAAGTGTGCCTGCCTCAGTGCAAACTGCTTCTGAAACAACAGCAATAGAATAGTCTATGCCATCTGCCTCTCGTTGCTTAATATGACGACAAATGTTTTCCAGTTGGTAAGGAATCTCTGGAATCAGAATAATATCTGCGCCGCCGGCAATACCAGCACTTAGAGCTATGTGCCCCGCATCTCTTCCCATCACTTCTACAATCATCACGCGGCTATGGCTAGCTGCCGTGAAGTGAAGCCGGTCTATCGCCTCTGTGGCAATGTTAACAGCCGTATCAAACCCAATAGAGCGCTCTGTGACGCCAACATCGTTATCAATCGTTTTGGGAATACCGACGAGATTAATACCACCTTGCTGGGCGAGTTTTCTCAAAATTGCAAGACTGCCATCTCCACCAATACCAATAAGGGCATCTAACCCAAGCTGATGATAGCCTTCGATAATCTCTTCAGATCTGTCTACACAGGTACCGTCTGCCATCGGGAAAGCAAACGGGTCGCCTTTTGTCGTGGTGCCTAAAAAGGTTCCACCCATCGTCAGGTAAGGATCCACCTGCTGCGTCCGGAGCTGAACGGCTTGAGGCGGACGAGACATCAAACCGTGGGTGGCTTTATTGATACCAAATACTTCCCAACCGTACACCTCTATAGCGCATCGAGTAACGGCTCTAATAACGGCATTTAAGCCTGCACAATCACCGCCACTGGTAAGGATTCCAATTCTTTTTCCTGTATTCATGCAAGAGAGAAGCCACACTAGCTTGTTGAGGGGACGATTTCATTCTTCGGTATCATGGACTACCAAATCTATTTTTTAAGCAGGTGTCTACAAATCTATAGCTTTAGCCACAATACCTTTAACCCAGTACATCTCTAAAAAAGGAGAAGGGCGCTAAGTTACGCCCTCTCCCGCTGGGAAAGGGTTGGGGTGAGGGCGAAAAGATATCGTTAACAATACTCCGGACATAATTACGAGACGAGGACACCGTATTCACAGAGGTTCTGATAGTTGTGATGCGATTTAATTAATGTCTCGTCCAAGTCTAAGTTGTGAATAAAGCGTTCAAGCAGGTGCTGATTGAGTTTTCGG
>JBCCOO010000032.1:0-55482 GCA_039025345.1 Cyanobacteria bacterium P01_D01_bin.105 | reverse complement strand
TGCCTGAGTGTTAGAGGAATAAAGACTGGGACAACGATGATTGAGATAACGTAAAAGCGCAACGCTCGCAGTTTTATCAAGCGAGCTCGTTGATTACAGATGCTGTGATACAGGCATTTTTACAGTAGACGTCCCTAGTGAATTTAAGAGGCCATTGATTTGAGCATTCACAGCTGTAAGCGAAAATCGCTGCTGTGCGCTCATTTGACCTTGTTGGGCAATTGTGGCAGCTTGAGTCGGGTGGATACAGGCAGTCGTAATGATATCGGCAAGCTTCGCCGCATTTCCGGGGGGCGTCAGCCATCCTGTTGTGCCATGTTCCACAATTTCCATGGCCCCGCCTGCTGCAGCTGCAACAACTGGACGACCGCATAACATAGCTTCAACAATGACGCGGCCAAAAGGCTCAGATGCGGTAGATGTATGTGCCACCAAATCACAAGCTGCCATCAAATCAGGGACATCAGTTCGAAATCCTAAGAACTTTACTCTATGTTCTAAGTTAAGTCGTTTAACTTGTTGATGAAGCTGTTGAACATACGCCTCTTCTCCAAATAGAGCATCTCCGATTAACAGAGCTACTACATTATCTGGACAATGCTGTAGAGCTTCTATCAGCACATGCTGTCCCTTCCAAGGAGAAAGGCGACTAAAGTGACCAACAATAAATGGTGCGTTAGGGGATGCGCTTCCACTTTCTGAAAAGCTACTATTAGAAACCAGTCCTTGCCGAAGCGCTGCGCTGCGTTCGCTTTGAGCCTCATCCTCGCTTTGAGTCTTACTCTCCTCTTGAGTCTTTCTTTGATGGTCTTTGATATAAGCTTCTGGGGCAAAGCCGTTATACACAACGTGCAGCTTATCAGCGCTCCCACCTGCTGAAATGAATGCATCTCGGCTGGCGTAGGAGTTGGCGATCACCAGAGCTGCTCGGTTAGCGAGCGTGATAATAATTTGACGATTGGTGGCGCTGAAATGTTCCGCAGAGACAATATCGTGCAGATGATAGACGAAGGGACGGCGGCCTAAAAAAGAAGCGATCGCACCCACTACCAAAGCCTTTTGGGTATTGGCGTAGATTAAGTCGTATGATCTGCTGAGTCGAACAACTGTTGAAATTAAGGGCCATAGCTGCGCCAAGCTTTTGAGCCCGGCCAGTAGTCCGCTTGCTTTTTGAACGCGCAACGTTTGTTCTGTTAAAACTTTGACAGGAATATCAAGCTGGCGTAGCTTAGCGGGAAAGTCTCCATCTGCGAAGACCCCCACTAAGCTACTTTGGCCAAATGGCTGAGCAATATCTGCCAAACATAGTTCAGCGCCGCCTAACTTTCCACTTTGATCTAAAAATAGAATTTTCATTAACGATACGACCTCACTAGATATCAAGCTTAAGCGTTAATAAGGCGTCTTTTACACCCATAAGCCAAACTCTTCACGAATCTCTCTTGTGATGGGTTGAGCCACCATTCGCTTACGCAATTTTCCCCCATATACCCTCGTTAGATCCAACAGATTTTTTTGTTTTCTTGAAAAGTACTCTAAGAAAGTGTTGTCGCCATGTTCTGTAATATAGATAGCCCCTGGAAAGGGAAGTGGGGAGAGCGGATTACCCGCTTTGGCAAAGTAGCTGCGTTGAGCCTTATGACGAATATAAATCGGGTAATGATTAGGTCCTAGCGTACCAGGATCATCCCTGAGCAACGGTTTAAGAAGGTCGTATCGAATGATGTTGCTGGTTCCACATTTTGTATAAAATTTTGATTTTGGATAGATGATGTGCCCCCGGCTGGGATACTCAAATCCTTGCTCTATGTACCACCCATTACTTTGGCGATGTCTATCAACATAAGCCACTAGGTTGCAACTTATGCAATCATCAGAATCTACAAACATGACATGGGAAGGTTGAAAAGTTTCTGCGTATACCGAGCCAAGCCATACTTTTCTAGTCTGATCAGCTTCTTTCCGTATCCTGTTTTCAGTCGGATCCCCCATCAATTTTGGGGCAGGAAAATCAGCAGTCAAATACTCAACGTTTTTGTGATGAAATTCAATAGATGGTCGTTCATGACAAACAACAATAACTCTAAAGTTAGCCGATGTCTGGTAGCATACCGACCTTAGAGTTCTTTCAAATAAGTTGCTTACAGTAGACCAGGAGTTGGATGCAAGCTTGCTTTTTAGGGGGATAACAAAGGTAAGCACTTTACTTTGAAACGTTATTTTTTAAGTCCTAAAACAGATCAACAAATTTCATGATTTAAACGCTTAAACGCTTAAACGCTTTATTCTGAGTGCTCATGTCAAACGTTTATAGGGCTTATAAAACGCTGACCATACTTCGGAACCTATCTTTTTAAAGACCTGAACTTCTAAGTTGTTTTAAATACATTCTTAGCTAAGTATACAATATCGGCTTTGGTAATCAGGAGATTGGGTACCCTGCATTTCAATAAAATTGGGAAGCAGGCAATAATTAGGACAAACCTAATGATGCTTGATAGCAATATGGCTACTCCGGCACCGACATAGCCGTAAGCTGGAATTAAAATCAACCGCAGTGGAATACCTGCCATCAGTCCAGTTGCTTGTAACACCGTGACAATGCCAGGTTTGTTTAAAGATAAAAACGCTTGGGCTAGTACTAGCGTAACGCCTGTCAGTAAAACCTCGAGTACCGATATCCTAAACAAAATAACAGCTTCTATAAAGTCAGCGCCGTATAAAAAGGTTATGAGCTGAGGTGCAACAATGATGGCTAACAGCCCTGTTCCCAGCGTCAGCGCTGCACAGATTCTTGCCGCAAGCCCGGTGACCTCTACGACTTCCTTTTGCGATCGCGCTGCCATTTTGGGCAATAGCACAGTCACAATAGAGAGTCGAAAGATAGACAGCATATTCGTGAAGCTAATGCTAATGGCAAATAGCCCCATTTCTAGGGGGTTTAAAGCACTCACAACCAGGGCTTGATTAATCTGATCAGAAACAGCATTAAACAGGTCGATGCCGTATGAGCGCACACCGTAGCTGACGAGGGATTTTGAAGAGGGCAAGATGCCTTTGAATTTCGGTTTTAGCGTGCGCCACAGACTGATTAGCAACCAAACGGAAATAGGGATATGAATAACTAGATACGCGATTGAGGAGGTGTATGAATTTAAGTTGTCCGATACTGAAAAGAGAAGCAGTAACGCCAGCGTCATAACGGCAATTAGCGTCAGTGCCTGATTGGACATATAGAATTTCTGTATGCCTTCGTAAGCGCCATAGAGAACTAAGTTAAGCAGAATTGAAATGGTTACAAACACCATTATTCTGGCAAACGCTATGGTCTGTTCTGAGTACTGATTGAGGATATATGGAAGCAAACAATATCCGGTTAAAGAGGCCAGTAACCCTAAAACTGAGCACAGTACAAGTGCGCTCCCAAACATCTCCGATCTTTTTTCTGGATGCCGCCTGAAGTTATAAACAATTGACAGCGGCAGCCCTAGTGTAAAGGTACTGGCTAGTAACCCAGGCCAAAAGATAATCGCAGCCTGCTCTCCTCGCCCTTCAGGGCCAAGTACTCTGGCCGTGATAATGCCAGTAGCCAAATTGATCGCTAATATAAAGAAACGAGAAAAAACTGTTTGCAGCGTGGCTGCAATGCCACCTTCTCCCTTCACTAGCCAATTAATTTTAGAAGCTAAAAATTGCATCGAAGGTGATCCTTGAAATGTAATACGCAAAGAAAATAAGCCGTTTAGGTCAGGTGACTTCTTTTTTCTATGCTGTTATAAAATCTGTTGCCGGCAAGTTTCAGCCCCACAAAGCCCCATAGGGCAATAGCGGTTTCTGTATTTAAGATAGGTGCCAAAGGGAACATAAATAAGCTGCCGAAGGCAAAGCTCTTTGAAACGCCTAAAAACGTATCCGCTTTTGCTAAAGAGCTACTGCTGTTACGGGAAACAAATAGCAGAAGCCCAAGAAGATAGGGAATTGCGCCAAAGAGACCGAGTTCAAACAAAATCAGCAGGATTGCACTGTCGAGCACCGTTCCTACGTCAGGGACATTTCCTAACCCGTAGCCTAGAAACGACGTGAATGCTCTGCCTAAAAGCGCCTGATACGTTTCAGCTCTTTCAGCACCACTTCCGTCATTTGAAATATTAAAGAGCGATTCTATTCTGGATGACAGTAGATCAGAAAACGGCCCTGTAATCACAAAAGGCAGCGTTGCCAGCAAAGACACTACAATCAGGGCGATAAACCGCATCTGCTGATTGGGCTTAAGTGTTACGAAGAATGCGGACATTGAGACTAGCCAGCCTACCCACGCCGTTCTAGATAGCGACAGTAAGAAACTGAGATATCCTACAGCTGAGATCAGCGGTTGCAAAGGCCCACTGTAGCTGAGAAGAAACAAAAGACCAGGGATAATAAAAGACGCAAATGTGTAAGGGCCATTCATGGTACTCCAAACCCTGATGCCCAGAGGTTCTGGCGTACCAAAAGGGGTCCCTAGTAAAATAATGGTTGACGGATCCTCGCCGATAAAATTGACTAGCCAAAAGCGTTCCCAATCAGGCGCAACGAGATACTGATAGATACCATAGGCACCCATCAGTAAGAGACCCCAGATGAACGCTTTTTGGGTAGCCACCTTATTCTGTGGGTAAGAGCGCCAGTTTAGAAAAAAGTAAAACCCAAAAATAACCGGTGAAAACCACTCTAATAGTCCTAATGTTGCAGAGAAAGGTGACCCTATCGCACAGCCAACAAAATAGCCGTAGAGAATTCCAAAAGCTGCCAAGATAAAAGGAAATCCACCTTTGCGCAATGTTGATGGTAGCTTTTGGACAAAGGTAGGCAACGCTACCAAAATAGCTAGATAGGGCGCTAACAGAATAGGACTGGGGGCCGTGTAGCTTCCACTAAAGTCGGCTAGACGTCTAACGAAGGGAGACAGGAAGCAAAGCCACCATATAAATCCAGCATACAGGGGTGGATCAAGGGTATAAAGCGTTAATCCGACCGCGAGGGCACCCATCGGAAAAACAATGTTGACTAAGCTTCCCAACTTAAGTGCGATTAACAAAGCAGATATCAGACCATAGATGAATATAGCTGACCAGCCAATTGAGGCGGTGCGAGAGGTTCTCTCTCGAGATCCAACGACTACGTTTGACATAGTTTGATCCATCTACGGGTCTTATCATCTGTTGGCTTTATCGGATCTTATCGAGAGCGTTCCCATTCGTTCAGCATTGAACCACGCTAGGATTTAGTAAGACCCAGAGCCTGAAATCACCTTGGGCACTGTCAAGAGCAATAGCCTTAAATCCCTTAAAACTGACCAGTCGGCGAGATAAGCCAAGTCTTTTCGGCTTACACTGCTGATATCAACTTCATTGGAGCGTGTGCTGACTTGCCAGGCACCGGTTACGCCGGGTAATGCGTTCAATCGATACCGAAAAGCCGGTTCGATTCGGACTGCGTCGTATAGAGCCCAAGGCCTTGGGCCCACTAGGCTCATTTCTCCGCGCAGCACATTGAATAATTGCGGTAGCTCATCCAAGCTATATTTACGTAACCAATGGCCTACGGCGGTAATCCGGGGATCGTGGGCTAACTTATGGAGACCTGGTTGCTCACCCATGACCTGATGATGAAGCTGTTCAGCATTAGGGCGCATGGTTCTAAATTTTATAATTTGAAACAGCTTTCCCCGGTGGCCGACTCGCCACTGCCGAAAGAAGATGGGGCCTGGCGAGTCTGTGTATATCAGTACAGCAACTAACAGCATCAGTGGGCTTAAGCACATGAGCAAAAGCGCGGCGGCGAGCCAGTCGGCGATGCGCTTGAGCCGCCAAGTATGCGGCGAGTGACTTTTGGGCAGGTGAGCAGCTGACGGCAAATGAACATAGGCACGTTTGCCCGTGTGATTACAAGCGTCGGCCCAGCGTCTCAAAGTTTCTTCGCCTAAATTCATACTTAGGCGAACTGCCTTGATGGGTGAACGGTATAAACAGGCTTCACACCATTCTAGGTTTTGTAACGCAGGAATTGTCCTTTGGGCATTGTTAGGCAACAAGCTATTGGCTTTTTCAACAAGTAATAAATTCCGTCGCCAAATCAACCTGAGCGGGGGCATTGAATTACGCTGGGGCTGAAGCAAGGAGAGAATTCTAGGGGTTTTGAGTAAGGCAGTTGATAAAACCATGGGGGCGTTGGGGGTGCTGTGTTAAGGGGGAGTTGTTGCTTGAGAAAATCGGTATGTTAAAAGCCTGCTGCAGCAGGCTTCTGCTGCATTAGAAGACTGCTAAGAGAGCTGTGCAACGGAACCATTCTGCGCGGCACCATTTTCAAGTGAGCGCGTGAGCCTAGCCATGGATGGATAGAGAGGGGGAGAACTATTGCAACTGTTAGCAACAATACCGAGCGCATTGACCCGCGATAGAAGCGTCGTTGCCTGGGTCAAATCGGCCTGGGTAATTTGATCGATCCGACTAACCATGACGACTCCTTTACACAAAGAGGCGACTTGCAGGGCGTCTACTCGTCCTAGAACGGCAGAAGTGTCGAATATAATCAAATCGTACTGACGTTCGAGCTTAGCGATCAGCTCCTTCATTCGAGGGGAGTTCAGCAGCCGTACCGGATCGTGAGAAAGGGGACCAGCTGGCAGGATATCTATTTGCGCACCTGCTAAAGAAACGCTTACTGGTAGAGGGACTTCTGCTGATGACAATGAGGTGGTGAGTCCCTTGATGTTAGAGAGTCCCAGCTGCTCGTGAAGCTCAGGGTTGCGCAAATCCGCATCTATGAGCAGCACACGCTGTTGCGATCGCGCTGCACTCAGCGCCAGTCCAACCGCCAAGGTTGTTTTACCTTCTCCAGCTACGGCTGAGGTCACCATCACTGAGTTCAGCGGGCTCGCAGCGAACTGAATGTTCTTATAAATGAGATCGACGGCCTCGCGAAAGGGTTCCCACTGAACTTTGCTAACCAGCGAGGACATATCCTCTGAGTCAACTTTGAGCGATCTCGTCAGCGGTGTAAACCGACCAGCTGGTTCGCTCACGGCTGGCAAGATTCCCAACAGAGGCAGCGCCGTCTGCTTCTTAAGATCTTCTGATGTTCTCACAACGGTATCTAGGGCTTCGCGACCATAGGCGAGAACGCCCCCGATAAACAGACCCGCAATAGCCCCTAACGCCAAATTCTGTAGGGGAACAGGGGCGATTTTTCGGCCTACTCTGGGCGGTTCTACCACCTCCCATTTGAAGCCGCCTTGCGCCAGCTCATTGCTTAGTTTCTGACGAGTCTCTAGCAGCTGTTCTAACGAAGCCCGCTGCGTTTCCACATCGGGCTGAAGGCGATCATACTCAGCAATTAAGCTAGGGTAGCTATCTAGCTTTTGCTGTAAGGTTTGTTCAGCCTGCGCTAAGCTCGCCTGGCGCGCCGCTAAGCTACCGAGCCTAACTCGCGTGCTAATCATCTCCTGAACCAGGGTTAAATCAGTTTGGCCTAGTTGCCCTGCGGCCAGTAAGCTTGACTCGCTGCTACCGGCAGTCCCCAGAAGTCGCTGACTTTCTCTCCGCAGCAGATTGACCTGACGATCACGCTTTGCTTGCAAATCTTGAGCTACCGGATCTGACTCCGTATAGACAGCCAGCCTTTCTGCCAAGGCTAGCTCACTGGCTTGCAGAGCATCTAGCAGGCCCTGATAACGATCCGATTGGCTCAGGCGTGAGGCCATAATTGCCTGCTCTGGCTCAAGCCCTAAGGCCTGCTGAAGGCCCTCATATTGAGCCAGGGTTTCTTGATAGTCCGCTTGTACAACTTGCTGAGTTTGAGATAGCTCATCTGAGGCGGCGGCAGTTGTCAATGCCTGCTGGGCAGGGTTGATGGTATTTCGCCCTTGGCGAAACTGCTGTAGCGCTTGCTGAGATTGCTGAAGGTTGGCTTGCACTTCGTCAATTTGCTGATTAACCAGTTCAAGCCCCTCATCAAGCCGCTTTTTCTGTTGCTCTAAGTTGTAGCTCAAATAAACGTTTTTCAGCGCTTCTAGAGACTTTTGAGTCCTGAGTGGATTGTCACTGGTAAACGCAGCTTCAAAAATACGGGTATCGGTATCTTCTTCTTCTACCTGAGATAAGTTAAGAGAATCTTGGAATTCTTCAATGCAGTCTTCACGACTATCTTCTCCGGCGCAGAGCTCAGGTACTTTCGTTTCAATCAGTGCCATGGCCTGTTCAACAAACTGCTGACTGCGCATCAAATTCAGCTGAGTGACATAGTCTAACTGCACCTCTGGGAAAGAGTTTGAGCGTCTGTTAGCTTCTGAGTTGAGTGTAAATGTGGAGCTGACATTGGGCTCTACCAACAGCTGCATCGAACTCTTATAGGTCGGAGACTGAAGCAGCGTAACAATGGCGGCAATACCTACAGAGCCGATAACAGCACCACCTAGCCACAAAATTCGCCGCTGTAGTATCTGCAGCAGTTGCCCGTAGCCCAGTTCGGGCGTTTCAGCGACAGACATGTGCTCTATGGACATGTGATGATCTATGGGCATGTGCTCTATGGGCATGCGAATATTTGCCATTAATCTTTCTCCTTCCATAGCTGAATCTAATGAAAACTGTTTTATCGAGCCACTAGCTTCGGCACTCTACTGATAGGTGTTGAGTTTGCTGAATGACGCTGTTTCAGCACCTGTTCAATCGTTTCCTCAACCTGTTCAAAAAAGACCGTCTCTGAAAAGTGATTGACTGCGTGGGCCCGAATCGCAGCGTAGTCCCACTTAATCTTGGTTGCTGCGGTCACTGCCGCTTGAATCGATTCGGGAGACTGACGATCAAAGAACACGCCTGTTTTACCGGGTACTTGAGTATCTAGTACGCCACCAGCACCGTAGGAAATCACAGGTGTGCCACTGGCATTCGCTTCTATGGGGACTAGGCCGTAATCTTCGAGAGCAGCCACAATCACGGCTTGGGCACGAGCCATTAAGTGTGCTCGCTCCGAATCACTTACGTGGCCTAAAAAGGCAATATTGTCGAGCGCTTTAGCTTCTAACTGTTCTCGCTCGGGCCCGTTCCCAATAATCAACAGTGGTAATCCGAGCCAGTTAAACGCCTCAACAATGACATCGATGCGTTTATAGCTAATTAGCCGGGCTGAGACCAAATAAAAATCATCTTTTTGTTCGCTGAAAACGAAGTTATCCAGCTCAATTGGAAAATTAATGACCACAGCTGGCCGGTGATAAACCGATTCAATTCGAGTCGCTACTGTGCTGGAGTTTGCCACGTAAAAGTCAGGATTTTGAGCATACTCCAAGTCAACTTTTCTCATCTGAGCAAAAATTGGCCGTAGTAAAGGATAGATTCTACGGTAGTCCTGATACTGTCGTAGATAGGTTTCGGTATCCCACAAAAAGCGAGTGATGTTGTGACAAAAGCAAATGTGGGTGGCGTCAGGTCGCTTCTGAACTGCTTTTGCAAAGCTGGTTGTACTACTGATAATTAAGTCGTAAGCCTGCAAATCTAACGCTTTAAAGGCTGAATAGTAGAACGGCGCCAGTAACCTAAAGTATTTGACTGCGCCTGGGATTGCCTGAAGGCGAGTCGTATGCACCGTTCTCTGTTTGTCCAAATCAATGCTTTTGGAAGCACTGTAAAGAGAGGTGTAGACATCTGCTTCTGGAAAGTACCGACAAAGCAGCTCGAAGACACGCTCTGCGCCCCCCTTTTGAGTCAAATAATCATGAACCAGTGCGACTTTCATAGCAGCTAACCTATCGTGTGCTTAAAACTCGTGTGCTTAAAACGAGATAATCTTGTTTATTAACCTTGTTTATCAACGTTGTTGATCACAGCCCAAACAGCTGAAAAAGACCGAATCCGTTGTTAATGGGCGAAAGAACAGTTCCCAACGTATCGGTTACCCGATTGAGCCCGTTAGTACCCACCACAATCGTGTCGTTGGGGCGGAGTGAAGGGTTATTTTCGGGGCCAATGCCGGCCTCAAAATCGATGGCAACTTCCTGACGGGTAACGCTACCGTTGTTGTTGAGTCGAATCAGGCTAACACTGCTCTGTCTTGCCCGCCGATTAAATCCACCGGCGGTCAAAATAGCTTGGTTTAGCGGCGTATTAGGCGAGAGCTGAATGGCCCCTGGATTTTCTACTTCGCCCACAACATTGACCGTGATAGTGTCAGGAGAAAAACTCGCCGAGGCGAGTTCGACCGCTTCCTCTGGCGCGAGGGTCAGCGCCCTTGGGATGTAGACGCGATCGCCGTGCTGCAAAGGTAAATCAGCGTTTAGCTCACCGGCTCTGAGGAGCTGCCACAGGTTCACATCAATTAAGCGATCGCGGCCTGAAAATGCACCCTCAGCCTGCCCTACCTGTCGCTGCACCTGAATTTGTCGAATATCTGCCGATTGAGTGATGCCTCCCGCTTGGCTAATCACTTGCGTCAGTGTGGGTGTGGCAGCGCCGTCCTCACCCTCTGCCGAGAGGGTATAGGCTCCAGGCCGGTTAATTTCTCCTGCAATGGCCACCTGCAGCGGCCTTGCCGCCATCAAGCTCACCGTCACCCTGGGGCGGCGTACAAATTCGCCCATGCGAGCAGAAACGGCATTAGAAGCCTGTTGCAGGGTCAGTCCCGTTACCCGAATCTCTCCTACCAAAGGAATATTTAACACGCCCCCAGGCAGCACACTGTATTCGCCGCTGTAGTCTTCAGCGTTGAACACACTCACTTGAATCTCATCTCCCACACCCAGCAGATACTGACTACTTGACCAGCTTTCGGGCAGTTCGCCATCGGCCGGTAAATCGACCGGCAAAGCCGGTGATGAGACCACAGGCGTCCCTGAATCAACAGTTGGCGGTGCCTCTTTGGCCACTACGGCGGCTGGAACCAGCAAGCTAAAGAGGCTTACCTTCAGCCCTGCCAGCAAAAATAACTGCGGTCGCCCAATTCGCCCTATCGTTCTAAAGCTCAATTTCGAATGTCCCATTCAAGTAACGACAACTCACCACATAGGAGACGCTCCAACCGCAGCGCTCAAGCTGAGCCAGCTGAAAAGACCTCCATCTGACAGCATCGAAACCAGCGCTTAATTAATCTGAGCAGTTGAACGCAATGCCCTTCTCCTCAGATGCCAGATTCGACTGCTTTAGCTCAAGCGACTGCCTGAGATAAGCTTGGCAACTCGCTTGAGCGAAAAAATGCGTCAACTAAGTGAAAACATGTGTCGCTCAGTATATTTAGATAAATTTGCGTAATCTTATTAACAGCAAGCCGTAATGTTTCCCATACATCCTTTGTATCAAAACCTACTGGTTGAGCGCGATAAAGCTTGCGTGAACTTACGTATGTAAAGGTAACAGAAATATGAATTTAATATTAAGCAGATGTATTGTCGATGCTGGCAATGGGTGTGGTTTTTCGCTTAAAATCCATTAATGTCAATGTTTTTGGCTATTATTAAGCGTTCAAATATCTTGCTGAAGCCTACGTGTAAAAGCGGTGGTGATGTGTCGTTTGTGGAGGCATTGTTTTGCGTGACTACCCTGAAGTAAATCTTCAGTAGTCTGGTTTTTCTAAGTATTTGCCGCAGTGATTGTTAGGGTGTTGATAGTGCGGTATTTGCGGTGCAGCTTCCTGGCTTTCATCTCTTAGGTCGAAACGGCTAGGTCGAAACGGGCTCACGCTAGTGTCTTACACATAGCGTGAGCCCTATGAAATTGAAGCGCTAGAAAATAGGCCTCAAGATAAGGCTGTCGTGGCAGCCTAAAACCACTGGCTTTGTATTTCTGGTGAGGCCTTTCGCTGCTTTCAAAAATGCACTATACTTGCAAAGCTGTATTCACCCTATATCTGTAAGCCAATGGCGGTTCCAAAGAAGAAAACTTCAAAATCTAAGCGGAACAGTCGCAGAGCTACCTGGAATCGCAAAGCCGCTGTCCAAGCCCAGCGAGCGCTTTCTCTTGGTAAGTCTGTGCTAACCAATCAATCCAGTAGCTTTGAATATCCTTCTGATGATGACGAAGATGATGACGAGTAAGTTATGTTCATCTGTTTTAGATAGTCGCTAGCTGTGCTCAGAGGCAGAGGCCCCAGCGTAGGCCACATTAGCGCGTTCTGATTTTGGTCACCAGAAGAGACAGTATTAAAAGCGGAGCACTATGCTCTGCTTTTTTATTGGATTAGTTAAAGAATATATGGCGTCGTCTATCGCCTTTAGTGCTGTGCGTTTACCCGATATTTTTCGTTGCCATGAAGTTGCCATGAATAAGAAGTTCTCTTTGTTTTCAGTTGTGACAGTTGCCGTTGCCTCCACAGTTGCCGCTGTTCTGCTGCCGGCTAGTGCGGCTCAGGCTCAGCGTGCCCGCAGCGGTCAGCTGACCGCTGCGGTCTCAGGGCTAAGAAATCAAACTGGGCAAGTGTGCTTTAGCTTGTTTGATGGCGCTCAGGGGTTTCCGAATGATCCGGCGTCGATTGTGGAGACCCAGTGTGTTTCTGCTGAGCTGGCAACACTGACAGCAGACGAGCCGTTAACTGATCCCGTGGATGAGCAAGTAGAAGCTGAAAGCCCGGATGCGGCAGAGATGAGCGCAGTGAAGTCTGTTACTTTTGAATCTCTACCGCTAGGCACTTATGCCGTGAGTGTATTTCACGATGAAAATGAGGACGGTGAGATTAATCAGGGTAATTTTGGCATCCCTTTGGAAGGCTTTGGTTTTTCAAAAAATCCAACCATTACTACCCGTGTACCTGAGTTTAGCGAAACGGCTATCATTGTCGTAGGGGCAAATACCATTACCGAAATCGAACTTATTTACTACTAGATCCATCTAAGGCTTTAAGCCCCGTTTGCGTTTCTTCTTTTTAATGACTCTTTAAAATCCTTTTCATGCGTACGCTTCAGCAGATTATTCAGCAAATTCTAGCGACGATTAGACAACCTCAGTGCCGCCGGACGGCTTTTCGGGTGGCGCTAGTGGTGGGAACAGTGTTGTTTACTATCAACCATGGGAGTGCGCTGCTTGCTCAGGAGATGAATCAAACTCGCTGGCTAGCAGCGATATCGACTTACTGTGTGCCCTTTATGGTCAGTATTCATGGCCAGAGCCAAGGGCGGAAAACGCTAGCGCGGCGACGGACAGCCTAGTCCAGATAGACTACCGGCTAGGCCATAAGCTAGCCGGATCGGTTGCGATCGCACATATTTAAAAACCGGATCGAACCAGATCATTCGTACTTAAGATCGTTTGTATTGATAAAATGGAGATCGTGTCGTCGCAACCTTGCGATTACGCTATCCGTTTGACGATCTGGTCATGATTCCCAAGCAGCTTACCCTTAAAAATTTTTTGAGCTACCAAGCGGTAACGCTAAATTTTGATGGGTTGCATGTGGCTTGTGTGTGTGGGCCAAACGGGGCGGGCAAGTCTTCTTTGTTGGAGGCTATTGCTTGGTGCGTGTGGGGCCAGAGCCGAGTGAACTGTGAAGATGACGTTGTGCGGCAAGGGGCCACAGAGGCCCAGGTGAGCTTTGTCTTTGAGCATGGCGCTCAGGCCTATCGTATTATTCGCACCCGGCGGCGCGCTCAGACCAGCGCCCTAGAGTTTCAAATTGAGACAGAGACTGGCTACAAAAGCATTACTCAAAAGGGTGTTCGGGCCACACAGCAGTTTATTTTGGCCCAGCTCAAAATTGATTATGAGACGTTTGTGAATGCGGCTTATTTGCGGCAAGGACGCGCCGATGAGTTTATGCTGAAGCGCCCTAGCGATCGCAAGCAAGTGCTAGCAGAGCTGCTGAATCTCAATCATTATGACGTTCTTGCAGAACAGGCCAAAGACCAGGTCCGCACCTGCAAAGTGCAGCTGCAACCTTTAGAGGCCTTGCTCACGCGCCTTAGCGCCCAAGTTAGTACTAGAGAAGAGACTCAGTGGGCCTACGATGCGCTGCAAACTAAGCTCGCTGAGCAGCAGCAAAAACAGCAGCAGCAGCGTCAGCACCTTGTCGAGCTGAAAGCACGGCAGCAGCAGCGCAGCCACACTCAGCAGCAGATTGTCCTGATTCAGCAGCAGCACCAGCAGCAGCAAGTTGCACTGGCACAAGGTGAGCAGTCGCTGATAGCCGCGCGGCAGCAGCTGGCGAAAACTCAGCATATTCTGGCTCAACGGGATGATATTCAGCATTGCCACGCGCAATTTATTCAGCTTTGTGAGCAGGAAGAGCAGTTAGGTGTGCGGTTTGAGCAGTATCAAAAAGCTCACAGCGTGCGGCTTGAGCTACAGCAACAGATTGCTCAGTCTCAGCAGCAGCAGGCGGCTGATAAGGCTCAGATAGAAGGGCAGTTGGCTCATTTGCGATCGCAAGAACAAGATTTTCGGCGGACATTGAGCCGCAAAGAAGAGATTGCAGAAAAGGTGGCCCAGCTGAGATCTGCTCGCCGAGAACTGCGCCAGTTGGACAAAATGGAAGCGGTCAGCGCGCCTTTGCGTCAGCGTATGCAGCAGATTGAGGGCCAAATTGGCCAAGCGCATATGCGGTTATTGACCCGGATAGAAGCGATTGGCAATAGCCAAGTGCAGATCAGCAGCCAGCAAACACAAGCGCCTCAGCTCATGCAAAAAGCTGAGGAAGTCGCTCATCGAATTGCGTATTTAGACCAGCGCCGTGAGTATCAGGAAGCGCTGCGTCAGAAGGGCATTGAGCGGCGTAGCTTTATGGCGCGGCTGCAGGCTGATCAGCGCAATCACGAAGTGTCTCTGGCCAAATTTGAGCAGACCCTATCGCTGTTAGAGGCGACAGATTCAGCCTGTTGTCCGCTGTGTGAGCAGGCGTTGGGGGGGAAGCAGCAGCAGATTTTGCGCGATCGCACCCTGAAAGAGCGCGATGAGGTGCAAAATCAGATTTGGGCAATTCGTGAGCAGCTGGCAGTGAGTGAGCGGGAAATTCAGGTGCTCAGGCAAGAGTATCGAACCCTGGAAGAAGAGCTGGCCAAATATGCGCCAATTTTGGAAGAGCGCGGCTTGCTGAAGGCTAAGTTGGCCTCAGCAGATAGCTTACAAAATCAGCTTGAGGCGATGAGCGCGGAGCGAGCGCAGCTAGAGCGGTGTTTGCAGGAAAATGACTATGCGCAAACGTTGCAGGCAGAGCTGAGTCAGGTAGAGCAGCGCCTAGCGGAGATGGCCTATGATGATCGCAATCATGCGCTGTTGCGCTCGCAAGTGGATCGGCTGCGGTGGAGCGAACTAAAGTATGCCGAAATTAAGCAGACCGAGCGCCGACTGCAGCAGCTTGAGGCCCAGCGTCCGCGATTGCAAGCAGCGCTGCAATCGCTACAGGAAAAAGCAGATCACCCGCTAAGCCAGCAGCTGGCCGAGATGGATAGGCAGCTGGCTCAAATTGACTATCAACCTGAGCAGCACCATCAGGTGCGAACCCAGCTGAAAACCGCCCGTGAGTGGGAACGCCAATATCAGGTGCTACAGCAGGCAACGCAAAACGCAGCGAAACAGCAAGCGGCGGTGCAGGCGCTGATGGTTGCGCAGCAGGCAGCTGAAGATAAGCTTGAGTTACTCTCAAATGAACTGAGGGCGCTTGAGCCTCAGCTGGCTCAAGCACCTGATGCGGCAGCTGCCATAGAGACCGCAGAGACGGAAATAGCCGCTGGGCGCATTTGGCGTGATCGCCAGCTGGCTCAGCTGGGCAGGCTGCAACAACAGCTTTTGCAGCTAAAGGCTGTTGAACAGCAGCGCGGTGAGCAACAGCAGCGGTTAGACGATGTGCGCCACCGATATCAGGTGTATAAGGCGTTATCCGAGGCGTTTGGACGCAAGGGTATTCAGGCCCTGATGATTGAGAATTTATTGCCTCAGCTGGAGTCGGAAACCAATCAGATTCTCGGCAAGCTCAGTAACCATCAGCTCCATGTACAGTTTGTTACGCAGCGCAGCGGACGCGCCAAAAAGAACCTCCCCCACAGAATGATCGACACCTTGGATATTTTGATTGCGGATGCGCGTGGAACGCGCCCTTACGAGACGTATTCGGGGGGTGAGGCCTTTAGAGTAAATTTTTCGATTCGGGTGGCGATCGCCCGGCTGTTGGCCCTGCGCTCGGGGACCGCGTTGCAAATGTTGATTGTAGATGAGGGCTTTGGCACCCAAGATAAAGAAGGTTGCGATCGCTTAATGGCGGCTATTGAGGCGATTGCCCCAGATTTTGCCTGCATTCTTACTATTACCCACATGCCTTATTTCCGTGAAGCCTTTCAAACTCGCATAGAGGTGAGTAAAGACAGTGAAGGCTCTCATATTGTCATTTCAGGTTAGGGCCTAAACTCTCATGGTGGGCGAGTAAAATTCTCATCATTCTTTCAGATAGTTTCTGTGGCAGCTTTCTAATATGAGAGGCATGGAACAAAGATAGTGCGCTTGAAGATTTGTGTCTTGTATTGCACTTGTTGCAGCATCACACTTTGTAGCCCTATCTAAAAAGACCGTTGTACATTGTAATAAAGGGACTAATAACACCATGGCAGAAAATACCAACAACGTGCAGAAAGATGACGCTATCTCTGATGAGCAGCTAAAGAACGTTTCTGGCGGCAACAAAATTCAGAAGCAGCGCTTAGAACAGCTTGATACTCATGATTCCAGCAAGAGTGTTGAGGACATTCAGGCAGAGCGTTTGACCCAGCTCGATAATTCCACTAAGTAAGCGCTGCTCCCTAAACAGAGATATCACACCTGTTTAGAGCGTTAGGCAATAACTAAAAAAGAACGCACCATTACTCTAAAACCCCGTAGGGCTGTAGCATGCTACAGCCCTACGGGGTTTTAGATCTGTTAGAAATATATCTGTTGGAAGATGTGCTTATGGGATTGTTAACCCGAAGCACATCTTTTTTGTTGTTTGGCTGCTTTTTGTTGTCTGGTGGGACCTTGCTGCCTTTAGTCGGGCATGACGTAAGCCGGCACATCGGCCAGGGTGACTTCATTTAGCTGCCGCACCTTTAAATCTTGATAAAAGTTCTCCTGGAGGAGCTCTACCTTAGATTGCGAGGTTAAGAACAACAACCCCCAAAAGACACCCACTTTCTCATGCTTATAGTCTGCTTCGCTGAGTTCTCCTTTAATGGGGCCACCTAAAATATCAGGCCGGAAACTTGTCCAGTGGGTTAACAGCAGCTCAAAATCCATCCAGTTGACGGCATCTTCAAATACGTCATCCCAATGCTCTTCTAAAAACAGATTGAGGGCTTCTGCAATTTCGCTCAGATTTTCTTGGTGAGCGAGTGCAGAAATGGCCTTAACCGCATCTCGTTTGGAGTGAGGCTTGGCACGGCGGTTGCGGACCCGAGAGGGTTGGCTCATGGCCGCTGCGATCGCCTCTAATTGTTCAATCAGTTCGCTTAGGGTTACCTGCCGCTTCATGGGTGGTGGCGCAACGGCACGCCGGTGAATGTGCTGCTCTAAGTTGCGAGGCAGCTCCATTTCACCGTAGTCCATGTCATCTTCAAAAAAGTCGCTTTCCAGCTCATCTTCCTGCTGTTCTAGCTCGTGGCGCACCAGCGTATCGGCTTTTAACAGAACCAGCATGGAGGCATATAAAAAGGCCTGCCCCGATTCTGTCAGGCTTGATTCGTAGGAAGATTGACCCTGTTCTTTGGGTTTTGCTTTTACAGGCACATCTTGCAACGATTTCAAGAAGCGGTCGATGACATCAATAACCTGCACATCCCAAGGATCAATCTCACCTTTTTCGGCCAGATCGATGAGAAATGCGATCGCCCCTTGAGCCAGTGACTTAGACATAAGAAAGTCAGTTACTTATTTAACGAATGACAACAGCTGCTAAAGAGAGCGTGCGACGACAGGATAGTCATCTTGACCGAAGTGCATAAAAAGCACAAGATAAACTCAAAAGCAGTACATAAGAACTTTAGTACGCTTATTCTACAGAAAGTTCTCAGATTCTGCAAAAAGTATGTGCTCAGGCACATAGCAACGTTTGCGTTTCATAGCTGCACTTCCGGCTGAAGAAGACGATAGCCTATTCTGAAGCATTTGCCTGGGGCAGCATTGGCAGCTGCTCTAGCTCTACCCGGTAGCGTTCTACATCTTCCTCTAGCTGCTGAATTCGTAACTCTCGCTGTTGAATTTCAGGATCTTTCTGAGCGTAGCCTTGGAGGTGTACCCACACGCTAAATACCCAAGCTAAGGTGGCACCGACCCCTGCTGCGATGATGAGCTCTACGCTCAGCGGCGCTTCTACATCAACGCCTTGAACAATATGAATGACAGAAGGGGTTGTGTTTTCGATGCCGAAGAGAACAAGGGCCAAGCAAATGACAAAAATCACTACGAAGTTGACTTGTTTCATAGGGCTTGCCTCATTGAAATAAACGGGGGCTAAACGGGCTGGGTAAACAGCTCAGAAGGTGTGCAAATATCAATTAATTCAATTTGCTCGCCAACACTATACCGGCAAATGGCAAATTTGACAGACTTTCTGTTAAATTTGCGAGCTGTAATTGATGCGAGGCAATAATTTGTGACTATTTAGTTTGTGACGATGATTGTCTCAAAATTTAGCTGCGCATGACGTAGCCTACGCCGCGCACCGTTTGAATTAGGCGGCTCTCGTTCTCCGATTCGAGCTTGAGGCGCAGGTAACGAATGTACACTTCAATAATGTTGGAATCGCCCATGAAGTCGTAACCCCAGACTTCTTCTAAAATGCGATCGCGCGTGAGCACCTGTTTAGGATGGGAAATCAGATAGTCCAACAGATCGAACTCTTTTGCCGTGAGTTCTATCGTGCGATCGCCCCGTTTCACTTCTCTGGTTTTCCGGCTCAAGGTCAAATCCGCAAACTGAAAAGACTCTGGATCTTCTGGCTGATTGCGCCTGAGATGAGCCCGCACCCGCGCCAGCAATTCTTCGATGCTAAAGGGCTTGACCACATAGTCATCGGCGCCCGCATCTAGCCCAGCCACGCGATCTTCAATGCCGTCTTTAGCGGTGAGCATAATCACCGGCATCATGGCACCGGTAGCGCGCAGTCGCCGGCAGACCTCTACGCCAGTGAGTCCTGGCATCATCCAATCCAACAGCACGAGGTCAGGTTCGCTGTCGCGAGCCGCCATCAGCCCGCTCAAGCCATCGTTAGCAACCGTGACCTCATAGCCTTCGTAGCCCAGCTCTAGCTGAACGAACTTAGCTAATTTTTCTTCATCTTCTACGATTAGAATTCGAGGATTTGGGGTGTCAGACATGGGCGTAAGTAACCAGGACGTGTAGTAACCAGGATGGATTAAGGCGAGACAACAAGATTAGGCCGGCAGGCTAACGGTAAAGATGCTGCCTTCACCTAGCTTGGACTGAACTTTTAGGGTACCGTTCATCCCTTCCACTAGAGTTTTAACAATTGATAAGCCCAGGCCAGTGCCGCCGGTGGCCCGACAGCGGTCTTCATCAACTCGGTAAAACGGTTCAAAGATTTTGGTGAGATCGGATAGGGGAATGCCGCGGCCTTTGTCTTGGATTTCAATGTAGGCGCGATCGCCCAGCTTCTTCAAGCTTACCGCCACCACCGTATCAGCCTCTGAATATTTCATGGCATTATCCACCAGGTTAATCATCACCTGCTTGAGCCGGCTGCGGTCGGCGGCTGCGACGACAGGTTCGAGATCAGACGCAATGCGATCGCTCGCATAGTTGCACATTTCTAGCACTTCTTGAACTACATCATGTAAGGGCTCTGGCGCAATATTAAAGCGCATGTGACCCCCATCGGCACGGGCAAGATCCAACAGCTCTTGCAGCATGTGAATGGTTCTATCGGCTTCGTCGGCGGCAATTTCTAACCCCTCTTTTTGGGGCGCAGTTAAGTTGCTGCCCCGGCGTAGCGTACTCTGCAAGTAGCCGTGAACCAGCGTCAGTGGGGTGCGGAGCTCATGAGAGACATCGCTGACAAATCGCTTTTGCTGATCCCAGGCGTCGGCTAGGCGAGAGATCATCATGTTGTAGGTGTCTGCCAGCTGCTCTACTTCAGTCGGCGCATTTTCTATTTCTAGCTGGGTGTCCGCTAGATTGTCAGCAGAGACGTTGCCAGCCAGCCGACTGAGCTTGCGGATGGGGCGCAGCGCACGGTTGATATAGAGAGAAGTGGCGATCGCGCCCAATAGGATGGCCAATAAGCTAGACAGCGCCAGTGTGCGGGTAATGCGGGCCAAGCTGTCTTGATCTTCAGAGATGTCATCTACGACGTAAAGCGTGCCAACGGTCTCTCCGGCGATTTTGAGTGGGCTAGAACAGGTCACCAAACCACGGCCCATATAGTTCATGACATCTAAGCCCAGGCCATTGTTCTGAACCATCGGCACCAGAGATTGCGCAAACCCATCCATTTGCCAAGATCCCATAGTGAGCGTGTCCGATTCAGCCAGCGGGCTCCCATCTGGTGCCACCACCCAAATGGCCACATCTGGCTCCTCACGATAGTCAATTGCTTTAGAGAGGGCCATGGGTTCGGCCATCCCCTCGCCGTCAAAAAGGGCCACATCCTGCTCTAACCGCTGCGCAATCAGCAGGGCATTGTCCTTATGGTTTTTTACAAAAAGCTGACCCATTCGCCAGTTAATCCAGCCGGTAAAGCCACTGATACCGACCACAGAGGCTAAGATCATGCCGGCTGTGAGGCGAAACTGAATGGAGTTTGGTTTGAGAATGGACGGGTTGGCAACAGATTTCATGGTGTAGGCTGCTGTGTCAGCAACAGCCAGAGATTTCGTTTCGATAGTTCTGAGAATACTGCTCTAGGCTGAGAGAATGCTGATAGATGGCTCAAGATTTGCTAAGGGAGGTTGACCCACCCCGTCGCACGGCGCTAAGGAATGCTCACCAAGACAGGGGTGCCCGAGAGGGCGGGGTGGGTCAGTGGTGGCTGGAGGGCAGATTACTTTCCCAATGGTTTGGTTATAGGCTTAAACCGAACTTCTTTTAGCGACTTCGTAAGTCCCAGCGACTTCTAAGCGAAAACTCAGCAACTAGGTCTTTAATGAGCCTGTAATAGGAAGTGTTAAATGTGGTGCAATTCAAGCCCTGAAACACTAAGCTTGTCACGGGCAAGCTACCCTGCTCAACTGCTCATTATAAAGGCCCAGATACCCCTCTATGGTTCAGTCTCCCATTGTCTCTGATCAGCTGCTCACCGAAAAGCCTCCTGAAAAGCCCGATAAAAACAACGCTGCAACAAACCTAGCGCGATCGCCCCGCATTACACCATTTGAAGACACTCTGGGAAGCCCGCTGACGAAACAATCCATCAGCGTGCTGCAAGTTAATCTGGGTCGCCGCTGCAACTTAAGTTGCAGTCACTGTCACGTAGAAGCCGGCCCGCACCGCACTGAGGAGCTTTCGCCCGAGGTGTGCCAGCAGCTCATAGAGGTTATTAACCGCTTTGACCAGATTCAAACAGTGGATTTAACCGGCGGCGCACCGGAGATGAACTATGGCTTTCGTCCCATTGTGGAGGCCGCCAGGGCAAAGGGAAAAGACGTGATTGTGCGCTCTAATCTGACGATCTTTTTTGAGGCAGGTTATGAAGATTTGCCTGCTTACTTTGCGGAAAATCAGCTTCACGTAGTGGCTTCGCTGCCCTGCTACCTAGAAGATAATGTAGACGCTATGCGCGGAAAAGGCGTCTATAGCGATTCTATTTCGGCTATTCAAACATTAAACGCACTGGGCTACGGTCAAGATCCTAATCTTCTGTTGGATCTGGTTTACAATCCGCCCATCCCCAGCGATACTCACTTTTCGCTCACGCCGGGGCAGGCAGGCTTGGAAGCCGACTACAAAGCCTACTTAAAAGATCATTTCAACCTCGTTTTCAATCATCTTTTTACCATTACTAATTTGCCTATAGGCCGCACCAAGTTTCATCTTCAGCATCGCAAAATTCACCAACCTTATCTCAAATTCCTCGAATCGCACCACAACGCCAGCACCGTTGAGCATCTGATGTGTCGCAGCGAGCTTTCAATTGATTATCTCGGCCATATTTACGACTGCGATTTCAATCAGATGGAGAACTTACCCGCTCGCGACGCGGACGGACGGGCCATTACCGTGGCTGATGTGCTCTCTGCGGGATCGCTTAATGTCATCTCGCAAATTGCTACCCGCCCTTACTGCTACGGCTGTACAGCCGGTGCGGGGTCTAGCTGTGGCGGTTCGTTGCTCTAGATTCAATGCCAGCCCACAACCTACCAGCTCACAAACAAAAGGAGTCACCTCTGATGAGTTTTCCAGCTTTTCTACTTTCTCTATTGCCCAAACGCCTTCGTCAGCTGACGAAGTTCACGCTATTTGTTTCGTTAGGGCTGCTGCTGCTGAGCGCTGCACCCGCCATGGCACAAGATGCTTCTGGCCCGTTTTCGTTTATCTCTGGGCTGCAGCAGCGCCTAGTTGATTTGCTGCAGTGGATTGAAGGGTTAGGCATTATTGCGCCAATTGTTTTCATCATTGCCTACATCATTATTACAGTCGCCTTTTTGCCGGCTTCTGTGGTGACCCTTGGCGCGGGGGCTGTTTTTGGCGTTGTCCAAGGCTCTATCTACGTATTCATTGGCGCTATGTTGGGGGCTACAGCCGCGTTCTTAGTCGGTCGCTTTGTGGCCCGTGATTGGATTGCCAAAAAAGTGGAAGGGAATAAGTTCTTTAGCTCTTTGGATAATGCGATCGCTGACGAAGGTCTCAAGCTCATTTTCCTAATTCGCCTGTCTCCCGCCTTCCCATTTAACTTACTCAACTATGCGCTGGGTCTGACCAAAGTCTCTCTGCCAGACTATGTACTTGGTACCACTGGCATCATCCCCGGCACCATCATGTACGTTTACCTCGGCTCTTTAATTAAGGATGTTGCCACCCTCGGTGCAGGCGATGCCCCATCTAACCCTGTCGTTAGCTGGATTATCCGCATTCTGATCTTTGTGACGATTGTGGCCATTTCCCTCTACATTGCCAAAATCGCTAAAAAGGCACTCAATGAGACGGTTCCTGAAAACGATGATGCTCAGACAGATATGACGGTTTAGTCGGTTTGAGTTTCGCCGGTTTGAGTTTTGCCGACCTAAGTTTCGCCGACCTAAGTTTAAGCAAGCCTGATGATGAGTATTGCAGCGTAGATGAGATCCCATTGACTGCTACGTCTGAGTGTTAATCGGGCATATCTGATTGTTCATGAGACCCTACAAAAAAATCTGGAACATAAAAATCTGGAACAAAAAATTCTGGATTTTGCTTATAGCGACTGCCTGTCTGGTTGTGGGCAGTCGCTTTGTCAATTGGGATGCGGCTGCGCTTCTGTTTGATCGTCAAGCCCTGATCGAGTTCTTTTCGATGGCTAAAGAGAATCCGGTGCGCAGCGTTTCGGTTTTTGTGCTGGCGCACGTGGTGGCCAATGCAGTCGGTGTACCCGGTACGGTGCTGGTGATTGTGGGCGGTGCGGTGTACGGGTTGTGGTGGGGGATGGTTTGGTCTGTGATTGGGGCGACTTTGGGGGCGATCGCTGCCTTTTGGCTGGCCCGCTACCTGCTGCACGATTGGTTTCAAAAGCGCTTTGCCCATCGGCCAATGTTTCAGAGAATGAACAAAACCCTGTGTAAAAACGGCTTGAGCTGTGTTTTGCTCGTGCGCTTTTCACCTGTTTCACCGTTTAATGTGGTCAATTTTGCGTTTGGCCTCACCCCTGTGCATGTCAGGTTCTATGCCCTCGGCACGTTGATTGGAATTATTCCCGGTACGCTGGTGTATACCTGGCTAGGGGTATCGGGCGCTGAGGCGCTGAGTGGGGGCAGTTTAATTCCGCTGTTTTGTTGTTTGGCTATGTTAATGTTGCTGTCGGCTGTGCCCTTTTGGTTGCAAAGGCGTTCAGCCCCTTAGAGCGAGGCTAACCATGCAAGTAATGGCACTAAAATGAGCGCATTAAAACCTGCCAAAACTCAGACCAACAACTCTCAGCAGGTGGTTCGTTTGGTTGCGGCAGCTATGCTGAGTTTTACGCTGGCGATCGCGCTACCGTTTCTCGCCCCCAGAGCGCTATTTCCCAACAGTATGATGCTCAGCGAAGCGTCTGCCCCAGTGGTGGTTGACGGGCGTGCTGTATTTAGAGTGACCAATACGGCCAGTACGGCTAGCGCCAGGGCGCGCGCCCGCATTATCAGCGAAGGGCTGCAGCAGTTTGCCCAAGCAGAGAAAATACCAGCAATAGCCGTTGCGGTGCCTGAAGGGCGTGAAGCCAATGAATTGGCTACTATCTGGCTCGGGCACCCCAACATAGCGAGATTGCAAAGCGAAGTCGAAGACCTCTCTGGATCTAATAGCTTACAGTTCAACTTTACGGTCACAGCCGGTGACACCATCGATTCTAAAGACCCTAAAGCGCAAGCTCAAAAATGGTCAACCCAGCTGCGAGCTGTCTTTACCGAAGCCCGACGTCAACGCACAGAGAGCTACGTTCGCAACCACCTTTGGCAAATTCCCATCGTGCCGCTGGTCGCTGCCTTTGCCCACTGGCTGGCCGGTTTTGTGTGGCGCAATTATCTCGCCCATTTTATGCGCTCGGCCACACACGGAGAGCGCCTTTCTGCCAGAGATTTAGCAAAAGGTTCAGCTAGCAATGTCGTCAGCGTTCGAGAACAGTTCACAACGGTCAATTTGTTTTTGAATGCGACCTTGCTTCTCTTACGCCTTGGCATTTGGCTTGGGGCGCTGCTGCACACCACCAATTTGTTTCCCAACACCCGTCAGATTAGCTATCGCACCATTGCCCAGCTCAACGATTACTTCACCAGAGACGCTGTACCTTTGGGCGATAATCCGGTCTCCATACTCGATATTTTTCGTGTGCTGACGCTGATTTTGCTGGTTACGGTTGTGGCCCGCATTGTTTCGAATGTGCTCAAGCGCAGAGTCCTGCAAGAAACCGGCATTAACCTGGGAGTGCAGGAGGCGATTTCTATTTTGATCCGCTACAGCCTGATTGTGATTGGCTGCATAGTGGTGCTGCAAGCGTCTGGCATTAATTTGAGCTCGCTGACGCTGCTGGCTAGTGCGTTGGGTGTAGGCGCAGGCCTAGGACTGCAAAATATTGTCAAAGATGTGGGCAGTGGTTTCGTGCTGGTGTTTGAGCGGCCGGTGCAGGTGGGCGAGTTTGTACAAATTGACGATCAGGCTGGCTCTATTGAACGGATTGGTACTCGCTCTGTAGAGATTCGCACGCTCGATCAGGTGTCTATTATTGTGCCAAATTCACAGTTTCTAGAAAGTAAGGTGGTGAACTGGAGTCATCGCAACCCTATTTCTCGCATTCGTATTCCGGTGGGCGTGTCCTACAAGTCTGATCCTGAGCAGGTGAGAGATTTGCTGTTACGGGTTGGGCATCAGCATGCGGATGTGCTGAAAACGCCCCCTGCGATGGTTTTATTCAAAGAATTTGGCGACAGCGCCCTGCTGTTTGATCTGTTGGTGTGGATTGCCCAGCCCAGCCGCCAGTTCATCATTAAAAGCGATTTGATGTTCATGATTAGCAAGGCGCTGAGGGAAGAAAAGATCGAAATTCCGTTCCCTCAGCGCGATGTGCACATCATTAAAGACCTCGCGCCAGAAAGTTGATCGCCGCTGCCATGTTGTTTATATGTAGCAACGTAAGAATGTGGCCAAGCCCTATACGTTTCATTTTTTATACAAAACTGACAGACTCTTTCGTAGCAGCCACCGCAAGACAAAAGAGAACACGATCGCAACTGCTAAAGCCTAAATCATCTGCAGATATCGCTTAAACCACTGCTTAAACCACCATTGTTAAATAAATCCAGGGATACGCTTCTCTTCTAAGTTCAGACGATACCCTTACGTAAACATGTGAATCTATGGTCTCAACAGATACCCTGTTTTTTGCGTAACCGTCACTGCGAAACACCATCGCTTTTGAACTGCCTCGTCCTTAAAATTAGGAGAACCAGCGACTATGCCCGCTTTATTGCCGATGTTTGCGATTGTTGCGGTCTTTTTGTTTATTAGTACCCACGCAGCCGTAACGTCCTCAAAAAAGGATAAAACGACAGAGCCCTCTGAGCTTGAAAAAGCAGCTAAGGAGCTTGCCAAAGCGCTTAATAAACCGACAGCAGAGAAGAAAAAGTAGTGTCAGACAGTAGTGCTAGACAGTAGTGCCAGAAAATAGTGTTAGAAGGTAGTTCCAGATAGCACTATTTAATCGCCGCCTTCAGCTGAGCACAAAACTCACCGATGGCGGCGATGCCTGCTTGGGGGGTCCCAGTCGCCAGTCGCTTTACAATGGCACTGCCTACAATCACGCCGTCTGCGCCCCAGTCTTTGAGCTGCTTTGCTTGGGCCGGCTCAGAGACCCCAAATCCAACGCCAATGGGTTTGTTGGTTACGCGGTGTAAATCGGTGAGTAATCCCTCTACGCGATTGGCAATCTCTTGGCGTGCGCCGGTTACCCCTGTGACGCTAACGAGGTAGACGAACCCTTGGGATTTTTCAGTGATCGCGCGAATTCGCGCTTCTGGTGAAGTGGGTGCAACGAGCAAAATGACGGCAATTCCTACGGTCTCGGCAGCTGCTAGCAGCTCGTCCATTTCCTCTAGGGGCAAATCCGGAACGACTAAGCCCCGCGCACCCGCGGCATAAATCTCTTGGAGAAAGGCTTCGATGCCCCGGTTTAGTACGGGGTTGTAGTAAGTGAAAAGAATGATGGGGGCCGATAGCTTAGGGCTCACTTCTTTAACGAGGGTGAGCACTGATTCTAAGGTGGTGCCTTTTTTAAGCGATCGCGTAGCCGCGGCCTGAATCGTTGGCCCATCGGCTAGGGGGTCGGCGTAGGGCACCCCTAGCTCAATCAAATCTGCGCCGTTGCGATCTAATGCCTGCAAGGCCGCCGCTGTCGTATCCAAGTCTGGATCGCCCGCTGTGATAAACGGGATTAAGGCGCACTGCCCTTTCTCTCGCAGCTGGGCAAATCGTTCTCTAACAGATATTGGGCCAGAAACCTCAACGGACATCATTGCTACCATTCTCAACAGCCCACAGAATACCGTTAGGACGCGATCGCCGCAAACCGATATCCGTGAGCCCATCGCTGCAAACCGAGATCCGTGAGCTGATATTCGTGAATCAATCGCCGTGAATGAATGACTGTGAACCGATGACTGTGAACCTTAAGAAGATGCCGACTGCGCCGCTTTCTCTGCCTCAACCTCAGCTTGAAGCTTTTCCAGCTCTTCTGGGCTCATCTCTTCTAAGCGCTTTTGCAGCACTGCGTCTTCGTAATCTTCAACTTGCTGGTAATAGGTCATGTTCTTAGTCGCCACCCGAAACAAATAGCTCGCCGTCCAGCCCAGCAGCCCAATCACAAACACAACTTGGCTCCAGATGCCTGCTGAAAGACCGTCCATACCAGCCCAATCAAACACCAGATACAGCGCGCCGCCTGCGGCAAACACACCGACGCCAATTGCAATGACATCAATTCGTCTCATGACTCCTTCCTTCTGCGCCAATCTCTAACCGTACGCGCCAATCCCTAAACTTCTCGTCGCTGGGGTCTAAAGTTCAAAAATGGACTCACCAGCAGCATTCCAGGGAAGAAAATCAGAATGAGACCGTACACCAGCAACCGCTCAATAGAACTGGCCCCTGTCAGACGCGTTTTCATGTAAAACATCAGTGCTAAAGGAACCACGAGCAGGTACAGCCCGCCTATAACCGCATAGGTCGCAAGGCCAAGTAGCGTAGAAGTCTCAAGCGCAGGAAAATTCATCGAATCGGTGTCTTATCTCAGTTGCTATATGTATATTAGAGCCTATCTGTAGATCAAGCGATCTCTAGTTCGACGCAGATTTGTAGGTAGGGCATTGAGACGTCTTGCGATCAGCTATTGAGGTAGCTTTGAAGCTGGCTATTGACGCAAAGTGCGGATGCATACTCGCGGAGAAGGCTAGCGCCTACGCACTTTGCTAGTTGAGTGAGTTGCTAGTTGAGTGAGCTATTGTCGTGTAAGACTTCTAGCGATCATTAGTGTCCTAACTCACTCGACAGAATCAATATTTAATAGGGCGAGTAACAATTCGCTTGCATCCGCGCCCGCTTGGTGGTGGAATAGTTATCTGGAATTGGGTTGGTTATCTAGAATCGCCTTGATTTTTTTGATAGCACCTGTCGGGGGTGTGGCGGAATGGTAGACGCTGCGGATTTAAAATCCGTTGACTGGTAAAGTCGTGAGGGTTCAAGTCCCTCCACCCCCATCACTTAGTATTAACAGCATGAATCCGGTATAGAAAGAACGCTTCGTCTTCAACGATGCTGGGGCCAACGTAGTCAATATAGTGAATCTCTAACGTTGGCGTGGCAGGTTTCGTCCGAGGCGGAAGCGAAAGCGGACGCGTGAGGATGGCAATAAAGTCTGGATGGGTGGATGAAAAGGCTTGAAGGGCTTCGGTAATGGTCGCTTCGTCTTTCATTTCCGGATAAGAACGGCTCCAGAAGCTGCCGAACTGATTGGCTTCAGGGTAGAACAGCGGCCGGTTTAGGTAGCTGGAAACGGGAGAAATTGGCCGCTGGTTAATGGCCAGTACGGGCAGCGTATTGAACTGGGCTTTGATGATTTGAGCGGTTTGGTTGCTTGCGGAGAAAGGATGGCGCAGATCGGCGCTGTAAGCATGGATGCCTGCGATGACCTGTACACAGAGAATGGCGGTAAATAGCCTGTTGGCCAGCTTGTTGGTAGAAGCATAAGAGGTAGGCTGACCGGTAGAACGCCTTAAGACATGCTGACTAGACCACCTCGCGAGCCAAAGGCAAGCCAGTAGCAGGATAAATAAGTTGCCATAGTGGCGAGTGGTGCCCCGATAGGCAATGACAAATATGCTGCACATACCAAGACCACCTAAGGCGTAGATGAACAAGAAAATCGGCGTTTTGCGCAGTAACAGAAAAGCAATCAGCATGACTAAGCCAACCAAGGCAAGGCTCATCATCATCATCAGCCAATCAGCAACGGTATAGGTGCCCTGATTTTCGAGCAGGTGTTGGTTCCAAAAGTGAAAGCGAAAAGAGGGTAAGGGGAGGTGGCTTTTGAGGATGATCTGCAGCAATTTGTCGGCGTTGTCGAGCCAGCTGGCTAAGGGCGTTATGTCTGTTGTTTGTGTTAAGACATCTGACCCCGTGATATTTGGCTCTGTGATATTGGGTTCCGTAGCGTAAACGCTGATAGCCTCTCTAGCATCAGCATCAAAGCCTTTTAGGCCCATAGGATTTAAAAGACTGCGCCCGATTTGAATGGCTGAGACGCTCCAGGCGGTGATCAGTGCGCAGGTCATCGGCCAGATGGCTGGACGGGGCTTCTTGGGCTGGGTGAAAAATAAGCGATAGTAGAGCGCGATCGCCAAAACCCCAGAGAGGATTAGCCCCAAGACGGTAGTGTTGGCAAGCAGCGCTAAAGTAAGCACCATCAGCCAAGCTTGGCTAGATTTATTCACTTGCCGTTTGCGGCCACCGTTGAAGTCACTACCGTTGAAGCCACAATACAGCGCGCAAAAGAGAAAGGTAAGAAAAACCCCTAAGCCGTAGCTACGAGAGAGCAGGGCGTATTCGTAAAAGGTGAAATAGCCAAATGTGATCAGCGATCGCTCAAGCAGAGAAAACGGAGACTTTTTCACAATCAGCCAGATTGAGCCGATAGCCAGGAGCAAATGAAAGATTTGCATTGCTATCGGGGAGTAGCTGATGCGACTAATAATGAATAAACAGTAGTGCCACAGTAGGGGATGGCCTTCGTTGCGAGTGTTACGAAAAAGTGCCACTACCGAAGGACTATCGCGAGCTAAGAGCCAAGCTTGAGTTTCATCGCGCCACAGCTCATGGTGCAATATACCAACGCTGCCAAGAACCACAAACAGCAAAATCAGCCCCGTTTCAAAAACGGTTTCAGTCAGCCTTTTGTGTCTTGTTCTTGGAAATATCTGTGCCAAAATATCTGTTCTAAAGTGTCTGTTCTAAAGTGTTTCCTCTAAAATATCTGTCCTAAAATACCTGTTCTGTAAAATTTGCACCTACAAGATTTGCCTTAAGCTCTCTGTGCCATACCGCCGAGCTTAAGGCGCAGCAAGGCTTTTACAATCACTGCACGAATAAAAATTAGGGTAAAAACAACTTTGGCTACCTGCATGGGCGTTTGGAGCTGAGGATGACGGGCTATATTAACGGCAAACATAACAGGTGGCATGAGATGGAATCCCAGCAGCTTGAAAAAAGTAAGCTGTCGGGTGATCGCCGATTTATGCTGTTGACAGCGCACCTGATAGAACCCACCGGCATGACGGCTGGCTTGCTGGGCTAACTGAGCAAAAGTTTGTCGGGCCGGATGCCCAATGCACACATTGTCAGCATAAATTTGTGTGTAGCCCGCTGCAAACACGCGCTGCCCCCAGTCCACATCGCCACTAGATTTCAGTTCAGCATTGAACAGCCCAACCGATTTAAAGACGTCAGGGCGTGTCAGCAGGTTAGCCGTTGCACCAAATTGATCTTGTTCTACAAATTTTTGCTGGTTAAGGGCCATAATGCGTTCATATAGCTCCACTGGGTGTTGGTGATTTTGACTGATGATATGAATAGCCCCAGCTATCAGACCACAGTCTGGATGGGTTTTCATTTGGGCTACGCCGCAGGCTAGCCAATTTTGAACGGGCAAACAATCTGCATCTGTAAACGCCAGGATGTCACCTTTGGCATGGGCAATGCCTGTGTTTCGAGCGGCGTAGGAGCCCGGTTTCGGTTCGCTAATCAGCTTGGCTGCTGGATAGCGGTTAACAACAGCTGCGACCCTGGAGAGATCTGTAGAGCCATTATCGACCACGATGATTTCGACGTGAGGGTAGGTTTGCTCGCTGAGCCGGTGAAGGCAGATGTTAAGGCGGGCGTCGTCGTTATAAACAGGAATAATGACGGAGACAAACGGTGTGTTGGAAAGAGTCGTCATACGTTCCAGTGAGCGATTGGCCAGTGAGTGATTGACCAGTGAGCGATTGACCAGTGAGCAGTGGTTTGAAGGCTGTTATTGTTTAAGGCGTTTTTTGCGGATAGCTTTGAGCCAAGGCTGCTGTGAGATGAAGCGGCTAACAAACTGACGCTCTGGTGGGCTCAGCTCGCCTAGCGCCAGGAAAATTAGCGGTATTAGACAAGATAGCGCCAGAATTTTTATCACTAGAGACGGATCGGGGGTTATCCACCCAATCCCCAACGTGTAGATAATGCCGCACGCGATCGCACTGCGAACCACCGTCATCACTTTTGGTGAAATGCGCCAGATATGATAAATCGTTCCGAGTGCTGCCATTGCACCCATTACAGATGCGCCCATATTGACCCAGCAAGCGGCCATCGCGCCATACTGCGGCACAAAGGCCACATAGCCCACCGCAGACAGCGGCAGCATGGGTGCAACCAATACGGCTGTTAAGTTGGGCCTGCCTGCTGCTGTCAAAATTGCGGTAATCACTGAAAGCAATAGCAGCGCCATGGCACCAAACAGCAGCACTGCTAGCACAGGCCCTGCTACTGCAAAGGCCTGTCCATATACAACTGTCACGATGGGAACGGCGGCGGCGGCGGCAAGCGCTGCAAATGGAATCAGTGCAATGACGGTGCGTACCGCGTTTTGAGCAATTTGTTTGGCCTGCTTAAAAGCCTCCGGATCTCCAGATCGCAGCTTACGATTAAGCGTAGAGAGTAGCAGAGGTGAAAAAGAGAGGGCAAAAATACTCGGAATAAAGGCCAAGTTTTGAGCTGCGCCATACACCCCGGCTTGTTCGACCGTGCCGCCCAAAATTTTGAGCATGAACAAATCGAGTTTGTCGAACAGGCGCAGACCCATCGCACACAAAAATAATGGCAGCGCGTAGCCAAAGAGCTTTTGGGGCGCAAACGTGGACTTTTTCAGCAGCGGTGGCCTGACAAACCAGCGGCCAAGCGCTAGCTCTACGACTGAAGCCCCCAAACTGCCTAAAATGGCCCCTTCAATCGACCAGTTGGCATATTCTACGAGCAGCGCAATGATGGCGAGCCGCGCTATCCATCGTCCGGCAGAGGCTATAGCCCGCTGCTGAAACAGCCCGCGCCCGATGAGCAACTGACGATGGGCGTGCGCCAGACAAAAAATGGGAATATCGATGGCGAATAGCTGTAGGTAAGGCACCAGCGTTGGGATATCCAGCAGGGTTGCAATAGGCTGCGCAAATAGCCACAGACCTAGCATGGCGATCGCGCCAATACCCACATGTAGCTGAGCAATTACGGTGCCGACCGGCTGCCAATCTTCTGCATCGCTGACAAACTTAATGGCCGTTCGAGAAAAGATAGATGTGATTGTCCACTCTATCCAGCTCACTAACACCGCAACCAAGGTGAGAATGCCGTAGCCCTCTGGCCCTAACTGACGTGTCAAAATACCCGCTGTTACCAGTCCGGTCGGCAGAATTAGCGCTTCTGCTAAAAACACCCAAAAAGTGCCGCTCATAAAGCGTTGACTGTCTGAACGGGGGCTCTCAGATTTGGAAAGACGACTCATGGGTGACTTAAGGGACTCAATTGCATTCACACATGAATCAGCTCACGGCACTCAGCTCGCGTTCGGCCTGCGCTTGCTTCAGTTTCGACCACTGTTCTTTAGTGAAGTCTTCGTGGTAAGAGCGCTCTGTATTCACGCTCCAAAGATCGTGCTGCTCGCCCAAAATATTTTTAGCTGCAAGTAGCCCGGTCAGCATGGAGTGATCTTGGTTATTGTAGCGGTGCATTCCATTTCTACCGACCGTCTGCAGGTTCTCAAACCCTTGTAAGTAGTCTTGCAGAATAGCTAGGTGCTTGCGGTACGCGCCATCGTAAACCGGATATGCCTTCTTTTGCCGAATCACCGTACCGTCTTCTATCAAAGAGAGCTTAGGCACCAGGCCCAGACCCACCACTTCCTCGCTAGCCAAGCGAATCAGCTCCGCATCGCTAAGTGTCCAAATATCATCGCCCTCGTTGCAAAAATACTCCATCCCCAAGCAAGTTTTGCTAGGGTCAGGAACCATGGCAGCGCTCCAATTTTTAAAGTTTTGAATGCGGCCAACTTTAAAGTCTGGGCTATGGATATAAATCCAGTTGTCTGGAAAGAGCGAGTCTAGATCGACCACAAGTGGAACAATCAAAAAGTCGCGGTATTTAAGCCCATTTGCAGCTGCCAGCACTTCTGGCGGCGCAGGCGGATCGAGCTGACGCACAAGTGCTGTGACTGGCATACTCGATACGTAGCTATCGGCCGTCAGCTCAAACGTATCAATACCCGCCGGCGTTTTTTTCTGGGCAATCACACGGTCAATTCGTTTACCTGTGCGCTCAATTCGCACAGAGCGGGTATGCATAGAGACTTTTGAACCACCTTCTTCAATTAGCGACTGACACTTTTCCCACATCATGCCAGGGCCCAGTACAGGATAGTCGAACGCTTTAATGAGCGTTTTAGTGTCGTTGCTACCAAACATAGCGTTGATGACGGCTTTGGAAAGAGAGAGTCCCTTGATCCGCTGAGCTGCCCACTCCGCCTGAATTTTAGTGCAGGGAATGCCCCATACTTTTTCCGTATAAGACTTAAAAAAGGTGCGATATAACCGACCGCCAAAGCGCTCTGTCACCCACTCTTCAAAGTTCTCAGCGGTATCATCAGGATTTAGCTTAGCTTTTGCTCTTGCCTTTAAGTAGCTCAATACAATCAAACTGCTGTCGATTGGGCCGAGATTCTTTAGCGTGTTGGTAATGGAAAGGGGATAGTCAAAAAAACGATGGCGGTAGTAAATTCGAGACATCCGCGGAACTTGAATAAAGTCATCGCCTAAAATCTCTTGCCAAATCTCTTGAACTTCACCTACTTTTGTGAAAAAACGATGTCCGCCAATATCGAAGCGATAGCCCTTATAGGTTTCTGTGCGCGAAATGCCACCGACCTTGTCAGACTGCTCTAGCACAGTGGTCTGGTGACCATTCTTGACAAGCTCGTAAGCGGTGACGAGGCCCGCCGGGCCGCCACCAATAACAACAGTATGAGAAACCATATGAGAAAAAACCTCTAGATTAAACCCCGCAGTGGGCATTGAGAAATAAAAATGACTGAATAAAACGAGAAAGGGACTACTGACTTAGGCGCACAGAGCCTGAGCCAGCCGTTGGCCTTACGCGTCTGGAACCCAACTGATGGCGAATGAGGGTAATGACGTAGGCAAGCCCACTGTAGAAAAAGTACAGCCAGTGCCATGGCACCGTTTGCAGCGCAAACAACCAGCCGCGCTTTTGACGAAAGAACTGATAGACCGGTAGGTTAATGAACGCTAAAGCAATGCTACAGACAATCGCAAGGATGAGGCCGCTGCTGTTCACGAGTCCGAACGGAGCCCAACCGAATGGCCACGCGGCGATCGCCACTGCTGCCAGCAGCCCGTACACCAGCATAACGCTGATGCGACTGTTCCACTTCAAATTCAAATCACTGGTAAAGCGCTCATACTGAGCCGGATGGTGCTCGCGAACTTGCAACAATAAAGCAGTCCAAGGCAGCGCTCGGTAGAAGATGTCGGCGCGTAGAAGTGAAAAGGGCGTCCACTGTTTGAGGTGCTTCACTTGAATATCTTTGCGCAAGTGAATGGTGTGACCAGCCTGTTTGAGTCGATAGCCCAGCTCAATATCTTCGATGCAGGGTTTCCGATAGTTCTCGTCAAAGCCACCAACGTTTTGAAAAACAGAACGGCGAACTGCACCGCAAGCCCCCCAAAAAGTAGATGCGTCTAAGCAGGCTGTTTGGTGGGTGTAATGGTGAAATAGATTCTTGTACTGGGATAAGAAATTAGGCGCACCAGGCGCGTCATCATAGGAGCCGATGAGTGCGGTCAGCTGAGGATTTTCTGCAAAGCTTTGGGCGACTTGTAATACGGTGTCAGGCAAAATCTCAACGTCTGCATCCACAAAGAAAATGATGTCACCGGTTGCTTCGTATGCGCCAATATTACGCGCTCTAGCAGGCCCTTTAGATTCCTGTAGCCGGATGACCTTGAGTGGCAGTGTCCGATTAGTATTGAACGCCTTAGCACCGAATGCTTCCGCGACTTGCCAGCTTCCGTCAGAATCTCCGTCGGCAACCACAATTACCTCACTACGGATGCTCTCTGCAGAGGGCATCCAGCGGTGTAGAGATCGCAAGCACTGGCGGAAAGCATCTCCCCCGTTGTAAACCGGCACCACTATAGAGATAGAAGGTAAAGAAACAGAGTGTAAAACAGAAGGCGGTTTCAAATAACTATCCAAATTGCGATCACCCAGTTTTCTAAGTAGGTACAATTACCCTTCAAAGCATAACAAAGGAGTCAGTCTAGGAAAGCAAAAATGTGCGCACTTCACCGATGACATACGACTACGATGTCTTTTCAATAAGCTTCTATGAAGAAGACGGGGATGGTTGATGAAGAAGCTGCAAACGTTACGGAGAGCAACCGTATGTTTACGGTGAATTGGCCACTGGCATTAATACCTAGCACTGGCCTCCAGAACTGATTTCTTAAAACTGGTCGTCTAGGGCAGCAACACAGCGATCGCAAATGGTCGGATGTTCACTGCTTTCACCCACATGCACAGAATAATTCCAGCAGCGATCGCACTTTTTCCCCTCCGCATCTGACACCACAATCTTTACTCCATCCACATCAGCGCTGTACTTTGCCCCTTCCAGCTTTGCCGTATTATCTACCAGCATTACCTGAGAAACCAAGAACAAATAGCGCAGCTCATCGACTTGATTAGAGCCCTTAGCCATACTTTCCGCAGGATTCATCGCAGCCAGCTTAGTCTTCAAATCTGAATCTGACACAAAGAGCTTCAGACTTGCCTCCAAAGACGAGCCAATTGCCTTATCGCTCCGGGCCTGCTCAAGCACCGTATTCACCTCATCGCGTAGGCTGCGAAGCTTAGCCCAGGTCTGGGTCAGTTCAGGTTTTTGCCACTCATCTTCTAGCGTTACCCAGCCCGATTCAAATACCGATTCAACCGATGTTTCGTATGGCAAGGCCTGCCAGATATCTTCAGCCATGTGAACCAGTACGGGGGCTATAGCCTTCGCTAAATTCTCAATTGCCACCGCTATCACTGTCTGGCAGCTTCGACGGCGTGCCGAATCTGCCGCACTGATATACAGCCGATCTTTTGCAATATCCAGGTAGAAATTCGATAGATCCACTACGCAGAAATTCTGCACGGTTTGGAAAAACTGAAAGAACTGATAGGACTCAAAGGCCTCTTTTACATCTGCAGATACCTCTGTCATGCGGTGCAGCATATACTTATCCAGCTCTGGCAGCTCTGCATAGGGCACCGCATCTTTAGCGGGGTCAAAATCGTGCAGATTGCCCAATAAAAACCGGGCCGTATTGCGAATCTTGCGATACACATCCGACATCTGTTTCACGTTGCGCATACCCAAGCGCATATCGCCCGAGTAATCGACTGAAGACACCCAAAGCCGCAGCACATCTGCGCCGTAAGGCGGCTCCTGCTTTTTGTTGTTCCCGCCTTCGATAATGACTTTTGGATCCACGCCATTACCCAAAGACTTACTCATTTTGCGCCCGTTCTCATCCAGCACATATCCATGCGTGAGCACCTGACGATAAGGTGCATGGCCATTCGAGGCCACGCTGGTAAGCAAACTAGATTGGAACCAACCCCGGTGCTGATCCGAGCCTTCTAGATAAATTTCTGCCGGATAGTCCAACCCCGTGCGCTGCTGCACCACCGAGGCCCAAGAAGATCCAGAATCAAACCACACATCCATCGTGTCGGCTCCTTTCACATAGCTCTTCCCGTTGCTGCGATATGGCTCTGGCAGCAATTCCGCCACGCTCATCTCCCACCAAGCATCCGAGCCTTTGTCGGCCACAATCGCCTGAACATGGGCAATGGTTTCCTTGGTCATCAACGGCTCACCCGTTTCTTCCTCATAAAATACTGGAATCGGCACGCCCCACGTCCGCTGCCTCGAAATGCACCAGTCCGAGCGCTCACTCACCATTGCGGTGATACGGTTCTGGCCCTGAGCTGGAATCCACTTGACCTCATCAATGGCCTCTAGCGCCTCGCCGACAAATCCTTTCACTGAGGCAAACCACTGCTCTGTCGCTCGGTAAATAACTGGCTTCTTGGTACGCCAGTCATAGGGATATTTATGGGAATACGGCTCGTGCTTCAGCAGCACCTTCTCTTCTGTGAGCGCCTCAATGATGACCTCATTTGCCGTTTTCAAAACGTTCAAGCCTTCAAACGAGCCGGCTTCAGCGGTGAAATTACCTCGCGCATCCACCGGACACAAAATCGGTAGGTTCTCCCGTTGGCCTACCGCAAAATCTTCCTGGCCGTGACCTGGCGCAGTATGCACTAGTCCCGTACCCGATTCCGTCGTGACATAGTCACCGCCGATTACGATAGGGCTAACGCGATCAAAGGCGCTGTCTTTTTCCGCCAGTGGATGTTTGTAAGTTGCACCAGCTAGCGCTGCTCCCTTCAGCTCAGCGACAACGCTCAGCCCGGTAGCAAATGTTTCAGATAGCTTTTCGGCAAGTTCTTTTGCCACGATCAGATACTTAAATGGCTCACCCGACTTGCTTTCCACAACGGCATAGTCAAGATCCGCGTTCACAGAAACGGCAACGTTCGCTGGAATTGTCCAAGGCGTCGTTGTCCAAATGGCAACACCCAAGCTGTCTATATAGGGGGCAAGTGTTTCTTTCGTCGCGTCAGATGCCGCGACCATCGGGAAGGCAATGTAGATACTCGGTGAAACATGCTCTTCTGGATATTCCAGTTCGGCTTCTGCTAGGGCCGTTTGCGACGATGGACTCCAGTGGACGGAACGCAGCCCTCTATAGATATGGCCGTTTTCTACCATCTTGCTGAATACGCCGAGCTGCGCCGCTTCATATTCTGGCTGCAGTGTGAGATAAGGATTCTCCCAGTCAGCCCACACACCGTAGCGCTGGAATCCGGCACTTTGCTTATCGACGGTTTCTAGCGCAAAGTCCTTAGCCCGCTGCCGTAGAGACAGCGGTGTTAGTTCGCGGCGCACCTTAGACTTAAGCTTTTGCAGTACCTTCAGCTCAATCGGTAAGCCGTGGCAGTCCCATCCTGGCACGTAGCGAACTTTGCGCCCTTGCAAGGTTTGGTATTTATTGATGATGTCTTTGAGAATTTTGTTTAGGGCATGGCCCATGTGCAAATCGCCGTTGGCATAGGGCGGGCCGTCATGAAGAATAAACGGCTCTCCTGGATTTTCTTCGGCCAACCGCTGGTAAATGCCTTTCTCGTTCCAGTAGGCCTGCAGTTCAGGCTCCCGCTTAACAGCGTTGGCTCGCATGCTGAAGTCAGTTTGGGGCAGTAGAACGGTGTCTTTGTAGCTTTTGGATTCACTCACGGTTAGTCGCTGGTTATGCTCGGTGTGTGTTGGCGGCGCGTTGGCTGGGTCTTTGCAGCTGTCAATTAGGCCATTTTGCCTTGAAGTTTACTTTGCTTCAAGCTAATCGTCCCAATTGCTGTCTGCTGCTGCGTCTTTAGGTGTGGTGTCTTCAGGTTGGTTATCCCAGGTTGTGGGCGCAGGTTTTGCAATGGCAGGCTCTCGTCTGGGAATTTCAATGACGGGCTTGGAGGGCTTAGGCTTGGTTAGGGCGGCAACCACATCTTTAACCCAGTCTGCCAAGATAATCGGCATTGCCAGCATTGAAGGCTTTGCTTTGGTAGATAAGCCTTGAGACGGTAAGGGCACTGATGCCTGTTTTTCAGCGGACGGTGTTTGCGCGCTTGGGGCAGATGTGTTGTTTGTGGGTTCAGCTATCCAGTTACTGTCATCCCAGTTATTGTCGTTCTGGGCTTGAGCGATCGCCGCTTCTTCTGGCTGAACTTCTGCAACTGCTGCACTATCCATTGCACTATCGACAGTTGAGGCGTTGCTGTCACTATCGAGCTCAGCTGGTGTTTCTGAGCTTGATAGTGACGATGCTGGTAAAGTTTCTGCCTCTAGTAGTGATGGGTCTACTAGTGATGGGTCTACCCCGGATTCAGTTGCGTCTGGATCCGCTGAATCCGGGGTCACTGTATTTGGCTCAGAAGCTTCTAGTTCGGAAGTTTCTGGGTCTACCTTGGACGGCTCTACGTCGAGTTTCTCTGGCTGAATCTCTTCGACTTTAGGCGATTCGACAGAAATCACATCGGCGATCGCAGAAGGCGGCGCTACATCAACTGGCAGTGGCATTTCATCGCTGTTCGAAATCGCTTCGCCAGGCTCATCCCACAGCCCGTCTTCTACAAATTCATAGTCGTAAGCTGGGCGGCGGCGCGGGTCAATGGGCAATCCTAGCTTTTCATCAGAGAACTCATTAAGATTTCGCTTCTTGAGCTTTAGAGGCACGGGTTCAGCAGGAGCAATCCGCAGCTGGTTTAGCTTATTCTTAGCCCAGTTCCCAGCAATTTCAGGCGTAATGACAACAGGCGTCTGCTGATATACGGGGGTTTTTTGGCGGCGTATGCTCAGGGTTTGCCAGCCCAGCACGCCTAGCAGCACAACCACAATCAGCTGAGCTAGTAATATCGCTGCTGTCACTTGCACAGCACAAAACCACAGCAGCGCCGCATACACCAATCCCAGCCCACTCCACACAATGTCGCGGGGGCGGTTAACCTCGGGGTAAAAAAAGGCCGCCATGTAGAAAGAGACGCTACCAACGCCAACTAGCACGGCTAACAGGTGAGAAATGAAGGTGATTGCGAGCATTCGCGATATGACCATTATCCAGATATCCATTGTGGAGGATAGGGGTCAAATTGCGTTAAAAAAAGTCGAAGTTACATCGCGCCAGAGTCTTTGCTGAACAGCACCAAAACGGTTCTGAAAATTAGCTTAATGTCATACCATAGGCTCCACTTGCGCTGGTATTGCAAGTCAAGCTTGACCACTTGCTCAAACGAGGTGACTGTAGAGCGGCCATTCACCTGCCACTCACCGGTCATGCCCGGCTTAACATTCAGCCGCTGCCACTCAGAGACTTTATATTCTGCGATTTCATTCGGCGTTGGGGGGCGTGTTCCCACTAGGCTCATATCACCTTTTAGCACGTTCCAAAACTGAGGAAATTCATCCAAGCTCGTGCGTCGCAAGAACCGCCCTACTTTTGTGATACGGGGATCGTTGTCATTTTTGAACAGTGGGCCGTCTACTTTATTGACAACCTCGTGCTTGCGCGCTTCCGCATCGACGGCCATGGAGCGGAACTTCCAAATTTTGAAGGGTTTACCCAGCCAAGAGCAGCGGGTTTGGCCAAAGAAAATTGGACCGCCGTCTTCTAGCTTGATAGCGATCGCCACAATGACAAACAAAATTGCGGTTAAGCCTAACCCGACGAGGGCTCCGACAATATCTATGACGCGTTTGGCCTTAGAACGGACAGATGGATGCGCTTCGGGCAAGTCTTGCAGCGCAGTCTGGCGCTTTTCGGGCGTTGAACTGCGGGCGATCGCGGGTTCAATATTGAAAACTTTGTCTAGCTCAGTTAAAGACAGCGCCATCATGACTTGAGACGGCACATTGATCAGTCGAAGCTTAGCGCCTCTGTCTTCACAAAGCTTGTGGCAGATAACCAGCGCACCGATGCCGCTGCTATCTATAAACGTTGTTTCCGCAAAATTGAGGGCAATTTCTTTCATCCCTGGATTGCGTAGAAAAGCTTCCTGACAGCTTTTCTTAAAGGCCACTGCCTCAACAACCGTAAATGACTTAGTAAGCTGGATCGTGCCCATCGATTCCAAGACAGCGGCCTTAAAGTTTGCTTGGTGAAGTGTGGTGTTCGTAGGGTTAAGCTGACGGCTATACATGGCGATAAGTTGCTAAAACACGCTTCAGCATCGCTAACCTCACTTATCGTTCCCAAGCATTCATGCCCCTACGCCTATCCCACCAATGCGATTCAATGAGAATTCGGGGAGTCAGCGGGTTAACGGAAACGAGATAGCGATGAACTGCGCTGCTATTTTCACAAGCTAACTGTGTCCTTATTCAGACCACAGAACTTGTGTTTGACAGAATCAACTTATCTTGATAGCGCTGCTGTCAGCGTTATTTGCACGCCGTCTTTTTGCAATACACATCAAATTCGCCCATTTGTTTATTTCGTTCAAAGTTATTGACAAATGCCCTGACATTAGCTCCGTATTTAGCGTGCTTTAAATCACGTTGCCTAAACAGCTAATGTCTAAACAGCTAACGTCTGTTAAGCAACTCAAGCAATCCAAAGAATTTGGGCGTTTAAAGGGGGCTCTATGGGTATCAGTATATTTACTGAGTTTCAGATAACCGCTTCGTAAGTTTCTAAAAGATCGGCTGTGAAAGGAAACTTGGCATGGCGCGGAAATGGATAAGAGACGTCCAGTTTCCAACTGCCGTTGAGCGCAGTACTGCCGACTTTGCCGCGTGAGGCGTGGATGGTCACGCCTGCGAGGAAGTGCATTTTCTCTAAAAACTCTTCTCCAGCATCTCCGGTTGCGACGCTGCAGGCGTATAGAGATAGAAAGCTTTTGGGGGATTGGATCTTGATGCTGGAGCCTTTGTCGAACGTGCGATAGCTAAACCAGGATTCAATATCGGCGGCGTAGCTAGCGAGGTTGCTGAGGGTGAGATCGCCGCTGCTGAAGTGGAGGCATCCCGGAGACCCATGGGTGACAATATGTAGGCTTTGGAAATTCCCTGGAAATCGGTGGATGGCTCGCGTGATTTGGGCGATCGCGCATCTTTTTGAATCGATCATTAGCAGCTGCGCTCCCTTGATGGCACCGGCTGCTAAGGCATCGCCGTAATCTACGCTGGCATCAATGGCAATCAGCATGCCATACCCTGGTTGGGTGCGAGCTTGTTTGTGGGATACGAATTTTTCAGACAGCCGCCAAGCGGGAGCAAAGACAGAAGGAGAAAATGTAATCACAGGTTGAAGGTCTTGAATAATTGCCGGCGGTTTAGATTCAGTCTTTGGGTTGAGAGCTGAAAAATACCGCTGACCACTTATTCATTTAGATAGATGCATTTAACATTTCTAGGCTTCCCTTACACAGCAATTCCTGTCTAAGTTGAGCTACGTAGGGATTTGTCACTTAGCAAATTTTCGGCATCGTTACTTTAACGGAGCCCCATTCTTAAGCTATCTGGTTCAATAGCCCTCTGCATTAACAGCTATCTCATTCAACACTGGCCCAGATATAGGCGCAATCGTACTTGTGATGCCTCTAAAAGCAATAAATGTCACTTAAGGTCACTTATGGGCCTTGTTATAGGTTTCATTATGCTGGGTTATGCCTGATGGACCGCCAGTTTATGGGCAGCGGCCTTAAGGGGCTCTAGTAAATCGAGAGGAACGGCCAACTCATTGAGATCACGAAAATCTGAGCGTTTTTTGTGACTAGGGCCATGGTAGTCACTGCCTCCTGTCATAAGCAGACCATAGGTTTGGCAATATTCTTCCAGCTTACGGACGTTGCTAACGCTGTGGGTGGGATGATACACCTCTATGCCCATCAATCCAGCGTCTACCAGTTGGGGTAGAACCGTTTCTACGCTGCCGCCTCGAAAAATGTAGGGATGTGCCCATACGGGCACCGCGCCGCAGCTGAGCAAAAGCTGGATGCCGTCTTGAGCAGTGAACTTATCGTAGGGGACATAGGCAGGGCCGTCGTCTTTTAAAAATCGCTCAAAGGCTTCTTCGTGAGAGTTGACGTGGCCTGCTTGCTTCAAGGCATTGGCGATATGGGGCCGTCCGGGCGCCATGGCGCCCGACATATCGGGCAGGTTAATCGGGTAGCCAAGCGCGGCTAGTTTTTCTGCCATGTGATGCGCCCGGCGCTTACGACCTTCTACGCGTTTTTGCAGAGGCGCGTGTAACTTTTGTTTATCTGGATAAAAGCCAAGGATATGCATAGAGCGACCGTTGTAAACGGTGCTGAGTTCTAATCCAGGGACAATTTCGAGGTTGAGGGGCGTGGCGGTGGCGATCGCCTCATCCCATCCTGCCATGGTGTCATGGTCTGTGATGGCCAGTGCTTTCACACCTTTTTGCACCGCAAACGTCACCAGTTCTGCTGGCGTTAGGCTGCCATCTGAGCAAGTCGTGTGGCTGTGAAGTTCGAGCATAGTATCTAGGGGGTGTCGGTCTGGTTTATGACGTTTTGTTTGGCTGCGGAGCGGAGCGCATAGGTGATAAGAGCGGCCAAAATGCAGAAAGCAGAGAGCGATCGCACCACTGCCTCTATTCCTATTGTTGCTTGCAGTATAGGTAAACACAGCGCGCCGAGGACTGCGCCCGACTTAGCGATGCCACCGGCTAGCCCCGCTCCACTGGCTCTGATGGCCGGTGGAAAGATTTCTCCAGAGAGTAGAAATGTGGTGGAATTCGGGCCTAGATTCATCATCAGGTTGAATAGGATGAAGCCGGTCAATAAGGGGGTGAGGCTGTCATTGGCATAGGAGAGGATGACTAGACCTGCGGCCATTCCACAAAAGCCTATGATCTGGAGCGTAATCCGGCCAATGTTGTCGATTAAGAAGATGGCAAATAGAAAGCCAAGGACGAGGAAGCTATTGGCGATCGCTGCGCCTCTCGCTGAAGCCATTTCCTGCATTAACCAATCACGCTCGCTAGAAAAGGCAAGGGCCGCAATAATCGTTGGTGTGAAAATGCCGATGCCGTATGTTGCAATATCTTGAAAAAACCAAGGTACAGAAACCAGCAGCGTTTGCTGGCGATAGACCGCTGAAAATAAGTCGGTGTATCCGAGTTTTTTTGCGTTTGTAGCTTCAGGATCTGCGATTTCAGGATCTGCGATTTCAGGATCTGCGGCATCCTCTAAACGCGGTTGCTCAGGTTCAAAATAAATCGGTTTTTCAAGTAGCTCGGTGGCGGCTTTAGACGCCGCTTCGTAATTCCCTTTGGCCAGGTAATAACTTGGGCTTTCGAGCAAAAACAACAGCCGTAGGCCGCCCACCATCACAGACAAAACAATGCCAAAGCCTAGCATCCATCGCCAAGCGTAGTGGATGGCCAAATCTGGTGCACCCTGCTGAAATGCCCAAATGGTGATCCATCCGACGAAGGCCCCCAACCATGCGCCGACCGATTGAAAGCTAAAGGCGCCAATGACCATGCGGCCCCGTAGCCTTGCAGGCACGTTTTCGGTGATGTAAGCCACGCTAATGGGATAATCTGCGCCGATGCCAACGCCAACCAAAAAGCGAAAAACTAGCAGCGTCTCAGCATTCCACGCCAATGCCGAGGCGATTGAAGCCACAACGAACAGCCCAATATCAATCATTAGCATGCGCTGACGGCCGACTTGGTCAGTGATAGGGCCCAGCGTGAGTGAGCCGAGTAGCGCACCGGCTAGGGCTGCGGTGGCGATCGCCCCAACCCAGCCTGCACTCAAACCGAAGTCGCGCTGAATAAACGGCATGGCGACGCCGATGATGAAAAAATCAAAGCCATCTAGGGCGATTAAGCCCGCCGAGAGTATCCACAGCATCCACATGGGCCGGGTTAACGCTGCGGTGCTATCTAGTTCCGCTTGAAGCCGCTCTGTCGCTGAGGTGGTTCGAGATGTCACGGCGATATCACGGCCGTATTATGGCCCGACAGGTGGGAGATCCGCCGCTATTTTGTCCATGGGGTCAGGCGCTGTCTCTTTGAGCGGCTCAACGTCAACAATGTCAGGATATGCTTCCAAATCCATGCCGTCTACCCAGCCAGAATAGTAGCGAACTTGGGTGCCATCTGGTTTTAGGCTAAGCAGGTCAAAGTCTCCTCTAATGGCGTAATGATCAAATGAAAAGCCTGTTCGGATGTTGGATGCCATGAGACCTTGGGGCCCACCACCAACTAGATTAAGGGCGACTTCGTCGAGTGATCGCGCAAACCGACGACCACTCCAGTGCCAATGCTGACCGGGCCAAAAGACATCGTTGTCCCTTGCCATGCGCTGAGCAACCTTACTCTCTACCCGATAGCCACCCTGAGCCAACGTGGCTTCAAATCCAGGCGCATAAACCACTTCGTAACGAAACGCATTCGCTTTATCGACATCTGGCTGATCAAAATGCTCCCAATTGGCCCACAGCACTTCTACTTTGGATTCTTTGAGTTGGGTGGCGGGTTCTTCTGAGAGGAAGCTGGGATAGAGTGCTACGCCGTCGGACGGAACAGCTGCCGTAGCGGTAAATCGCCAACAGCGCCAGCGACTGTCTTCGTCTATGGTGGGCCATTGCGTTTGGCAGACACCATTGCCTGTGGCAATCCATAGCTCCTCGTCTAAGGTGCTGACCTGGTAAGGAATCGCCCCCACTAAAGGGCTATTGGTGATTGTGTATTGACGAATGACGCCACTATTTTCGGCGGTTGGCTGGTAGGCCACGAGACCACTGGCCGGGAAAGAGGGATTACCTTCACCGCTGCGGAGGGTGCCAAGCCAAAGCGTCGGTTTGTTCTTGACTAACGGGTTTTCTGCGGGCTGATTTTCTGTGGCTGACGCCTCTGTGGCTGATGCTTCTGTGGGCGGGTTGTTGTTGGTTGCGTTATTTTCTACAGGCTCCGCTTCTGTGACCTTCTCTTCTGCGGGCTGATTTTCTGTGACTGATGCTTCTGTGGCTGATGCTTCTGTCGGCGGATCTGCTACTGATTTGTCTTGGGTTTGAGGTGGCGTGAAGGCCAGCGAGGTAATCTGGTCGCCCTGAATTTCAGGGGGCTGATGAACGGCTAAATTTTTACTTTCAAGATCGTAGCGCAGCAGGCTGGCGAAGCCGTTTTCCCCTTCTCCTTGGCTAGTGGTGGCGGCAAACCAAATAGCGTCTTCAGTTTCTACAACGCCGGTAATGCTTGGTACCCCCAAACTGGCCCCGAGGCTAGCGTTTTGTACATCGCTGAGCGTGTAGAGCTGATGGGTGGTAATGCTGCCATTAGGTGATTTAAGCTCGAAGTAGACCGCTTCTTCTGAGATGGTATCGGTATTGGCAGAGGCCTGTTCTTGTGAAGGCTGTTCTTGTGAGGCCTGTTTTTTTTGGAACTGTTCTTTGACGTACTCTGCTATCCAAGGCGCTTCTAACCGAACCCGATAGGCATAGGTTTGATTGTTTATCTGGAGGGTTTCGTAGTTGGGTTCGGCCAGCTCTTGTAGGTACTGCTCATAGTCGAAGGCTGATTTGCCTGGAAAACTGCGATTGGCGATCGCCCATTCGCCCGTGCTTTTGCAATAAGAAAAGGTGTGGTAGCTCGTGTCAATTTTGACCCCGTCAGCAGAGACTGCAATGCTTTGGGGCTGAAAGTTAAACTGCTCGAAAACGGGTGTGTCATCGGGCGCTGAGAGGGGCTCTAGGGGCACTTCGGGGCGCTCACAAAACCGAGCTTGTGCAGCGGCCTCTGAACTTTCTAACGCCTCGTTGCTGGCTGAGTCATTAGTGGCTGAGTCACCAGAGGTGGCATCGGTAGGTGAATTTACCAGAGACGTGGGCGCTATACAGGCGGTTAATGTTGCGATCGCCAATAGCGAAGACCAAGTAGACAATCGGCGGCCAACCGTTATCCACAAATTTCGAGCGTTCATTCTATTTAGCCTCAGGCCGCAACTGCGTCAATAATATCTAAATCAACTCTAAGTAATAAAATCGCACCCTGATAAAAATGCAAGTTGTGAACTTACCTCAGCAAGGTGTGGATAATTAAGGCGCGGATAACTAAGGTGTGGATAATCTGAATAATCCTTAACTCTCAATAATCCTTAACTCTCAATAATCCTTAACTCTCAATAATCCTTAACTTTCAATAATCCGTGCTGAGTTTTTCCTTGCTGAGTTTTATTTACAGACTGGCTCTCTATACATAAAGTTGCAGAAACACCCGAAGTAAGAACTGAAATAAGACCGTGACCGTATGTAAAGTATGCCCCTGAAAATATCTAGACTCACCGCTTTAGCAGGGTTCTTAAGATAGCAGCCCCTAAAAGTGAATAATGGCTACGCTATTGCGATGCATTAGTTCTCTAAGTGATATCGTATCAGCTGACTCGAGCGATAGCTGATGAAAAACGTTGCGGTTCTAATCTTCGATGATGTAGAAGTTCTAGATTTTGCGGGCCCCTTCGAGGTTTTTTCTATTACGGGGAAAAGAGACGGATCGAACCCGTTTAATGTGTATACCGTGGCAGAAAAGTCTCTTATTGTTGCGCGCAATGGTTTAAGTCTCAATCCTCATTACAGTTTCCAAGATTCTCCTAAACCGGATATTTTAGTAGTGCCGGGGGGCGGCGGCTATCGCGATGACGGGACCCCGTTTGGGACTCGAAAAGAGATTAATAATCAAGGGCTTTTAGATTGGATTATGCACTGCAGCAAAGCGACAACGCTGTTGCTTTCGGTGTGTACTGGCGCGCTACTGCTGGCCAAAATTGGCCTTTTGGCTGGAAAAGTTGCGACCACACATCAAGGCGCGATCGCACAGCTCACAACAATGCTATCGCCTGAGCAAGTGTATCCCGATGCTCGGATTGCAGACAATGGGGATATTGTTCTTTCGGGCGGGATCTCAGCTGGGATTGATATGTCTTTGTATGTGGTGGCAAAGCTATTAGGTTTAGCGCAGGCAGAGGAGAGCGCACAGTATATGGAATACGACTGGCACCGAGATCGGCTTAAGATTGTTTATAAGTAAATAAAGCATAGAAGGAACGTATTGGAAAAAGCGTAATTCAATGGCACTACACTGCATTGTTACAGGCACTGGGCAATACAAAGATGAAACCCAGAACTTGCCGACCGTTGAAGCTGACGTTGCTTCAATGGTTGAGGCCTTGACGAGCCTCGGCTATTCATTGGCTGAGGTTCCAGGGGGAACTAATCCATCTCGCGAAGCACTGTTGAATCTTGAGAAATGGTTTGAGGCGCGTGATGACGGTGACGATGTTATTGTTCACTACGTTGGGCATGGCAAAACAAGTGGATGGCACTCTTTGCAGCTCAGCGATGGCAATGAGATTGCGACATTAAACCTGATAGGAACCTTTGCTAAAGCCCCTAAACCAGGCCGCATTTTACTCATACTGGATACTTGTGAGTCCGGTCGTAGTTCAATGGATTTTGATAAGCATTGGCCCGACTTTAAAGATCAGTTTATCGCCAATGAACTCAACCTGACGCTGGTGACCTCCTGCCGAGATCGGCAAGAGGCTAAGCGCGGAAAATTTACGCCTGCTTTGGCAGAGTCACTGCTCAATCGTGACGGTCGCTTTGGGGGTAAACGGCAAAAATATCTGTATTTGCCGGTCCTGTTAGAGCACCTTAGTGAACAGCTGCCTGGATGGCAGACAACGGTGGGCATTTCTTATCCTCGCACGAATGATTTTTGGCCAGAGTGGGAGTTTCCCAATCCTCTTTACGATCCTCAAACCGCTGAGGAGGTCGTTTCAGCAGAGCTAGATGTAGAAACTCAGAGGAAGTTGATAGAGTGTCAGGCTCATTGGGATGAGTGCACACATTATTTTATAGGCCGGCAACAGGCATTAGAGGCGATAAACACTTATTTAGAGAGTGAAAATGCCGTGGGTGCTCTGGCTGTTACAGGCGATCCAGGTGCTGGCAAATCAGCCGTGTTGGCAAATGTCGTTTTGAGTGAAAAATGTATTGATGTTCCCATACATTCGAAGAATCGTGATTTGGAGCAGTTGCTTGATATTTTGAGTAATGCAACTCGCTTGCCGCTGCTGGCAGACGGGTTGAGTGATTGTGAAAGCCGATCTAAAGCCCTGGCAGAGAGTATTGGCAAGCGCGGCGAAAAACTCAGCATTGTTATTGATGCTCTTGATGAAGCGGTTGAGCCCCTTAAAATTACGCGCAGTTTGTTGTCTCCTTTGGCTAAGCAACCCTGCGTTCGCTTAGTGATTGGGACTCGCCCCAGCCATAACAAAACCGGTGAGAGTCGATTTCAACGACTCGGCTCATCGGCTGTGGTGGTTGATCTTGACCGGGCGCCTTACTACAATCCGCAAGATATTGAAAACTACGCGCGAATGCGCTTGCTCGAATCTGGGCCGTATTGTGATAGCGAGGCGTTGGCTGCTGAGGCTGCGAGTGCGATCGCCCGCAAAGCCGGTCGGACGTTTTTGATTGCCAAGCTGGAGTGCGATGGATTGGTCAAAGGCCAAACCGCGCTCACTGCTGAGGAGATCTGGGATTTAGCCGTCCCGATTGATGTGAAAAATGCGTTTAGCGACTATCTAGATCGATTTGAAGAGGGCAAATCGTTTCGTATTCAGCGGGCGCTCACTGCGCTTGCCTTTAGCTTTGGCCAAGGGCTGCCTCACTTAATTTGGGAGAAACTAGCCCCCTTAGAAGATATTTATCTGGCTCGCAAAGAAGCCGCTGCCTACATTGTTGAATCATTGGAAGATCGGCGCAGTGTCTACCGGCTCTTTCACGAAAAGTTTGCCGAATTTTTGCGTGAGCGAGAAGGTTTGGTGGGTCACGAGCGTTTTTTAGATGCGTTATGGCCCAATGACTGGTTTAAGGCTTCGCTATATGTCCGCCGCTATTTGGCTTTTCATGCGGCGGCGGTTTCAAGACTGGATGAGCTGGTCGCTTCGCCTAGCTTTTTGGTGGCGGTTGAGCCGAGCACGATGAGGCAGGTGGCGATCGCGAGCACCAGCGCGGAGGCTATTCGCTTTGGGCATGTCTATTCGGTTTGCGCTCACCTGCTAGGGGCTGACCTGCAAGAACGAGCAGCCGTATTAGCAATGGCTGCGATGAAATGCGGCTATTTAGACATTGTCGATAGCCTTATGCCCTTCCGAGGGGATACGCCTTGGTGGCCGCGTGTCACCCGCTGGCAACCGTCAGCGCCCCATTTTAAGCTAGATGCGAGTAATGCTGTGCGGGCGCTTGCCGTTGGATCTCACAACGGTGTGCCTATTCTCGCTAGTGGTGGAGATGATGGTGTAATTGAGCTATGGAATTTGGAGACGCTTGAGCGATTCCAAGCGCCATTTGAAACGGGAAGATGGATAACGGCATTAGCCTTACACGGCTCGCTACTAATTTCAGAGACAAAAGAAGACATGATCAGTCTTTTCTCGCCGTCTTCTCCTTTTGAACCCACACTGTCAAAAGAGCCTTCTCTGTTGGGTTGGGACTTAAACACAAGAGCTCCCCTTGATCTGAGTGCCATAAATGCGAGCAGTCAAGATGCATTTGATAGTAAGAAAGCAAACGCACTGGGGCTATTTGAAGATCAGTGTATTGCTGCCTTTCAGACATCCTATGGATTTCGGTTTGTGAACGTTTTGACCGGTGCACAAATCGATACGCTTCGGTTATCCCTTGTAAAACAGCTTGGATTTAGCCTCTTCGATGCCTATGCTATCGGCGAGATTGAGGGTGATTTACTACTTGCTTACACGGTGGCCCAAGATCTTCGTCTTGAAAGAACAGACGGTACCACTCAGGAGCTGTGCGCCACCGACCAAACGCTGCTGAGTCCGGGAGAAAGACTTTTTAATTCTCTCGCGATTGGGACTGTTAAAGGGCGAGATGCGCTTGTAGCAGGCAGCAGTAGCGCGGCAGTGCGTGTCTGGGATGCTCATAGCTTTGAGCAAATAGCAACTTTCCAGGATGACGACAACTATGTGGATGCCGTTGCACTTGGAGAGCGAAATGGCATCCCTATTGCGATCTCAGGGAGCCGTAGTGCAACCATACGCATTCTTCATATTCTCTCAGCCCAAGGCGCTGATGAACAACAGAGTGCTTCCCATAACGATACGGTTTGCTCAATGAGCCTGTGTGAAAAAACGCTGGCTTCAACCAGCTGGGATAGGACGCTTCGACTTTGGCATGCCGAGACAATGACGCCTGAGGGTAGCCCTATTTCCTTGCCCTCCAGTAGTAATACAGAAGTTTGCTTAGGTCGCATCGCAGGACGGCAAGTCTTGTTAACAGGAAATGAAAACACCCTAGAGATAAAAGATTTGCAGACACTTGAGACCTTAAAAACACGATCTGCGGAAGTAAGCTGCATTGTCATTGCAGAAAGGTTTGCTCAGCCTGTAATAGTTACTGGAAATGACGCCGGTATCATTGAGGCATTTGATGCGGTCACGCTTGAGCCACTTGCACCCAAGAGAAAGGTACAAGTAGCTAAGGGCTTTGGCTCAATGGGTATTCAGGCCCTGCAACTCACCCGTATTCAGGAAAGGCCTTGTCTTGCCTCAGCAGGTGGTGCCAATATCATTGAACTGTGGGAGCTGGAGACTTTACGACCTGCTGTCCCACCGCTAGAAGGCCACGAATCTGTTATTTATTCGTTAGCAAGTGGTCAGATTGATGGTCGCACTGTCTTAGCTTCCTGCAGTTTTGATAGAACGGTGCGGCTTTGGGATCTGCAACGTGGCAGCGCCTTAGGCTCACCCTTAGAAGGGCATCAAAGCCCGGTTTATGCGATTGCTATAGGCACTTGGAAAGGCGAACCCATAGTATGTTCTGGGGACTTTCATGGCGTCTTAAAAATCTGGGATTTGAAGCAGCAGCAGCTTCGTCTTTCGCTGTCACTCGATTCAAAAATTCATAGCCTGATTGTTGGTGATGATGTTGTCTACGCAGGCTGCGGTAGCGGCATTGTTGCGATAGACTTATGTTGAGAGACTGATGCTGAAAGATTGTCGCCAAGAAAACATTACGATAGAAGAGTTTTTATTGCCTGATTGATTATGGCCCAAGTTGTTGCTGTTCACGGTATTGCGAATGAGTTTTTTAACGCGGCTGTTATTGCCAAAAACTGGGAGCCAGCTATCTGCGGCTCGCTTCAGCTCCCCGGCGTAGACTTTCATGATCCGGTAGCGGTTGATATTGCCTTCTACGGCGATCTTTTTCGCAAGCAAGGAACAATGGCCACGGGGTTCCCGCAGCGAACCGTCAGCGATCTCTCTGACTATGAAGGCGAGTTGTTGGTTGAAATTTGGAAAGAAGCGGCTAAAACCAACTCGTCTGTCATGCCCCCGGATGCTGAGACGATGCTCTACGTGCCAGATACTATCAGGCGAGCTTTTAACGCCCTTGCACACCTGCGGTTTTTAAGCGGAATAGTGGATCACACCGCTATTTTATGGTTCGTCAATCAGGTTTATCGCTACTTTCATGAACCAGAGATTCGAGCAGAGGCCCAGCGAAGGGTTGCCGCCACCATCGACGCTGATACGAAAGTGTTGGTAGCTCATTCTTTGGGCTCGATTGTGGCCTATGAGGCGCTGTGCGCGTATCCTGAGTGGCCGGTGCGCGCGCTGGTGACCATTGGTTCACCGCTGGGCGCGCCCAATCTTGTGTTTGATCGGCTTAACCCCGCGCCGACGGATGGAATGGGGCAGTGGCCAGCCGGGCTGCAGCAGTGGACGAATGTTTCTGCGACGGGTGATTTTGTTGCGTTAGAGAGAAAGCTGGCAAATCGCTTCGGTTCGCGAGTCGTAGATGTCCCTGTTGATAATGCTAAAGACGCTCACGATGCCAGCAAATATCTCACCGCCAAAGAGACTGCCCTCGCTATTCGTGATGGTCTGCTGATTTCTGATTCTGTTGAGCGTTAGCTTGGGCACAAGACTAAGCAATTCAGTTAAGCGATTAAATTGAAAGGCTTGAGTGAAAGGCTCGATTGAAAGACTTGGCCAAAAGCGTTAGCGAACGCCCGCTAACGCGGTTTTGTGCTCTGTCTGCTTTGTCGTTTGTAAGCTATCATCCGCAGCCTGATATAGCGATCCCAAATCAGCGCCGTCTTGAGGATAGGTGGCCGTTCCTACGCTGAAAGTGACCGTTGAGGTAATGTCTTGTTGGGTTGCGCATACCTGATGCCACCTTTGCCGAAACGTATTTAGGCGCTGCTGCGCGTCGGCGCTATCTACACCGTATAGACCGACCACAAACTCTTCTCCGCCCCAGCGGGCCACGATGTCTTCTGTGAGAAATGATGAGCGTAGGCACGCGCCAAAATGTCGCAAAGTGCGATCGCCGATGGCATGGCCAAACTGACTGTTTACCCGCTTGAAGTTGTTAATATCGATGAGCGCCAAACAAAATGACTGTCCGTAGCGTTCTGCTAGGCTCAGTAGCCTCGTGATCTCTTGTGCAGACTTTTGCCGGTTGCCTAGCCCGGTTAAAACATCGACTTCGGCCTTAAGCTTGCGATCGCGCGATCGCTCTAGCCAGCTCACGACTCGGGCCATGAGTTCAGCTGCTACGATAGGCTTACGAATGTAGTCGTCTGCGCCAACAGAAAATACTTTTTGAATGGTGTCAGCTTCTGTGTGGGCAGATAAAAACAAAACCGGAAGTTCACTCCAGTGCGGATCGTCTCGCAGCTGTTCGCACAGATCAAATCCACTCATCTCTGGCATCTCGACATCCAATAGCACCATGTCAGGAACAAACTGTTCCATTACGGCCCAAAACTGTTGAGAATTATCCAGAAGCCGTATTTGAAATCCCCAATCTTGCAAGAGACTTTGCAGTAGGCTTAGCATTGCTGCATCATCATCAACAATCAGTACCTTGGCAGAAGATGTATGAAGCGCAGCTGCTGTTGCCACCGTTGCTAATGGGGCCGCCCTTGTATTGCCTGTTTCTGTCTTGTTAGATTTAGGGCTCGGGTTAGATTCAGGTGAGCTAGGTTCGGCGTTACCGTCAGGTTCAGGGCCTATCAGCGTCTGCTGAACTTTTGCGATCGCCCGCCGCCGCTCCTGAAGCTGCTCTCGTCCAAAACGCTCACAGTCTGTCACCAATCTTTCAATTCGGCGGCACTGTGGCGTTGCTTCAGAAAACCCAAAGCTGCCGAGTGAACCGGCCAAAGCATGAGCTTCTGCGGTGATCTGTTTTCGCTGGCTAGCTGCCAGCGAACCGATGTGCAGACTGTTTAAGGTTTTAGAAAGAGACGTTACCCGCTGCAGATAATTTTCTTTCACTGGCAGCCAAAGCGCAGTCAAATCTATGGGAGGTATCGCTTGAGGCGATTTATCTGCTTGTTTGCAGACATTATTGGCGGGCACTTTTTGCTGATTATGATTGTGTGTAGAGCTGTGGTTGTTGGTAGGCGTGCACACAACTGCCGTCGCCGGTGATAGGCGATAGCCCAAACCATAAACGGTATCAATTACATCGCTTAACCCTGCCGCCCGCAGTTTTTGTCGTAGCCCTTTGATGTGGGTGCGTACAGCGCCCGTTGTGGGTGCATCATCGTAGGGCCATACTTTATCTATCAACGCATCCATGCTGTAAATGCGGCTAGAATTACGCAGAAACACTTCAAGCAGGCCATATTCTTTTGGTGTGAGTGCAATGGGGGCTTGCTGGCCATCGGGCAAACAGCAGCTCACCTCAGCGCTACTTGGATTAAGTCGTAAGTCACCCCATGCCAAGATGGGGGTGGCAATGCCTTCTGAGCGGCGCAGTACCGCGCGTATTCTCGCTAGCAGCTCTTCGAACCCAAACGGCTTAACGAGGTAGTCATCGGCCCCGGCATCTAACCCTGCAACCTCATGTTGGCTATCTTCTTTAGCCGTAATCAAAATGATGGGGGTGCGATCGCCCGCTTCTCTTAAATCTTTACAAATCTCGATACCCGATTTTTTGGGTAGCACCCAATCCAACAAAATCAGATCGTAGGCAAATCCTTCTGCCATGATCTGAGCCATCTGACCATCGGCTGCCCAATCAACTGAATAATAATGAGCTTCTAAAAGCTGCTGAACACTCTGTGCAAATGTCTGATCGTCTTCTACTAGTAAAAGCTTCATAGAGATTCGGCAGGTAGCAGCTAACGCCTAGATTTCTTAATTCTATGGGTTACACGCTCTACAGACGATACAAACGTTGGTTTAAACATATTTAAACACAGGCTAAATCTATTGCTACGACTGAGATTAGAGCCTGCGCAGGTGAATGAGTTGCCCAGAAACATTCTGTTTCTGGGCAGCCTTAGATTTATGAAAAGGGTGATTTAAAAAGCTATGCTAAACGGGATTTAAAGAAAGCCTCAGAACAGAATTTAGAAGCATAAATTTCAGAATCAACTTCTAAAATCGTGCTCCAAAACCTTAGCTCTAAAACTCTGCCGATTTCACAGTAGTCGGCAAAGTTGAGGAAACTGTGAAGATGGAGAATTGTTACGCTGGCCCTTTTTCCCCAGTCACTCGCACGACATACCACCGCACTCATGTTTCAAACTCACTTACGTTCCTAAACTCATAAAAACCTCAAATTTCT
>JBCCOO010000031.1:0-55542 GCA_039025345.1 Cyanobacteria bacterium P01_D01_bin.105 | reverse complement strand
CGATAGGGGACGCATGATGCGATTCGTAACTCTGATAGCGTTCGCTTTTCTTCGGCGGATAACTGTATGCGTAATGGGGCTGGCATCGGCAAGTTGATCGACGGCCTTTTTATCCTACAAAATATTGTGTATGCCTACTTACCGCTGGTTCAATCGCCTCTAGTCCAACCCAAGTTCTCTTTTCAAAAGCTCAATGGATTTCTCACCAATGTAGTTGCCGCAACGGATAATTTCGGGGGGGCGGATGATGTCGTTGCGAGCGGCAAGGAGGGCTTCTTTGATGGTGGGATAACTGGCGTTGTCAGAGAGAATGGTTTGGGCACTACGGACAACAGCAGAGAGCTTTTGGGCATCTTCGGTTTGGGCGGTCATCACCAAGATGTCGTCACCGCGAAGGCTATAGGAGAGGACTTCGGCAATGCGAATAATACCGGAACTCAGGCTAACAATGCCAAGGCAGGTGTCTTGGGGAAGGGTTTTGATCAGTTCGCGTTCTTTGGCGTAGTCATTAATATCGATGGGGATAACACGGACAGATTTTGGTGAGGCAATCGCTTCTGCTTCACTAATAAAATACCGGCTCGTCACCACTGTGCCCGAACGGGTCTGTGCCAGTACCTGATCCAGTTCTTCCAAGGGAACCAACTGAACCGGAATCTGAAGTGCTTGTTCTAGCTCACGCACCATGAGCTCGCCCGCACCATCTTCTTTTTTAATCGTGACGAGCACCCGAGCACTACAGCGCAGCCGCCAGTCAACCTCTGCCATAAATAGCTCCCGGGCCTGATGCAAAGAGCAGCCTTGGCGCAGTAGCTCATCTAGGCTGTTTTCTACAAGCTCTTGCGCACCGGGGAATTTCTTGAGCAGCGGCGAGCCGGGTTTGACAATCTCGGTGGTGCCTTCTGCACGTACGTAGATGCCAGATCCGGGCATCGCTTCAACTACGCCAGCTTCTTCGAGCTGACGATAGACCTTGCTGATGGTGTTGCGATGCAGGCCCGTTTGCATCGCCAGCTGACGAGTGCTGGGTAGGCGATAGGCAGGAGGGTATTGGCGAGACGCAATGGCAAACCAGATCTGGTCATAGAGCTGAGTAGATGCCGGTATTTCGCTGTCAGTTTGAATATGAAATTGAACCACGGTTTTTCTGTGCCTCCCGTTCGGTAAAGGCGAAATTCAAATACTAAGATGTGTTTTCCTCTTAGAAGAGTAGTCGGGAATCTGCGTTTCGTGGCAAGCGATTTGATTTTTTAGGGGTCTACTCAATAATTCTTGACGATACCCAATGTCATTTGCCCTGATTTTAGGTGGTTTCATGCGGCTTCTTATGAGGCTTTCTGTCAGTGCAAACAAAAACCACCAATAACCCGATATATTTGAATGTCTATATATCAATTTTGATCAAGGAGATTTCTCCGTTGACTTTTTCAGCTGAAGATTTTGCCAAAGCCCTAGAGCAGCAGGAATACGGATTTGAGCGCGGCAGCGTGGTCACCGGAAAGGTAGAAACCCATGAAACCGATGGGGCATATGTAGATATTGGTGGCAAGTCGGCGGCCTTTTTGCCTTTGAAAGAGGCCTCGCTAACCTCAGAAATTGACCTTGAAGAGGTGCTGCCAATTGGAACTGAACGCAAGTTCTTGATTATTCGCGATCAGGATGCGAATGGTCAGATGGTGATTTCAATCCGGGCGATGGAAATCAAAGAACTTTGGGAGAAGTTACGAGAGCGTGAGGCAAATGGAGATGTGATTGAAGTAACGATCTCCGGCAGCAATAAAGGCGGCGTAACAGCAGATGTGAGCGGGCTAAGGGCATTTATTCCCAGGTCCCATTTGGCGAAGCGCGTGGAAGATCTCGATGCGCTGATGGGCAATAAAATCAGCGTGGCCTTTTTGGAGGTGAATGAGGACGGGAATAAGCTGCTGTTGTCTGAGCGGATTGCGGCAAGAGCGATCGCCATGAGCACCATCAACAAAGGTGAGCTTATTTCGGGGACAATTGCCTCGCTCAAACCCTTCGGTGCGTTTGTCGATTTTGAGGGTGGTGCGTCGGGACTTTTGCACATTAAGCAAATCAGTAAAAGCTATGTGTCTGCGCTAGGTGATGTCTTCAATGTGGGCGATCCGGTCAAAGCGATTGTTCTAAATATTGACGATCAGCGGGGCCGCATTTCGCTCTCTACCCAGGTATTGGAGAAATATCCTGGAGAGATGTTGAAAGAGAAAGATACGCTGATGGCGGAGGCAGAAGAGCGAGCAAAAAATGTGGCCAATACTTTGGCCAAAGAGGAAAGCTAATGGGCGCTGTTTGGGAGCTAGATTTTTATTCCAGGCCGGTGCTGGATGAGAAGAATAAAAAGCGCTGGGAAGTGCTGATCTGTGAAGGATGGCAGTCGGTAACAGACGATCCTGATGAGCTATTTCGATACAGCAAGTATGTGTCGAATAGTGAGGTGAATTCGGAGACGTTGCAGACAGCGATTGAAGAAGCGATCGCGCAAGCTACTGAACACTCTAAAGAGGCCCCAACAAAGGTACGCTACTTCCGCTATCAAATGCAAAATATGATCAAGCGGGCCTGCGAAGAGGCGGGCTTGCTGCCCTTTCCGAGCCGTCGTACGCTAGCGCTTCAGCAGTGGATAGAGGATCGCAAGGAAAATGTTTATCCAAATGAGGAGGGGTATAAAGCGAGCATTTCCCCTTCCGTAGCAAGACCGTTAGAAGTCGTCAATCCATTGCCCGATGCACTACTGGGTCAACAATGGGCGTTAGTAAGCTTACCAGTGACTGCTTTTGACGAAATGGCAGCGTGGGACATCGGTTTTGGTGAAGCATTTCCGTTAACCTCACTAGCGGTTGAAACTGACACTCAAATTCCCGGGTTTATTATTTATTCAAAGCGAGCAAATCCTTTAGCCGCTTGGATGTCTGGCCTAGAAATTGCGGCTGTGCGAGCGGGGAGAGAAGAGTCGTCCAACTATGTATCCAAAAATTCTGAGACGGCACGGCTGCTAATGGATACGGGGACAACTGAAACTTGGCTGCTGGCAGACTTAGTGGGGGAAGAAACCCAAGCAGAAGGTAAGCGATTTGAGGCAGCGAAGACAGCAGCAGCAGGCGTTCACTTTATTGCGGTGCAAGATAGCCCAGAGTCGGAGTCGTTTTCAGGATTTTGGCTAATGCAGGATCGAGACTTTGGATAGTATCAATAAGCAAGGACGCCCATAAGTAAGGACAGTAAATGATGCGAAAGCTGGGCTGGCTGCAGAAGGCGTTGATGTATGCACTGTTGGGGGGGATTGCGATCGCCATGCTCCTCCCACTTCTCTGGCTTGTCAGTACTGCCTTCAAATCTCCATCTGAAAATCTTTTCCAATTTCCCCCACAGTTTGTCCCAGCAGCGCCAACTTTTGCTAACTTTGCCAAGGTCTGGGCCGCGAATCCTTTTGGCCGATACCTATTCAACAGCACCCTCATCGCGGTAGTCACCGTCGTGCTCAATCTACTCATCTGTTCGCTAGCTGCCTACCCACTAGCCAGACTGACCTTCAAGGGCCGCGAACTAATTTTTTCCCTGATTGTTTCCACCATTCTCATCCCCTTCCAAATCGTGATGATTCCGCTCTATATCATCACCGTGAAGCTGGGCCTAACCAACTCCTACATCGGAGCAATCTTTCCTGGCATCGCGTCTGCCTTTGGCATCTTCCTCATGCGTCAGGCCTTTCAAGGCGTGCCCAAAGAACTAGAAGAAGCGGCTCGCATTGATGGCTGCACGGAACTAGGCATTTGGTGGCACATCATGATTCCATCGGTACGGCCGGCATTGGTGACTCTCGCCATTTTCGTTTTCATCGGCTCATGGAGCGATTTTCTCTGGCCGCTGCTTATTCTAGATCGCCCTGAGTACTACACCTTGCCACTCGGTGTGGCCCGACTCGCCGGCAGTTTCTCCCTAGACTGGCGGTTGATCTCAGCCGGCTCAGTCATTTCGATTATTCCAGTTATTTTATTTTTTGTATTGGCTCAGCAGTACATTGTGCCATCGGAGACGGGTAGTGGCGTCAAAGGTTGACACCACTACGCACGGTTTACTATGCAAGTCATCGAGGCAGCTATAAAAAAAGCGATCAAGATCAAAATAGACTTAAACCGTTTCGGTTGTGGATGCGGCTAACTCTTCCAGGCGCTCCTGCTGATCTTGAGTAATGCAAGACTGAATAACGGTTTCGATATCGCCTTCTAGAATACTGTTGAGCGAGAAATTTTGATTTAGGCGATGGTCGGTAACACGGTTGTCTTTGTAGTTGTAGGTGCGAATTTTTTCAGAGCGAGAGCCAGAACCCACCTGTGATTTTCGGGTAGCGCTGATTTCGTCTTGCTGCTCTTGCAGTTTGGCTTCGTAGAGCTTAGCCCGCAGAATTTGCATGGCACGTTCTCGGTTTTGAAGCTGCGATCGCTCTTCTGTACAAAACACCCGAATCCCCGTCGGCTTATGCATCAAATCCACCGCCGTCTCTACCTTATTCACATTCTGACCACCCGCACCGCCAGAGCGCGCCGTCGTCATCGTGATATCTTTCGGGTCAATATGAATCTCCACATCGTCCACTTCCGGCATAATCGCCACCGTCGCCGTCGAAGTATGCACCCGTCCGCCCGATTCTGTCAGCGGCACGCGCTGCACCCGATGCACGCCCGACTCAAACTTCAGCTTGCTATAAACCTGATCGCCTTTCACTTCAATCACGGCTTCCTTCACGCCGCCCATATCAGCCCGAGACTCACTTAGCAAACTTGCTTTCCAGCCCTGCCCTTCCGCATACCGGCTGTATAGCCGCAACAAATCGCCCGCCCAGATGCCGGCCTCATCACCACCCGTCCCGGCTCGAATTTCCAACATGATGTTCTTCTCATCATTCGGATCTTTGGGCAGCAATAAAATCTTCAGCCGCTCCTCTAATTGACCATCTCGCTCCTCCAACTCAGCAACTTCCATTTCAGCCATCTCCTGCATCTCAGGGTCACTGGACTGCTTTAAAATATCCTGTGCCCCTTTCAGCTCTTCTTGAACTTGCTGCCATTCTTGGTAGGTGGTCACCGTCTCTTCCAAAGAGGCCCGAGACTTCGCAATCTTCTGAAACTCTCCAGGATCTTTCGCAACGTCTGGATCGGCCATACGGCGTGTGAGTTCATCAAACGTTTGTTCAACGGATTCCAGTTTTTTGAGGAGATAAGCTTCAGCCATGATGTGTCTCGGAATGCTGTTAGGAAGAAGAACGGAAAGCGTATGCTCAAAAAAATAATCCGAGCAGCCAGCCTGATAAGACCTACTACTCGGATTATTTTAAGGCTATGAAAGCTACTTCTGAGTGTCTTTGCCTGCGTCACCAGCGCCTTCTGCTTCGGAAGACATGCCGTACTTACGCAAGAAGCGCTCAACGCGGCCCTCAGTATCAATAATTTTCTGAGTACCTGTATAAAAAGGATGGTTACCTGACCATACGTCAACATTGAGTTCAGGCTTAGTGGAGCCCACCGTCATCACCTGTTCGCCATTGCAGAACACTTTAGCTTCTGGGTACCACTCGGGATGAATATCAGATTTTGGCATTGTCTTAGAGGGAAAGGATTGTTGATTTCTGTAACTTCTGTAGGGGCGCAGCATGCTGCGCCCCTACGGCATTGATGGATAAAAACGAAATTAACGCTTTGAGAACTGACCTGCTTTACGCGCCTTCTTCAAACCGTACTTCTTACGCTCTTTCTGACGAGGGTCACGAGTAAGGTAACCTTCCGTCTTCAAAGGCATCCGATTGTCAGGATCCAGCTCACACAGCGCACGAGCCACGCCAAGCTTAATAGAATCCGCCTGACCGGTCAGGCCACCGCCACGGACATTCACCAAAATATCGTAGTCACCTTCTAAGCCCAACGTCTCTAGAGGTGCTTTAGCAGCCGTAAGGTAAGCAGGATTGAACTGAAGATATTCTTCGCCATCCTTTTTGTTAATCGTCAAGTTGCCGCTGCCAGGAACCAAGCGAACCCGAGCGACAGAAGACTTACGACGGCCTGTGCCCCAATAAACGGCGCGATCTGATTGGTCAGCCATGATTTACTTACCTCCTGTAGTGTTAACGGTCATTGTCTTAGGACTTTGCGCAGCGTGGGGATGATCCGGCCCTGCATATACTTTGAGCTTGGTGAAGAGCGATCTCCCAAGCGCATTCTTTGGTAGCATCCCCTTAACGGCCTTTTCTACGATGCGCTCAGGGATGCGAGCCTGAAGCTGGTCAAAGGTCTCGGTCTTCATGCCACCAGGGCGACCAGAGTGACGACGATACAGCTTCTGGCTGTTCTTGTTGCCCGTTACGGTAACTTTCTCAGCGTTCACCACAACAACGAAGTCGCCAACGTCCATATTGGGCGCGTAGTTCGCTTTATTCTTACCGCGTAGCACTTGCGCAATTTCGCTCGCTAGTCGGCCCAAACGCTGGTCAGCGGCATCTACCACATACCAATCGCGTTCGATTTCATTAACAGGAGTAAGGGTAGTTTTCGTAGACATAACAGATGTTTGCTTGACGTCGTGAACCGTTCGGTAAATGAATGAACGAGAGAAAGACCTATAAATCCATGTATCAGATTCTATGTATCAGCTTTACTATGTATCAGCTAGATAGCGAGGTCTGTTGAGAATGAAAAGCGAGGCTGGGTATCAACCCATACCTCAGGGAAAAAAGGGAAAACAGGATAGCCTACCCGGAGTAAGCACAATCCTTGAGGGGGGGCAGAGTATTTTACCAAATCGCGGCGCTGGTTTTGCCAGATGTTGGTAAAACGTTCGGGAGTTAGCTGCGATCGCCCCACACTCACCAGCAGGCCCATAATCAAACGAACCATGCCATATAAAAAGCCTGCCGCCTGTAGCTCTACGCTGACAAAATCGCCATAGCGCTCACATGTCACTTCCTGCATCTCAACCCACGAATGGGTGCGCTCCGAGCCTGCACGATGAAATGCGGCCAAATTATGATAACCCACTAAGGGCTTCAATGCGGCCAGCATTAGAGCTTCATCCAAAGGCTGGTGGTAGTGATGCCACACAAACGGCTGTACAAACAGGTTCGGATAGCGACTGGTGTAGAGCGTGTAGCGATAGCGTCGCCACTCAGCTGAGAACTGGGCATGCCAGTCATCAGCGACGGCTGCGGAGGCTCGGATAATCACATCGTTACCGGCTAACCGATTGTTGAGGATCATCGCCCATCGCTCAGCAGGAATCACCTTGGGCGCATGGAAGTGAGCGACTTGAGCAGCGGCATGAACGCCTGTATCGGTACGACCTGCGCCAACGAGGGCAGCGCGTTTGCCTAAAACTGAAGCGATCGCATCTTCAATTTCAGCCTGCACAGTCGGTTCGCTACGCATTTCGGCCTGCTTTTGCCAGCCATGAAATGCTGTGCCCTTGTACTGAATCACTAATGCCACCCGATGAGTTTGTTGTTTCTCTGGGGGCAAGTTCATCAGCTGAGTGGACACTTGAGAAGACCGCTTCTGTTCACGCATTCACCTTTAATTCCCTATCTGAAGTAAATCCTCTCTTGAGAGGGTTGCCTAACAGGGCACAGTGGGTCTGCGAGCACAGCTCGAGTCCTAAGGCAGCACCGCCCTAAGTCAACTCAATAATCGCCATACGCGCATTATCACCTCGGCGGCTCACGGTTCGCACGATGCGCGTGTAGCCACCATTGCGATCCGCGTAGCGCTCAGGCGCTTGGTCAAACAGCGCATGAACGAGCTGCTTGTCATAGATATACCCCAACGCCTTACGACGCGCAGACAAAGAGCCATCCTTGGCTAACGTCACCATACGCTCAGCTTCAGCGCGAATGGCCTTAGCGCGCGTTTCAGTGGTTTTAATACGGCCGTTGCGAATCAGCTCAGTAGTGAGCGATCGCATTAGAGCTTTGCGCTGGTCAGCAGCTTTGCCCAACTTCGGTACACGACGACCATGTCGCATAGATTTTCCTCCTTACCTAACTATCTAAAAAATAAATCTGAAAACAGATATCTCACGAGACACAAAAAACCGAAGCATCAAATCCTTCCACAAGGTCTGAATACTTCGGCTATAGTTGCTCCTGATCTACGCGTCAAGCCATTGGCCTGGGAACGCAACCAGAAGCCCAGAGCTACACGGACTTAGCTGGCTTTTCCAGCGGTAGCATAATCCCAAGATGCACTTGAAGAGCTTCAACGACTTCCTCTGCAGACTTTTGACCAAAGTTTTTGATCTCTAGCAAGTCTTCTTGACTGTAATCCAACAAGTCTGATACAGCATTGATTTGAGCACGCTTCAAACAATTGTAGGCACGAACCGATAGCTGCAACTCCTCGATAGGAATTTGATAGGTCGGATCCTCTTCCTTAACATCCTCGTCGCGCTTAGGCTCCAAGGTAACATCCTTCAAAGGATTGAACATATCAACAAGTTGAGCAGCCGCTTCACTCATGGCCTGCTGAGCTGTCAAGCTACCGTTTGTCCAGATCTCCATATTCAGGCGATCTTTCTGCTCACCCGATGCATCTAAAAAGTTTTCGACACTGTAGTTAACCTTTCGCACCGGCATGAACACCGCATCAATCTGCATAAAATCAACCCCACCCGTTTCTTCACGGCTGCGATCAATTGCCCGGTAGCCTTTGCCTCGCTCAATGCGAAACTCCATCTCCAGTGTGTGACCTGCCGAGACAGACGCAATGTACTGATCCGTGCTAATCAGCTCCACCTCGGAAGGCAAATCAAAGTTAGCCGCCGTCACCTTCGCAGGGCCTTGAACCACCATACGGCCAATCTGAGGCTGCGCCGAATAGCTCTTCAGCACCGTCTCTTTCATATTCAACAAAATATCCAACACGTCCTCTCGAACGCCAGGAATAGTTGAGAACTCATGACTCGCGCCCGCAATCCTCACTGAAGTCACCGAAGTGCCTTCTAAGTTAGACAGCAACACTCGGCGCAAGGCATTACCCACCGTCGTCCCCTGACTCCGCTCCAGCGGCTCAATTACAAAACGGCTGTATTGACTCTGATCGTCTTCGACAATAGATTCAACGCAATCAACTTGAAATGCCATTCACTAACCTCTCTTTGCTCTTCAGCGTGCGTAAGCTTCTTCTAAAAGGAAGCTCTTCTACAACCACCTGGCCTTGAGTTAACACAGCGGCCTGGGGCTAAGTAAACAATTGTCGAAGAACTTCGCTATTGTTCACATTTGTACTTATTAGACAGTGCTTTGATAACTGCCACCGAAAGCCCATCAACCAACAGACAGCTGAGGGGCTGAATCATTAAACGCGACGACGCTTTGGGGGGCGGCAACCATTATGAGGAATGGGGGTGACGTCACGGATGAGGGTTATTTCCAATCCTGCCCCCTGCAATGCGCGAATCGCAGTTTCTCTACCCGAGCCAGGACCACTCACCTGAACTTCGCACTGACGCATACCCTGGTCAATAGCTCGGCGAGCAGCACTGTCAGCAGCGGTTTGAGCTGCAAAGGGCGTTCCTTTCTTCGCACCTTTGAAGCCACTGGAACCTGCAGAGGCCCAAGACACAGCGTTACCACTTGCATCGGTGATGGTAACAATTGTGTTGTTAAACGTGGACTGAATGTGAGCGACCCCATTGGGGATATTCTTTTTGGCCTTACGGGGGCCAACCTTACGGACTGGTTTTGCCATGATGAAAGCTGATAGTGAGGTGTTCTAACGAATGGAGTTTTGTCAACAACACACCTTCGACTGAAAAGGTCGCGTTATTTAAGGATGTTTGCTCTGAAACAATTTGGTTGAGCCACGACAGTTGCCTCTAAGCTCACGAATGATTGCCCTCCATAACAGACACTCATTCCCCCATTAATTCAGTCGAAAGTGCAGCGATTCTCGGAAATTATTTCCTCAAGACACCTGCGCTTGCTAGCAGCTATATCCTGTTAGATTTTCGAGGACAAACGGATTACTTGCGAGGCGGCTTCTTCTTACCTGCAATTGTGCGCTTACCTGTACGGCGAGTGCGACTGTTTGTGCGAGTGCGCTGTCCACGGACGGGCAAGCCCACACGGTGACGACGGCCTCTATAGCAACCAATGTCCATCAGTCGCTTGATGTTCAAGTTCACCTGACGGCGCAAGTCACCTTCAATGAGGTAGTCGCCTTCGACGGTTTCCCTTAGCTTGATGACGTCCGCATCGGCTAAATCCTTAACGCGAGTATCAGGGTTTACGCCCGTCTTCTCAATAATTTGCTTAGCGCGACTTAGACCAACCCCATAAATATAGGTCAGGCCAATTTCAATGCGCTTATCTCTTGGCAGGTCAACGCCCGCAATTCGTGCCACCTAGGTGTTCTCCCTCAATAAGTGATTAATGAATGATTCGTTAGTGAGTGGTTTCGTGTCTGGAATGGTCTCTTCTTAACCCTGTCTTTGCTTATGCTTAGGGTTCGCGCAAATCACCATGACCCGACCTCGGCGGCGGATAACACGGCACTTTTCGCACATTTTCTTAACGGATGCTCGGACTTTCATGCCCAAAAAGGTTGTTTACTACACAGATTTACCAGCCTAGCAAAGATTCTTCCTGACATCAATAACATTTAGATCCAATACGATTCAGATCCACAATGACTCCAGGCGTCTTCTTTACCAGGGCTTTATTCGCACACCATCTCAATTGTCTACAGACAGTGGCGTATGACGAGTTCGCAACAGTTCCAGATTGAGGCTACGCGCCACGGCGAAGGGCAGACTCTACTTGCTTAAACTCTTCTTCTAGTCGATCTTGAAGCTTCTGAGGAACTGGACGGTTGGGGTAAGAGCTGTAATGACCGGCTAAAGCATTGAGTGCGGTGCGCATGGTGGAAAATGAGCTCAGGGTAGACACTTTGCTGTCACGACGATAGCGAGAGGCAAAGTCATTGATACGCAGTTTGGATTCTTCTTGAAGCTCCATTTTGTTGGGCGCATCTTTGGGCAGCGAAATGGATTCTCTTAGACTGCCGATCAGCGCAATGGTGTCGTCAGTGTAGTTACCGGTGAGGCCACCGTTGTCTACATTGGCTGCACTGCAACCGGTGAGACCGATGACAGCCACTAGCGCTAGCGCAAAGAAGCGTGAAAGTAAGTTTTTCATAACAATTTTTGAGAATCAGCGGGTTGAATCTGTATCTTATCTGACTGCGGGTGCGAGAGAAATAAGCCTGCGGTCATGACACGGCTGCTAAGCAGGATAGATTCTGAGTCTGCGGTTTGGTTCGTCACCAAAGCTCAATGATTTGAGCCGGTAGTGTTCGGCTAGTTCGTGCTGCATTTTGCGGATTTTGGGCGATCGCGGCAAAAGCTCCACGGGCTGACTCTTCGGAATCACAATTTGCTCCACCGCCAAACGAGCTTCTTCTAATGCCTCTAGTTCATCATCCGCGCCGTTCTGAGCAAACAAATCTAAGTTAATGGCTTCAGCCGTTTCGCCTTCATCGTCCAGGTCTAAGACACGGCGCAAGGAGCGAGTGATTTGTGGAATGCTGTTGGACTTGACGGTGAAGATAGGCACTTGGCGAGCCTGGGCAACTTGCTTGAGTTTGGAGTGGTTTTTGATGTGCGATCGCAGTGCCAAAACCGCATCCGCTGCCCCCAAATCTTTCGTAAACGTCACCGGCAATTCCAGCGTCCGCACCACATGATCCAACTGCTGCCGGCTAATGCCATACGCATAAATCCGAGTCAGGTTCTCGTCAGATTGTTCATCTAACTGACCTGCGAATTCATCACCATCCATTTGAGCTAACCGCTCAGCCGCCAAGCTGCTAGACGCCCGGCTTCCAGCCAACGGCAGCTGAAGCAACGTATCGTTGAGCTTCGCCTGTATGCGCTGCTGTTCATCCACCAACATCGCAGGCTTACTCGCCCGTTTGCCAAAATGATCCGCCCCTAGCGGCGTAACGGGTGGCCGCATCTTTCCAGACGATCGCCATCCGCCCCGGCTGGCTTGTCCCGCTGCACGCAAGCTTCCCGGACTCAGCTGACCTTTTCGATTCGAGCGCATCGCAGGCGCAACTAAACCAGACTGCCCCGGCAGCTCATTCGTCACAATCAGCTTGTTATCTGCGCCCACTTCTCGAACCTGCTGACCGGGCACTCGCCCACGTAGCAAAAAGTCCACCGTATTCGAGACATCTTCATGCACTACCCAGCGCTGCCGTTCGTGCATCTCCACCGCAATATCAAACGTCGGCGGAGCCTTGCGCTCCAGCACACTCTTCTGACTGCCGCGCCGCCGTGCCTCATCATCCCCGAGCGTTACAGACTGAATGCCACCCACAAGATCTGAGAGCGTCGGGTTCTTAATTAAGTTCTCCAACCGATTACCGTGCGCAGTGCCAACAAGCTGCACACCTCGCTCTGCAATTGTCCGAGCTGCCAATGCTTCAAGCTCTGTACCAATTTCATCAATCACAATCACTTCAGGCATGTGGTTCTCCACCGCCTCAATCATCACCTGGTGCTGGTTCTCTGGTTTAGCGACCTGCATCCGTCGCGCTCTGCCAATCGCCGGATGCGGAATGTCGCCATCGCCGGCAATCTCATTTGAGGTGTCAATGATGACCACTCGCTTCATCAAGTCATCTGCTAGCACTCTCGCAATCTCACGCAGCGCCGTGGTCTTACCCACCCCCGGACGCCCCAGCATCAAAATGGAGCCACCTGTTTCAACAAGATCGCGAATCATGCCAATGGTACCGAAGATGGCGCGGCCTACTCGGCACGTCAAGCCAATCACTTCACCCGCGCGGTTACGAATGGCACTGATTCGATGCAGCGTTTTCTCTAACCCTGCCCGATTGTCACCGCCAAAGTGGCCGACTCTATCGACGCAGTGCTGCAAGTCTTCTTTAGTAATGGGGGTTTCGGATAAGTACTCTACCGAGTCAGAAAACCGCGCCTCTGGCTGACGCCCCAAGTCCAGGATGACTTCAATTAGCTGGTCACGCTTGGAATGCTCTTCTAATTTTGTCCGAATGTTCGCAGGTAAAATTTCTAGAAGCTGTGGCAGGTCGTCTGTTATCTCAGGCGGTGTTATTTCAACTGTCTTAGCTTCTTCCTGCTTAGCTTCTTCATGGGAGGCTTCGGGAATTTCAATAAAAGCGTTAGCGGGGGCAGATGCCTTTGCTGACTCTGCTGAGGAACTACTTTCCAACAAGTCGTCGTTCAAACTCGGCATAGAGAACTGTGATTACAAGTGAAATGAATAAAACGTGGAAAGTGCCGCTAGCGAGGCAATGGCTTAAGCGACGTCACAAGTGATTCTGCAAGCGCCACGGCTTTCCACAAATCGACGGGTACCTCTTCAAGATAAAGGGTTTCGCTCAAAACGGGCATTAATAGGTGCCTGGCATAGCTACCGTAGGCAACCCCTGTAACAGTACGATCCCCGTCATTATTGCGATTGGAATATTGTTGAAGAAGGTTAAGCGATCGCAACTTATCCACCGTGTACTGATTCGTCCCACCCGCTAGCTGTACAAACCCACCGAGATCAGACGCGAGCACTTTTTGCGCTAGCCTAATCGCGGCATGCGTTGTCCCTTTTCCAATGTCACCACTCATGGGCCGCCCGTCTGTCTGCCACATCACATTTGTAGTGCTGTTCTGCGCTGTAGAGAGTAATCTTTGAATCTTTTGCAGGTAGCCAATTAGATCCTCATTATCTGGACAGCTCGTAGATACCAGTTTGAGATGCTGCGCGTAGGGTTGCAGGGTTTCCCAAAGGACAATAACGGCATCGAGCTGACCCACTTGTGTGTGAATTTCAAGCGCATCCGCCTGCGTGAGAACCTCACGGGCAATGTCGTCTAGTGTTGTCGGTTGAGAATCTGCTTCGATTAGGCCAAGCGGACAGATCGGCAAACATCTGCCGCAGCCGTAGCAGCGATCGCGCACCACCCCACCCACATCAATGGCATCTGCTGGACACACCTGCTCACAAGGGCGCGCACAATCCGCCGGACATCTAGCCGCATCAAACCAGGCTTTGCGAAAATGCGGATCTTCCCCCGCACTCATGCTCACCATCAACCAAGGTCTGTTGAAGTCTCTACCTGCTTGACGAGCGACCTTTTCGGCAACATCCATACCTTCCATAGCCGCCGCGACCACCGCTGGATCGGCAGCGACATCAATGCAGTCTGCGCCTGCGAGGGAATAGGCGATCACCAAGTTTCTGACAGCAGGCAGGGCTTGGTAGCTAGCACCACAGATCAGTTTGAACCAAGTCCCTGTTTGTAGCGATTGCAAAGGACTGGGTTCAGCAGTGAGCATATTGAGCTAGGGAAGAGATTGAGCTGGGGAAGAGAGTGCCCTTTATTTTAGGCAGCGATCGCTTCTTTGAGTGGGAACCAAGTAAAGGCGCGATCGCCCCCCACTTCCAACACCACTTTCACACGAGGCTCTAATTCCGGCAGTGCAGTTAAAAACTTAATTTCTTGACTTGAAAGGATATGCCCTTCAATCAGCCACAGCAGCAGACCTTTCGACTTCGGTCCTAGTGCCTCTAGGCGGTAGCTAACAATAGGCGGTACGAAATAGCGATCGCCTGTCGCCGACGCATCCATATTCTTCTTGCCAAGGTGAGGCGGCCGCACCCCATGAATATCCAGCAGATAAGCCGACAAATCGCCCAAGCCTCGCGCCGACATATACGCACACTCATACCCAGCCGTGCGAGCCCTGCGACGATAGCGGCCCTCATGCCCACCTTCCAAAGGGACACGCACACCCAACGCACCAGCAGATTCAAGGTCACGAGTAAATTTATTAAATGCGATCAGCGCCATAACAATTCGGCATACGAAGAGACACAGCAATAATACTTCAAACCCAGCGACAGAAAATAGTCCCCAAGAAACAGACCAGAGCAGCAGAGATATAGGGTATGATGCAGCTTCGATTACTAAATACATTGCACGGTTCGCCAATGTCTACGAGTTTCCATCATCTGGGAACGTCATAGCTTGAGAAATTAATGTAGACACAGCAAGAAAAGCGTGTATTATAGTAAACCGGTCGCCGATTTAACGGAAACTAGAGAACTGCGAGCCTACTTGAAAGAGGAAGGTTCTTTACTGAGTTCCAAGTGCATTCTCCAAGTCTGAGGCGAAAAGATAAGGTCAGTTTTGTAGCTCCCAAGGGTTCCACTTCCTCTGGTCGAGACTCTAAACAATAAAGCCCTGTCGATGTTTTCCAGTGTGGCTAAGCAGTGCTAGCTGGCTACCACTCTCCAATGCATGTCAGCGTTGTGAGTAGTGAGAGAGTCTAGCGGATTGCTGTCGTCTGGTGTGTCCAAATGCCCTGCCGGCTCTAGCGGCTTATGCTGCCAGCTTTTGGGGCGCGTTGTGAAACGGAGTCGAGATAGTGTCTGTCGGTATTCTTGGTACCAAATTAGGTATGACCACAGTGTTTGACGACGACGGGAATGCCATTCCTGTCAGCGTTATTCAAGCTGGCCCCTGTGTCGTCACGCAGGTAAAAACAGAGCAGACAGACGGCTACTCGTCTGTGCAAATTGGCTACGGTGACGTCAAAGAAAAGGCGCTTAACAAGCCCAAGCTGGGCCACCTAGCCAAATCTGGCGCTTCCCCAGTTCGCCACCTGCGTGAATATCGCACCACTGAAAAGGACGGTGCGTTTGAACTCGGCCAGTCACTGGCAGCCGACCGTTTTGAAGCCGGTCAGCTTATTGACGTCAGCGGCATCAGCATCGGTAAAGGTTTTGCGGGCAACCAAAAGCGTAACAACTTCCGCCGAGGCCCCATGTCTCACGGTTCTAAAAACCACCGTGCGCCTGGCTCAATCGGCCCTGGCACAACGCCAGGTCGCGTTTATCCCGGGAAGAAGATGGCCGGTCAAATGGGTAATGAGAAAGTTACCGTGCGCAAGCTGAGCGTTGTTCGAGTCGATGCAGAGCGCAACTTGCTGCTTGTGAAAGGCGGCGTCCCCGGCAAAGCGGGTAGCGTGCTGAGCATCTCCCCTGCAAATATCGTTGGTCAGTAGTCATGGTTGATTGTGTAATTAAAGATTGGAAAGGCGCTGATGCAGGCACGGCTACCGTAGACCTCAAAGTTGCCAGTGAAGAAAGTGCTTCTCACGTTGTGCATAGAGCGCTTGTCAGACAGATCAACAACGGTCGTCAGGGCACCGCATCTAGCAAAACCCGCTCTGAAGTTCGCGGCGGTGGCCGTAAGCCCTGGAGACAAAAAGGCACGGGCCGCGCTCGCGCAGGTTCCACGCGCTCTCCCCTGTTCAAAGGTGGCGGTGTTATCTTTGGCCCCAAACCTCGTGACTACACCACAAAGATGAACAGAAAGGAGCGCCGCCTAGCGCTTCGCACCGCATTTCAAGGCTGCGCTGACAGCATGATTGTGGTTCAAGACTTCGACAGCGAACTCACCCAGCCAAAGACGAAGGATATGTTGGCTGCCTTTGAGCGCTGGGGTGTGGACACCAGCAGCAAGATTTTACTCATCGCCGTAGAAAAAGGCGATACGCTAAATCGCTCAGTTCGCAACGTACCGAATATTAAGTTCATCACGGCAACGAGCCTCAACACATACGACATTCTTCACGCCGAAGCCATCGTGGTAACGGCATCCGCCCTCGACAAAATCAAGGAGGTATACGGTGAGTAAACGCTACGACGACAGAGAGCTGCCCGATATCATTCGTAAGCCGCTTATCACAGAGAAAGCGACAATCGCACTCGAAAATAACCAGTACACCTTTGAGGTCGCCCCCAAAGCAACCAAGCCTCAAATCAAGTCAGCCATCGAAGCGCTGTTTGAGGTAAAGGTTACGGGCATTAGCACTCAAAACCCACCGCGTAAGCGTCGTCGCGTTGGCCAGTTCATCGGACACCGCGCCGCCTACAAACGAGCCACCGTTACGTTGGCCGAAGGCGATTCCATCACACTCTTCCCAGACGTATAAGCCTCATCATCATTTAGAGACCTTTCTCTTTTTCCGATTAAAGCAGTAACCAACGCGACGAAGTATCAGTCATGGGCATTCGCTCCTACAGACCTCTAACCCCCGGCTCCCGAGAGCGCACTGTCTCCGACTTTGCGACAATCACCACGGATAAGCCAGAAAAATCACTCACGTATTCTGTTCACCGCCCCAAAGGCCGGAACAATCGGGGTGTGATTACCTGCCGCCACCGTGGTGGGGGTCACAAGCGCCTCTATCGCCAAATTGACTTCAAGCGTGACAAACGAAACATCCCTGCGAAAGTGGCTACGGTTGAATACGATCCCAACCGCAACGCCCGCATTGCATTGGTGAACTACGAAGATGGTGAGAAACGCTACATCCTTCATCCCGTTGGGTTAGAAGTCGGTACGACTATCATTGCCAGCGAAGATGCCCCCTTTGAGGTCGGCAACGCACTGCCGCTTCACCGAATTCCGCTAGGTACGACCGTTCACAATGTCGAACTAGTGGCTGGCAAAGGCGGCCAGATGGTTCGCGCAGCCGGCGCAGGCGCTCAGCTAGTTGCTAAAGAAGGTGGTTACGTCACGCTTAAGCTACCTTCTAGTGAGGTTCGCATGGTTCGTCGTGAGTGCTACGCCACAATTGGCCAGGTTGGCAACGTTGAGCACCGCAACCTGACTCTGGGTAAAGCCGGCCGTAAGCGCTGGTCCGGACGTCGCCCTGAGGTTCGCGGTAGTGTGATGAACCCTTGCGATCACCCACATGGTGGTGGTGAAGGCCGTGCGCCAATTGGTCGCAGCGGGCCGGTCACGCCCTGGGGTAAACCTGCACTGGGTTACAAAACTCGCAAAAAGAAGAAAGGCAGCGATTCATTGATTGTGCGGCGTCGGCGTCGCTCTTCTAAGCGCGGTCGCGGCGGTCGTAACGCATAGCTCATACGCGGATACATTCTTTCTCTGTACTGTTCAATTCATCTAAACCGTTCACCTAATTTAGAAACTCAGATGTCTCGTTCCCTAAAGAAGGGGCCATTCGTGGCAGATCACCTTCTCACTAAAATTGAAAAGCTTAACGCTAAGAACGAGAAGCAAGTAATCAAAACTTGGTCACGCGCTTCTACGATCATCCCTCAGTTCATCGGTCACACCGTTGCGGTTCATAACGGTCGTCAGCATGTGCCTGTGTTCATCAACGAGCAAATGGTCGGCCACAAGCTAGGTGAATTTGCGCCGACTCGCACCTTCCGAGGCCACGCGAAGAGCGACAAAAAGGCACGTCGATAAGCGTCGCTAATTAAGAAGAGATAAGTAAAGCCATGATTGACATTGATTCAGATTCACAAGTAAAAGCGACGGCTAAGTTCGTTCGCATGTCTCCTCTTAAGGTGCGTCGCGTACTCGATCAGATTCGAGGTCGCTCTTACCGAGAAGCGTTGATCATGCTCGAATTCATGCCTTATAAGGCGTGTGAGCCAATTCTTAAGGTGCTTCGTTCAGCCGTTGCAAATGCCGAGCATAACAACGGTCTTGACCCAGTCAGCCTCTATATCAGTGAGGCTTACGCTGACCAAGGTCCTACGCTGAAGCGCTTCCGCCCGCGTGCGCAAGGTCGTGCTTATCAGATTAAGAAACCGACTTGCCATATTGCGATCGCAGTCGCCCCTGGCACTGAAGTCTAACCCTCAAATCTTTCCAACCGTTTCCCCGATTTTTCTAAGGAGTACACATCAGTGGGACAGAAGATACACCCAACCGGTCTTCGTCTTGGCATCACCCAGGAGCATCGCTCCCGCTGGTATGCCGACAAGAACCGTTATCCAGAGCTACTCGAAGAGGATCATAAGATCCGTGAGTACGTCAACAAAAATCTTGCGAACGCAGGCATATCCGACGTACACATTGAGCGCAAAGCGGATCAAATTGATCTAGAAGTGCGCACAGCTCGTCCGGGTGTAGTCGTTGGTCGCGGTGGTGCAGGGATCGAATCTTTGCGTGCTGGCCTCCAAAAGGAAATTAATGACGACAGCCGTCAGATTCGTATCAACGTTGTTGAAGTTGCTCGCGTTGATGCCGATGCCGGTCTTATCTGTGAGTACATTACTCAGCAGCTAGAGCGCCGTGTTTCGTTCCGTCGTGTGGTTCGTCAAGCTATTCAGCGTGCTCAAAGAGCAGGTGTTGAAGGCATCAAGATTCAGGTGAGTGGCCGATTAAACGGTGCAGAAATCGCTCGAACGGAGTGGACTCGTGAAGGTCGCGTTCCATTACATACGCTCAGAGCAAACATTGACTATGCCTACCGTACAGCCCAAACCACCTACGGCATCTTGGGTGTGAAGACCTGGGTGTTCAAAGGTGAAGTTATTCCTGGCCAAGAGAATCAGCCAGAGGAGACTAAAGCTCAGCCTCGCCGTCGCCAGCCTCGCCGTCGTCAGCAGTTTGACGACCGCTCTAACAACGATTCGTAGAAAGCGGTTTCTCATCCCAACTCTACAAACCACCCCTATCGTCCCACCGCTATCAAGTGTGACCCATCATGTTAAGCCCAAGAAGAACAAAATTTAGGAAGCAGCATCGCGGTCGGATGCGTGGCATGGCCCATCGCGGCAATGAGATCAACTTTGGCCAATTTGGTCTCCAAGCGACTGAGTGCTGCTGGATGACTTCTCGTCAGATTGAAGCGGCTCGTCGTGCCATGACTCGTTACATCAAACGGGGTGGCAAAATTTGGATTCGCGTCTTCCCTGATAAGTCAGTCACGATGCGAGCGGCGGAAACCAGAATGGGTTCGGGTAAAGGTAATCCTGAATTTTGGGTTGCCGTCATTAAGCCCGGTCGCATTGTCTTTGAAATCGCAGGCGTGCCTGAAGAGGTTGCCCGCGAAGCCATGCGGCTAGCGGCCTTTAAGCTACCGTTCAAAACCAAGTTTGTTGTCAAAGATAGTGAGGAGGGTTAAGCATAGATGGCACTGTCTAAAGCGGCTGATTTTAGAGAGCTGAGCGACGAAGACTTGACCGCAGAAATCGCTAAGGTTAAGCGCGATCTGTTCGACCTTCGTTTCAAGAAAGCAACTCGCCAAATGGAAACGGGTTTTCATGAGTTTAAGCACACGCGCCGCAAGCTTGCTCAGCTCATGACTATTGAAAGAGAACGGCAGACTGCTGCCAAAGCTGATGCATCAGCAACTGTAACGGCTGAGGCCACTAAGGAGGCGTAACAACCCATGGCAGCAAAAGAGAGAATTGGCCAAGTGGTCAGCAACAAGATGGATAAGACAGTGGTGGTTGCGGTTGAAAGCCGTGTCCAGCACAAGAAGTACGACAAGATTATGGTGCGCACTCAGCGCTATAAAGCCCACGACGAGGATAACCGTTGCAAAGAGGGTGACCGTGTTCGCATCAGCGAAACTCGCCCAATGAGCAAAACGAAGCGTTGGGTTGTCGCAGATATCCTCAGTTCTTCGGACATTTAAGGCACAGAGACAAGAGGATATAAATCAGTGATTCAGCAAGAAACCTATCTCAACGTAGCCGACAACAGCGGCGCCCGTAAGCTCATGTGTATCCGCGTCCTCGGTGGGCGCAAGCAGTATGCAGGTGTAGGCGATGTCATCGTTGCTGTCGTCAAGGACGCACTTCCCAACATGGGCGTGAAAAAGTCCGATGTTGTTAAAGCTGTCGTTGTTCGCACTCGCAAAGGCATTCGCCGCAGCAGTGGCATGAGCATTCGCTTTGATGACAATGCAGCCGTAATTATTACCGCTGACGGCAGCAATCCTCGGGGCACTCGCGTCTTTGGCCCTGTTGCTCGCGAATTGCGCGATAAAGGCTTTACCAAAATTGTTTCGCTCGCGCCGGAGGTACTGTAGATGCAGAAGAGCAAATCAACTGTGCGTCAGAAGATGCACGTAAAGACAGGTGATACGGTTCAAGTCATCGCCGGAAAGGACAAAGGCACGATTGGCGAGGTTGTCGCCACTAACTCCAAGAAGTCTCAGGTGATTGTGCAGGGTGTAAACATGCGCACGAAGCACGTAAAGCCTCAGCAAGAGGGTGAGTCGGGACAAATTCTGACTAAAGAGTTTCCCATTCACAGCTCCAATGTGATGCTTTACTCCACTAAGCAGAAAGTAGCTAGTCGTGTGGCTCACACTTTTACAGAAGATGGTCGTAAGGTGCGCATGTTGAAAAAAACTGGCGAGATCATCGACTAGGCTCATCGACTTAATAGCTAACCCCCCTGACCAAGCCCAGGGAATTTATTTCAAAAGGACATCATGGCCGACTCACTGAAAACCCTATATCTGGAGAAGGTTATACCGAAGCTCAAGGAAGAGTTTGGGTATACCAACCCTCACCAGGTGCCCAAAATCTCTAAGGTCACGGTTAACCGTGGTTTAGGAGAAGCATCTAACAACGCCAAAGCGCTTGAATCATCCATCAGCGAACTGGCAATCATCACTGGACAACGTCCGGTGGTCACGAGAGCTAAGAAAGCGATCGCAGGCTTTAAGATTCGCGAAGGTATGCCAGTCGGCGTTAAAGTAACGCTTCGATCTGATCGCATGTACGCCTTCACGAACCGCCTAATTAATTTAACCCTGCCCCGCATCCGAGACTTCAGAGGCGTTAGCCCTCGCAGTTTCGATGGGCGTGGCAACTACACCCTGGGTTTGCGCGAGCAGCTCATTTTCCCAGAGGTGAGTTACGACAGCGTTGACCAAACTCGCGGCATGGACATCACCATTGTCACCACCGCGAACACCGATGAGGAAGGCCGCGCCCTCCTCAAAGGGTTGGGAATGCCCTTCCGAGATAACTGAGGCCCTAATGCAAGGTAACCAGAGCAAACAAGAGGATTATGGCGTCTAACGACACGATTTCAGATATGCTGACGCGCATTCGGAATGCTACCCTTGCGCATCACCAGAGTGTGGATATTCCATCCACCAAAATGACTCGCAGCATCGCAAAGGTTCTCAAAGAAGAAGGCTTTGTAGGTGACACTGAAGAGTCTGGTGAAGGCATTAACCGCAAAATTACCATTGCACTCAAGTACAAAGGTAAGCAGCGGCAGTCTATCATTCGCAACTTGACCCGCGTCAGCAAGCCGGGTCTGCGAGTTTATTCCAACCGCAAAGAACTCCCTCGGGTACTGGGCGGCATTGGAATTGCAATTATTTCGACCTCTAGCGGCGTGATGACTGATCGTGACGCACGTCGTCAGGGCATTGGTGGAGAAGTACTGTGCTACATCTACTAAGCGCACAATCCACCAGATTGCCCACAAACCTTTACCTACAGGAGAAACACAGTGTCTAGAATTGGCAAAAAGCCTGTACCTGTCCCCAAAGGGGTCACCGTTACTATTGATGGCCAAAAGGTGACGGTAAAGGGTAGCAAGGGCGAACTTTCAAGAGATTTGCCCAACAGCATTTCATTTGTCCAAGAGGGCGATGAGATTGTGGTTAGCAAAAAGAATGACTCTCGAGTAGCGCGTCAGTGCTACGGCCTTACTCGTACGCTTATTGCCAATATGGTTGAGGGCGTTTCTAACGGCTACGAGAAGAAGTTAGAGATCCAGGGCGTTGGTTACAGAGCCTCTTTACAGGGTCAAAAGCTAGTGTTGGCCTTAGGCTATAGCCACCCTGTTGAGTTCGAGCCGCCGCCGGGCATAACGTTCGCGGTTGAGAAGAACACAAACCTGACGGTAACAGGCATCGATAAGGAAGTGGTGGGTAACACTGCTGCCAGGATCCGGGCGGCTAGACCCCCTGAGCCATATAAGGGCAAGGGCGTTCGCTACGCAGGCGAGCAAATCAGACGCAAGGCTGGTAAAGCAGGTAAGTAGATAAGGTTAAGTCGATTACAGACTATCGGTAAGCACTAAAGAACGATGAAAAGAACCCGTAAAGAATCTACCCGCCGCCGCCACACGCGTGTCCGCCGTCGGGTGAAAGGAACCTCTGAGCGTCCTAGACTCGCTATCTTTCGATCTAACCAGCATATTTATGCACAGGTGATTGATGACACTGAGCACAAAACGCTAGCAGCAGCCTCTACGCTGGACAAAGATGCTGGTGTGAAGAGTGGCGCGAATACTGAGGCGGCTAAGTCAGTTGGTAAAATGATTGCTGAAAGGGCGATCGCGAAAGATATTTCCCAGGTCGTCTTCGACAGAGGCGGAAACCTATATCACGGTAGAGTTGCTGCCCTTGCAGACGCAGCCCGTGAAGCAGGTCTACAGTTCTAATTTAGGTATACATCCAAGCACACAACTCGCTGATACAGCTAGGACACATGGCAGATAATAGAGACCGTCGTAACAAAAAGAATAAGAATCGGGAGAAAGATTCCGAGTGGCAAGAGCGCGTCGTTCAAATTCGCCGTGTGACTAAGGTCGTTAAGGGGGGCAAAAAGCTCAGCTTTCGTGCGGTTGTCGTCATTGGTAATGAGAAAGGCCAAGTCGGTGTTGGCGTGGGTAAGGCAAGCGACGTTATCGGCGCTGTCAAGAAGGGCGTTGCTGACGGCAAGAAGCATCTCGTAGAAGTGCCTTTGAACCGAGCATATTCCATTCCCCATCCTTCCACAGGTGTTGCGGGTGGTGCGCGCGTCTTCATGCGTCCAGCGGCTCCAGGTACCGGCGTAATTGCAGGTGGTGCTGTTCGCGTTGTGCTTGAGCTGGCAGGCATTCGCAATATCTTGGCTAAGCAACTTGGCTCTGATAACCAGCTCAACAATGCTCGGGCAGCCACAGCAGCGCTCGACTCTCTCAGAACACTGGCCGATGTTGCAGAAGAGCGTGGCATTGCGGTCGAGAAACTATACGCATAATCTTTTACGCCTAAAAACACCTACGTACGAGAAAGACGGACAAAAGACCCATGAAACTAGATGATGCAAAACCCAAGGCGGGTTCAAAACGACGTAAGAAGCGTAAAGGTCGCGGCATTGCGGCAGGTCAAGGCGCAAGCTGTGGCTTTGGTATGCGTGGTCAAAAGTCTCGCTCTGGTAGCGGCACTCGCCCTGGATTTGAAGGAGGTCAACTGCCTCTATATCGCCGAATTCCTAAATTGAAGCATTTCACGATTGTGAACCAGAACGTTTACACCGTGGTTAATGTGAAGGATTTGGCAGGCTTCTCGGGTAGCGAAGTTAGCATGGAATCTTTGCTGGAAGCTGGAATCATCACTTCTAATGATGGGCCGTTGAAGGTGCTAGGTGACGGAGAGATTTCAAAGGCGCTAACCGTTAAGGCATCAGCATTTACGAAGTCTGCGAAAGAAAAGATTGAAGCGGCAGGCGGTAGCTGCGAGATTGTTTAGTCTAGCCGCTAATTTCGAGTGAAGATGAAGAAGGGGGAGTAGAGAGTACCGCAGGTCTCCCTACTCCCTTTATTATTGAAGAGATAGAGATTTCTTAAGACTAGGTTTTGAAACTATGGTTGTGAGTCAAGGCAAATCGCCCAGTGCTCAAGAAACGTTTCTGCAAATGGCCCAAGCTGCCGGATTGCGAAGTCGTTTGTTGGTAACAGTAGGCTTGTTGATTCTGGTGAGGTTAGGAATTTACATTCCTGTGCCAGGTATTGATAGAGCAGCGTTTTCCCAGTTTGTTGCTCAAGGCGGCGCGGGCGGCGTACTTGGCTTTCTAGATATCATCGGCGGTGGTGGCTTATCACTAGTTGGCATCTTCGCATTAGGCATTTTGCCATTCATTAATGCTTCTATCATCATGCAGCTGCTAACAGCAGCCATTCCAGCACTGGAAGATTTGCAGAAAAACGAAGGCGAAGCGGGGCGACGTAAAATCTCTCAGGTGACTCGCTATGTGGCATTCGGCTGGGCAATCTTGCAAAGCACGATGCTCTCTAGCTTCTTGCTAAGAGACTTTGCCTATGATTTTGGCGTGCCCTTTGTCGTCGAAACGGTATTGGCCCTGACAGCTGGCTCTATGTTTGTGATGTGGGTAGGCGAGCTAATTACAGAGCGTGGCTTGGGCAACGGCGCATCGCTGCTGATTTTCTTGAACATTGTGTCGTCTTTACCGCGTGTGTTGGGTCAGACAGTGGACTTGGCCCAAACAGACAGCTCTTCTATTGGCGGCATCGTTATCCTATTTTTGGTTTTCATCGCAACCATTATTGGGATTGTCTTTGTTCAAGAAGGCACCCGCCGCATTCCTATTGTGTCGGCTCGTCGTCAGGTCGGTCGAAAGCTTTATTTAGAGAAGAGTAACTATTTGCCTTTGCGTCTTAACCAAGGCGGCGTAATGCCAATTATTTTCGCTTCCTCTATGTTGATTATTCCACTGACGCTAGTGGATTTAATTCAGAATCCAGCCTTTGCCAACTTCATGGGTCAGAACTTTACAGCCACTTCACCGCTGTACATCTTGACCTACTTGGTAATGATTATTTTCTTTAGCTACTTCTACGCATCGCTAGTCGTAAACCCTGAGGACATGTCTCGTAATTTGAAGAAAATGGGCGCGAGTATTCCAGGCATTCGTCCAGGGCGGGCAACAACGGCTTACATCTCCAAGGTGTTAAATAGATTAACTTTCCTAGGTGCGGTCTTTTTGGGGCTAGTCGCTGTCGTGCCAAGTTTGGTGGAAAGTGCCACCCGGGTTTCGACATTTCAAGGTTTCGGTGCGACTTCGCTGCTGATTTTGGTAGGTGTAGCAATTGACACAGCTAAACAAATTCAGACTTACGTGATTTCACAGCGATACGAAGGAATGGTGAAAAGCTAATGACAAGACTAATCTTTTTAGGGCCACCGGGTGCTGGCAAGGGGACACAAGCCCTAAAGCTATCTGAGAGCTGTGAAGTTCCCCATATCTCTACAGGAGATATTTTACGGTCAGCTGTTAAAGCAAAATCTGAGTTAGGTCAAAAGGCGGAAAGCTATATGAGCGCGGGTGAACTAGTACCCGATGACTTAATTTTAGACCTGATTCGCGAGCGCTTAGCGCAGAAGGATACAGACAACGGCTGGTTATTAGATGGCTTTCCTCGAAATGTTGAGCAGGCCGAGTTTTTATCCCGCCTGCTGGAGGATATTGGTCAGTCTTGTGATTCAGTCATCAATATGGAAGTACCAGACGATGTTCTAGTGGAGCGAATGCTCGCACGTGGTCGGGCTGATGATAAAGAAGATGTTATCCGAAATCGTCTGGTGGTATATCGACAGCAAACGGAACCACTGGTTGAGTTCTACAAAGGCCAAGCGCTATTGAAGTCAGTGGACGGTGCCCAGACAATGGATGAAGTCACCGCTGATCTAAAAGAAATCATCCAGAGCTGTTAGCTAGCTTTAATTTTCATCACAAAAACCGGAAATCCGAACTTTAGTTGTTCTGTTTTCCGGTTTCTCTGCTACCTTATGTTGCTACTCTTGAGTTAGCAATATAAGGTAGCAGTATATTTATCTGCGCAAAAGAGGAACGAAGAATTTGTCTAAGCAAGATTTGATTGAAATGGAGGGAACGATTACCGAGTCGCTTCCGAATGCGATGTTTCGAGTTGACCTTGACAACGGGTTTAACGTGCTCGCTCATATCTCGGGCAAGATTCGCCGGAACTATATCAAAATTCTTCCAGGTGATCGTGTGAAAGTAGAACTCACCCCCTACGACCTAACTAAAGGCCGCATTACTTATCGATTAAAGAAACCAAGATAAGCGCCTAAGCCTTTTGACTATTTTTAAGCGAAAGTGCATGGGGAACAATCAATTCCCTATGCACTTTTTGTCTGAGTATCGGCGCGGATGTAGCTTAGCAGGAATTCACCCCCAAAACGGACAACATCTGCACAAGGAAGACCGGTTTTATCTGCGATGGAGGCGATCGCCTCCATCGCGCCCTTATCGCTGAGCCCAAATGTGTTCAAAGCAATACCCGCAACCTTCGCAGGTGCAAAAGTACCCCCTGCTGAGACAACAGCCTCGTACAGCTTTACAACTTCAGTAATTGGCGGAATCTTAAACTCTGGAAAATGCTGGATTTGGGTCAGGTTTGATTTGTGAACCAAAATTAAATGATTAGGCTGAGTACCACGAATAAGCGGCAAGGTCGCCGTTGAGGCCGGATTCAGCAGCGAGCCTTGGCCTTCGACAAAAAGGATGTCGTGACTTGGGCCGTGTTTAAGGAGGCACTGCTCAACTGCGCCAGACGCATAATCTACGCGAATAGCATCTAGGGGAATGCCAGCTTCGCCTATCATGAGTCCGGTTTGACCAGTGGCGATGAGTTTGGAGCGCAAGCCTTTAGCCTTGGCAGCTCGGTTCAGTTCTATGCTGGTGGACATTTTGCCGACAGCCATATCGGTGCCGACAGTCAGCACGCGATCGCACGCCAATAATCTTGCTCGCCCACTCCCGACGATCAATCCCGATGGCTCTTTTCGCATGTCCCATACCCACCGTCCGGGTTGAATATTTTCGGCCACTTCCGGATCGTCATTCATTAAGGTATGCAAGCCGTTCATCACGGATAGACCAGCTTGCACAGCCCGCTTCACTTCTGCATATTGAGGGGCAGGCAGCCTCCCACCCGATGGCGCTAATCCGATGGCGAGCACAGTAGGGGCAAGCGGCAGCGCTTCTTCAACTGTGCGGACGATAGGCACATCGCGATCTACACCCGTAAGCGCTTGCACAGACTCCCCCGTTGTCGTCTCATCAATAACAGCGACGATAGGATTTTGACTGTAGCGGAGCAGAGAAATTCCTGTTTTGCCTTTGGCACCTTTAAGGCCATCGTGCATAAATATGGCGATGCGATCTTCAGGTTTGAGCATGGCGAGTAAGCCCTAGTCCGGGCGTTGGATTTGGAATGAGCGCACCGTTGTGAAGCTGTGAGCCAATAAATGGATCATCCTTGAGATTGAAATGACTGTCTAGATCGAGGTGATCGGCTAGGGGGGATAGATGAGACAACGCTGTGTTGGAAATAGCGCTATCTGAGTAGCAGCCAAACATCACTTGCAGGTTACAGGCTCGCGCCGTATGAATCATGCGCTGAGCCTCAGAGAGTCCGCCGCATTTCATCAGCTTGATGTTGATGCCATGAACGCAATGGGCCAGTCGAGGAATGTCTGAGACGGTAAAACAGCTTTCATCGATGAAAATAGGAAGCGGGGACTTTTCGTAGAGTTCAGGGAGCTGTTCATCGTCGGCAACGGCTAAAGGTTGTTCAAGATAAATCACACCTCTCGCCTTTAACCAGTGCGCCATTTTTAAGGCGTTTTGCAAGTGCCATCCACCGTTTGCATCAATGCTGACCTTTGCACCTTCGGGCACTTCAGCCAAGGTCGCTTCAAACATAGCTTGGTCAGCTTCTATGCCTTCTGGACTGCCAAGCTTAATTTTGACAGAAGCGACTGACTGCTGTGCGCACCATTTCTGCAGACGAACAGCAGCATCTGCAGGAGAACTAATGCCAACAGTAACAGCTGTGGGAGTGATGTGATCGCACGCCAATCCCCACAGCTGCCAAAGCGGCAGATTCACAGACTTTCCAAACCAGTCATGCATCGCCACATCTACCGCCGCTCGCGCCGCAGAGCAAATATTTGCCTCGAACATTAAAGCATCCACAGCCTGACGCTGTAGCGGATGGTAGCCTTTCAGCGCATCCGCTACAGCCGTTAGGTCACGCTCAATCTGCTCAGTCGTCTGTCGTTTATCTCCAATCGAAAAAGGGGTGCCTTCGCCCCATCCTTCAATCCCCTCTGATCGAATGCGCAGCCATAAGTTCGTAGATCCTGAGTGGGTTCCTCGACTAATGGTGAGCGGGACGCGTTTATGGACGGTGAACGGCTGAATCTCTATCTGCATTGGCTACCTCGATTAGATTGCCGTCGGGGTCACGAATATATACCGATAGGATAGGGCCTAACGTGCCTGTGCGCTGTACAGGGCCTTCGATGATAGGAATTTGTAAAGATTGAAGGTGTTGAATCACGGCTTCTAGTGGGGTGAGCGTGATGAAACAAAGATCGGCAGAGCCAGGGGTCGGTAGCTGCGCGGCAGGTTGAAAGGAGTTTTCAGCAGGGTGAAGATTGATTTTCTGTGGGCTGTTGCCGATGCGCAAAGCCACTCGCTCTTTGCTATCAGCCGTTTTGAATCGGATAACTTCGCAACCCAAAACGCTGTTGTAGAAATCGCAGGTTCGCTCGATATTGGAAACGGTTAGAACTAGATGGTCTAGCCGATGAAGATTAAGCATTTTGTATGAGCTGCTACTGGGAAATGCTTGAGCAGGTTACTGAAGCTGGGTTTTAGAGACGATACGGGTTTTCTTGCGATCGCTTTCTGATAACGCCTTTCCAGCCTGCAAAACCGTCGCATTCTCTTGCAGTACCGTCGCTGCGTTGGTATCGCCCATTTGAATCGCTGTATTTGCAGCAGATTGCAGCATCGTGACTGCACCTTGGCGATCGCCCGCCTTCAACTTATCCTCTGCAATCTGCGTCTGCCGGTACTTCGCCAGTGCCAAAATATTTTTCTGTACTCCAGCATCAACAGCCGGTACATACGAATCCTGCGCTTCAATATTGATATCAACCACAGCTGTGGTTTGTGCGGTCAACCCTGCGGCTGGATCGTCGTACGTTACGTAAACTTTGGCAATAGTGGCGGTACTGGCTACGAGCTGAGGCACGTATAGATTCATGAGCACAACGCGCGGCTCGCCTTTCATCAAATCGCCGATGCGGATGATGGCATCATTCCCTTCTTGAACGGCAGGGAGTTCAACGGTTTCTGGCGCAACTTGAGCCACAGGCTTAAGATCCGCGAGGCGAGTACCACCTGTGAGTTCTAAATTGAGGTAGGCATTGGTGAGGCCAACTGATTGAATGCGAGTGAACAGTCGACTGAAAATGGTGATCGCCTCCTCAGCATGCTCAATGTAGTTCAAAGAACCACCACCAGCATCGGCAATTTGCTCCAGCACGTCCTGATTCCAATGATTGCCAAAGCCCAAGGTACTCACCGTTAGGTTATAGCCAACGGCAACGTCTGCAAGCTTCATCGCTCGGTCGTTGTCACCATGTTCATTTTCGCCATCAGTCAGCAGCAAAAGCTGAGAAACGCGGTCATCTTTGCCATCTGCCAGCTGACTAATACCCAGCTTAAGGCCGTCATCTATGCAGGTGCCGCCGCCGGATTTAAGACCACTGATTGTGGCTTTGATGGCAGATAAATCCGTAGCGGGCTGATTGGCAATCAGAACCTTGGCTTTGTGATCGAAAGTGACAATAGAGATGCGATCGCGCTCTGTTAGTCTATCCACCAGCTTTAGCGCTGCTTGCTTCACCGTCTGCAATGGTCTTCCGCCCATAGAGCCACTAACATCTAGGACAAAGCAAATGTTCAAAGGTGCTTGGCTGCCTTCGCCGCTTGCAGTCAGTGAGACCGATAGTTGGCGCTGGGTAGAGTCTTGGTGGGTGGAAATGTGGGCATCGTTGAGTGCCCAAGTTAAACCAACATTCATATGCGATCGCGCTCCTAACACATGAGCGTCTACAACAAACAGCTCTTAACCATGATTGCCCAAATCAACAAATATGCATTCATCTCTATAGACATTCATCCTTGAAGTAGACATCAGTTTGCAGACATCTAATTTCTGAAGGATTTTCTGAAGGGTTGGGTAATCCGCCACTCAGCCGAAACCCTAGCTGGCCGCACGGGGTTCGCTTGCGAGCTACTATGGAAAACATATTAATTGACGCTCAGAATCGATCCCTTATGAGTTCTCCCATCAAGGCTATGCAGGCTCCCTACGGTGGCGGCGCAATGGCCTACAAGACACCACCACCAGATTTGCCCTCTCTACTACTCAAAGAGCGCATCGTATATCTCGGGACACCGCTCGTATCTTCTGATGACTTCAAGCGTCAAATGGGTGTCGATGTAACCAAACTGATTATTGCGCAGCTTCTCTATTTAGAATTCGACGATCCCGATAAGCCTATCTTTTTCTATATCAACTCCACAGGCACTTCCTGGTACACAGGCGATTCTGTGGGCTTTGAAACCGAAGCCTTTGCAATCTGTGACACGCTCAAATACATTAAGCCGCCCGTCCATACCATCTGCCTGGGACAGGCAATGGGCACAGCGGCAATGATTTTGTCATCTGGTGCAAAGGGCTCGCGCGCAAGTTTGCCCCATGCCACGATTGTGCTAAATCAGGCTCGTTCTGGTGCCAGAGGCCAAGCAACAGACATTCAAATCCGGGCCGAAGAAGTGCTGGCAAACAAAGCCTCCTTCTTAGACATTTTGTCTAGTAATACCGGACAAGCCAAGGAAAAATTGGACAAAGACACCGACCGCATGTTTTATCTAACGCCGGAAGAAGCTAAGGAATATGGCTTAATTGATCGCGTGTTAAGCAGTACTAAAGAACTGCCGACTCAGATTCCAGCAGGGGTTGTGTAGCTATGTCTGTTGATGGAATCCTCCGTGTCCCTTACAACATTCCAGGCAGTCAGTCGTGGCAGTGGGTAAGCGTTTACACTCGCATGAGTCAAGAGCGCATTTTATTCATCAACCAACCGCTAACAGATGGCGTCGCGAATTCAATCGTCTCGTCACTGCTTTATCTAGACTCAGAAGATAACAATAAGCCAATTTATCTCTACATAAATTCGGTGGGCGATCCGGTCATGATGGGCCGCGCGGATGCGTCGGCAGGGATGGTGTCGATTCGCGCCGGGCTGGCTGTGTATGACACGTTGGCTTACATCAAGTCGGAGATTGTCACCGTTTGCTTAGGGACGGCTTACGGCATGGCGGCAGTGCTGCTGTCGGCGGGTACGAAGGGGAAACGGGCCGCGTTACCCCACACCAGTTTGGCGCTAACCCACCCGCAAACGCTGACTCGCGGGCAAGCCACAGATATTGAGCTGGAGGCTGAACAAGTGCTAGAGAAGCGCAAGCTGATTCAGCAGATTTTGGCGAACAACACTGGGCAAAGCCAAGAGAAAATTGCCAAAGACATGGAGCGGATGTTTTATCTCACGCCGGAAGAGGCCAAGGACTATGGCTTGATTGATCGGGTGGTGGAGAATCCAGCGCTGGCACAGGCCTGACTGTCAGCGGGCAAGACGCAAAACAGCCTGCTCGCAACGAAATTAATGCACGAAAACCCACACACGAAAACCCACACACGAAAACTGAGCGAACATTATGCCTATTGGAACTCCTAGCGTCCCCTATCGCCTTCCAGGTAGTACTTACGAACAGTGGATCGGCATTTACGAGCGTCTGTTTCGTGAGCGCATTATCTTTCTCACTGAAGAAGTCGATGACGGTATCGCCAACGCAATTGTGGCGTATATGCTGTATCTCGATTCTGAGGACAACACCAAGCCTATCTATCTCTACATCAACTCGCCGGGTGGCTCCGTCACTGCGGGCATGGCGATTTATGACACCATGCAGTACATCAAGTCTGAAGTCGTGACAATTTGCGTCGGGCTCGCGGCCAGTATGGGCGCATTTTTGCTGAACGCTGGCTCAAAGGGTAAGCGACTGGCACTGCCTCATTCACGAATTATGATTCACCAGCCTTCGGGTGGGGTAGGCAGATCGCAAGCCACCGATATTGAAATCGAAGCAACTCGAATTGTGAAGGTGCGCCAAGATCTAAATGAGTTAATGGCCATGCATTCAGGGCAAGATATCAAAAAAATTGAGAAAGATAGCGATCGCGATTTCTTTATGTCGGCAGAAGAAGCGAAAGAATATGGTCTAATTGACCGTGTAATTGAAGAGCGTCTGCCTGCTTAACGCGCCTATTCTAGACGCGCCTACTTTCAGGAATTGCCTGTGAACCTAGCTCGACACTACCGAACGTTGGGACTGCGCAGAGGAGCGTCCTCACAAGAGGTGAAAACTGCGTACCGAACGCTGGTGCGACAATACCACCCTGACATTAATCCTGATGAGGCAGCCGTCGAGCGGTTCATCAAAATCAACGATGCCTACACTATTTTATCTGCATCAATTCAGCTCAGCGAGCGTAAGCGCAAAGAAACATCCTTACAATCTTCTGGAAAATCTCAAGCAAAAACAGTTCCAGCAAGATCGGCGGTTTCCCCTGATGAGAATCAGGGCTCTAATCGAGTCGCTGTCAGCCATGATGACAGCGGCAGTGATCAAAGAAACAGCGATCGGGCAGACGGCAATCCGGTAGACAGCGCTCAAGCAGACTTAGACGAGCGTTTGCAAACTATTCGACAAAACCTTGAGAAGTTGGGCTTCGACGCATTTAGAGACAATGCTGCGTCAGCCAGCTCAATCGATAGCATATCGACTGAGACAAAAGACATTGCCCCATTAAGCCAAGAAGCACGTCTTAAACAAGACACTTATCAGCAGTTAAAGGGCTTACTGAAACAGCAAAAGTTTCCTAGGGCAATCGCCCTCATAGAAGGGTTAGTGCATCGCATGCCTCAAGACGCTGAAATTGTGCAGTGGCAAGCTATTGTCTATCAGCGTTGGGGCAGGCAGCTCATCTACAAAAAGCAGCCTCACAAAGCACGTATCTATCTCAAAAAAGCGCTGCGCACTGATCCCAGTAATCGCGCTTTGTGGCGTGAAGTGAATCGTGACTTTTGGCAGCTAGCAAGCTTAGGCAGTTAGGATAGCCAACCTACCTGACAGATGCTGTAGCCTAACCAATGCTATGGACCGTTAAATTAAGCTATTCAAGCAGAGCATTAAAACCGACTCGCCGACAGCTCACCTACGGCTCAGTCTCTTACCCGACTGTTATCAAAGCTGTAGCAAAACGTGTCTATTCCAGACTTTAAGACATACACTGCAACGGGCAAAGCAATCAGTTCAGGGCAATCGGTATTCTGACTCAAGTGGTTAATGAGCGGACTCAGCTGACCAGCTTCTATCGACTGACGAAACTGGCCCTGGCAAGCAATATGCCGATATCTTTTACTGAAACTCGCTAACCACTGCTCATTTGAGTCAGGTTCTTGATCAGAACGCAAAGCCAAAGAAATCGCCGCATCTTCTACATCACCATCACAGTCTTCTATCTCTTGCAATGCCTCTAATGCCTTTGGATAGTCGCCAAGGCGGGCTTTGAGCTGAGCAATTTCTTGAGGCGTTAGCGCAATCATTGATTTGTGGCTTTATCCTTAAATGGATAACGTAGAAAACGAATGAGCTGCTTATATTGGCAATCACTTATATTGGCAATCAACAGATGCATCGCTGCGAGAAAGCTAACGCCTACGTTGATTGCTAGTCGAGTTAGCCGTTGTAGCTAAAGGATTCTAGCGATGACTCATGTTCTCACTGACTCGACAGATGCAATAGTACTGGAAAGAAGCTGATAAAACCATTGCTCCCAGCGATCGCCCCAAGCAGATAAAGAATAGTTCAGCTCTGCTTGCTCTCTACAGCGCCGTCGACTAATTTCAGGAATGCGCGCGATCGCCTGACACAGCCCATCTATGCTATCTGGCGCCACTAACCACCCGTTTTTTCCATCTCCCACAATCTCTGCAAGGCCACCCCGAGCATAAGCAATCACCGGGACACCACAGGCTAATGATTCAATCGCCACGATACCGAAAGCTTCTATCCACTTAGGCGTCATGAGCATTGCGCGGGCACTGCGCAAATGCTTTGGCAAATCAGTATTCGAGAAAAACCCGCAATATTCGACATCAGCCTTAACCCGCTCTATCTGTTGCTGAATAGTTTGCCAATAAGCTACATCTTCTATCTTGCCAAAAATTTTTAGTTTTCTTTGAGTACAAGCGACTGCAGAGACAGCATCTTCGAGACCTTTTTCGGGTGCAATGCGACCAACCCACGCCAGAAAATCATCAGGATTCTCACAGCATGAATATTGAGATAAATCTAACCCACAGCCAAGAATCGTCCAGGCCTCAGGCAAAACCTCTTTAAAGGTCTCAGCCTGCGCCTGTGTGTAGGATCCTAAGCCCCCCGGCCGCTGCGCTGAAACAGCAGCAACCGCCTCATCCATCACATCTGAAAGCGAACCCATACTGACGAAATGGGCGACTGGTGTTGTCAAAAAAGGCGTGAGATAAAACGGTAGCCAATCGTAGGCAAAATTCACCAGCAGATCATAATCTGCTTGCACTTGCTGTCCATATCTCCAGAGATTAGCGAGAACCGCCGCCACCCTCACCGAGGCGGAGCGGCCTTGATGTTGAGCAGTCGTTTGCCAACCACCAGGAATTTGAACAAGGGCTATATTTTGGTGGGCAAACGGTAGCACTGAGCCCGCTGGGGCAGCCACTGTGATGCGATGACCTCGCGCTGCTAATACCTTCGCCAGATGGGTGAGCGTAAATTCTACGCCACCACCTAGCCCAGAGCCTAAGGGTCCTACAGGGGTAGATAGTAGCAACAAGCGTAACGTCGTCATTCGCTCTTCGCAGTAAGCTTTATTACTGTGAAAGCTTACTGCGAAGAGCGACGTAGGGAAGCTTCGCTAGAGAGCAAGTCTATCGGCGCAGCAGCATTACCACCGGCGAAAGAACGAATATTGGCATCAATATCTTGACTACGACGCATACGACTCAGCTGCTCTAGCGCCCAGGATGCGGTTTGACGAACTTCAGGATCTTCATCCTCCGCAGCGTGGCCAAGCATGTGGCTAATTTGAACAACGAGATCATAGACGCGGGTGAGATCGCGTATGGCGTTTTTACGAACTTCGGGGTTGTTGTCTTGAAGGGCGATCGCCAATGCTTTACTCATCGGTTTCAGTGACCGAATACCAATCTCTGAAAGCGCAGCTAAAACTAGGCTTTTCTCCTTAGAATCAGCATCGACCATTGCATCGACCAACGGCTTCATCGCAACGGAATTGCCCCTTTGGCCCAACTCCCAAATGGCCTTACGACGGCGAGCTGGGTCTGGATTTCTCAAATCTCCAATCAACCCATCAACGATATCTACTTGAGTAAGCGGTGAAGTGCTACCCATCTGTCCTATCGCTTGACTCCCTATCACCTGACCATTAGTCGCCTGACCATTAGTCGTCTGACCATTATTGGTTGAGGCTGTCAGCGGCGACACGGCACTATCGCCAGACGCCGGCGCGTGGAGAGGGAATTCTGACGAGACCGCCACGCTATCTTGTACAGACGGTGCTTGAACTACCGCCGTATCGAGCATATTGTCTTGCTGGTTCGGGCTCGGTTCAATCTCAGGCCAGTCATCCTCTTCGTCAGCGCTGAGCTTACCTTTATTAGCCAGAAAAAAGCCGATACCGAAGCTAGCCAGCACAGCCGCAACACCTAAGCCAAGGCCAAACATTCTGCTAAGCCGACCTTCTCCCTCTGAGGTAACAGCGGTAGCCGGTTCAGAACTAACCGGTTCAGAACTAACCGGTTCAGAGCTAGCCGGTTCACTGGCAGTCGGCTGTTCACTGGCAGTCGGCTGTTCACTGGCAGTCGGCTGTTCACTGCTAGCTGGCACAGCTGACGTCGAGGCACTTTCCGAGTCTACCAATTGTGCAACCGTATCACCATCAGCGGCATCTGCCGCTAGAAAAGAATCCCCCATCAGCGCCTCGGTCGCGAGCTGAAGCTGCTGCCATGTCTCATCGTTGAGGCTACCCGTTTTATCCAGCCCAGCGTCGGCTTGAAAGGTTCTCACTGCTCGCTCAGTCGCTAAGCCATAAATGCCATCAATAGGCCCGCCGTAGTAGTCACCCGCCTGCAACCGGATCTGAAGCGCTTTGACGGCCTCTCCACGAGAGTTAATATCTAAGTCTCCAGGATCTAGTCCTCCAGACATAACGCCAGACGGATCACTAGGCACCTGAGCGATGAGGAACAACGTATCCGTAGCCGCAGCGCTCTCAACTGTACTTAGTGTTACACCTACTGGGATCCCCAAAGTAGACGCGCAAGTTAGAAGTACTAGAGTAGAACGCCGAATCATTACTATTACCTATCTATCTTTTGAAGTTCTATCGACTCGAATGGGGGATGTCTTGAAGCTAGAAATGATTCCAGAAGGCGCTGCTGATTGAGAACATATACTCACCTCTACAGCCTTTGATATTTCTGCGCACTGCTATTCAGCAACGCCTACACTTTTTGATGCGAGCGATTAGACCTAAATCGCCTTTAGACCTATGCTTTTTAGACCTAATCTTCTAAAGAGAAGTGCACTTGGATTGAAGTCAAAATGTGCCCAATTAAGTAGATGCATGCCCTTGTGACTAGGCTCATCACATCCAGAGTGCCCGCTTAAACGGCCTTTCTGTAGAGGAAAATAAAAATCTTGAGCCTGAAAACGCCTTGATCGCAAATTTTCTGTCCATGAGTCTGAATAAACGAGCCTTAAAAGTGTCAGGTTATCCATACACAGCCTAGGTCAATGCAAATTTAGATAGCGTATGTGTAGATTGCATGTAGATATTGTGACGATCTACTAGGCTTACATATACACAAGGTCTATGGTGGTTCCCGGAGGCCTACCCACAGAGGGAACGACACCTACAGCAGCCATACGTTCTTGGGTCAGCTATCACATCCCGCAATCTCAAAAGCTTTCAGTCTTAAACGCTTTGTCTTAAACGCTTTGTCTTAAACGCTTTAGATTAGATTTTCTGCCTTAAATACTCTAGGTAGACACTTCGTCTGCCGCATCTGCCATCACATCTGTTGAAGCAGCAGGTTGTGCAGGGCTGGATAAATCCGCAGAGTCTGAACCTGTAGAGTCTGAACCTGCAGAATCTGAACCTACAAAGTCTGAACCTAGCGCCGGTGATACAGAAGGTTGGGCAATGATAGTCTGAAAAAGGCCGTTGGAAGATAGCTGCCGGGACAGCCAACTGGCTATGGCCAGTCTTTGGTTGATGAGATAGATACTGACCAGTGTCAGCATCACACCCACCCACTGCAACATACTCAAGCTCTCAGATAGTAGGAGCGTGCTGAAAAGAAGCGCAAACACAGGGGTCAGGAAGGTAAGCGCACTCAGGCTCGTCAAATTACCTTGAGCCGCAATGTAGAAAAATACGCCGTAGGCGATCGCACTTCCAAAAACCGTGGCGTAGCTAATTTCTAGTAAGCCTGGGAGCGAAATGCCTTGCCAGGGCAAAACGGAGGCACTAAAAGCCGAACTGCCCAATGCCACATCTCCCGAAACATCGAAAGCCTCAGCAATGGAGAGCACCATCAGGGGCATGCCACCTAACACCATATGCCATCCCGTTGCCGCAACCGGATCGGCCCAGCGAACAACATAGCGAATCAAAATAGTGCCAACAGCCATAGAGAGTGCAGCCATTAGCATCAACCATTCACCCTGCTGAAAAAGGGCTGACCACACTTCTTGCTCAAAAACGAGAATCGGATTCTGCCCTTGAAAAAATCCAATCACCCAGTCATCTGGAAAGCCAATCAAGCTGATACCCATCAGGCCAATTAAAAGGCCCAACCACCCAAGCGGCCCGATCCATTCTTGAAAGAGAAACCGTGCCATAACCGCAACCGCAAGCGGCTGAGAATCTATCATCACTGAACCAAGACCTGCCCCGGTACGCTCTAAACCCTTGGCTAAAAAGCCTTGAAACAACGTGCCGTCTACCAAAGCAAATAGAGCAATCCATAACCAAGCCCGCCATCCTTTAGGCTGCTGGCGACCTAACAACACAGACACCAAAATGACCAGCATGCCCGCTGGCACCAGCCTGACGCTGGCGAGAAAAAGGGGTGTGGTTTCAGCCATGACACCTTTCATGGCAACCATAGCGGTGCCCCAAAGAAAGAATGGAGATATCAGCACCAGCGGGTTAGACGCTAGCTTAGGCAACGGCAGCGGCAGCGGGATACGAGGCGCACTGTGAGTATTAGATGGAGAAGTATCAGATGGGTGAGTATCCGATTGGGGGGAGGGAGGAAGATCCATAGGGGAAGGTGGTATCGGCGCGGGTAGGGCAAGCCGTATACTTACTTTAAAGTAATGTAAAGCAATTTTTTTATGATTTGGCCTTTTAAGCCTCGCTATCGTAAACAGGTGGCTCGAATTGAGATTTCTGGGGCGATCGCAGGCGCAACCCGGAAGCGCGTATTAGAAGCCCTGGAAGAAGTCGCAGAGAAGAAGTTTCCAGCTTTGCTGCTGCGCATAGATAGCCCTGGGGGTACCGTCGGCGATTCTCAAGAGATCTATAGTGCGCTGAAAAAGCTTCAGGAAAAGGTCAAAATCGTTGCTAGCTATGGCAATATTTCGGCCTCGGGCGGTGTCTATATTGGCGTCGGCGCAAACCACATTGTGTCTAACCCTGGCACCATCACCGGATCTATCGGCGTGATTTTGAGGGGCAATAACCTCGAGAAACTGCTGGATAAAGTGGGCGTTTCTTTCAAAGTGATTAAATCTGGCCCTTACAAAGATATTTTGTCATTTGATCGACCTTTAACCACTGAAGAAGAAGGCATTTTGCAAGAACTCATTGATGTTAGCTACGGCCAGTTTGTGCGCACTGTGGCAGAAGGGCGTAATCTGACTGAAGCAGCGGTCAGACAATTTGCTGACGGGCGTGTATTCACAGGAGAGCAGGCCCTGGCAATGGGTATGGTGGATCGGCTGGGCACCGAAGAAGATGCACGACGATGGGCTGCGGAGCTTGGGGGCCTAGACCCTGACAAAGCCGAGTGCTATACCTTCGAGGAGAAAAAACCTTTGCTGAGCCGGATACTGCCAGGCAGTCGATTTGATACGAGTACACCGTCAGGGAGCGCTACAAACGGATGGGCGCTATTGCCAAAGCACATACCTGCCACACTGTCTCGCATTGATTTTGAAATAGAAACAAACGGATTGCCCTTATGGATGTACCAACCACCGGGTATGTAGTTTCTTGTGCACAAGACGACACGAGCAAGACAACACGAGCAAGACGACAGGGGCAACACTTTGGGGATGCTCTGCGGATGGTTAAATATAGAGCATGACGTGAGTAGCAAAGGAAGAGAGCACCGTGGACTGGCAGAGCGTTAACTGGCAGGATGGGGACTGGCAAATAAGAGCTATTCGGGGGGCAACCACCGTTTCTGAAAATTCGGCAGAGGCGATCGCCGAGGCGGTGACTGAAATGCTAGATGATGTGGAGTCGCGCAATCAGCTTGATCCAACTCAAATTGTCAGTGCGACCTTTTCAGTCACCCGGGATTTAGACGCCGTTTTTCCAGCTGCGATCGCTCGCCGCCGACCCCATTGGGACTGTGTTCCACTGTTAGACGTACAGCAAATGCACGTGGAAGGCGCCCTAACTCACTGCATCAGACTCATGATGTATGTGCCTTTAGCAGTCCCGCAAAGGGGTGTAAACCATGCCTATATGAGAGGCGCGAGAAATCTGCGGCCGGACCTTTGCCTGACTAGAGATTGAGCTGAATCCTTGTTTAACCAAAACTTGAAAAACGAGAAAGCCCTCTCACCTAGGTGAGAGGGCTTTCTCGTTTTTCAAAGCTTATGCGTCCTTGTCAGATTTATGATGAAAGCGAATGCCTAAAAATAAGTCGTACATAAACCCTAGAAAATCCTTGGTTTGCATGAGACCCAGCGACTGAGGCGACCCCTTTTCATCCAAAAGCGGCTTCATGAGCTCATAGGCAGGCTTGTATTTGTACCAGGGAATAGAGGGCCACAGATGATGAACCAAGTGGTAGTTTTGGCCCATGATGAGGAAATTAAGAATACGGCTGGGATAAACCCGCGCATTTTTCCAACGGTGCTGAGTTTTGAAGGGGCGATGGGGTAAATAGTCAAAGAAAAGCCCTAGTGCCAAACCCACAACAAGGGCTGGGGCAAACCAGTAGTTAAAAAGGTACTCAATAAAACCGAAATGAACTGCGGCATAGACAAAAAGAGCGACCGCTAGACGACTGAGGAACCACTCCAACAGCTCATACTTTTTCCACAGGCGTCTCTGAAAAAAATAAAACTCATGGTAGAAGAAGCGGGCTGCAATGAGCCACAGTGGGCCACCCGTCGAAACGAAATGGTCAGGATCGTTCTCAGGATCATTCACATGAGCGTGGTGCTGCAAATGAACCCGAGTAAACACTGGGAAGGTAAAGCCAAGCATCAGGGCACTGCCGTGGCCGAGCGCCGCGTTGATGATGGGGTTACGATGAGCCGACTTGTGGGAGGCGTCATGAATGACGGTTCCCGCTAAGTGCAGCGCAACGGTATTACACACAAAACAGCACCAGCTGGGCCAGTGCCAAACAAAATATCCAACTGTTGAAAGACTGACAAGTGAGACAGCCCCGAAAAAGATCAGTAAGTTGGGGCTAAGGCCACCATCTGCATCTAGAAACCGCTTAGGGACTCTCCGGGTAACTGCCAGAGGCTGAACTGCCACCGACACCATTACATAAGCTCCTGCATACCACGTTCTTCGGTAGTATACGCTACCTGAGATGAATAATAAAGTTTTGTGACGTTACTCAGGAGTGTTTAAACACGACTGACTACGGCCAAATTAGGCTTGAATGCTCTAAGACCACCGTATATTAGCGTCGTTTCAGTGAAACACCGTCTTGTTAAAACACTTGTTTTGGGATTTAGCCTTTTTGCTTATGAGAAACTAAACCACAATCTCCCATAAGCACGGATTTAAGCGCAGATTCCCTCTATATTTTTTTGGATTTCTGCTAATTTTCTTCCGGGCAGAGCACCCGTAGGAGGGGGAGTTGAAGGGTTTGTGAGAAAGCTTTCGCCGTGTAGCGGGCCTGACAATGGTATCGTTTGAGCAGACAATTGCCCTTGTATTTTTACTGACTCTAAACGTATGCGAGCTGCTGAAGGAAAGGCGAGGCCGATGCGCCCTGCCCTGCGCCGGACTAAAATCGTTGCCACTATTGGCCCTGCCACCGAGAATGCGGACACGCTACGAGCTTTGATTGAAGCGGGTGCCACCACCTTGAGATTAAACTTCTCCCACGGTACCCAGGAAAATCATCAGAAGAATATTAAGCTGATTCGTCAAATCTCTTTTGAGTTAAATCAGCCAGTGGGCATTCTGCAAGATTTGCAGGGGCCAAAAATTCGTTTGGGGAAATTCAAAGATGGCCCTATTAACTTGGCTAAAGGCGATCGCTTTATCCTAACCAGCCGTAACATTCCGGGCACCCAAACCGAAAGCTCAGTCACATACGAGCCCTTAGTAGAAGAAGTGCCCGAAGGCGCAACCATTTTGCTCGATGACGGCAAAGTGGAGATGAAGGTGGTGGGCAAAGATATGGCTCAGCGGAACCTTCAGTGCGAAGTTGTCGTAGGTGGCAAACTTTCCAACAGCAAAGGCGTTAACTTTCCAGGCGTTTATCTCTCTATTAAGGCGCTAACAGATAAAGACCGCAAGGATTTGATGTTTGGGCTGAATCAGAATGTGGATTGGGTCGCACTGAGCTTTGTGCGCAATCCGCAGGACGTGCTGGAAATTAAGGAGTTGATTCAGAACGCGACGAACCGACGGGTACCGGTGATCGTCAAAATTGAAAAGCACGAAGCCATCGAGCAGATGGACGCGATTTTGGCCCTATCTGACGGCGTGATGGTAGCACGGGGTGATTTGGGAGTGGAGCTGCCCGCAGAAGATGTGCCTGTGCTCCAAAAGCGGCTAATTGCGACGGCAAATCGGCTGGGCATTCCGGTGATTACAGCGACGCAGATGCTCGATAGCATGGTGGATAGCCCGCGCCCGACTCGAGCAGAAGTTTCCGATGTGGCAAACGCTATCTTTGATGGCACAGATGCAGTAATGCTCTCTAATGAAACGGCGGTGGGCGAGTACCCGGTAGAAGCGGTAGCAACCATGGCACGGATTGCAAAACGCACAGAAAAAGAGCAGATTACGCAAAATGCAGGTGGCTTGAATACAAGCCAAACTATTCCAAATGCGATTTCCCAGGCAGTTGGACAAATCTCTGCTCAGCTTGGGGCCTCAGCGATTATGACGCTTACACGCAGCGGGGCAACGGCTCGTAACGTCTCTAAGTTTCGGCCTAAGTCTCCAATTTTGGCGGTGACGCCGCTGGTGGATGTGTCACGGCAGCTTCAGCTGGTATGGGGCGTCAATCCTTTATTAGTCGTCGATTTACCCTCAACAACACAGACGTTTCAGGCAGCGATGAACGTCGCACAAGAAGATGGGCTAGTTCGTGATGGAGATTTGGTCGTAATGACGGCTGGGACGATCCAGGGCGTTTCTGGCTCCACCGACCTAATTAAGGTGGAGATGGTCAAAGCAGTGCTAGGTCATGGCCGAGGCGTTGGGGAAGGCTCGATTAGCGGGCGGGCCCGAATTGCACATGACACAGCCGCGATTAAGGATTTTAACTCGGGCGAGATTTTGGTGGTGCCAAGAACCAGTGCAGACTATGTGGATGCAATCCGCAGGGCGGGCGGCATTATTACAGAGGATGACAGTATGACCAGTCACGCAGCGGTGCTGGGGCTACGATTGGGTATTCCAGTGATTGTGGGCGTTGAGAGAGCAACCGAAATCATTCGCAATGGCACTATTGTCACCCTAGATATGAGTAAGGGTGAAGTGTGTGCCGGGGTGCGGCAGCAGTCTCGAGAGCGGCAAGCAGCGCTGTCTTAGGCGATTTGGTCTTTTCTCTGGCCTTTTCTCTGGCCTTCTCACATAACCTTCTATTCCTGCTTAAATTTCAAATGCATCCAGACAGATACATCTGTCTAGAAGTAGATGGGACTTAGCAGAGAAGAGATTCAGCGGTTGTAGAAGGCCGGGGAACCACGATAGATACGATCGCGCTGATGAGGGGATAGACGCGTTGAACCTTGTCTTTCGCTGCTTTGGGCACTACTGCTAAATGGGTCGCCAAGCCCCTGATTCTCGAAGCTGTCTTTAAATGGGGTAACGAAAGAATGGCTGGTGCGATCGTATGTTAGGACAGAGCCATCTTCGATGTTGTAGATCCAGCCGTGAATTTGAACTTCGCTGCTGTGCAAGTGCGATCGCACCGAAGGATAGGTTCTCAAGTTCTCGATTTGTGTGAGCACGTTTTCTGCCACTAACGTAGAGAGCTTTTCCTTTTTGCCCAAGTGAGCATAGTTTTCCTCAACTAGCTCACGCGTTGCTTCTGTGTGCTTCAGCCAGTTGTACACAAGGGGCATTTTGTCTTCTAGCTCGCCGACCTGCAGCAGGCCCTTCATGGCACCGCAGGTAGTGTGACCGCAAATGACAATATGCTGAATATCCAATGACTTAATGGCATATTCAATCGTCGCGCCTTCACCCCCATTAGTAGCACCATAGGGTGGGACAATGTTGCCTGCGTTGCGAATAACAAACAGATCGCCCAAATCAGACTGGGTCATGAGTTCAGGCTGAACCCTTGAGTCGGAGCAGGTGATGAAGAGGACTCTGGGATGCTGCCCTTGCGCAAGTTCATGCAATAGCGCTTTATGTTTGGGTACGTAGCTACTTTGAAACTGGCGTAACCCTTTAATTAAGTCTTTCATGCTCAGACGTTTCTTTAGCTTGTTGGTCTATTCAGTTCGCTAATCTATCGTCTCATACATAGGCGTCTCATACCTATATGGCGTCTCTTTCGTTGCCGTCTAAGATAAACCTATGATGACGAGAAAATTGATTTAGCAACAACCCACACATGGCCCAGCTGATTCTCTACGCCTGCCCGACGGGGCCGCTCGCTGAACAGATAGAAACCTACTTTAAATATGCTCGACAGCAGTGCGGAGACAATGCGGCCCACGCCTATATGCCACACTGCACGCTGACGGGCTTTTTTGAAGATGAGGAGAGTGCGCTTCCTACTTATATAAAGGCCATGGAAAAGGTGATCGCAACTCACCAACCTCACATTTCAAAAAATCAGCGTTCAAAGCCATCCGTTCTGATCCAATCGCTAAGCTTTCGCCCTGACTGGCATGGCCTAGTCTTGCAAGCAGACTGGTTAAAGCACAGGGTTAGGAACTTTGCAGAGCAAGCAAATTCACCGACTCGTACTGAGGCAATTAGAGTAAAAGATTGGCTGCATCTTAGCTTGGCATATGGGTTTCGAGCGGAACATGCAACGCAGTTAGAGAAATTGGCTGTAGAGACCGTGAATATCTCTGCGCCTGTGGAGTGGGAAGCAAGATTCTATAGACGGCATGATGACAACACATGGACATGCTATTCCACTATTTTGCTGTAAGCGCAGCGTTACGAATAAGCACACCTTATAGACACGATTCTTCCGCTATTCCCTTAAAACGAAGACATTGAATCGTTACGCGCGCGCTGATAACAACCCATGGGAACGTTCACACACACTTTAAAGACCTGGGAGCAACAACCTGAGGGGGCATGTAGGGGATATTGAAGGGGCATTTAAGTCTCCAAGTTCTATGGACAGGACACCAACAATACGCTTCTTTCATTGGGAAGAACGGAGTATTGGCGTCGTGAACTCAATAAGTGCCTGGGCAGCGCGGGCTTCTTCGAGAGCTATCGCCTCATTGGTCTTATCCAGCAGTGTCCAAATAGCCTGTAGTAGTTCTCCTGTACCCTGCTGACTCACAGCAGAAATGCAAAAGACTTTTGTACCCGTAGCCAAAGCAAGTTTAGAAACAAGCTCATCTACTTCCGCTTCTAGAAGCGCATCTATCTTGTTTATTGCCAGGATTTGCGGACGGCTGGGTAGGCCTTGTCCGTAGGCAATGAGCTCTTGTTGAATCGTGTGGTAGTCAGCAACTGGGTCAGGGGCAGTACCATCCACGAGGTGGAGAAGTAATTTGGTTCGTTCGATGTGACGAAGGAAGTCGTGGCCAAGGCCTTGCCCTGCATGGGCACCTTCAATCAGGCCCGGAATGTCAGCAAAGAGGGTACCGTCGCCGGTGGGCTTGCGAACGACACCGAGATTGGGAATGAGCGTGGTGAAAGGGTAGTCAGCAACTTTGGGTTTAGCGGAAGACAAGGTGGAGATGAGGGTGGATTTGCCCGCGTTGGGTAGGCCAATGATGCCGACTTCAGCCAGGAGTTTGAGTTCGAGTTTGATGCGGCGGATGGCACCAGGGGCACCGGGTTGCGATCGCTCTGGGGCGCGGTTGCGATTGCTCAGAAAGTGACGATTGCCTAATCCGCCTTTCCCGCCGGGGGCAACCACAAGCTGCTGGCCTGATTGCGTTAAGTCTCCAATGAGCTCATCTGTATCTACATTGTGAACCAGGGTGCCACAGGGCACTTCGATGATGAGGTCTTCACCGTTTGCACCTGTTTTATTTTTTGAGCCGCCCTTCTCACCATCTTGAGCGCGGAAACGATGTTTGAACTTAAAGTCCAATAGGGTCTGCAAGTTACTATTCGCCACTAAAACAACAGAACCGCCTTTACCACCCGTGCCCCCCGAAGGCCCGCCTGCGGGGACATACTTTTCACGACGAAAGGAGGTCATGCCGTCGCCACCGGTACCGCCTTCAACTTCAATTTCGGCCTGATCGATAAACTGCATAGCGAAATAAGTGCGTAATGGAAAGGACGTAACTAAAGCGAATGACCATAGCAATGTCAGTAGGTCATTGTAGCGTTCTTACATCACTAAACGGTTAGTTCCCAGGCATATAGTTATGCTCAGACGATACATAGAACTGCTGACGTTGTGACTGGTGTTCGTCGGGAACGCTAGCTGCAAATCCTTATTTAATTAAGCAGAACTTAGAGATGGCAAAGACTTATAAGGAGACTTTCTGGGACTGCCCTGAGTGCCATGAGCCTAACATCAGCGGCGTTTTTAATCCGCAGGGGCGGCGCTGCCCTAACTGCTTCTATTATCGCCGCGATCACGACTTACTAGAAGTCCGTGATATCTCTAAAACCATTACCGACGCAGAACTACAAAAAGCAGCGTCTGTGCCTGATTTGGTGTGCGGCAATCCAGACTGCCAAGCGGAGTTTGCCGATGAAGGATTGGCACTACATTTAATTCAGTGTCCGCGCTGTGAAAGCTGGATGTCGGATTGGACAGAGAAAAAGGTCACAGACCGTGAGTTTGGTAAAGCGATCGCGCAAACGCAGGCAAGCCCTGCCACGCGCATGGAAAATATCGCCAAAGTGTATGGCGAGTCGGCGCACAGCGAAGCAGACCAGATCCCTAGATTGAAAGGGTCTCAGAAAAGAAGTAAAACGGCAAAAAAACTTGCCATCGGCGGCGCAGTTACCATTGGCCTGCTAGGCACAGCGATCGTAGGCGTCATGCTTTTTGACGCCACACCAATTACGCTCACCGTTGAGAATAAATATTTTGAGGTCACTACCACAGTAGAAACCTATCGGCCTCGCAGTGCCGCAGACTGGGCCGAGAACGTACCCACAGTTGCCTATCGCCCTGGCGATACAATTGATGCCGATCAGCCCATCGCTTATGAAGTCGGATCTAAGCGCACAGAATCTAAGTTGCGCAGTAGCCGAAAAGTTCCTATTTCGCGTTTGGCCCTTTCGCGTTTGGCCCTTTTGAATAGAGGGCATGGACTGGCAACGCTGCTTCCGATTGGCTCAGCTGTCAAGTTAGCAGCCAGCTCAGTAGAACACTCTCTTCTTCTAACAGACTGCACCGTAGGCGGTAGCGGTGTAGCCATCTGCGAAGACGATCCGGCGCCCACGGAGACATCTGAGCCTGAATCTTTACAAGAGATACCTGCCAGTTCTGATGAATCTGAAACAGAGTATCGTACAGAGGAAGTCTGGGATGTGTGGGTAGCCTACACCGAGTGGTCTTGGCAGCCAGAGAAGCCAAAGACCTTTGAAGGGGAAGGCGATGTCCCCAATGCTATTCCTGAAGTGAGTCTATCTCCCATGCAAAGGGAAAAACAAACAGAACTCATCTGCTACATAGAAGGCACATATCTCTCAGACGATCAGCCAGAGACTGCCACAACAGAAGTCTTTGAAATTGACTGCAATGATTCTGAACAATTGAGAAGGGGCGATCAAGCATCACTGATGATGAATGGTAGCTACGTATGGATTGAAGATGAATACTAAGCGGATGATGGGCAGCACTTTCTGTCAAAAAACCAGTTTTTAGACATATCGCAAAATAAGCATGGATCCTTACCTATGTAGCTGCTGAAATCGTCTCTTTGAGGATGCGATAGCAGTTGCGAATCGCGCCTAAGTCTGCGATCTCATAGCCGTGCGTGTTCTGCGTGGGAAAAGATAAGCACGCAGCCCGCGCAACATGGCCAAATTTCATGGCAATCGAGGCGTCGCTGCCAAAGCCGCTGACGGTTGCGGTTTGAGTGGGAATGTTTTGTCGTTCGGCGGCCGCGCGAATCGCGTGGTTAAGACCATCATCGTAGAGGCCGTAGCTGTCTTCGGCAAAGATGGCCGGGATAGGGCCATCGACTAGCGGATATTCTCTCGACAGCGGACAAATTTCTAAGGCAATCAGCTGATCTATTTGAGTGCGCTGCGTGAAATAGAGCGCACCGACAGCGCCAACCTCTTCTTTCGCTGAAGCAACAAGATACACATCGACAGGGGGAGAGGTGATCTCTTCTGCAAGTGCTAGCAAAATAGCAAGAGAGGCTTTGTTATCGAGCGTATAGCTAGCAACATGATCACCCATGCGAAATGGCCGTTTGCGATGTTTGCCGACCACCATGCGAGTGCCCGGACGAACACCCGCTGCCGAAAGCTCATGGGCAGACAGTTTGGTTTCGACCCAAGCCATTGGCCACTCAACCGCTTTACCCTCCTGCTGGGCTTTTTGAGGAGATTCGTGAGACACATGCCGAGAGCCAAAGCTGAGAATACCGCTGACGGTTTTATGTTCTCCTAATAGATCCACTACGCCTTCGCCGTACACCCAAGGATATGCGCCGCCCAGCGCACGCACGGAGAGTCGTCCATCGGAAGAGATCTTTTTTACAAGGCCGCCAATTTCATCTTTATGGGCAGTAATCGCGATCGCCGGGTTACGATACCCCTTAGCCGTTGAAATCTGTTCCTTGGGCTGCCCGGAGATTTTAACAACAATATTATCAGCCGCGTCTTGCCAATGCTCTACCCCTAGCGATCGCAGCCGATTCAATAAATACTTATTGACTTCACCTTCTACTCCACTGGGAGAATGCAGCATAACCAGCTCTGAGATAAGCTCGAAGAAGTGGTCTTCACTCCAGCTATCAGCCGACTGTTTATTGGCATTATTGGCAAGATTGGCCTCAGTAGGCTGCTCAGAAGACTGCTCAGAAGACTGCTCAGAAGACTGATCTGTCATAGGCTAGCTTTCCTCGGTATTATTGGCGCTGCGAGGATTGAGGAGTTCTTCAGCGGTGATGGCTTCGGTGGAGTTGCCAATGCGCCAGAGGACGGCTGCAGCCTCGGCGCGAGTAGCGGCTTTGTCTGGCTGCAAGAGTGTGGTGTAGCCAAAGGCACGGCGAATATTGGCAAAGTCGCCATTTTGGTAGTCAGCCAGGACGGCCTGTAGCGCGCGGGGTTCAATCTTGCCCGCATCCTGGAAGCCCCAGGCTTCTCTAACCGCATCTGGTGTCGCTTGGGGTAAAGGCTGCCTAGTATCTAGCGGCACTTTCCACAGCAACAGATCTTTGCGGGTGAGTGGCGCATCTGGCCGAAAGGTAACGGTAGTGCTGCTGCCGGTAAGGGGGCTAGGGATAATGCCTGCCTCGGCCAAACCTTGAATGGCGGCAAAGTCAGGATCTTGAACCCGAACATCTTGAAAAACGGGTGCGCTGCTAGCAACACCCGCGCGAATTTTTCGATTTCGCTGACCTTTGTAGTATTCGTTGTTGACAGCTAAGAGCCAGCGAGCATATTCACGGCGAGTAATGGCTCGATTAGGTCGAAATTCATTGGGGCCAGGAATGTCGGCTTTGGGTTGGTTTTCGTTATCTTCAGCGGCGCTACCAGACGGTGAGGGCGTAGCCGGTGGGCGCACTTCGAGCAGTTCTAACGTCAACAGGTCCACTAGATACGATTGAATCTCTTCTGGCGCTTTGCCGAGATCAGTATACTCACCGACAACAACTTGGCCGTCAGCTGGCTTTTTCTCTTCTGTTTTTTTCTCCTCTGGGTTTGTAGCTGCGCTCTCTTCCGTTTTCTCTACATCATCTTCTGTTTTACTTTCTGCTTCGCTCTCTCCTGTTTCACTGGCCTCAGGCGTCTCTGCTGAGTCTGGGTCTGCCAATGGGGGCGCTTCTGCAACGACGTCAGGATTATCAGCAAGCTGCGGGTCTGGCTCTAAACTTTTGCCAACGGTATCGCCTAACTGGCTACCTGAACAGGCTGTGAGCCATAAAAGAACAACACCAATCGAACAGGTGCGAGCCGGCAGAGCACGGACAAAGGAAACACACTGCCGAAGAGAGAACTGAGTAGTTGAAGAGAGTTGAGTCATCACCAAAACCAGAATGTGGCGGCTATTGCTGGGTATTAAGCTAGCGTAGAATCGGCTCGAATGATCCAGTTCTATGAATCCGGGTCAAATGATCGCTGAGAGGCTCGTTATAAAGATGAGCGCCGAGAACGGCACGATATGATGAGCGCGGTGCAGGCAAGAAAATTAATGGAAAACTAGCTTATGGCGAAGGGCATTATTGTGGACTGTGATCCGGGTGTGGATGATGCGATCGCGCTACTGCTTGCCTTCGGCGCTGAGCTACCCATACTAGGTATCACGACCGTTGCAGGCAACGTGCCGCTGCGTTTAACGGCTAACAACGCCCGCAAGATCTGCGCGCTCGCAGATAAATCCGATATTCCGGTTCATGCTGGCTGCCCGCGCCCGCTGCTGCGGCCCTTAGCCACAGCTGAAGAAATCCATGGGGCCACTGGCCTGCAGGGTGCAGATTTACCTAAGCCAACCGCACCATTACAGGCTGCGCACAGCGTCGATTATCTCACCCAGCAGCTCCTCGAGGCCGATGAGCCTTTAACCATTGCAGCGCTCGGCCCGCTGACTAACATTGCAGTTGCCCTCATCCAGCGACCTGAGCTAGCTGAGCGAATAGATCAGCTCGTGCTGATGGGCGGCAGCGTAGGGCAAGGTAACATCACGCCCTCAGCAGAATTCAATATGTACGTAGATCCTCACGCAGCACAAATAGTGTTGAGTTCCAATATCCCAACCGTCTTAATCACGCTAGATACAACCCATCAGGTGCTCACAACCCCTGAGCGGCTTGCCACGATCAAGGCAATTGGCAATCCGGTGAGTGACGCCGCTGCAGGCATGCTCTCGTTCTACGGCCAGCCTGACTTAGAACGGTACGCTCTGCCCGGTGCGCCACTGCACGACCCCTGTGTGATGGCCTATCTGCTTGAACCTGAGCTATTTACGACTCGCCGGGTGCAGGTCGCGGTAGAAACTAGCGGCGAGCACACGATGGGCCGCACAGTTGTGGACTGGCATGGCGGCAGCAGCGAATCTATTAACCAGGCGTCTGCTCGTCAGGCGTCTTATATTCAGGTAGTGGATACGGTGAACGTAGATGGTTTCTATAGATTGTTGGGTAGAGCACTTTCTAATTTTTCTTGATAAGATCGGCTGTAGAAGGCATTAGACACTTACCGGCTATGGCTTACACCACCGCACAGCTTTTGGACATTCTAGAAGCAGAAATGAAGGCAGCGGTGCGAGGCGATCGCCTCTTGCTAAACGATGACCACCGCCTCGATAACCCCGTCATCACCAAAGCCATCGGCCCTCAAAAGCTCAGCCAAATCTACGCCTTTCAGGACTTTCGAGATCAGATTCACAAATATCAAGTAGCCGAGGGTGTTTCTGGCATTGTTTGGCGAGAGTGCACGTTCAAGGAACGCAGCGTTCGTTTTCCTGAAATTCATCCACAATTGACTGCGATCACCGCAGATAAACTCAAGCTCAGCGCCGCAAAAGGCGCAGTTATTGCCTTTTGGCGAGAGTGCATTAGCGACTTGAAGTTGTGGCGCGCCACAAACCCACCAGAGCCCGTCACCTCAGCACAGGTCGAAACGCTGATAGAACACGCGGAATGGGCAGATGTAGAAGCGACCCGCAGTGAGCTGTACCTGCTGCTCTGCTGGGGAAATCCGAAAGAGAGCTACTACGCTTGGGCCTATCCAGAATCGGGCTGCGATCGCATCATTGCAGCCATCGACTATCCCAGTGGAATTAAGGTTTAAAGCAAAAGGCAAAAGGCAACAGGCAAAAGGTTGTGTGCATTCACGCCCCGGCAACGCGGTACAATCAGCTCGAAAGATGAGTTTATTCACCGGGTCATTCACCCAAATTTAACCCCATCCTTCAGCCTTCATCCTTCATCCTTTCCCTTCCATGCCTATTGCTGTTGTCACTATCGAAACCCACGGATTTCCCGCCTCCTTAGCAGCAGCAGATGCGATGGTAAAAGCCGGCCGCGTCACGCTTATTAAAATTGCGCCTGCAGATAGTGGCCATCAGTACGTTGTGGTACGAGGGCCTAATGCAGAGGTAAAACGAGCCTTAGAAGCTGGGCTCAGAGCTGCCAATGCTTGCTATGGCGATGGTGCATACGCTCATACGCTTATTCCCCGCCCTACGGCCAACGTAATCTCGACCCTAGAGCTAGACTTTACCGAAGATTCAATGCCCTTTGCTGAATCAACGGGCCTCGTTCCACCCCAGTCATAATCCGCCGCAGTCATCATCTGCCCCAGCCATAATTGACCCGGTTCTAATTGAGCCGATTCCCCTTCTCCCGTACAATCTAAAACGGAGTTCATACGTTATGCAGATGGCAAACGTGGCCCTCCGTGCTGTAAAGGAGAACATAGATGCCACAGGCAGTTGGATCGCTTGAAACAAAAGGGTTTCCCCCCGTACTCGCCGCCGCAGACGCCATGGTGAAGGCAGGCCGCGTAACCCTCGTTAGCTATATTCGAGCAGGCAGCGCCCGGTTCTGCATCAACATTCGTGGCGATGTCTCAGAAGTGAAAGTAGCGATGGAAGCGGGCGTAGAAGCGGCCCAAAACGCACCCGGCGGCGTCTTAGAAACATGGGTAATCATTCCACGTCCGCATGAGAACGTCGTGGGCGTATTGCCGATTCAGTTTGAAGAGAGCGTAGAAGAATTCCGTGAAGCGGTGGAAGTTCCAGTTATTCCAGGTAGCAGCAGCGGTCGTCAACTCTAGAGCCCCTCATCTACGCTTTGACTGCACTTGCTTTGATTGTGCTTGCTTTGACTGCGCTAAATTACTTATCCGATAGCTCTTATCTGAATTAGACAAGAGCTTTTTTCATAGTCATTCCCCTTTGCTCCATGCCCACCCTCCTCACTGCCAACACGCCCGAGACTTTTCCGCTCATGGCTGTGGTTGGCCAAGATGATATTAAGTTTGCGCTTTTGCTATCTGCAGTTGATCCTGAGCTGGGGGGTGTGGTGATTGCAGGCCGAAGAGGGACTGCTAAATCAGTGCTGGCGAGAGCGCTATATCAATTGCTGCCACCAATTGAGATCATCGAAGGCTCGACCAACTGCGACCCGACGAGGCCAGGTGAATGGGATGACGAAACGGCAGGGCGGTTTGCAGCAGATATGCCCCTAGATGATTTTCCAACGCAGGTGATCAAAGCGCCATTTATTCAAATTCCGTTGGGGGTGACAGAAGATCGACTGTTGGGCTCGGTTGATGTAGCAAAGTCCATTAGCACCGGTAACAGTGTGTTTCAGCCTGGGTTGTTGGCTGAGGCGCATCGGGGCGTTTTGTATATCGATGAAGTGAATCTGCTGGATGATCAAATCAGCAATCTGTTGCTTTCTACGCTGACAGAAGGGCGAAACCAGATTGAGCGAGAAGGGATTAGCTTTCAGCACCCTTGTAAGCCACTAATGATTGCCACTTATAACCCAGAAGAAGGCAATTTGCGAGATCATTTGCTGGATAGAATTGCGATCGCGCTTTCTGCAGACAAAGGCTTAACCCTAGAAGATCGCGTTTCTGCGGTAGAACAAGTCAACAAATTTACCAACAACCCCACTGAGTTCTTATCCGATTACGAAGAAGAGATTGACTCACTTAAGACCCAAATCATCTTGGCCCGTGAGTGGTTAAAAGATGTTGTTATTACAACCGATCAGGTCAATTATTTAGTAACAGAAGCCATTCGCGGCGGCGTAATGGGACATCGGGCTGAGCTGTTTGCGGTGCGTGTTGCAAAAGCCTGCGCCGCCTTAGATGGACGCACTACCGTCACTGCCGATGATTTGCGCAGCGCCGTGGAGCTAGTGATTGTGCCCCGCTCTAGTGCGGTGCCCCCTACCGAAGACGATCAGCAACCACCACCGCCACCACCACCGCCTCAAGACCAACAAGAAGACGATTCTGACGACAGCAACGAAGACGATTCCGATAATGAAGACGACGAAAACGAAGAGCAAGAAGAACAGCCTGAAACACCGCCTTCTATCCCCGAAGAATTTGTTTTCGATGCGGAAGGCGTCGTGCTAGAAACCGATTTGCTTGGGTTTGCTGAAAGCACTAGCAAGCAAGGCACCTCGGGTAAAAACAGCGTCATTTTCTCTGATGAAAGAGGCCGCTACATCAAGCCCTTTATTCCCCCAGGCCAAGCTCGCCGCATCGCGGTAGATGCAACGCTGCGGGCAGCTGCCCCCTACCAAAAAACTCGCCGCGAGCGCTACCCTAACCGCTCTGTGATTGTGGAGCAGAGCGACATTCGCGCCAAACGCCTTGCTCGCAAGGCCGGTTCACTCATTATCTTTGTCGTGGATGCCTCTGGGTCGATGGCGCTCAACCGAATGCAGAATGCCAAGGGCGCCGTACTTAGCCTTTTGACAGACGCTTATCAGAACCGCGACCAGGTGGCGCTGATTCCTTTTCGAGGGGAACAGGCTGAAGTGCTTTTGCCGCCAACGCGCTCTATTACTGCCGCCAAGCGTAGATTAGAAACGATGGCCTGCGGTGGCGGCTCACCGTTAGCCCACGGCCTGATGCAGGCGGTGCGTGTGGGCACGAACGCGCAGAAATCTGGAGATGTGGGCAGCGTTGTGATTGTTGCCATTACTGACGGACGTGGGAACGTACCGCTTTCTCGTTCTTTAGGTGATGAACCTGATGAGACCGAAGAGAAGCCAGATATTAAAGCAGAGCTGTTGGAAATTGCCGGTAGCATTCGCTCTACGGGTTATCAACTGTTGATTATTGATACTGAGCGGAAGTTTGTTTCCACAGGTTTTGGTAAAGAACTCGCGAAGGTAGCTGGCGGGAAGTATTATCAATTGCCGAAGGCAACGGATCAGGCGATCGCCTCCATGGCCCGCACTGCCCTCTCAGATACGAAATCGTAGTACAAAGAACTAGTGCTCTGTCCAGCTTAGGAATTAGGATAGTGTAGTCAACAGGAAAGCTCAAGTTCAATGGGCCAGGAGCGGAATTTAATGAAAAAGAAGTACGTTGTTCAGCTGAGCGATTCAGAACGAGCAACGCTGGAGCGAGT
>JBCCOO010000030.1:0-56758 GCA_039025345.1 Cyanobacteria bacterium P01_D01_bin.105 | reverse complement strand
TTGCAAATCCTTTATCCCCAGTTCGAATCTGGGTGCCGCCTTTTGTATTCTGCAGAAATTGCTCATAGGAGAGCGCTGAGTCAGCAACTTTATATGCGCCAAACAATATTGGCGGGTTAAGGATGCACCTTTAGGTAGTCATCAACTCGATTGCAAACGATGGTAACGCTAGCGTATACGACGCTCTTAAGCAGCTTGTTCTCTCTGCTTTTTCAAATACTCAAAAACGCTTTTGTCGCCAATATCAGGCGGAATTGGCTGAACGACCTTGCGCACTGCAAACACCACAAACAGTAGCGCCCACGCGAGCAACATGCTTTTTTCAGTGCCCAGCGAGAGCCAACCAAACATATGGCCTAGCAGTAGTCCTGGCACTAAAATAAACAAAAATTTAGTTTCGATGCGGTTAAAGCAGACAGCTTCTTTGAAGAAAATGCCAGTGAGTGCGGCAAAGGTGAAACCGATGCCAAGGATAGTCAGCGGCTGCTCGTAGGCTGTTATGGCAAGAGGGGTTGAGTACTGTAGCGCGAAGACAAAGCTAGCAATGCCGCCAATAGCCCAGAAGACTTTGAGCGTTTGGTGTAGGGGCCGCAGGTAAATATGAATCTTTTGAAAGCTGAGCCCCAGCGCCAGCCACATGACGGCGTAACAGACAGTTGTTACCTGTGCGGCAGGCTGAGGGGCACTATCCCCTAAAGCAAGGACACTACCGGCAGCGATCGCAAAACTCAGTGCAGCAACCGCTAACCCCGCACGATAAAGGATGACTTCTTGACGATCACCCTCATCAATCACAAACGAACCAAACTGCCCCTCATACACTTCCTGCTGCTCACTCATTTCCACTCGCCTCCATATCTATCTGCAAACAACCCCAACAGTGGCCCCAACAACACACCAAAGACGAAACCTCCGGCATGAGCCCAATAGGCAACACCACCAGTTCCCGCATCAACCGTGGCACCAATGCTGGTATAGCTATAAAACGACTGCTGAATAAACCACCAGCCTAAGAACAGATAGGCCGGAACGGGAATTAAAAAGAAGCCAATAAACGTCATGATTCTAGCGCGCGGGAAGCGGATAATGTACGCACCCATCACGCCTGCGATCGCCCCGCTCGCACCTATCGTTGGGATCAGCGAATCCGGCTCAAAGATCCACTGACACAGGCCCGCCAGCGCGCCACACGCCAAATAGAAAATCAAAAACTTGACCGGCCCTAACTTGTCCTCAATGTTGTTGCCAAATATCCATAGGAACAACATATTCCCGCCGAGGTGAGCCAATCCTCCATGTAGAAATTGAGAAGAAATTAGCGTTACCCATTCTCTTTCTGGCAACATACCGTCTGCAGGCGCTGGACACCGCAGACCGTTAGCAAAATTTCCCGGTAGCGAGCAGGTTAGCTCAGCCGGTATGAGCGCCCAGGTATTGATAAATAGCTGCTGAATCGCACCCGTCAGAGATATCTCATAAAAGAAAATAGCGATATTCAGCGCAATGAGCGCATATACAACCACAGGGGTGGATCTCGTCGGATTGTCGTCTCTAATAGGAACCACGGTCTTCTAGTGATATGGCAAAGTGCGGATGCATACTCGCGGAGAAGACTAGCGCTTACGCACTTTGCTAGTTGAGTGAGCTGCTGTCGTGTCAGGCTTCTAGCGATCGTTAGTGTCCTAACTCACTCGACAGACGCAATAGCAAGCTGGCGAGTTGAGTGCACTGCCGAAAGTCAGCAGCAGTCAGTAATCTACCGCAAGCAATAGCTGACAATTGATACAAGCTATTCTATACACTCCCTGAAAGATCAAGAGTTTAGTGCCGAATCATTTAACGCGTTTAAGGTTACGCATTTGAATTACGCGTTTGAGATTACGCATTTGAGGCTGACAGCCTTCAAACTCGATCATCATTCAAAACCAGGCCAGGATATCACGCCACTATCAGCGTTGAGTTTTACCGGTAGACCCACCGGTAAAACCGCATTTTCGCCATCGTGACCAAAGGGAAGCCCCGAAACAATCGGAATGTTTAGGTCACTGAGGCGATCGCGCATCACTTCATCCACACTCAGCGTTGGCTTTTCATCCTCTGGCATCCATCCACTGAATCGACCTAGCGCAATGCCTCGCACATTTTTCAGCCTCCCCATGGACCGCCACTGCGTCAGCATCCTATCTAAACGATAAGGCGCTTCTCCAACATCTTCAAACGCCAAAATCACCCCGTTCAAATCAGGCTCAGCGGCCGTCCCTAACAGATGCGTCGCTACACACAAATTCCCTGGCAGCAACACACCCTCCGTTTTACCGCCTGACCAGCCGGTACCTTGCAGCGGCAAAATTCTGTGGTTTTCCACCCATTCAAATAAGCGCGCCTTCATCCCGTCTGACTCATCCGCCAGCGTGGTCAGCACCGGCCCATGGAGTCCAGAAATACCTTGTCGACTCAAGCTCCACAGCAGGCTCGTAATATCTGAAAACCCGATTAGCCACTTCGCAGTATCCACCTTTGGCCACATCCAATCTTCTAACAGCCTTGTGCCGCCATATCCACCACGAGAGCACAAGATCCCTTTACATTCAGGGTCCTTCAAAGCGCTCAACAACTGATACCGTCGCTGTTCATCACGGCCTGCTAAATAGCCCCAGCGCGCATCGTGACCATCGCATAAGTGCAGCCGATAGCCGCGCTGGCGCCAAACCGCTAAGCCTGCTTCAAACTGCTCAGAGACCTGTAGTCCACCACTAGGTGAAATAACATACAGCAAGTCGCCAGGCGCTAGCTTGGGGGGAATTTGAGGGCAATGCTGAGGCGTAACACGAGCAGTATTCATGGGCATCGGTGGGTGACGATCTGATAGATGGCAGCCGACGTCTCTGATAGATTACAGCCGATGTCGAAGTGCCATCTTCTAATATCGCCGTATTCTATCTATGAATATCTATAACTATGCGTATCGATGAGGTCGACATATCAGACAGATACGTCTACGAGCCTGATATATCTGTAGGGTTTGATTCTATAGGGCTTGATATTGATGAGGCTGAGGTACTGATTGAGGTGCTCATCTGGTTCAGGTTTTGCTGCATCGTTTGGCGTAGATGCTCGGACAAACAATCGATAGTCCCGGCGCGATCGCGCATATAATCCGCCAGGTAATCTTTAAGATTAATGGGCTCACTCACATGAAAATAGGCCTTCCGAGGCGCTTTACGCGGTGCATCTTCTAAATGAAAGACTTCCCGCTCCAGCCGAATTAGCGTATCTAAAAACCGCTCTGCTGTGGGTGATTCGGCCACATAGCCATCGTAGATAGCATCAAAATTCAGCAGTCGCACTGTGTCCCAAAAGAGCGCTTCTCTATTTATTTGATTCGCTCGCTTGAGATCGTCGTTTTGCGCCCTTTGAGAATCGGCATTTTCAGCATCCTCCAAAAACGCCTGCACTTTATAGACCCGCTCTCTCAGCGGTAAGTTGGTCACAGGCTCTATATTTAGGGCGGCTTCGCACTTCTGCACAAAAAACTGTCTTAATCGCTCAATGCGCTGATTCCAGTCCATGCCTTCCTCGTGCGACAGTTGTGCTTCTTCTTCAATGTTTAGAATGACCTGATGCGCAACTTGGCGCAGACGCTGATAGTTATCTGCCAAAAGCTCGTGCGAGGTCAGGCCTAACTGCGCTTCTAGGCGTTCTAAGGTATCTGCAATGACACGATGCATGGGCTGCTGATAGCGATACTTAAGACTCAACGGCACAATGTAAACATCCGGAATCTCTGCTGGCGATGCGGCTTTTTTGGCCAGCTGGGCTAACACCGACAGGGGCAGCTGAATAGCCCCTGAGCGGAAAGGCATGATGGTATCGTTTTGGTAAGAGCAGCCGCCTTCTGGGAAGATCACTAAGCGGCATCTGGGCTGCTTGAGTAGGGTAAGCGTCTGACTAATACTGGCGCGATCGCCCAACCCTCGCCGAATGGAATAACAGCCTAAATGCTGAATGAACCATCCCATTAGGCCCTGAAACGCCTCGTAGGCCACAACATAATGCAAAAGCTGACCCAGCCGCGCCGATAGCACAAACAGCGTAATGCCATCTTCCATCGTCGGATGGTTACACACATACACTAGCCGCGCATCATCTACGGCCTTTGCGCGGCCTATGTCATCCTCCGTTACCGATATCTGACACTTATACAAAACCTCTGCCAGCAGGTATGAAATGCTTTGCACCAGCCGAGCCATCAGCGGCCACCGCTTAGGCGGATAAAATAATCGGCTCTCTTCAGATGAGATAGAAGAGACAGCGCTAGCGACTTTAGAGCGTACAGTCATAGGTCAAGCGAGAGCGGGAACTTGTGCCTTCAGAACTTGTGCTTCAAATGATCTCGTGCCTTCAGAGCTTGTGCCTCTAGCTCATATAGCCTTCGAATCGTATAGCCTCCAGCTCATCATAATAAACAGAACGTCCAATTCTTTTGACTAATAGCCAGCTTTTGGATGTGGATTTTCGAATGTGGCCTACTGGGAAATCACCAAAACAACGCCACAGGCGATGAGCGCAAGGCCTAGCCACCGCAACAGAGGCACAGGCTCTTTGAAGACGAAGATACCGATTAGAACGGACAAGATATAGATAAGTGCTGTACTAGGGGCTGCTACGCTGAGCTTGACACGAGTCAGCAGCAAAATATATACCACTGCACTCAGTCCATAGGCAGCTAAGCCTGACATGATTTCAGGAATTACAGCAGCGGCAACTATACGCTCCCAAATCGCTGTTGACTCTATTGCAGCGATCTTGATGGCCCCAAGCTTTAGCAAGAGTTGGCCGCAGGCTGCTGACACAACCGAGAACAAAAGCAATCCTATCTCCGATGGGGCCACACCAACTCCCGTCAAATGCGCCCGCATCATACATCAAAGTGGCGCTGTCTATCCTGCCAATATCTCGTCTGCCAGCACGTAGCCTGCCAGTACTTAGCCTGCCAGATACTCCCGCATGTCAGATCTACGCTTACGCAGCTTAGTCAGGGCCTCCCTTTCAATCTGGCGAACGCGCTCTCGACTGATTGAAAGCAGGGCACCGATTTTGGCGAGGGTCATGTTTTTCCCGTCATCTAGACCAAAGCGGAGGGAGAGAACCTGTTGCTGCTGAGGGGTTAGATCTGAGAGGAGCGATCGCAGATCGCGCTTAAGCGAAGACTGCGTAGCAAAGTCATCAGGGGTAGGGCCGTCATCTTCTAACAGATCGCCCAGCTGAGTATCTTGATTGTCGCCCACGCGCAGGTCGAGGGAGAGGGGTTGACGAGATTTATCCAGGTAGTCGCGAACCTGTTGAACGGTAAGACCAGTGTCTTCAGCGATTTCTGCCACGGTTGGCGTCCGCCCGGTCTTCTGAGTGAACTGGCGCTGGGATTTCTTGATTTTGTTGAGCTTTTCAGTGATGTGAATAGGAAGACGAATAGTGCGGCTTTTTTCAGCGATCGCCCTTGTAATTGCCTGACGAATCCACCAGTAAGCGTAGGTGCTAAAGCGATAACCCTTAGCCGGATCGAACTTTTCCACCCCTCGCTGCATACCGATCGTACCTTCCTGAATAAGATCCAGCAGATCAACGTTGCGCTTAATATACTTTTTCGCGACAGAAACCACCAATCTCAGATTAGCCTCTACCATTTTGCGCTTAGCCCTTTCTCCCGCCTCTACCACTGCTGACAAATCAGCCTCACTCATCTCAGCAGCGATCGCCCATTCGGCCTGAGTAGGCTGACGAGTCAAACTGTCAGCTAGCTCAGCTTGAAGTGCGAGCAGCTGCATCAACTGCTTAACCTGCTTACCCAAAATGATTTCCTCTTCGTGGGTAAGCAGCGGCACACGGCCAATTTCTTTCAGATAGGTACGGACAAGATCAGTGGAGGCAGCAGCTTTCATATAATCGCGCAACAGTAACAGCAGAGATATTCGGAATGCCTTTGGGATATCCAGATGGCGACGCTAAAAGCAAACCAGGTTTTGGGTGAGGGGCTTATTCGCCTTCTTAGACGAAACATTCAATCGCTCTTTCAGCTAATGGCTCTACCAACCAACTGTATTTTTAAGCAATTGCCATCAATCCCCTAGCCTAATCACATTATGTTAAGCATTGTAACATTTATGAAAACAATTCGGCATTGTCATAGAGGAAGACATCAGCAAGACAAAACGTATACGGCAATACCAAACACGACCAAATCTCCCGTCACCTCTAAAACATAGGAACCAGATTACAGAAGATATTACAAGGAGCTCCTCCACCCCAAGACTGAGAAGTCTTAAGACAATATGCAAATGTTTGTTAATTAACCTTGAATATGAACCATAGTATGGAGCGACATTCTGGAGATATGGAATGACAGTCTGGTTGGCATCGCTGCAATTATAGTTCATGTGTACTCTTTTGCAACGGCCTACCTGAGCATTATTGCTTTGGGTAAGTCAATTTAGAGCATCCGTTACCGGTCAGCGTCATGTCTCACTAACGCTGTTTTGGGTAGGCAATGCGCTTGTGATTGTGCTGCTGCCAAACTTGGATAAACACACTGGCAATCAGATCCATATCATCTCGGCTCAGGCCACTGTCAACAAGCTGTCGGTTTCGCCAGCGCGCCCGGAGAATCCCATCTACCATTCTGTATGCATCGTCCATAGAGGCCTCCGAAGTGAGCGATCGCAGCGCTGCCTCGCAAGAATCTGCCAGCATCGTAATTCCGGTTTCTGGACTCTGTGGAATTGGACCGTCGTAAGTAAAATCAGATTCATTCACCACTAAGCTAGGTTCTTTGCGCTGTCGTTCCTTAGCCTGATGATAGAAATAGCTAATTTTCATATCCCCCTGATGCTCAGGGATAAATGCCTGTACCGCTTTAGGTAAACGATATTTTCGGGCCATCACAATCCCCTGCGTTACGTGTTTTTTGATAATGCTCGCACTGAGCCAGGGGTCGTTGAGCTCATCATGTTTGTTGGGAGCACCCATTTGGTTTTCAATAAAGCTTTGCGGATCATGCATTTTGCCAATGTCATGGTAAAGCGTCCCAGCCCTGACTAGCTCAACATTTCGGCCCAGCGCGCGGGCTGCCGCCTCAGCCAAGTTAGCCACAAACATCGTGTGCTGAAACGTTCCTGGGGCCTCCGCAGACAGCCGCTTGAGCAGGGGGCGATTTGGATTTGCCAGCTCCGCCAAACGAATGGGAGTCACCACATCAAAGAAATGCTCTAAATAAGGACTAAGTCCCATTGCCACAATGCTCCAGGCAATGCCGTATAGCCCGTGTAATGCCGATTCTAGAAATACGACTTTCCATAGAGGAGCCGCCACTGTGGAACGCATCAGCGTCAGCACCAGATGGACACTCCCCTGGGTCAGGCCAACAAATCCACCCAGCAAGGCAAATTCTTCTCTTGCCCTAAGTTGGGGCGCAATCCAAGCACCTACAAACGCAGCTGCGGCACCTGCCATAAGCGGAACAGGGCTGGTCAGGGGGCCAAACAACAGGAGCAAGCTAAGTAGCAACACCACGGTTAACCCTAAAATTGCGCCGTAGAAGCTGCCAACTAGTAATCCCACCAAGGGTAACCCTGCCGCAGGCACGCCAAGTCTTGCCAGCAAGGCAACCACCAGGCACAGCAGCAGTACTAAGCCATGATCGCCGAGGCTGAGATGGTTGTCCTGAACGTGGTCTACCCATAGGTAAACCGCTACCATTCCGGCCGCCAATAAGCTAAATCCACTAAGTCCGAGCCAATTGAAATAGCGGCTGGTGAGGCCAAAGTAGTCCAGCAACGCAAAATCATCAGCATCGATGGTTTCCCCTGCAGGCACGATCAATTCACCCTTCTGAATAGACACCATGACAGGCGCTATCTGTTTCATAGCTTGCTCTGCCAATTGCTTTGTGCCCTCCTCATCCACCACCAAATTAGGGGAGGCCGCAAACAGCAAAACATCTACAATGAGCTGTCGTAAACTTGGATCCGAGCGGTTATCGACGCGATTATCAACTCTTTCCTCAATTGCTCGGCGGAGCTGTGCCGTCGGCAGCCCCTGAGGAATACCCTGAAGCATCATTTCAGAAAAGAGCTGTTGAGCATTTTCTTCTAACTGAGTCCACTGAGTGTCAGTTAGCTCAAATAGCCGATAGTTATACAGCGGTTGGCCTTCAGTGCTAGCAGCACGAGCAAGGTCAGATGCCGCCTTACGATATTGCGCCCTAGGAACTCCCAATCGAATTTTCAGCTTAGCTAAGCCATCGCTATTGGCCAGTTCACGATATGCAACTAGCTCACGTAGGGTGGCCATCTGATCCGGATCAAAGGCCTTGATTTGACTAATATCTTGAGCTAGTGAAGGCGTCGGCTTCTGCTGAATCGGCTTCTGCTGTTGAGTCGGCAACTGCTGCACTCTGCCCTCAGCGGGTTGGGGCGCTGCTGGAGAAACATCTGGGACCGGCTTCTCCGTGCCATTACTGCCCGGTATTTTGGGGTCGGGTGCTGGGCTGATATGACCAAAGGCAAACTGCTCTAGCTGCGCGGAAGATAGCGATGGCATGGCCGCTAGCCGCCAAATGGTTTTCCACTGGGCATCGGAGGCCTGAAAGAGAAAATCTTGCGTAGGTTTAGAAAGAACTTTGGGATTTAGGAATGGCGGGCTTCCGGCCCGTTCTCTGAGCTCTCTGCCCTGGCTGAGCAGAGTTTCTAGAGAGCGAAAGGCTGAAGCAGTGAGCTCGTTATCTACTTTGAGAAGAGGAACAGCACCTTCCCTGACGTCGCTACGCCTGCGTTCGGTTTCGATTTTGTTTTCAAAGGTTGCCGTCTCAGGGGCATAAAAGGCTTGAGGAGCAGTAGCCTTAATATCTAGACCCGGTTGAGAGTAAAAACGCTGTCCAAAACAGGCGCCAAGGAGCAAAATAGCCACCAGCACACATATCCACAGCCGCTTGAAAGATTGCCTCAAACGCCATTGAGAGATGAGAGTTTGACCGATTGAGCGCTTGGTTTTGGAAACGCGTGACTGGGCATTGCTAACCGAAACCCCCCTTTTCTGAGAAACGGCCTGAAAAATGCCATCCAGCACAAAGAAGCGGCGCGCTCGTATAAGCAAAGGCGAACAGCGCTGATTGATTCGCCAGCCTAAGGCACCCAGAAGCCTGTCTCCAGCTTGTTTGAGCCACAGAAAGGCCTGCGACCACAGGTGAATAGCTCGACTAGAAATGCGGCGAAAAACACCCATAAACCTTACCGGCTAATTGCGCCCAACTAACTCACTGCTGTAGCTGAGCTACAAACAGCAGGATGTTTTGAACGGGTGTACAGCATGGGATGAACTAAATTGACTAAGTGGTCTTGAAGTTGCTGCTTGAAGCTGCGGGCTAAGTAAGTCGAGGCATCGCCCATTTTTTCATTATAGTCTTCGTCTCATGTATTGCTTTTGTCGAGTTAGCTAGGACATAAGTGCCAGGATATAAATCAATGTTAGAAAAGACGTCAGCTCAGCACACCGGCCCACTGTTCGTATAGCTGATCGGCCAGGGTTAAGATCGTCTGTCGGCCAGAGCTCGAGATTCCCTGCATACCCGTTTGGGTTAGCCTCATTTGCCACAGCACGGGGAGTGAAGCAATGCCGACGGTTGCACCCGCTAAAAATCCCATCAAGGCAGGTGTCAATATCAAAGGCTCATTGTCATCAAATGCATTGATAGGCTGGCCCTTTTGCTTCACCATCTGCCCCGACATTTTGACTGATAGCGTATAGCTTTCGGTCAGGGTAGCTGCTTGCTGCGCAACAGCGTGAAATATCTGACTGTATAGAGCTCCTGCTTCTCGTCGTTCGTGTTGAGCCATTAACGCCTGGATGTAGCTGGGCGTTAATGGCTCAACACCCAGTGGTGCCCCTTGGCTAGTCATCACAGCTTCTAACCAGTCGCCCGCCATAAAAAACTGCTGAATAGTCGTCTCTCCAAAAATAGCCTGATTCAAAGTAGTTTGACTTAACCACTGATTGCGTCGCTGGCGGTGGTTATGATGACGCAAAAGTCCAGGTGCAATCGTTTGCATGAGCCCTTCCCAGTGCGTTTGATGATAAGACTTGAGCTCTAGCTGCAGCGCTACGGGCACTATGGCTAACCCCATCAGCGCACCACGGAACCGGCTCCGCAGCGAGATATGAGGATGCCAATTGGCTTCAGGCAGCGCATGGTTTACGCAAAGATGAGCTGAAAACACAGACCCCGTTTGATACGTAGTCATTTGGCAAATTGCATTTAGTAAATTGAAGCTACGTCTGTTTGTATTAGGCGTGAATCAGGGGCTACTATGCACAAGATCACAAGTGCAGTGGGGCGACTAGTACACAAGCCCGAATACCATAGAAACGTCAGTGCGTGCACGATTAAGTGCAGGCAAGCCCCAATGTTGATTGTCTCGATGTTAGTCGATTGCCGATACTAGTTGATTGCCAACATTTAGCTAATTGCCTCAACATTAAACTGTAATCAGACACGGATTAAGGAACTTTACAGCCCCCTCCATGATTAACCCTAAGCAGACGCCAACTGGTCTTGATCAAGTCAGCCAGCGCCTTCCTTGGCGATCGCCAGCGACCGCCCTTAGCCTTTTCATTTTCACTTCACTCAGCGCGCTTCCAGCAATTGACCTATTGCCACACACTTCGCTGTCCGCCTTTGCTCAGTCATATCCTACGCTTTCTGCTGGCAACACAGGTGAAACGGTTAGCCAATTACAGGCAACCCTCAAGCTGCTAGGATTCTACGCTGGCGAAATCAGCGGTACTTACGATCAATCAACAGCCAATGCTGTGGCTCAGTTTCAAACCGCTGCCGGCATTCTTGCAGATGGCGTAGCGGGCCCTTCTACATGGCAAAAGCTGCTGCCAGCCCCTAGTGATGTTACGGCAACCACACAACCTGCAGATACGCCCGCAACATCATCAGTGCCACCAACCCCTTCAGAAGACTTAGCGCCTTCAACTCAGCCGCCGCCTGCGCCTCTTGGCCCTCCGATTCTACGAGCAGAAGCCGAAGGCGGTGCAGTCGCTCAACTTCAGCGAGAACTACAGACACTCGGCTATTACGAGGGCGATATTGACGGTGGATTTGGTGAGCAAACACTCGCTGCGGTCGAACAATTCCAGGCAGATCAGCAGCTGTTTGTCGATGGGGTCGTCGGCCCAGCAACCTGGAACGCACTTTCAAGAGAGCTAGAAAAGCGCTAGTAAGACTTCAGGCAATGCTAAAAGCATCGGATAACTATCTAAACCTCATGACAGTCTAATCTAGCCACACCCTAATCCAGCCACACCGGAAACTCGCTTTCCAATATGGCAGAGTCGTAGCCATCGAAGGGCGTGCCAACTTGTGTCATGAGTGTAAAGTAATCACTCATCAGAAAATAAACGCCCACCATCGCTGCTGCTGAAGACGCAACCAAAAAGCCTGCCAGCATCAGAGAGAACTCCTGGTTCTCGACAGCTCTATCCATTAGGCGTAGCGCCCAAAAGACCAAGCCAATCACTATGGTTAACGTCAAAAATATCATTCGGGTTGCAGCACCTGCACAAAAGTGTCAAATAAAATGTCTCAACTGCGGCGCCTGTTAGATTTTGACAAAAGGCTTCATATAGCGTAACAGATTTTTAAGTTTAGTTGACGAGCAAACCTACCTTCTTAAGAACTGGACATATCCCGACAACAGGCAGAACAGCGAACGGTCTTTGCTGGTCACAAACTGCCTCTGCCCTTTTGCTGCTGAATTTGGGTTTGCGCAGCTTTATAGTGTCACCAGCTTGGGTCATTCGCTTCGTTTCACCGCCTTACGCTGACATTAGAACATACGATGCAAGAAGCTAATTTTTATAATCTTTTGCAAAGAATTTAGTGGCGAGTGGGCACGCCTTGGTCAGTTAGATAGCTTTTGATCTCACTAACGCTGAGCTGTCCGTAGTGAAGCAATGAGGCTAGTAAGGCGGCTTCGGCTTTCCCCTGTGTAAGGGCTTGGTAAATATGTTCACAAGTACCTGCCCCGCCCGAAGCAATGACTGGCACGTCTACTCTGCTAGCAATCGCCTCTGTTAACGTCAAGTCATAACCCGCCTGGGTACCGTCCGCATCCATGCTGGTAATTAGCAGCTCGCCGGCCCCTCGCTTGACGACCTCACAAGCCCACTCCACCGCATCTAAACCCGTATTTTCCCGTCCGCCTCTGACGAAGACATCCCAGCCAGGGTTCGTGACATCAGTGCCCTGTTCCCCTTGGCGACGACGGGCATCGATAGCAACCACAATGCACTGATTGCCAAAGCGATCGCTCGCACGGTTGATCAAGGCTGGATCACTCACTGCCGCCGAATTGATACTGACTTTGTCGGCGCCAGCTCGCAACAGCTTTTTGATCGTAGCTGTATTGCTGATACCGCCACCCACCGTCAGCGGAATAAATACCTGCTCCGCAGTACGATACACCACGTCATAGATCACATCTCTGTCTTCGTGGGTAGCTGTGATATCCAAAAACACCAGCTCATCTGCGCCCGCCTCGTTATATATCTTGGCAAGCTCTACCGGATCACCGGCATCTTTGAGATTGACAAAATTTACACCTTTGACCACACGGCCAGCTTTGACATCAAGGCAAGGAAGGATTCTTTTCGCGAGCATGTTAGAGGCCGTACACTGATAAACTTAAGAATGTTACAGTTCATAACTTTAAGTAAGGATACAGTCTTTAAACATGGATTTGGAAATTGGTCAGCGGGTTCAGGTGCGGCGGATGCGTGATCGGGTCGCAAAGACGATTGCAGCTCGCTTGGGCAAAGTTGGTACGGTCGAGGGCTTCAAGGTGCTAGATGGCATGAATATTGGCGCTTTAGTTAAGTTTGAGTCCGATAGCTTTACGACTTGGTTTTTTGAGGATGAACTGCGGCCTGTTGAGTAGATGTATGTTGAGTAGCGCCTTAGGTTAGAGATTTTCGCGTCCCTGTTTAATCTATTTAATCCGTTGCATAGATTAAGTGATAGACAAGGGCTATTGACTAGGTAAAGACTACTCATAAATCAGAGCTGTTGATAAACCGGAGCTGTTGATAGACCGAAGCTGTTGATAAACCGAAGCTGTTGATAAACCAGCAAGCTGTTGATGAAAAAACCCGTCGAGTTAATCACTAACAATTTCATTATTGGGATAGCCATCTGATATGACGTTGATTTTGACGTTCCTAGGGAAAGGAGGCACTGGTTGCTCTACGGTGGCGATCGCATCTGCGCAAAAGCTATCCGCCGAAGGCAAGCGAGTGCTTTTCTTCTCCCAAACAGCAGGCCCAGATACCGCTGTGTTGCTGGGCACTGAACTGTTGGCGTCAACAAGCACTATCACCTCAAATGGTCAAACCTTTGAGGCAGTGAAGCTTCAAACCACAGCGCTGCTAGACAGTAATTGGGAGCAGCTTAAGACGTTTGAGGCAGAGTACCTACGCGATCCCTTCTTCAAAGCCGTCTACGGACAAGAACTCAGCGTTGTTCCAGGCATGGATGATTTTTTGGCGCTTAACGCGCTGCGCGAATACGCAACTAGCGGTCGATACGATGTCATCGTTCACGATGGCAGCCACGATCAGGCAAGCTTGCGAATGTGGGGAGCCATTGATGGCGTGGACTGGTACTTCCGCCGGTTCAAGAAAGTCTTTCAAGACTCCCAGTTCTACCGCTCTATTTCTCCATTTATTGCACCTGTCACGGGTGCAATTTTAAGCAGCGGTCTGTCGGGGGATATCTGGAATCAGCCAGAAGCCCAGGGGATAGAGCAGATAGTCGCGAAAGGGAAAGCAATGGTTCGCGATCCCATGCAGCTACGGGCCTATGTTGTGACGAGCACAGATGAAGTGGCAATCGCCCAAGGGAAATACCTCTGGAGCGCTGCTCAACAGATCAATCTCACCGTTACTGGAACCATTATCAACACACTTGTTCCATCTGAGATTGACATCACCTCTGCAGCTTCAGCTTTTAAGCCACTTCCAATAGCCACTGTCCCTTACGCGACTTCTGACCATCGCTGGGAGCCTATCGTTTCGGCTTTACCCGCACTCACAGATGCTGTCGATGTACCGCAGCCAATGACCATAGATATCAGCAGCAGCAGCGTGAAATTATTTTTGCCCGGATTTGATAAGTCTCAGGTAAAGCTCACTCAGTATGGGCCAGAAGTAACCGTGCAGGCAGGCGATCAGCGACACAACCTATCTTTGCCATCTGCGCTCAATGGACGCTCTGTTACCGGTGCGAAGTTTCAGGATGGCTATTTGATTATCTCATTCGGCTAATCGCCTCAGGCTTCTTTTTCTAACTTTTCGGTTCTAACTTGTCGCATTGCTTCACCATGTCCGATTCAACACAATCTACAAACAATAAGAAAGATACTCGCCAGCTCTTGGGCATGAAAGGTGCTCAGGCCGGTGAAACATCTATCTGGAAGATTCGGCTGCAGCTGATGAAGGCAATCACTTGGATTCCCCTCATCTGGGGGGTGGTCTGCGGCGCAGCCTCTTCGGGGAAATTCACTTGGACAGTTGAGAACGTTCTCATTTCAGCAGCGTGCATGCTGATGTCAGGCCCACTCCTAACGGGCTACACCCAAACAATTAATGACTATTACGATCGCGAAATTGACGCAATTAACGAACCCAACCGTCCAATTCCGTCTGGGGCAATATCGCTGAAACAGGTACAGGTGCAGATTTGGGTGCTGCTGATAGGCGGTTTAGCGGTGGCCTATGGATTAGATCAGTGGGCAGGGCATGAGTTTCCGACCCTGTTTGCACTAGCGGTCGGTGGTTCGTTTTTGAGCTACATTTACTCTGCCCCACCGCTGAAGCTAAAGCAAAACGGCTGGGCCGGTAACTACGCGCTGGGAGCAAGCTATATTGCACTGCCCTGGTGGGCCGGTCACGCGCTGTTTGGAGAGCTCAACGGGACTGTTGTGATTTTGACCCTAATCTACAGTATGGCCGGATTAGGTATCGCTGTCGTGAATGATTTTAAGGCGGTGGAGGGCGATCGCCAGCTCGGCCTCAAGTCTTTACCCGTTATGTTTGGCATTCAAACCGCCGCCTGGATTTGTGTGCTGATGATTGACATTTTTCAGGGTGGCATGGCCGCTTATTTGCTATCTATTCATAAGAATCTGTACGCAGTGCTGCTCATTTTGCTCATTATTCCGCAAATCACCTTCCAGGACATGTATTTTCTGAGAGATCCGCTCAAAAACGATGTGAAGTATCAGGCAAGCGCCCAGCCATTTTTAGTTTTAGGCATGTTGGTCACAGCGCTGGCACTCGGTCACAGCGCCTTAGTCGTTTAGTCATCGAGTCATCCGACGCCAACGGATGGGGTACCTTGCAAAAGGTGTCTACTCGCACCAGCAACAATACGCCGTCTGTGAGTATCATCACATGTGAGTGTGAGCGCAAAAGGAAGCACCTGCCGCCCTTGGTAACTTCCATGTCGTAGGCATACATAATTGTAGGAATATTAAACAGGTCTGGGCCTATGCCAAGGTTTTTATTGACAGGGCAAGCCGTCTGGAGAATCAACTGAAGTGGCTAATCTCTTTTCACAGCTCAAACAGTGGTCTAATCGCCGACGCAATCCGTCGCGCGCCTCACAATTATCGCGCCAGCGTAAGGCAGCGATTCGCACCGGTAATCAAGCGACGCCCCATGCTGTAAAGCCCTATGTGGAGAACGGTAGCACTACTAACGCAGCGCCCAAGTTCAGCCCGTTGCCAGCAGAGGCGCCACCCCAAAAAGCCGCCGTACCTCGTGGCAAACATCCGAAACAAAAAACGTATCGGGCGCCCTATAAGCGGCCTTTGTTTTGGCTGTTGCTACTTCTTGGCGCAGGTATTGCAGGCCCCAGTGCACGTGCCTATCAGGTTTGGAGTGAGCTGCAAGAGAGCGTTCCAGACGTCACGAAAGCGATCACCTATGCCCGCAGCGGAACCATCACGCTCAAAGCTAGCAACGGTAAAATTCTGCAGAAGGTTGGCCCAACCGCGCAAGAGAGCCTAACCTTTGACGAGATTCCAGATGTGGTCGCCCAGGCGTTTATCGCCGCTGAAGATCGCCGCTTTTATGAACATAACGGCGTAGATTTACGCTCTATTGGCCGTGCAACGGTTGCTAACCTCACCAGCGGTGGCGTAGTAGAAGGCGCCAGTACAATCACTCAACAGCTGGCTCGTATTACCTTTCTCAATCAAGACCGCAGCTTTCAGCGCAAGCTCAAGGAAGCCTTTTTGGCAACGCGTTTAGAAAAAGAGCTGGGTAAAGAGAAAGTGCTAGAGCGCTATCTAAACCTGGTGTATTTGGGAGCGGGTGCATATGGGGTCGCCGATGCTGCATGGATTTATTTTGGCAAGACCGTCGATCAGCTCAGCATTGCAGACATCGCTCTCATTGCAGGTATGGCGCCTGCACCCAGTTTTTACTCACCACTGGTAGATCCAGCCGCCGCTCGGGTACAGCGAGACAAGGTGATTAGCCGTATGGAGGTGAATGGCGTTATCACCACTGCGCAGGCCAATGAAGCCTACAGACAAGACGTAACCCTTGAAGCAAAAGAGCCCAAGTATCTCTACAGTGAATTTCCCTACTTCACGATCTATATCAAAAAGCAGCTTGCTGAACTGCTGTCTGCCGAGGAGATTGAAGCGGGCGGGCTCGTGGTTGAAACGTCGCTAGATCCGAAGTGGCAAAAAGCAGCAGAAAAAACGGTTGAAGAGATTATTGCAGACTACGGCCAGTGGCAGCGCTTTGAGCAAGCTTCGCTCGTGGCGATTGATCCGATAACCGGTGAAATCAAAGCAATGGTAGGGGGCACGGACTTTGACGATAGTCAGTTTAACCGGGTAACTCAAGCCCAAAGGCAACCAGGTTCCACCTTTAAAGCATTTGTATACGCAACAGCGATCGCGACAGGTATCTCCCCTTACAAAGGATACGCTGATGCTCGCTACGTTGTAGACGGCTACGAACCCAAAAACTACGGTGGTGGCTACAGCGGCAATGTCGATTTGCGCCGCGCCCTCGCCAGCTCCATCAACATTGTCGCCGTTAAATTACTCGTCGATGTTGGGTTTGATCCCGTCATTGGGATGGCCCGCCGCATGGGCATTGAATCCGACCTACTGCCGGCTTACTCACTGGCATTAGGCTCTTCAGAAGTCAATTTACTGGAGCTAACCAGCGCCTACGGAACCTTTGCCGCTGAAGGCAAACATGTTGAACCTCACGGGATTACACGCATTACCAACAGCCAAGGTGATGTTGTTTACGAATTTGATGAGACACCCAAACAGGCAGTCGATCCAGACACCGCTGCGATTATGACCTGGATGATGGAAGGCGTTGTTAACAGTGGCTCAGGAGGTAACGCTGCAATTCCTGGCAGACGAGTTGCCGGTAAAACAGGCACTTCCGAAAAAAACCGAGATCTGTGGTTTGTGGGCTACACGCCTCAGCTAGTAACGGGCGTTTGGCTCGGCAACGACGATAGTAGTCCTACTGGCGGTGCGAGCCGAACAGCAGCTTTGGCTTGGTATAAGTTTGTCAGTCAGTTCATTGATGACATGCCTAAAGCCGAATTTCCTGATTTGCCTAACCTCAATAGGCGAGAAGGAACATTGAAGGCTAAACCTGTGCGGCCAGGTCGGGTGATTGCGGAAAAACCGGGTGAGAAAAAAGCAGAAGATGACCAGGATCAAGTGACTTCCGATGATAGTTCAGAGTCAGACGACATATCGAACGTCGAGCCAGATTCAACGGCAGCATCCGAACCTATTTACGAAGAACCCACCCTGGGTCGCAGCGGTGGCGATTACTTCGAACCTGCGCCCACGTCTGAACCTGAACCTGCGCCTGCACCCGCCCCAGCACCCGCCCCAGCGCCCGCACCACCACCGGCAGCTGCAGCCCCAGCGCCCGCACCACCGCCACCACCGCCGCCACCGCCACCACCGCCGCCAGTGGCACCCACCCCAGCACCTGCACCGCCACCGGCCGTTTCGCCCCCACGGCCCAGCGTTTTGGATAACTAGTGTTTTGCATGACCACCATTTTAGATAACTAACGTTTTGGGTAACTGAGCCCCGAGCGCTAAAGCCAGTCGTAGTCGTTAACGGTCAGTAATCTTGACAGCCTACTGACCGTTTTTGCCCATACAGACACCATGCCAAAACGCTAGACTATCTACAAATTCAACAAGTGCTTAAAAGCTTTACTGAAAGACAGCTATGGCCTTTTCAGCCCGTTCCTCCAGCCTTGGTGAAAAGAAAGGTGGTCGCACCGTTGGCCGCCAGTATCAGTCTGTAATCATCATGCTCTTGTTGAGTCTTGTGATGATTGGTGGCATCGGCAGCAGGCTTGCCTATCTGCAGCTTGTTCAGGGTGAGCGCAACCGTGAATTGGCAGAGAATAACCGTATTTTGTTGCTACCTCGCCGCCCTGCGCGAGGCACCATTTTTGATCGTAATGGTGAAATATTAGTGGGCTCTCGCCTCTCTCACTCCGTTTCTATTTGGCCCATTGCATTGCCGAAAGAAGACGAAGAAAAGGCTAACGTTATTGCGCGGCTGGCTCAAATTTTGGATGTGCCAGCCGCAGAAATTAATGAGCGGCTGGCACAGAGTAGCTACAACCTAAATAAATCCGTACCCATTTCTCGGGGTGTGAGCTCTGCGCAAACAACAGCGCTTGCTGAGTACGACCACGAACTACCAGGGGTTAGGGTAGAGGCTGAAGCCGTTCGTAATTACCCTCGAGGGGATTTGGCTTCCCACGTTTTGGGCTACACCGGTGAGCTCAATGGCGAAGAACTAGAGGCCCTCAAAGACGAGGATTATCGTCTGGGCGATGTGATTGGCAAAATGGGCTTAGAAATGGCGCTAGAACCTATGCTGAGAGGCGTATGGGGAGGACAGCAGGTCGAGGTTGATAGCAGCGGTAATGTCCTAAGCGTTATTGGTGAAAAGCCTTCTAAGTCTGGACAGGATGTACAGATTACGCTGGATTTAGAGCTGCAGAAAGCGGCTGAAAAAGCGATAGGCGATAAGATTGGCGCAATTGTCGCGATTGACCCGCGTGACGGTGCAGTACGCGCTATGGTCAGCCGACCAACCTTCGATCCAAATATTTTTTCCACGCGCATTACGCAGGCGCAGTGGGAGCAGATTACGAAGAATGGCTATCCGCTGGTGAATCGGTCAATGCGATCCTACGCACCCGCTAGTACCTTTAAGGTCATCACCGCAACAGCAGGTGTAGAGTCAGGCAAGTTTTCGCCAGATGTGGTGTTGCCGACCTATCCCTTTTTGACCATTGGCGGCATTCAGTTTTGGGATTGGAACAATGCGGGCTTTGGGCCATTGGGTTTCCGGGGAGCAATGGCTTGGAGTAGTGACACCTTCTTCTATCAGATCGGCCGAGCCATTGGAGAAAAGAGCTTGCAAAAGTGGATGCGTGCCTACGGCTTGGGTGAGCGAACAGGCATTGAGCTGGGTTTTGAAGAAGATAGTGGGCTTGTGCCGGATGAAGAGTGGAAGCGCAAGGTCTTAGATGAACCCTGGTACCTAGGCGATACGATTAATGCCTCCATTGGGCAAGGCAATGTGCTGGCAACGCCTTTGCAAATTGCGGTGATGTTTGCAGCGGTTGCCAATGGGGGCGATCGCGTGACCCCTCACTTTGTAATGGATGAGCGCACCGCAGACGACTGGAAAAAGCCTGTGGGCATGAAAGATAGTACGGTGAAGCTGCTGCAGGAATCGCTGCGACAGGTCATTACTAACGGCACAGGTGGTGCCCTGAACGACCCCAAGCTGCCGCAGCTAGCGGGCAAAAGTGGAACCGCCGAAGCGCCACCGGGAGAGAACCACACCTGGTTTGGGGCTTACGGGCCGTACGACAATCCAGAGATTGTGGTGGTTGCTTTTGGAGAGCACTCCGGCGGCGGTGGTGGCTCGGTCGCTGCGCCGATGGTGAAACAGGTATTGGATCAGTATTTTGGTGTGAAATCAGAAGACGGTGAAGCACCGACAGTTGATCCTATTCTGGGAACACAGTAGATGGGAACACAGTAGGTAAGAACACAGTTAGGTAGAAACACAGTAGGACTGAACTCTAGCCAAATGTTCTGCCGTTCCAGCCCCACATGGCACCCGGTGAGTCAGCGAACTCTATATAAGTGCGGTTGGGCGGAACGCCAAGGGCTGCTTGCACCTTGGCACAGAAGTCTTGACTCATGACTTTAGTTTTTTCACCCATCACACCAACGCTTTTGATTTCGATGTAGCAGGTAGGGTCGGTAGTACCGCCAAAGGTCATGGGGGTGCTGGGCTCAAAAGCAGTCATAACATAGGATTCAGGCTTACCTAAATGTTTGGAGAGACTGGCTGAAAGCTGCTTGAGCAAGTCCTCGATAGTGGACTCGGCCGGAGCGCTGACAGACGTTTGGACTTTAATGAGAGGCATGGGTCTGTAGTTAGAGAAAGGCGACTTAGAGAAAGGCGATTTAGAAAAATGCGATAGCGATGAGAATGATTGCTATCATCGCAAACTTTACAGTGAGCGCCAAACTTTAACGAACCAGGTTTTAACGAATCAGGCTTGAGCAGTGGCTGTGTAAGTTCAGCCAATAGGCGGACTTTTACAAGGACTGTGAAGAAGCCCGCTATCATAGAAAGGAAATTAATGTTTCTTAATATGTCATCAGGCTCCCCACCAGCCCTTTTAATCAGGAATCTAAAAGGCTTTATTGAAAAGCGCATACTGATGGGTCAGCCGCTGACACTGGAGCTGAGCGCAATTTTGCTGGTGTACTTCGTACAGGGCATTTTAGGGCTGGCTCGCTTGGCCGTGAGTTTTTTCTTAAAAGACGATATTGCGCTTTCACCCGCTGAGGTATCGGCACTGATGGGAATTGCAGCGCTGCCTTGGACCATTAAGCCGGTGTTTGGCTTTTTATCTGACGGCCTACCCATTTTTCGCTACCGCAGGCGACCCTATTTGATCTTGAGTGGAATTTTGGGGGCGATCGCATGGCTCTCAATGGCCACCATCGTCGACACTGCGCTCAAGGCTACTGCTGCTATTTTGCTGTCATCTCTATCGGTTGCCATCTCCGATGTCATCGTCGACTCTATGGTGGTAGAACGTGCTCGCGGAGAAAAACAAGGAAATGCAGGCACCCTTCAATCGTTGGCCTGGGGGGCCTCTGCGGTGGGGGGATTAATCACGGCTTACCTGGGGGGACTTCTGCTAGAGCGCACCGATACACAGACAATCTTCGCGATTACGGCCACCTTCCCGCTCATTGTCTGCGGTGTTGCTTGGTTGATTTCAGAAGATCCGGTCACTGAAAAATCGAACCTAAAGGTTGTGATAGATCAGGTGAAACTGCTCAAAGCAGCCGTCTCTCAAAAATCCATTTGGATACCTGCTTTATTCCTGTTTCTGTGGCAGGCAACACCGACGGCGGATTCCGCTTTTTTCTTCTTCTCCACAAACGAATTAGGGTTTCAACCTGAATTTCTAGGACGCGTACGGCTGGTTACCAGCCTGGCATCTCTCGTAGGGATCTGGATTTTTCAGCGCTTTTTGAAAGACGTCTCCTTTCGTAAAATCTTTGGCTGGTCGATTGTCATTTCTTCTCTATTGGGAATGACGACGCTATTGCTAGTCACCCACGTGAATCGTAGCTTGGGCATCAGTGATGAGTGGTTTAGCTTGGGCGATAGCCTCATCCTGACCGTCGCAGGGCAAATTGCCTTTATGCCGGTGCTCGTACTGTCGGCACAGTTATGTCCGCCGGGGGTGGAAGCCACCTTGTTCGCGCTGCTGATGTCGGTTGTGAATCTATCTGGACTACTTTCCCATGAGCTAGGCGCAGCGCTCACTCACTTTTTGAAAGTAACCGAGACTGACTTCACCAATCTGTGGCTGTTGGTGCTACTGACCAATCTATCTACGCTACTGCCACTGCCACTGTTAGGAATGCTGCCAGCAGCTTCTGCCGTCAGTGAACGGAAGGAAACCGCCAGTGAGATAGACGAAACCTCGCAAGGTAAAACCAAACAAGCGCCGGCCTACGCACTTGCTACGCCTGAAGTCACTGAAGATGCGGCTGTTCGCCTAGATATCACTCTTTGAGTTCACTTTTTTTAGTCAACTTTTTATTCTGTGCCCTTCCCGCCCATTTTTTTCAACATCATGCAAACGCTTCAACCACCCACTGCCAATCCAGCCAATATCGATCAAACAACTGCTTACACCCGAGAAGATTGGAAACGGGGCTACAACTCCCAACCTGAAGAGTTTGCCTACTGGATAGACGATGTAGAAGGCGAAATTCCAGCTGAGTTAACCGGCACTACTTTTCGCAATGGCCCTGGCCTAACGGACATTAACGGCTATCGCTGCAAACACCCATTTGACGGCGACGGCATGATTAATTCGGTGGCTATTCAGCATGGGAAGGCGTTCTATCGCAATAAATTTGTGAAAACGGAGGGATATCTCAAGGAGCAAAAAAGCGGTAAACCCGAGTATCGAGGCGTATTTGGAACACAGAAACCTGGCGGATGGCTAGCCAATGCGTTTGATTTAAACTTTAAAAACATTGCCAATACGCATGTGGTTTATTGGGGCGATCGCCTGCTTGCCCTCTGGGAAGCCGCTGAACCCCATCGACTAGATCCCACTACACTGGAAACCATCGGATTAGATCACCTAGACGGCATTCTAAAACAGGGCGAAGCCTTTTCTGCCCATCCTTCGTTTGATCCTGACTGCAATGGTGAGCCTCGCATGGTGACCTTCGGTGTGACATCAGGCCTCTCCAGCACAATTCGCATCTTTGAATTCAGTCAAGACGGCAAACTGGCAAAAGATCATAAGCACGCTGTTCCTGGCTTTGCCTTTCTGCACGATTTTGCCATCACGCCTAATTACTGCGTGTTCGTGCAAAATCCTGTCAGCTTTAACCCTATTCCTTTCTTGCTGGGCTTTAAAGGCGCTGGCGAATGCATTCAGTTCAATCCCAAACAGCCGACCAAAATTGTTGCGATTCCTCGCAACGGCACCGACGACGTACGGTTCTTTGAGACCGACCCTTGCTTTGTCTTTCACCATGCCAATGCCTACGAAACCGACGGCCAGCTGGTACTTGACTCCATTTGCTATGAAGAATTCCCGAGCTTAGGAGATGCCAAAGACTACAGCGAAGTCGATTTTAACCAAGTACCCGCCAGCCAGCTGTGGCGCTTCACGGTGGATATGAAAACAGCGCAGGTAGCTAAAGAGGTAATCATTGAGCGTTACTGCGAGTTCCCATCCATCCATCCTCAAAACGTGGGCCAAGACTATCGCTATCTCTATATCGGTGTCGCACATGAGTCCGTGGGGAGCGCACCGCTACAGGGCTTGCTAAAGCGAGATATGCAAACTGGAGAAGAACAGTTCTGGAGTGCCGCGCCCCGAGGCTTTGGAGGTGAGCCACTCTTTGTCGCACGGCCTAACGGCACCGCCGAAGACGATGGCTGGGTCATTTTATGGATATACAACGCGGCGCAAAATCGCACCGAAATTGCCATATTTGAGGCCCAAGATATTACGGCAGGCCCCGTCGCCAAGCTGAACTTAAAACATCACGTGCCCTACGGCTTACACGGCAGCTTTACACCCGCATATTTCGGACCGGTTGCGTAGTCAAAAGTCGCAGTAGTCAAAAGTCGTGCTAGTCAAAGCTTGCGGAGTCAAAATCATTGACTAGCACGGCTCAAAAAGATGACTCGCGCGGGTACTTAGGAAGCACCTATGGTCTTGGTTAGAGTTTGCTTAATTAAGCAAACTTACAAAAGCGATCACGCCTCTTCAAAACCATGAAAACCCGCTTTGCATCCTCCACTCGCGCTGCTTTTCTACTTGCCTCTGCACTTTCTCTCAGTATTCCGATTTCCCTACTGGGGTTCCAAGCACCGTCCCAAGCCCTGTGCGCTAGAGATAACATGGGGGGTCGTTGGGAAAATGTAGATGCCAACACCCGAGGCATCACCAAAGTAAACTACATTCCTCGATGCGGCGATCAGAGAATTTGCGACACGGATGGCAACTGCTCCGAGCCAGCTCGCACCAGCATTGAGGTATTTGGATCTTGCTCTCCAACCGATTGCGAATGGGGCGAGTCCGATGTTAACTTCCGCCGCGACGAATGGCGCTACAGCATCTATGACCAGGGCTTTGCCAAAAAAGTGGTGTGGATGAAGCTGGAGAACAACGGTCAGCTAACGGTTGCTGTTCAAGTGGATTACCGCGATAGTCGCACCGATAGGACATCTTGGTATCGCTTTAACAGGGTGTCGAGGTAACACAAGGCTATGTGGCAGGTTCAGCCACCAAATTGGCAGCCAGCGCTTCGCTTAGGGTCTGATGCTTAGTCGATAACAGTGCTTCTAAGTGCTGCCGTAGGCGGGCGCCTTGCTGCTCGTCAGCGATGTAAATTTGACCGCCCTGCTTCCTAAACAGAGGCAGCTCCGACAGGGCGCGGTAGGTCTCGATGTTGGGAGATTGGGCGCTGATCAGAGGGCGATCACCTTCAGTTGGCACCAATCCTGGGGGTAAATGCCCTTCAATCAGAGCCAAGATATGCGACTGACAAGCTTGAATATTCACACCGCGCTGCTCTAGCAAATGCAGGATACCGCCCGCCGGCAAGGGCTGAGCAGGCAGTACGCGCAGTAACTCTAGGAGTAAGAAATAGTCGTTGTACTGGTGGCGATGCGTATCTAGCACTGCAGGATAGTTGCACAAATTAGCCAGGCCGTAGGCAACACGACTACAGCTATTGGAATACTCACCGCTGTAGGTATCTTGGATAATCGTGGCGTTGGGGAACTTTTGTCTGAGCCAGCGCGCGATCGCACCCAAAGCGGCTGATCCTCCGGTACAAATCACCTGTTTGACCGCTTGCGTAGACAGTTCTTTTTGGTTCAGCAGGCTATTGAGCTGCCGGTTTACTCTTTGGATGTAGGGAATGAAGACCTTTGTCTCTAGATCTTTCCGCTTAATCACCCAGCTTTGGCCTGCCAACGTTAGCTCGCACTGTGTCTCTTCTTGGAGCACTATTTTAAGCTCACGGGCGGCGGCCAACACCTCACGACCAAGCTGAGAGTCATTTAATCTCTGGCGCAAACGGTGTCGCTTAATCTTGTCAGCTTCCCCTGCTTGAGGCAGCTGTAGCTGCTCCAAGCCTAAGCTAAGCCAGCCAGTTTCCTGTGTTGGCACTTCAGATAACGCTTCAGCATCAGTGGATTCGGCAGGAACATGAAGTAACTGACAAATAATGTCTTGGTCAAGACCATCACCTGCGTAGGTAAAGCTTCGCAACGCAAAATCACGGTAGGTGAGCTGGTCAAGATCTGCGGGGAGGTTGACAACACCTGCCTCAGTCAGGCTGGCCCCGGCGCTGATAATGACGGTGCCCCCTTGCCAGTTACAGTTGTAAAGACTGGGCTGGCGGTTATCTGCAGCATCATCTTCAAGCTGTGGGTCGGGTAGGGCTGAGAGAAGAGCGGCGATCGCCTCTTCGACAAAAAATATTTTGTCGGGATGAGATACGATACCGGCTTCCAGTATGGCCTCGCGTACATTGAAACTGTAGGTGTCTGGCCAGTTGTTGGGGTAGCCTACCGCCACGCCGTCCAGTTCGCCTAGAATGCGGCGCAAGGCAGATTTCTTTAATTCAATGGCTTGGCAGTCAAGGCGTTGAGGGCTGAGGGTACTTAACAAGTGCGTAAGCGCAGCCTGGATGGATTGGAGTGGTAGCGATTGCTGATCTGACCATTGAATCATCGGGCCACTCACTAGACCCAGATCATCTGAGTTTTGAGTATCTGAATGTTGAGCAGCTTGCGGAATACCGACCTTCAACAAGGGTTTAACGATACGTAGCTGCGGTGTGCTCTGCAAAGCCGCTATGCCCACCGCCCCAGTTGGTTGACCTTCAGTAGTTTGCTGATCTTGACGACCCTCGTTTACTTGCAATACAGCCGGCAGGCGAAAAAGGCCATATTGTGATTCTTCCGACTCATTATTCAAAGTACGGCTTTCGTCTACCCTGCTTTCTTCAGTGTTTTCTGGCTGACGCCAATACAGCGGATAAACCTGCTCACCCAGCCGATTCATGAGCACAGCAGACAGTCCTGTGGTGCCTATGTCAATTCCTAAGAACCAGCTAGCAGGTTCCCCCTTGGTTGGATCCTCGTCGCCCGGATCTGCCTCGCCAGTATCTGATTCGCCCAGCGCTCCCTTGCTCAGTGCTTCCTCACCAGCATCTGATTCGTCGTTATCTGAGGATTCTACGGTGCTCTCCAGCATTGCACCCACAGCGGTGGCAGCAGCAGCGGTGGATGCAGCAGCAGCGGTGGTTTGCGCCGCAAGATCTGGTAGTGCTTCGTCCTCTAATGTCTCCGAAGATAGCTTCTCAATCAGACTGTCGGCAGCCTTATCTGCGGCATCACCATCCTCAAAAAAGTCTAGCTCGTCGTCAAAGGCCTCTGGAGCGGTGGCAGCGCTAGACATATCCGCATCTGACGAAACCGGCAAAGTCGCAGTCGCTGGCTCAGTTGATAAGTTACCAAGCGACAAATTCAAGGTGGATTCAGCATCTATTTCCGAATCCACAGAAGCGCTGTTCTCTGGAGATGTGATTTCTGGAGATGTAATTTCTGTGGTTGTAGGCTCTGTAGTCGCGATAGAAGCAGTTATGGACTCTGTAGAGAGCGTCTCATCAATAGCTTCTTCGGCTTCTTCGGGCCAGTCTGGCATTTGAGAAGACTCCATCGGTTCTGCATCATCGGCTAACCGTTGCGGCTCTGGCATTTCTGCGTCTGAGACAATAGGTTCTTCCAAATCTGGAGTGAGCGTAGAAACGGCTTCTAATCCGCTCCTAACCGCTGAGGCTGCAATTTGGTCGGCTCTTAGGCTATTTTCTTCTAGCTCTGCGGCCATTTCACTAGAAACGGTGTCGTCTATAAACAGTGACGCGTCTTCAGAGGTCGCCGCTGTTTCTTCATCCTGAGCGTCAGGAACGTCTGGGACTTTTGCTGAATCAGGAACTTCTATCACCGACGAATCCCAAAATCCTGGGTCTTCCGACGGTTCAGTATCGTTATCTCTTTGGGGAGAACGTTGGGCCTTGACTGCCGCCGCCGCACCTAGCGCTGCCGCTGTCATTGCAGCAGCACCAGTAGTAGAAGACGGCTCGGCCTCCCGGTTGGGAGCCTCAATAGTTGAGTCAGGATTAGCGCTGGTGACATCCGACACTTTAGCGTTGGCTTCTGCATCCGTTTCTGCAATCAGCGAATCCGATGCAAATGGCACCTCAAAAATAGTGCCGTTGCTATCTACAGCGTCACCGCCAGTATTGGCGCGATCTGCATCTGAGACAGCTTGCGAGGAAGCCGCGTCGCCTACTTGAGCGGCGTCAGCACTGTCTGCATCGGAGCTGTCTGCATCGGAGCTGTCTGCATCAGCGCTGTCTGCATCAGCGCTGTCTGTATTGGCATTGGCGCTGCCGTCTGTTTCTGGGTCCAGAAGGTCAAGTGATGGGCCGCTCGAAAAACCTTCGATTCGGGTCAGGTCATCTAAAGTTAGCTCAGCAAGGTAAGCGGCATCGGCAGTCGGCGTGACTTTGGCCTCTATTTCTAGATCTTCGGCTTCATTGGCAGCGACTTGAGCATCCGCGATCGCCGCATCGACCATCACATCTTCTGCACTGAGATCTTCTTCATCTTCATCGCGGTCAATATCTAACTTCAGCAAATCCAGATCAATCGTGCCATCTTCTCGAATGCAGTCTTCTGGTGCGCGTTCACGCGTGTCGTTAGACAGCGTGATATCACTCTGATCCGCTTCGTCAACGACAGCGTTCGCTTCATCTGGACTCGCTGCATCTAGACTCGCCTCATCTGGACGCACTTCATCTGAACCGGCAACAGCCAGGGTAGTCGCGCTCTCCGGCATAACCTCATTCAGTGACGAGACGGTATCGTCAGCACTCTCATCATCAGCGTCTGCTGTCGAGAGTGCTTCAGAGGCCAGCGCGCCAGACGAAATGGCAGCATCGGGGCTATCGGCTAGGGCATAGGCAACATTGCCCTCAGCGCTGCGGGGCGGGAAAAATGCTGGTTCTGGCAGGGTGGTTTGACCAAGCTGCTGAGTGAGGTGATCGACCAGCGATCGCACAATAACTTCGCCCTGGCGGCCCAAACTATGCATATTCTCAATGCCTTCATTGAGAGAAATTTGATAGCTATCAATGTTCTTTTGCAGAGTCTCGTACATACCCTGCAGCGTCGATTCGATGTTGACCAAGAGCTGATCAGAGCGAGACTGCAGCTCGCGCATTTCTTCAATAGATTGGCCTGCGGGTCTGAGCTGAAGGACCTCGGCATCGGTAGCTTCAGAGAGCTTCGCAATGGCTTCAGCATGATCGCTTTCCAACTGTCCCAGGGTCTGCACCACCTGCACAGACAGCCGCTCTTGCAAGCGCTCCATCAGCACAGACAAAAATTCATTGAGCTGGTCCTCGCTAATAGACGAGTACTCAACAGCTGTAGCACCAGTGTTTGCGTCCAATGCTTCTCGCTGCACCTCTAGGCCCTTGACTTCTTGTTTCAGAACTTCTCGCTCTTGCCGGAGACTGTCCATTTCCAGCCGCAGCGGTTCTAGCGTGCTAGAGCGCAGAGATTGAATTTCGGTTAGCAGTGACTGCAAAACATCCTCTGGCATGCCGCTGGGCAAGGAATCGCCAGACTGCGGTTTACTGCGCTCTGTTGCCGCCGGGGTAAAGAGTTGTCCGGTTGCTGGATCGACTGGGCCCCAACCCTCAGGTGCATTAAAAGACTGTTCCAGCGACTGCAAGTATGCCTGCACTTTAGCCAGTGCCCGCCGCTGGGGCTCCATATCACTGGCTCGAACCCACGGTTTTTTAGGTCTTTGCGTGCCCAACACCTGTTCGATATCAGCGATAAGAGATTGAATTTGATCCTTCTGAGAAGTCACTATGGATGCCTGTAGTAGTCAGCGGTTGAATGGAGAATAAGCAGTTGGCTAAAAAGTATAATTGGATAAATAGTAAGTGGCTAAATCAAGTTGAGGAACAAAGCTCGGCCGGGGCTAGACCAGAACCATAGCTGCAGATGCCAAAAGTTTAAGCCAGCGATGCCAAAAATTACAGCTTAAGGGAACCAGTGCAACCGTAGAATTAGGTGACTCTGGTAAGGAAGGGAAGAAACATACAGAGACAATCTCTCATTTAAGCCATGCATGTGCTGAAAGCACACAGCATACTGGATTGTATGTGAGGCACTGAAGTAGTCTAGGCGACAGCTTCGATGCTAAAGTTAGCGTGCTTCGCAACAATAGACAAAGCTGTACTTAACAGTTAGCCATTCGAGATGCAAATCTAATGGCTAGATCGACCGTGCGAAGGAATTGTTTTTCTTAACTCAAGCGCCTGCTCTCATTAAGGGCAAGCCTTAATGAGAGCAGGCAAGTCAAAGTGCCTCGACTGCATATCCTAGACGATCAGGTATTTCATGGTTCAGTTCTTTAGATACGTTTTCCGGGCTGAATTTGTCTTAAGTTAGACACTTTAGAAATAGGCATTTCACGTTAGCGGTTCACTGAATCTAAGTCACTGCTGGCAACATGCTGGTTAGATAGACATAGCGGTTAGAAATACACATGTGATCGCGCCCCTACTCCTTTTGCCCCGCCTCTACCTGTAGCTCATGGATGACACCCCTTTTGACAAAAGCGATCTAATCCGCATGACCCCATTTTTCGCAGAGCTCACACCTGAAGCGGCTGAAGCAGCAGCGGCACAGGTCGTAACCAGGCGCCATCCGGCTAATCAAGTTATCTTGCTAGAAAACGACTGGGGCAATTCGGTCTACTTCATTTTGGAAGGCTGGGTAAAGATTCGCACCTACAACTTAGATGGGAAAGAAGTGACGCTCAATATCTTGGGTAAAGGTGAGATTTTTGGGGAGATGGCCCCTTTAGAAGAAGTCCCCCGCTCGACTGATGTAATTACGCTAATTCCTACAATGATTGGCAATATGCCTGCGCAGCATTTTGTGAAATTACTCAATACAGAACCGTCAGCGGGGATGTATTTGGCACGACTGATGGCCAAAAGGCTACGTCAGGTAAACCGGCGACTCAGGCTAAGAGAGTCTGACAGTCAGTCGCGAGTGGCCGATATTTTGCTGTTTTTAGCGGATGGACAGGGTAAAGTAGCCGGACAGGGGATGGAAATTCCTAATTTGCCGCACCGTGAACTCAGTGGACTCAGCGGGCTAGCGCGTGAAACAGTCACGCGAGTTTTGAGTAAGCTGGAGAAGAAAGGGTTGATTGAGCGTGATCGCGACGTACTCAGAATCGTCGATTTAGAAGCTCTAGAAAATCTTTTGGTATAGCCTACCTTTGTCTGTAATCTGCGCCCATGACCCAACCGCCTGCTAACCCCGATCCAAGCTCATCATTGCCTACCGATGACGATGCGCCCTGGATTCCAGATGAGTGGTTACCCAAGGCGCCATCTTCCCAGAAACACTCTCCTAAAAAGCGCTCTTCCCAAAAACAGATCAAGCAGCATTCAGCGCAGCTTTTCCCGATTCCATCTACCCGTGCTACAGATACAGCGACAGAGTCAACCGCAGCTCATCGTTCAGAGGTTGGGCCTTTACCCCTAGTCGAGACGGCCTTTCTGGCCAGCGCAGCCAGTTTAATGTGGCTAGTAAACGTCTATTTTCCCCCTGGCCCCTTTCTGCGCATCCTATTTCCGCTGCCAATTGCGTTGGTATATCTGAGGTGGAACCTCAGAGCAGCCTGGATGTCAGCAATTGTGTCAGGGCTGCTACTGACCATTTTACTCGGCCCTACCCGCAGCATCTTCTTTGTCATGCCCTATGGATTACTGGGGGTACAGCTAGGCTTTCTGTGGCAACGACAAGCGAGATGGGAAGCGTCCATTTTTACGGGCGGAGTGTTGGTGGCAATGGGCACCTTCTTCCGTATCTGGCTGCTATCTCTGCTCGCCGGAGAAGATCTATGGGGCTATCTAGTGGCACAGATCACGCAGTTTATTGACTGGGCAATGCGACTACTGACCAATTGGGGATGGATAGGGCTGGGGGCACTGGGTCAGCCTAGTATGGAGCTGATTGCATTTTCAGCGGTTGTAATGGTTCTATTTACGAGCATTGTGTACCTGTTTACGGTACATTTGGCCGCTTGGCTGGTGCTGGGGCAATTGGGCATGGCCATGCCGCCGCCACCCAGTTGGGTGCAGGTTCTCATTGAAGAATAGGCACATGATTCGTGTCTGTGCGGGCAATCCCTACGCCTGGCTAGCACGCTATAGGGGTCAAAAACCTCTGATTGTCTGCGTTCTAAGCTTCACAGAGACAGGTCTTATTCCAGGCATTTCGGCTGCAGGCAAGACGCCACAGGCTCGCCATTACACAGCACTCGCCGACGGCGAGTTTCTATTACGTCGTCAACAGGGCTACAGTCATATTCGTGGCGACAGTCAGTACGCGCTACCTCCCTTAAAAGCAGGCATTTCTCCAGCTCTCATCAGCCGAGCCATACTGACCCAGCAAGCACTTCCCTGCTGCCTGCTCAGCACAGGGTTACCCGGTCAGTTAGCAGTTCCGCATATCGCCTTACCAACCGTCATGGCCCGGTCACTCACAACCGGACTAGCCATGACTCACCACCAAGTAAACCAACTTTGGGATAGTGGTCTGCACTGGGGCTATCAGCTCGCGCGGACCTATGCGGACAGCTACCTGGTTTTAGGCGAATGCGTTGTCGGGGGAACAACTACCGCGCAGGCGCTACTTACAGCGTTGGGTTACGAGGTAGGCGGACAAGTCAGCAGCTCTCACCCCAGTGGGAACCATCCGCAGAAACAAGCGCTCGTTCGCCAAGGGCTATCCATCTGGCAACAGCGACCACACCTAAATTCTGCCTTTACAGCAGTAGCCGCTCTGGGCGATCCGATGCAGGTAGTCGCAGCGGCAATTGCGATTACCGCCAGCAAAACGACTGGGGTACTGCTTGCCGGAGGCGCTCAAATGCTGGCAGTTTACGCACTGGTCAAAGCAATTTGCAACGCTATCGGAGAGCCGGTAAGTCCGAAGATTGTCGTGGGAACAACTCGCTGGGTTATCGAAGACAAACACGCTGACACTGTGGCGATCGCCCGCGCTGTGGGTGCGCCTTACCTAGCCAGCGAGCTCAACTTTAGTCAATCACCGTATGCCCAACTGCAAGCCTACGAAAGAGGATTCGTTAAAGAAGGAATGGCTGCAGGAGGATGTGCGATCGCGGCGAGCCTTCATCAAGGCTGGGGGCCATCCAGAATTAGACAAGCCGTCGAAATTGAACTTCGCCGCTGGCTCTATTGAAACCGACAGGCCAGAATTTGCTCTTCTAACGCCGCCATTCGATTGTACGCAGCCGTCAGCTGCGCAGTGAGCCTCTGAATTTGAACCTCTGGCGATAAATTGGTAGATGAGTTGGTTTTATCCCCCTCCATATGAGGTTCATCGCTCAGCACGTCCTTGTGAACCATCATTGGATCACTGACTCGTTTCATCGCCATAGGCGACACGTTGACTAAGCCCTGGTCTGGGCCGATGTCACCTTTTAACGATGGGCCACTGTTAGATGAACCACCACTTAAAAAGGCATTGAGCGACGCATTTTGCACTGAGGCGATACCGCTTACCTGCTCGGTTAGCTGCTCTACCAAGGCATGGAGCGTATCAACCTTATCGCTGAGTTCAATTACTTGCTTTTGTACAACATCCATAGCCATAGGCACAGTTTGGGTCATTAATATTTTTCAATCCTAGGGATAAATTCCAGTCACCCGTCCAGACTCACCCGATCATTTAATGTTTGGCTACAAATGTTTGCAAAGTTTCTAATTTTCCTAATCTCTTCTTAACCCCTGCAGTTTTTTTCGCAGGGGAACGCGCAGACGAACCGCAGTTAAATTTTTAGAAAACGACAGGTTGTCAAATCCGCACCGGTCTATCCGCCAAAACCTTCTCACAGCCGTCTATAATGCATGAGTGAAGTGCAAAAACTGCGTATACAGCGTTCTCCTAATTTCATTCGCTTGAAAAGCGCTGCATGCGCAGGTGCCGCGAAGAGACCAAACAAGAGGATACATGAAACTTATTGTCAAAGCTTTCCGAAAATTAGGCACGGCCTTTATGGTTGCTGCCATTGTCATTAGCAGCTGCGCTGTATTGGCATCCCCTGCATTAGCTGCTGATCAGGTTGTGAAAATGGGCTCTGACGGTGGTCAGCTTGCATTCCAACCCGCGACTATCACCGTTTCTAAGGGCGATACGGTCACTTGGGAAAACAACAAGATGGCCCCTCACAACGTTGTATTTGATGCCGCGGGTGTACCCGGTGGCAAAGATGTCGCTGATAAGCTATCCCACTCTCAGCTCACATTCTCCCCTGGCGAATCTTACAGCACCACTTTCGATGTAGAGCCCGGTGAATACAGCTACTACTGCGCACCTCATCGTGGCGCTGGCATGGTAGGTAAAGTCATCGTCGAATAGTCACTCCCTACCAAACAAGTAAATCGCTGCACTTTACGCAGTCGAAGCGCAGACAGCGGTGACGCTGCTGCGCTTTTTGCATGTTTTGCATCCCCTGCAGTGACAAATTGCCACTTTGCACCTAATTTTGCGCCAAACACTGCAATGGCCGCTATCTCAGGTGCTATACTTTGCCCGCATCTGGTTTCTTACATACTGACGAAGAAGACGGATACTTATGATAGTGTTGAGCTTGAAAAATCGCTAAGTAGGCGGCCTATGAGCGATACAACCGCATATTTGGCTGGTTGCGCAACGACCGGAGTCGCTGCGCTCGTCCTGTTGGTGGCGAGAGTGGGCATGGTGTCTGCCAACTCTGAAGGAAGTCGTGCCAGTCAATTGGACGATAGATTAGCTCGTGTCGAAGCTCAGATTCCAAATCAATCGGGCGAACAAGCTAACGCTCAGCTGGGTGCCCGTTCAGGTGAGCAGAATTTAGAGTCCGAAATTCGCAGAGAATTAGAAAAACAGCAAGCACTCACTCAACAATTGGAAGATCAGCTGCAGCAACAAGAAACGCTATCGGGGAATTTAGAAGACCAGCTGAAAGAGCAAGAAGATAAAACCAGAGATTTGCTGACTCGTATCCAAGACTATCAGCGCTCTGTAGAAGATATGGAGATAGACGATAAGATCGCTGCAGCAAGTCGCCCAGCGATTGAACCGGCTCGCCCACCTATGCCTGTCTCAGTAATATGGTTAGGGGCTGGGGCAGTTGTTGTATTAGTGTTGGGCGGAGTTGGCCTCATTGGTTGCGCGGTCATTCTCATTTTGCAATCGCAGAGGCGCTCAGTACGTCCTGCGCCGATGCCGCCACCGATGCCGATGCCACCGGCTTCAGGTTATCGCTACTACGATCAAACCTTTTTGCCGCCGCCACAACTTCGGCCTCGTCGCCCTAGCTATTACGACTATCCGACACCGCCTTACGATTACAACCAATAAAGGTTAGTGCCCACGATGGAACCTACAAGTAAAACCTGTTCATTTCTTCGTACATCCTGACCAGGGTTAGTCACTCCTTAATTCAACTGTATTTGTTACGTGAGGAATATGTTTGTTAATCGAACATATTGGGCAAGCTTGATAAGCTGAAAACGTTCTATAAAAACGACTGACCGAAACCCAGTAGTGGCCTGTGTTTACGCACTTTGCCAGCGCTGAGTTCACTATTAGGTCAGGCACTTATAAAGCTTATAAAAGCGAGAGCCCGTAGTCCCTAAAGAGGTGGCTACGGGCTTTTGCATGAGCTTTCAACACTAATGGAACTACTGACTGGATACCACGTACCGGCTGGCTGGCTGGCACTACTGCACAGACAGGGTCGGCCAGTTGTCGTCCGCTTGGGCAATAAAACCTGGAATGTCTTTTTCCCAACGCGCCTGAATATTCTTGTTGGCGTTCAGATACAGCTTGCCATCTACGACGCTCCATGCGCCTGGGCTAATGCCTGCAAGCTGATTTTGGGCGGCTGCCCACGCACAATAACCACCATACTGAGGGGCATATTTTTCCGGCTCAGCTGCAAACGCATCCCGATTTTCAGCACTGGCAAACTGCCACGTCACGCCTTTCCACTCATGGGTATAGTCGGCGCTGCCTTCTACAAACTCGCCCGCCGCTAACCCATCGTCAAAATAAGCAACCGGATCGGCACCACCAATAGCCAAATTATCTTTCAGATAGACATTTTCCGCGGGTTCTCCGTCGGCCACAGCTTCAGTGGCCACAGAGCTCTCACTGACAGTAGTTTCAGCTGATGGCGTTGCCGACGTACAAGCCACTAAACCCACTGAAACGGCAGCAGTCATAGCTAGTAACAGCTTTGGGAATGCCTTAGCAGAGGCTGCTGCGGAAATTCCGCAATAGAAAGAAATAAGTTGATGTGCAATCTTCATTTTAATAAAACGCCTGGGTAGTTTTAAAGGTTATGTAAGCAGATTAGGAGGTGTATATGAAATGAATATGAGAGCCCCATAGAAATGAGCTGAGGGCATGGACTGAACGGCCACTTAAGTTACCTGTGATTTGCCTAGACATCATTTCTTACAAAGCTGTGACAAATCAAAAGTAGTCACATAAACGCTACCTGTTGGAGTTTAAAACCCGCTCAATAGTGTCAGTTCTTAGAAGTTTAGGCATCTACTTTGGGTGCTTATGACACCTGCTATAGTCCTGTTGGTCAATAATCATGTTGGTCAATAGTCCTATTAGACCGTAGCACCTGATTTCTCCACACCCAATATTTTCAAGCACCTCCCTCTATCACACCTGTCATCTAGACTTCACACACCCAGACTTCACACACCTGGCTCGAAGCGTTCTATTCACTTAACTGTCATAAGCAATTGTCATAAGCGTTTAATTGCTTACGCCCTTAATTTCTCACAAATCGCTTTTTTGACATTGCTTTTTGAATATGTAGCGCTCCCTTTAGATACTTTCCAAAGCTTCTTACCGTTCGCTGCTCCTGCTCAACTGCCGAAGATATGAAATCCGTAATTCGCCGACTGACTAAGTTTACTGCGCTAACTGCTGCTACTTTGGGCGTATCACTGGGTGCATCCGCAATCACTGCGACCAGCGCCTTCGCTCAAAACTATGGACAGCAGCCTCTCGCCGCTGACAGCGCCGTCGCGATCGCCGAACCAGTTGCCAACGGTCGCTTTTATCGCCTGCTGATTTTAGAGCAACTGTCCAACCAACAAAACTGCTTTGATATCCGCGCCGGTAGCCCTACCGTTGTAGAGCCGCTCCTACTCAACTTTGACTTTTCTGGCATTTGCGGACGCCGCTCCGACAGTAATGGCTACTCTGTCAACATCGGTGGCGAAGATCTAAGCCGTCGCTATCGCTTACAGGTTACGCGCCGTGGTGAAAGCTTGGTGTTAGTCGCTTTACCCGGCGCACTACCAGGACGCGGCGGCGATCTACCCGTGCTAGAAATTGGCCGCAGTAATGGCGTTGCCAACGATTTCGTAAAAATCGAGCTAGATCCAGGCTGGAACCTCAGCCGCCGAACACTCAACGGCAGCGCTCAAGGCCATGTCTATTTATCGAACAATCAAAATTTAGAGACGGTACTTGCCCAAGCGGGTGGCTCACGTCCAGCGCCAGCACAACCTACACCGGCACCTTCTAACCAGCCGAGTACACCTTCACTACCCAGCGTGCCATCCCCTCGACCACTGCCCGCGCCTGGCACACCCAGCACACCCTCTCCCCAAAATAATCCTGGCGGCGGCAATACCTACTATCAGGTCATTGTCCCCAGCGATTCAGCCTTGCTCAGAGCGCGCGTTAGACAGGTTGCCTCCGATGCCTTTATTGCAAATGTCGACGGTCGTAGGGTTATCCAGGCGGGTCTGTTTCAAGAGCGTGCTCGAGCCGATCAACTCGTATCTCAGCTTTCTAGTCGAGGTATTCGCACTCAGATAGTTGAGGGCCAGCGAGATACCCCACCACCATCGCGCCCTGCCGGGAATGAAACGTTTTATCAGGTGATTGTGCCAGAGGGGCGCAATACTCGCGATCGCGTTAATGCCATCGAACCGGGCGCTTTTCGAACCCGCGTTAACGGTCGCAGCGTGGTTCAAGCAGGCCGCTTTCGCGAGCAAAACCGGGCCGATCAGTTGCGATCGCGTCTTATCTCCGCTGGCCTGCCTGCCCAAATTGTGACCAGCACGGGCCCCATTGCAACTGCGCCACGCTCCTCTTCTGGCACACCGTCTATTCCCCGTGCACGACAAGGCCAGCTCACCGTTGTGATCGATCCAGGTCACGGCGGCCGCGACCCAGGTGCAGTTGGCATCGGTGGCCTACGTGAAAAAGACATCAATATCACCGTCTCTCGCCGCATCCAGCAGTCACTGCGCGATCGCGGCATCAACGCCATTCTGACTCGCTCAGATGACCGTGAAATCGATCTCGACCCTCGTGTAGACTTTGCCGAGCGGGCGAACGCGGATGTCTTTGTCAGCATTCACTCCAATGCGATTAGCCTGAGCCGCCCCGATGTCAATGGCCTGGAAACTTACTACTATTCTTCAGGCTTCAGGCTGGCACAAACAATTCACAACAACATTTTGCAGCGCGTGAACATGCGCGATCGCGGAGTTCGTCGCGCCCGCTTCTACGTCCTTGTCAATACATCTATGCCGGCTGTTTTGGTAGAAACCGGCTTTGTGACAGGCCGTGAGGATGCCGCTCGATTCCGCAACCCTGGTGAAGTCAATAAGATTGCCGATGGCATTACGGCTGGGATTTTGCAATACCTCAACGTGCAGTAATTGCGTACCTCCAATAAGTGCGTGCTGCTCTGAAGTCAACGACTTTTCAAACGTTTTGCGCTCAAAAACTCAATACTTTTCTTACGGCAAGTAAGCCTTCTTGAAGGGTAGTTTTATTTGCACAGGCCGATTTTACACAGGCCAACTGTCGCGATTCTAAAGGAGAAGAGCGCCGTTGGGTCAATAGCGCTGCTCATTACGATGAACCTCGGTAACAGCTCACTCAACAGAAGCAATATTAAAGTCGCTGTTGCCTGGTTTTTGGTCTGAAGCTATGACGGAAACAGAAGCGTTAGAAGTGGTTAAAGCTGCGATCGCCCCTGATTCACTAAGCCACGTGCAGGAAGTCGTTTTTAAGCAGTCCTGGCTGGGGCAGCTCTATCCAGAAATAGCCCAAGCGGTTGGATATCACCCTGAATATATAAGAAATGCTGTCAGTGGATTAGCGATTACCTGAAAAATAGTCCAACGATTACAGATCGCAACGTATGCGAAGGGCTCCATTAATCGCTAAAGTAAAGGAACGTTAACTTCCTTAATAAAGACCAGCTTGATATGCGCGTACTTTTGATGACCGGAAAAGGCGGCGTCGGCAAAACATCCGTCGCTGCTGCTACAGGCTTACGTTGCGCAGAGCTAGGCTACAAAACGCTCGTTCTCAGCACCGATCCGGCCCACTCTTTGGCCGATAGCTTCGACACTGAACTCAGCCACGATCCCAAAGAGATCAAATCAAACCTGTGGGGTGCAGAATTAGACGCCTTGCGTGAGCTAGAAGGGAACTGGGGAGCAGTGAAGCGCTATATCACCCAAGTACTCCAGGCCCGCGGGCTAGAAGGCATTGAAGCGGAAGAGCTGGCTATTCTACCCGGCATGGACGAAATCTTTAGTCTTGTGCGCATGAAACGCCACCACGACGAAGCCGAGTTCGATGTACTCATTATCGATTCTGCGCCCACTGGCACCGCGCTCCGGTTACTGAGCTTGCCAGAGGTTGCAGGCTGGTATATGCGCAAACTCTACAAGCCATTTCAAGCAGTTTCTACGGCCCTGCGTCCACTGGTAGAGCCCCTATTTCGTCCAGTTGCAGGCTTTTCTTTGCCCACCAAAGAAGTTATGGATGCGCCCTACGAGTTCTATGAGCAGCTAGAAGAACTCGAAAAGATTTTGGCGGATCCTAAGGTGACCTCTGTTCGATTAGTCACCAATCCAGAGAAGATGGTGATCAAAGAATCCCTCCGTGCCCATGCGTATCTTAGCCTCTATAACGTAGGTACAGATATGGTCGTGGCCAATCGCATCATTCCTGAAAGTGTGAGCGATCCGTTTTTCCAGCGGTGGAAAGATCAACAGCAGGTTTATAAAAAGCAAATTCATGAAAACTTCCATCCGCTGCCGGTGAAGGAAGTGCCGCTCTATTCTGAAGAAATGTGCGGAATGGAAGCGCTAGAGCGCCTAAAAGAGACGCTTTACGGTGAAGAAGATCCGGCTCAGGTTTATTACGAAGAGACCACCTTGCGAGTAGTGCAAGAAGCTGAAAACTACAGCTTGGAAGTTTATTTACCGGGTATTCCGAAAGATCAGGTGGAGCTGAGCAAAACGGCTGATGAGCTGAATATTCGCATTGGGAACCATCGCCGTAACCTGGTTTTGCCTCAGGCACTGGCTGCACTGAATCCAGCGGGCGCGAAAATGGAGGATGACTACCTCAAGATTCGATTCGCTTCTGCGGCATAGACAAAGGTTCTTCTTTCGCGATTTATTAACGAAGTGCCAAGGGGGAGAGTTAGCGAACTCCTTGGCTTTAGTCTATTTGTGACTGCAGCATCTCAACCGATTCGCCAAACGAGTTCGCTAAGCTATAGATAAGAGATTGGAACGCCACTGCGGCCAGATTATGTGGTATTAAAATTTCAGAGAAATTCTTTGAGTTGAGGCGAATAATTCTGTGGCCCAATCACCTATTGAACCCCCCAATAATCCTAACGCCTCTAGTTCTTCTGCTCGCTCTGGTGGTAGCAAAACCGGCGCGAGCCGTCCGCTCACGTTTGATGAAGGCATCGCACTCCTGGTTGCTTTTTTATCGCTGGGCAGCGTCTTGTTCTGGGGCCTGACTCGCGGCGGCATGAACCTCCTAAATGAGGTCACAGCAGATAATTCGGCTTTGACAACCAGAGAAAATGAAGGGTCAGAACCGATTACGTTTGACTTTAACGGCGATGAATCAGAAATTGCGGTCGATAGTGGTACAACAGGTACTAATGCGACTGGCACAGACAAAGACACGGATACAGACGATGCGGTAACAACGGCCCGCCGCAAACCCGGCCAAATCTTAGAAGATGTTCGGACAGGCGTTGCTGGTGCTGCAGCAGGCGTTGCTGGGACAGCAGCCACTTCACAAGATGCCGCTGCCAACCCAGAAGAGACCGAATCAGAAAACACCGCATCGGAAGCTGAAGCAGAGTCTGAAGCAGGAGACACCGCTACCGCAAACACCACTGCCAACACCGAAGCCGCGACCGAAGATGCAGCAGAGGCTAATGATGCACCTGCACCCGCATCCCTGTCGGCAGCGGCCACCGGAGATGCACAAGAAGCTGTCGAATTTGCAGATGTCCCCGATAACTATTGGGCTAAGCCCTACATCGATGCGTTAAGTAGCCGAGGCCTTATTTCAGGGTTTGATGACGGCACCTTTAGACCCGATCAGCCAGTGACCCGCGCTCAAATTGCCAACATCGTCTCTCGAACGTTCGATCTCACTGCCGATCAGGAAAACTTGGCATTCTCCGATGTAGAGACTAACTTTTGGGCAAGAGAATCCATTGGAGAAGTAGTCAGAGGCGGATTTATGGCAGGCTTCCCCAATGACACATTTGCCCCCAATGATCCAGTCACCAGAACTCAGTCGCTAACAACGCTCGTCACTGGCCTTGGCATTACGCCACCAACTAACATTCAGGCAGCAATAGACCGATACGATGACGCCAATGCCATTCCAAATTGGGCAACCGAAAAAGTAGCTGCAGCAACGGCTGGGGGCATCGTTGTAAACTACCCCAATCAAGAAGCCCTGAAGCCAACTGAGCCGACCACTCGCGCGGAGCTAGCTGCCATCATTTATCAGGCGCTTGCAAAAGAAGGGGTCGTTACTCCGATTGAATCAGAATACGTTGTCAAGCCATAAAGAGCGTTCCTTAAAGCGGCTTTCCTTGAGCGTGCTCAACTTAAACGTGTTCAAACTGAATGTATAGATAAAGTCCCCCCTTTCTACTAGGAGCTCCAAATACGGCAAGCTCTCAGTAGAAAGGGGGGAGACTTTAGTTTTTTTGTGCTTTCCGGCTACCCTTATCCGACGGTAGCGCTACGGTTTGACGGTATTAGATTCACGACGAGATTCTAACCAAACAGCAACAGCAATCCAACTCACAACAACTAAGAAAGCAACACCCGTAAACTGCGCTATCCACTGCATAATGACTGCTAGCGGAACGAGTTGCCCCAGAAAGTAGGTGAGGCTTACTATTACAGAGGCCCATGTAACCGCACCCACAGCGTTACACAGTAGAAATTTCGGGTATGGCATACGAGTAATCCCAGCCAGTGGGCCAGCAAATACGCGCAGCAGCGTCACGAACCGACCAAACAATACGGCTTTACCCGCATTCTCACTAAAGCGATCGCGGACACCTTCTAATGTCGTCTCCGGCACTCTCAGCAGTTTTCCAATGCGTACGACCACAGGCCACCCACCGTAGTAGCCCAACAAATAACCACCGCTGTCACCGATAACTGCCCCTGCGGTAGCGGCCCCTAGCACATACCAAATATTAAGCTCGTGGCTACCTGCTAAGAATCCGCCTACCAAAGTGACCGTTTCACCAGGAATAGGAACACCCATGTTTTCTAGCAAAACACCGAAGAACACGGCCCAATAGCCATATTCACGGGCGATGTCCTGCACCATTTCGAGAGAAATGATTTCACCCATGCCTAGTGTCTAATTATTATTACTTTTCTCTATATACCTACCTATCTTGGCGCGCTCCGCTATATCATGTCAATTCGATATTTACGGAAATAACAGAACATTACAGAGCCTTCCGCTACATTAGGCAACTGCGAAGGTAGTTATCATTTCAGGTAGGTTTTTTGGAGATCGGCAACTAAAAATACTAAAAAAATATTAAGAAGACGGTTTAGCAAAGCTAGCCATAGAATTTTTGCCGAGCATTTCACTGGGGAAAGTCGGTAAGTCTAAATGATCACTGCCCTTTCGACTGCGGACCGCTAAGCGGTAGCTGGTACTCTGTAGCTCAGCCTGTAGCTGACGGTTTTCTTGCTGAATCTGGGCAACGCGATCTTTCACCGCATTCATCCGTTCAGCGAATTTTTCCTTATATATTCTAGGCAGTTCCTGCACCACCTGCTCTAGCATACGCGTCCGGTCAGTGAGCTCTTGAGTACTCTGCTTTAGCTGGTGAGTTTCTTCATCCCGCGCTTCAATTTGCTCTTGGTAGAATGCAATTTGTTGCTCCTGCTTCCGCAGCTGATCGCGCAAAGCCTGCATTTCTTGCTGGTGTGCTTCTGTCAGTTCCGGTGCAGGCATAAAATCTTGGTTGCCTTTCACAAGCCGGAACAGCTCTTGAGAAAGTTGCTGCACAAGCTGGTCACGCATATCCAGCTCCTCTTGTAGGCGGGCGATTTCTGACTGGGCATTGACGCTATTACTGAGAGTCGCTTGGGTCACGATCGCCCTTCCTTCTGCGCGTATAAGGCAGGTGTGTATACAAAAATGATGTTGTGTACATAAGCTAAATACGGTTGAGACGCGTACTCAGCACCATTCAAAAAACCTTGATACGTACATAGATAGCATTCTCTAGCGGGGGTAGAGAACCTAGTGAAGACGGAACAGGCATGTAATAAAAAATACATCAAGTGCTTTCACGCAAAGGGGTACACATATTGCCAACACTAGATGCAACCACTAAAAGAAGGCCCCGATACAAAATTTGTATCGGGGCCTTCCTAAATATCTTGATTCAAGCCCAAAATTTAAGAGCCCAACGGAGCAGCTGACTCAGCCGGCTCAGACACTACTTTCTCCGCGGCGCCTTCAGCAGGTTCTTCAAAACGAATAGTAAGGTAGCGAATCACCTCTTCGCTGAGCCGCATGGCTCTTTCCATAGGGGCGATCGCGGTCCCTGGGGCAGCGTAGTTCATCTGAATATAGATGCCTTCGCGATAGCGGTTAATTTCGTAGGCAAGGCGACGCTTGCCTCTGTGCTGTGTATCCATGTCTTCAGCACCGCTCTCGGTAAGCATATCCTGATAGCGGGTAATGGCTTGATCGACAGCTTCATCACTGAGGTCAGGCCGTAGAATGTACATGGTTTCGTAAAGCGTATTCATAACTCTAAAGTTGAGATCCTTATGGTCAGTTTGGCCTTTATCATTGTGCAGCGGAGCTTTAGCCCAAAAGCTAGTGCAGAGCGTAGTCCAGCAATATCTAGCGGCGCATTCGCTGCCATATAGCTATTGTTTGTCTGGTAAATACTACTCTGAAGAAATATCTATCAAGCGTAGATGTCTCCCTGGAGAGCTATTTATGCTTGCACGCATAGCACGGATAAAAGCAAGGGCTTACAATCATACCAATAACTGAGCCGATAACACCTATGGCGAATCGTTACGTTCGAGTTCTATCTTTATCAGAGCAGCTGTATTACGGTCTGCTTCAGGCAGATAGGAGTGTTCAAGTCTTGGATGCCCCGCCTTGGAAAAACGGTCAGCCGACGTCTATGGAGCTAGCGTTAGAAGATTATCGGCTGCTTGCCCCCTGTGCGCCTTCCAAGGTCATCGCCGTCGGACGCAACTATGCAAGGCACGCGGCTGAAATGGGCAATGACCTCCCTAAAAGTCCTTTGCTTTTCATGAAACCCCCCACTGCAGTTACGGCTGTAGGGGCACCTGTGTTTTATCCTCACTTGTCTCAGCGAGTAGATTACGAGGGTGAACTAGCGGTTGTCATTGGCGATCGCACAACAGACTGCACCCCCGAAGAAGCCCGCAGCAAAATCTGGGGTTACACGATTGCTAACGATGTGACTGCCCGAGATTTACAAAGGCAGGAAAATCAGTGGACCCGGGCAAAGGGCTTTGATTCTTTCTGTCCGCTCGGACCCTGGATCGTCAGAGAGATCCCGGCAGGCGCCTACCTGCGAACGTTCGTTAATGATTCGGAGCAACCAGCTCAATCCGCTTCGATTAGCGACATGATTTTTTCGCCCGAGTACCTAGTTTCCTATATCAGCCAGGCCATTACGCTGCTGCCTGGAGACGTGATTTTAACAGGGACGCCGGAAGGCGTGGGCCCTGTTGAATTAGGCGATCGCATCCGCATTGAGATAGAAGGCATCGGTTGCCTAGAAAACACCATCCGCGCAAAATCCATACCACAAGCGCCAGCTACAAAAGAGCTGGCGCTTCAATCAGAATCTATTTAGTGAGCATGATGAGTAGTCGAATTCAGCGCCTAGCCATCAACCAGCTCAATATCAGCGAACTCAATACTTAGGTCAATTGATAAATCACCTAGTAAGGCATCTGGGCATTGACAGCATCAGAAATAGTCGGAATCTCTGCATAACGACCCATCACAGACTGGGCCACTGAATAAACAACAATCACCATTCCACCTAAGAACATTACGTTCGAAAGCGTTTCACCCAGCAAATTATTGCCCAAGAGGTTCAGGGCGCCCAGCACAAGCAGCGTGATCGAAATCATGAAGCTGACCAAGATGGCTTGCAAGACATTAAACCGAATGAAGCGGCTGATGTTGGTATTTCTAATAACAAACAAAAACAGCAAAATGAAAACAGCAAATCCCAAAATGCCGTTCTCAATAGCAATTAGAGGCTGTAGCGGAGCTAACAGTAACAAAAAGACTCTCAGCACTTGAGGAGCTTGCACGCTTAGAAAGTTAAAAAAGTAAGACCCCGCATTCAGGGCAGCGGCAAGTGGCATGACATAAGACAAAGCAGCAAAAGCTCTGTCAAGGGCGGGCGCAGAGCCATTCATAAACGTTTTCTCCTCATTGCAAATTGGAAAGGTTTTCGCTCCTAGCATAGCGCAACCGGCATCAGCGTTCGCTCTGCTCAAGTATCCATTCCAATCACCTATCTGCAACCTTGCAATCTTGAGCCCTAGAAGCTCGATATTTAAAAATTTAAGATTGTATACTTAGGAACTGAAGATTTTGGAACTGGGGTCTGAAAACTTGTACCCACACATCGAGAAATCTGGCTCAGCTTTAGTCTGAGATGTTAGCTAGCCGAAAACCCATTGCACATTCGTATTCAGTGAATCTCTTTCGCTCAGATGCTTCACCAGCTGCTTCTATTAGACGCCCACACCTGAGCTGGCCTCTCTGCCAGCGGGGAAGACCCTTGTGATTAGCCATAAGACAACCTTGACACACCATAGATGGCTGCAAAAGCTGCTCCTTCATACGGACTACCAACATCGAATTCCCCTCCTCAGCGCACTTTAATCAGCGCATCTTGACGATCAGAGCCTGCACCAGGAAGCTCGCTTTCAGCAGCGCTCAAGCACCAGAAAGTAAATATTCTGGAATCCTAGCTTGACTCTCGATACTTCAACCTGTCTCGTAGTTTGTCTCCCGATCCCTTCCTAATTTCTGTGTCTTTTATATCTTAGGATACGTGACTGAAGAATCTGTATGGATTTTTACACACCTTATCTGTATCAAAAGAGTCATCCTCGCCATTCATCTTCGCCCAAGCATCAATCACGTCGATTAGTGAAGAAAATCGCTGCACATTGTGAAAGGTGCGTTGAGCAATATTCATGTTGAGCAGTATTTATGTAGAACAGCACTACTTACTAGATGGCGCCTCTGTTTCTCTCTGTTTGCCAGAAGTTCTATGTCTATCAGCAGCCGAGCTATCTGCAAAAGGTGGAGGCAGTAATCGCTTCAGCGCTGTTCTGTTCTATCGCTGAGGTTGAACCTCGATGGTTTCGCTTGCATCTGCTTTAGGGTTTCCTTTTTTGAATAACCGAGGCTTGGGTTTAGACTTATTGCCGGCATAATCGTCCATGCGTAAATGGCTAGGTCTTGCCTGGTCGTAAGCCATCTGCAAAGCAGCCGCAGCGATTGTGTGAATATCGTATTCTTCGCCAAGCTGCGACACAATGGGCAGAAAAGAAGCCAGACGCTCGCTAGTAATTGCTTCGCGAACGCGAGATTGCAGCTTCTCTAGGTTTTTAGCGGCAATCTCAGCCTGGGTAGGAACAGTCTCGTACTCTACTTTTTTCCCAAACCGACGCTCCACTCGAGACAGCTTGTACTTCTCTAAGGGCATCACAATTGAGATCGCACGGCCTTCTTTACCGGCTCGGCCTGTTCGCCCAATGCGATGGACGTAGCTGTCCAGGTTGTCAGGCAATTCATAGTTAATCACGTGACTGAGATCGTCCACATGAATGCCACGAGCTGCAATATCAGTCGCAACAACCCACCTCACCTGACGCTGACGAAAGCGCTGCAATAGCCGCTCTCTCTGAGACTGCGTCAAGTCACCATGGTACTCATCGGCGCTGTGTCCAGCAGCCTGTAGCTGACGGGTTAACTCAGCAGCTGTGCGGCGAGTGCGCACAAAAATAATGGCCGATTCTGGATCTTCTATTTCTAGGATAGGCATCAGCGCTCTGGGCTTACTCCACCCAGCGGGCACCACATAACCAACCTGCTTAATACGAGTGGTAGAGGTTTTCTGAGGTTTGACGCTCACCTTCACAGGAGACTTTAAAAACTTGGTAGACAGCTTCTGAATAGCAGGCTCCATCGTGGCAGAGAAGAAGGCTGTTTGGCGCTGATCGGGAGTATACGACAAGATTTTTTCTACATCCTGAATGAAACCCATATTGAGCATTTCATCAGCTTCGTCTAACACCATCATGGTGAGCTGATCGAGAACAAGACCGCCTCGATCAATAAGATCGATAACGCGCCCAGGCGTACCAACCACAATTTGCGAGCCTCGCTTGAGCCGCCCAAGCTGCTGACCAATAGATTGACCACCATAAACAGAGGTTACGTAAACTCTACGATCTACGTTAAAACTCTCCATTGCTTGCCCTACCTGCATGGCTAGCTCTCGCGTCGGGGTGAGAATCAGCGCTTGTACAGAACGATTCGCTGGGTTAATTTGCTCTAAAATCGGCAGCGAAAAGGCCGCCGTTTTGCCCGTGCCCGTCTGGGCAAGACCCACCACATCATGACCTGACAAAAACTGAGGAATAGCTTGAAGTTGGATTGCCGTAGGCTCAGTAAATCCCATGTCAGAGAGATGCTCGACGCGGGCGGCAGAGAGTCCTAGATCAGCAAATGAAGAGGTCATTACGGTTATGTATGAAAAAATGTTGAGCGTTTACGAAAAGACTTAGGATGCGCCCTTTCAGCGATATCTGGACAAGCAGTGTCTGGATAGTTAGGTCGGCAATGGCTGAATAGATACAGCAGAAGCAGAAGGAACAGATAATGCCTGATGGCCTAACGCTGTATCGGCAGGCTTGGCTGAATCAGCTTGAGCAGCCGTGTCAGCGTGAGCAACGGTGCCAAACAAATCGTAGGTATCCGCAGCCTCAATCGCCACAGACACTATTTGACCGAGTGATGGCTTGGTCAACGTTGGATAGGATGCATCCGGTTCAGCAGTAGCGCCTTTGACATAAACCAGTCCATCCACATCAGGTGCGAACCTAGCGCTGCGCCCAATAAACTCGCCAGTCGATGGATTTTCCTGCTCAATCAGAACGGGGACAGTCAGGCCTACTTGAGATTGATTGTGGCGGAAAGCATTCTCTTGCTGTGCAAACATAAGCGCTTCACGACGAGACGCTTTCACAGATTGAGGCACCTGATTCGGCAAGTCGAAAGCAGCAGTGCCTTCTTCCGGAGAAAAGGTAAAAACGCCAACATGGTCAAATTGATGGCGTTTTACAAAGGCTCGGAGATGTTCGAAGTGAGCTTCTGTTTCACCAGGGAACCCAACAATAAAGGTGGTTCTCAAGGTGGCATCGGGTAAGGCAGCTTTGAGGTTCTCAATGATGTCGTCATTGACCTGCCCTTGCCAGGGCCGGTTCATCGCTTTGAGCATCTCAGGATGGGAGTGCTGCAGCGGCAAGTCTAAATAGGGGAGCGCGTTAGGCGTTTCTTGGATTGCGGCAATCACGGCTGGGGTAAGGCCAGTGGGGTAAGCGTAGTGCATTCTTACCCATGGCACATCGACCTCACCCAAGGCACGAATGAGCTCTGCCAACCTGGGTTTGCCGTAGAGATCGACGCCATAGTTGGTGGTAATTTGGGAGATCAAGATAATTTCTTGGACACCTTGTGCCGCGAGCTGATGAGCTTCGGCGACAATAGATTCAATAGAGCGCGATCGCTGCTTTCCCCTCAAATGCGGAATGATACAAAAGGCGCACTTATAATCACAGCCTTCTGCCACTCGCACATAGGCAACGCCCTCAGAAGTTGTGCGGTAGCGAGGCACAGTCTCATCCGCAATGTAGGTTGGTTCTGCCGAAACAGCCTTTACCCGCTCACCAGCCTCAGCCCGCTCAATAACGTCCACAATTTTGCTGTAGTCGCCTGTACCCACCAAAGCAACAGCCTCTGGAATCTCTTCCAACAGCTCATCCTGGAAATGCTGCGCCAAGCAACCGGTAATCACAATCCGCTTGTCAGCCTCAGCTAGCTCAACAAGGGTACGCACAGATTCCTCTCTAGCCTCTTGAATGAAGCTACAGGTGTTGACGATCACATAATCAGCCAGATCCTCATTAGCACCCACACTGTAGCCAGCTCTCGCTAACAGGCCAAGCATATGCTCACTGTCTACCCGATTTTTTTCGCAACCTAAATGCGATAGTGCAATAGTGGGTTTTCGTCCCATAAAATACTCGCTTAGTGAAACTGAAGTGATGCTTAATTCTATGCTTAGAAGCTTCCGTTAGGGGCTCTTCCGTTAGGGGCTCTTCCCTTGTTTTACTTTTGTGTAGCCCTTTCGCTTAGATTATCGCTTTCACTTAGCACCCCTTCTCAGCTAGAGCAGGTTTTGTCTGAGTTGCATCGTGTCACACCATATTCCTGGAACGGACCTAGTGAAGACAGCCCACGCACGTCAATAGTCGACGTACACTGCCCAGTTCCCTCAAGCCAGAGCAAAATGCACGACTCAGTACATAAATCATAACATAACTACATATTTGACAGAAGAAAAACATTCAACCGCCATGGCCGTTCGATCAACAGTTTGAGCGTTAACGTTCAACATTGACTGTTAATGTAGATCGGAGTTTGATTAGCACCCCCGTGGACTTAACCGAGATCTTTAGAACGCCTAACCCTGCTATTGGCGTTGTTCATTTGCTACCGCTGCCAACGTCTCCTCGGTGGCAGGGTGATTTACGCGCTGTTGTTGCACGCGCAGAACAAGAGGCAACGGCACTGGCCGCTGGTGGAGCACACGGACTCATTGTTGAGAATTTCTTTGATGCCCCCTTTCCCAAGTCTCGGGTCGATCCGGCGGTAGTCAGCGCCATGACCATGGTGGTGCAGCGAATTAAGCACTTGGTAACGCTGCCTATTGGAATTAACGTGCTGAGAAACGATGCTCGCAGCGCCTTGGCAATCGCAGCTTGCACGGGTGCAAGTTTCATTCGAGTCAATGTACTCACTGGTGTAATGGCCACTGACCAAGGCCTTATTGAAGGAGAAGCCCATAACTTTTTGCGCTACCGCCGCGAACTAGGCGCAGACATCAAAATCCTGGCCGATGTGCTTGTCAAGCACGCAAACCCAGTTGGCGTGGCTGATATTACAACCGCCGTAGAAGATACCATTCAACGGGGTTTAGCAGATGGCATCATCTTGTCTGGGCTAGCAACGGGAAAATCTCCGAACACGGCAGAATTACAAACCGCTAGAGCGGCGGCAGGAGAAACACCCGTCTTGATTGGAAGTGGCGCTAACGCAAAAAATATAGCCAAATTCATTCGCTTTGCAGATGGGGCAATTGTCGCTAGCGCCCTGAAACGAAAAGGTCAGATTGACCAACCGATTGATCCGATTCGGGTTAGGGAGTTTGTGACCGCTTTAGAACAAGGCGTTGCCACCTGTGACGAAACGGTTTCAGCAACCAGCCATTCTGTAGCAATCCGCTCAGGCGGATAGAGCTATTATTCAGCAAAGTTAATTTCAGTAAAGCTGATTTCAGTAAAGCTGATTTCAGTAAAGCTGATTTCAGTCAGATAGCGACCTTTGACTTGAAATGGACTCTTATGTCGTGCCACTCCATAAAGGCATGGCAAAGAATTGTTCAACTGCGGGTATTTTTGTCTAGTATTGCGACAGTACTAAATCAAGTTTTTTTCAGATCTTCTTTGCCATGAGACGCCGCCGACAAGAAACGCTTTGGATTCATCGTTGGTCTCGCCCCATTATTGGCGGTATTGCCACCGTGGGCGCGTTGGGGACAGGTTACCTAACGGTTTTGAAGCTCCAGAATGTGAGCGCCTGTGGGGGAGGCTGTGGCAAAGTGCTCTCTAGTAAGTGGGCCGATATCTTTGGCCAGCCCTTAACGTTGTTGGGGTGCTTAGCTTACTTGTCCATGCTCGTGCTAGCGGTGTCACCGCTGTTAGTCAGTGCTGACAACAAAGATCTCCGAGTCCAACTCGAGCAACAAACGCGGCCGCTACTGTTGCTTGGTGCCGTTGGCATGACGGTTTTCAGCGCATTTCTGATGTTCGTGCTGGCTACCGACATCAAAGCGGTTTGTCCTTACTGCATTGCTTCGGCGCTGATGTCTACAGCAATGCTGGTCCTGGTCGTTGTTGGCAATCGCTGGGAAGATGGCGGCAAACTGGTTTTTAATGGCGCAGTTATCGCGATGCTGGCATTGGTCGCGACACTTGGCTTATATGCAGCTGGCGGTCAACTGCAGTCAAGTCGAGGAACACTCGCGCAGGCAAATGCAGGCCCTGCAATCACCACGCAATCCGGTGAGGCAGAAGTTGCATTAGCGGCTCATCTAACGGAGGTGGGTGCAAAGATGTATGGTGCTTACTGGTGCCCGCATTGCCATGACCAGAAGCAGCTGTTCGGTCAAACTGCAGCAAAGGATATTCCCTATGTGGAATGTGCGGCAGACGGAATCAACGCAAAACCTGGCATTTGTCAGGCAGAGGGGATTACCAGCTATCCTATCTGGAAGGTAAATGGTGAGGAGTTGAGAGGCACTCAGACCTTGGAGTCCTTGGCATTAGCCTCTGGGTATGAAGGCCCCTCTAACTTCTCAAACTAGCCTTGACTACTTCTGGTAGTGAGTTTTGAGGTCTAGTTTGCGGGAAAGCTCGTTACGGATTTCTCCCATGATGGAATCTTCATCAAGGCTGTCAAGGATTTTAGCGACGACAGCTTTAGGACTCTCTTTCCCCCAAGTTGCACCGTTGGCAAGATAGGTTTTGGTCACTTGAGCGATCGCATAGGTACTCACCCCAGATACCGCAGCCTGAGTCAGCGCCACCGATACGTAAGGCGTAGCGGTCAGCCCTCCTGTCGGTAAAGAGGCGGCAGCTAATACGCTCTTAAGTCCGCTTAAGCCAAAGCTGATAGCTAGTTCGCTGACCGTCAGCCCTCCCATCGCTAGGGCAATTTCTTTAAGCAGCTTAGCGGCTCCGCGCTGAGTCATCTCTAGTCCATACAGGCGCGCAAGCGTGACAATTAGTGCAATATCAATCGCCGCACCGCCAGCCAAATCGACTACAGTCAGAGGGTTTAGAGCCACCGCAATAGATTTAGTTAGCGTTGTTTTCCAAATCGTGTCATCCGCTGCACGGTCTCGCAGGGCTAGCTTTTGGGCAACGACTTGGCTATTGAGCTCATCTGCATACAGCAGTGTATTGAGCGCGACGAGGGCTTTGCCTTCCCGATGCAGAATCTCTAAGACTTTAAGCTTTAAGCTGACAATATCAGGCTTGCCCCGTTCGGTTCGAGTCATCAGCCGACCATCTAGGCCTTTAGTGGCTTGAGTAATCAGAGGTGCTGCTGCTGCAGTCACAATATTTGCGGGCGGAATGAGACCGGCCAGCCGATCTTGGGTAAGGATCTTAAGGATTTGGTCACGATCGCGCGCAGAATAATGATCGAGCTTATTAAATACCAGCAGAATAGGTTTGCTAGCTTGGCATAGTTCCGTAAGGGCATCGTATTCTAGTTGGGTAAGGTCGCCTGCAATCACAAAGAGAATGAGATCAGCTTGGCGAGCAATTTTTTGGGCGATTGCCTGCCGCGCAGTCCCATCGATCTCATCAATTCCAGGGGTATCTATCAGCTCTACCCGCGCAGACTGGACGCCTTCTAGCTGGCTGCCCTGAAGCGAGGCCGTATAAACATCAGCATCTTTTTCTATCTTCCACTGAATACTTTCTGCTTGCTGAGTAACCCCATGCAGCGGCCCTGTCTGGAAAATAGGCTGACCCACAAGGGCATTAAGGAGCGACGATTTGCCTCGACCAACCATGCCGAAAACCGCGATATGAACGACTTCGCTTTCTAGCTTGGCAAGCACGCTGTGCAGGTGATTAATTTCAGTTTTAAGGCCAGCTCGCTCGCGTTCGGAAAGATCTAGCTTTTGAATAAGGGTGGTTATGGACGCGATCGCTTGTGCGTAGGTTGCATCATCATCATTAGTCATTGTTCTCTGCCGAATTATCTACCAATTTCTCCAGGGCTATCTCTTAGCGGTTATCTCTTAGCAGTTATCTCTCAGCGGCTCTCATTATCTTCCTTACAGAATAGATAGATTCCAGCTTCTTGAGGACCCGGCAGGGGGCGGAAAACCCTAAGCAAAGAAAGAAATATATGGAATACCGGAATAAGGGAGCAAAGCAATGATGGGGATATTACTTAAAGAGTGAGAGAATAATAATGAACCATCAAGACTTTTTAGCATCTATGGAGTTCGAAAGCACTGCTCAAAAAGCCTGCTATCAGAGGATTGTGCCTTGGATGGAGGACATTTTCGGTGACGCTGCTGTCATCTTTGAAGATGAACCGCTATTCATCGTGACGATCGGATCTGCAGTTGCTTCCACCCGCGTAGTGCCGTGGGAAGACAACGATGCCCTGATTACTACTCGCTCTTTCGTCGTCACCGACGTAAACATAACCCCCGAGCTGAGCTACTACCTGCTGCGCGCTAACAACGGTATCCACTTTGGCCGATTTGCCCTCGACGGTGAGAACGATATTGTTTTTGAACATAGTCTGATCGGCTCCACCTGCGACCAAATTGAGCTAAAACACTCTGTCACTAACGTCGTTCGCCTCGCTGACGACTACGACGATGAAATTGTTGCCCGCTGGGGCGGACAACGCGCGCTCGAACGCTGGTCTTCTTGATAGGGGTTACTTCTCGTTAGTATTTTTTCATGAGTTAAGTAGATGGCACTTAACTTCTCACGGCAAAACCTAAAAGGGCGTTCTTTTGAAGGGCTAGATTTAACCGATGCTGATTTTAGCTACGCCCAAATTCAGGGCGCAAATTTTAGCCGAGCGGTTTTAGCGAGAGCAAATTTTACCGGTGCAAAAGCGGGTGTTAGCCGCTGGGCTGCAAGCTTTGTCTGCGCGTTAGCAGGTCTGAGTGGGCTACTAGTGGGCGCCTACGGCACATTGGTGGCTGACACGATAAATCAAGACTATCTCGCCTTCTTTGGTCCTCGTGATGCGGCGATTGCTGGCTGCGTCTGCCTAGTGTTTAGCTGCGTTTTGATTACTAAAGACCTGATGAATGCCATTGTGGTAACGCTTCTATGTGGTTTATTCACATGGTTGACGTTTCTCATTTGGGAGTATGTCCATACGGGTAATCTTCTCAGTGCGTTAGTGGGCAGCGAGTCTATTACTGTAGATGTCATGACCATGGTGGTCATTTTCTGGACGGGAATCAGTGCGGTGACACTGCTGTGCTCTACGGTTTTAGTCAGTGCTCGGATGCAACGGCCAACACAGCACTTTTTTGCGATTACAGAGTACGTTGCTGGAGGCTGCGCGTTTTTAGTAGTGGGCCTAGCCGGAATGAAGCTACCGGGCGCGATCGCTCAATTTGCCGCATGGGCTATTACGGCCATTCTTTGCGCTTTGATCCTGAACAGTCGCCGTCAAACGATAGCAGAACATCCTCGTCACCAATGGCTGAGGTCTGTGGCATTGACCTTGGCAAATTTTGGAGGGACTCAGTTTCAATCGGCCCAGCTCAGCCACACTAACTTCACTCAGGCTAAACTCAACGCCGCTAACTTTTCGGATGCTTCACTGGCAGCGCCTTGTTTTCGACAGGCTCAGTTTCTTAACTGCGCTTTAACGAATCGCACTATTTTGCAGCCGGCTAGCGTGCGCAGGCTGCTGATAACGGGGCGAGGCAAGGGGCAAAGCTATGTCAGGTGTGACCTGCGAGGTGCTTACTTAGCAGGGGCAACGTTAGACGGCGCAGATTTTACTGGGGCCGATATTTCGCAGGCAGATTTTACCGCTGCCCAGATGGTTAAGGTCAATCTGGCTCGGACGCAAGCTCTGGGGACTTGTTTTCACCGGGCGAACCTCACGGGTAGCTGCATAGAATCTTGGAATATTAACATCGCAACGCAAATAGATGAGGTGATATGCGACTACATTTACCTATTACAAAATCAGCAAGAAAGGCGACCTAGCCACGGTCATTTTGAACCAGGAGATTTCACTCAGCTCTTTCAAGATGTGCTGCATACCGTGGATTTAATCTTTCGTGAAGGGCTAAATATATCGGCTTTTATGTCAGCTTTTCAGCAAGTGCAAGCCCAGTGCGCTGACCATGAGGTTCTTTCAGTTCGCAGCATAGAAAATAAAGGCAATGGTGTTGTTGTTGTCAGGGTAGAAGTGCCAGAAGAGGCGGATAAGCCCCAACTACAAACCTCTTTTACGGCGGAATATACCCAGGCGTTGAAGCGGCTAGAGGAAAGATACACAGCTGAGCTAGCCGCCAAAGATGAGCAGATAACAATCTATCGTGAGCATCAAAATGAGCTGAGCAAACTAACCCAGCTATTGACTCAACAGCATCATTCCAGGACGCGAGAACACGTATGCTCTGAAGGCCGCTCTGAAGATGGCCAGTCAAACAAGTCTCTAGACCAAGCTCAGGACATTAGTGCTCAGGGAGGGCAAGCCAAACGGGCTGTCCTCAGGCTCAGCCATACGAGCGCACATCAGATTGCGGTTGCCCTTCAAATAGGTGACGAGAATGCACCACCTGAACTAGAAACGGCAGGGGCACTGCCTGCTGCCGATGAGGTTCTCAGCGCATTTTCCATGTGGCAAAGCCTCTATCAGCAGACCTTACAGCACACTGTTCGCCTGAGTGCACCTACAGCGCAAGTGAATAACATTAACTACGGAAAACTTAAATCGCTGTGCGCTCAGGCTGCGAATAATCTGGAGATCGCTATCAACAACTGGTTTAGTACAGCCTCTTTTCGGCCGGTAAGCGAAACGCTAATGACAATGCTATCGCCCACCGATACGATTCGCTTAGTACTCCAAACAGACCACGCAACCATTCGAGCATTGCCGCTGCATCTATGGTCGTGGTTTGAGCGCTATCCAAAAGCGGAGCTGGTACTCAGTGAGCCAACCTATCAGCTGACGAGGCCATTACCAATATCGTCACCTGCGAGTACTGAGAATTCTGGAGGGAATGGAAAAGTCAGATTATTGGCTATTTTGGGGGATAGCGATGGGCTAGATGTGGAAGGCGATCGCACCTACTTAACAGAATTATCAGACGTCTCATTAACCTGCTTAGTGGAGCCTAATCGTGCTCAGCTTAATGATCATCTCTGGGAACAGCCCTGGGATGTGCTGTTCTTTGCAGGCCATAGCACCTGTCAAAACAACCAACAGCAGATACAACTCAACAGCGCTGAAGGAATTACGCTATACGAGCTTAAGTACGCGCTTAGGAAAGCAACCGAGTGCGGCCTAAAACTTGCCATCTTCAATGCCTGCGATGGTTTGCAACTCATTCAAAAACTGGGTGGTAGCGTCCCCTTGCCACCCACGATTGTCATGCGTTACCCAGTTCCGGATGCCGTCGCTCAAGCCTTCCTTAAACACTTTATGGCAGCATTTTCACAGCAAAGGCCACTGCATTTAGCGGTTAGGGAAGCCCGCGAACGGCTACAAGGGTTAGAGTCTCAGTTTCCGTTTGCGACCTGGTTGCCTGTCTTGAGTCAAAATCCGGCAGCGGCGCCCTTAACGTGGTCGGCATTAAAAGACACTTGAGCGTTAAATCCCTTGAAAAGATCAAGATCTCTAAGCATTAAAGTTCTAACCCCAAAGACCTCAGCCTCTAGAAAAAAAAGCTGAGGCCTTCAGGGTTAATTGCCACCAAATATGGCAATCGCCATTTAGGTTAGGTCACCTGCTTCAAAACATGTTCTATTGCTTCTCTGAGCGAAGGAAACTGTTGTAGTTGCTTGCGAATTCTACTCTTGAGCCACGACCAGCACTTCTCAATCTTGTTGAGGTCA
>JBCCOO010000029.1:0-58197 GCA_039025345.1 Cyanobacteria bacterium P01_D01_bin.105 | reverse complement strand
GAGCTTATTCCAGAGAGGATTGCTTTTGCCTTCTTCGTGCCAAAAGCGCAGCATGCCAAAGAAATCAGTGGCGATCGCCGCATGCTCAAACACCACATCCACATCGTCTAGCCCCAGCACCAAAGGCTGATCAAGCCCCGCGAGCAAATACTTTTCAAAGTAGCGTTGGGCGCTACGCACAATACCTCTGGCCCCTTTCCAATAGTCACTGAGGCGATCTTCTTTATCCAAGTCTTCGGCAACGCTGGCGCAGAACCACTGCAAGAACTCATCTAGGCTGTTGAGGGTTTGACTATCGGCAGTTTGGAAGCTGAGGCGGACGGTTTGAAAGCCCTGAGATTGTGCATGGGCCAGGGTGCGCACTAGCAACGAGGTTTTGCCCATTTGCTTGGGCGCTTTGATTCGGATAAGTGAGCCTTGGCGGGTGACGATGTCGGTACAGTCAGTTTCGATGGGCGATCGCTCAATGTAAAAGCGCGAATCCAGCGGAACTAACCCTTCTGGTTCTTCCATTGAAAAAGGCAGTGCCGTCTCCCCAGACGGTTCTAAATCTAATGGGTTTGCCGGCTCTGATGGAGCGCCATCAACGCTGCCGGGTGCTGCCGTATCAGCATCGGGTTTTACAAGCAACACCGGTGTAATTCCTTCGTTCATCCCTTCTAGTGCAATCGCAGAGAGGCCAAACTCATAGGCTTTTGGAATCGGCCGATGGTAGCCAATGGCATCGTAAAAGCCCACCGCGAATTTCAGCGCAGCGCGATCGCCAATGGCCGCATTCATGCCAATGACATAACTCACATATTCTCCAATTGCACTGGCCTGCGTCTCGGAATAACAGGCATTTAGCAACACGCATTCCACGCTAGGGCATAGGCGAAACAGGCCCGCTAGCGCGTCACCACTAATGCGCTGCGCTGTGCCGTCATTGCTTTCAAACACAAGGCCCTGCTCGCCCTCCCCGTGCCCAGAAAAATGCACGATGTGAGGCTGATATCTCAGCAAGGCTCGGCGCAAGTCATCTGGCCGAACCGCCCACTGTGGGATTAGGTTAAAGCGATCGCGCCCGGCAGACAGGGCGAGGCCCTCTTGAATGTCGCGCACCTCGTTGTCATGGCGTCGCTGAGGCGTCCCACAAGGGTTTGCTGCGAGCAGCAATATTGTTTTCTGAGCCGTTTTAATCTGCGGCGTCATAGCAGGTGGCAAAAGGTAGAGGCTTTAACAGAGACCAGCAAAAAGCAATGGGTTAAGACGATTGAGAAAACGGCTGTTAGTCAATGATATCAAATTATTTTTGTACATTGTCTGGGTGCTGGAGTGCTGGGTGCTGGAGTGCTGGGTGCTGGAGTGCTGGGTGTTGGAGTGCTGCTTTGGCAACTTGCTGAGATAAACTTCTCAAATTCTTATTAAACGTTCAGACTTGGGTCTATCGCGATCGCTAAGATTGCAGGTGAACAAAGTAGAGGGGCTGTTCTTAGTCAGGGCATAGTTGTTTTCTAACAACTGAACTCTTTTGAACAACTCATAACGCTTTATCCCGAACATTGAGGTTCTTATCATGGAAGAACAATTTGTAAAGAAAGCACTTGCTAAAATCGAAAGTGTAGCGTCAGAACAGCTTAAAGACCAACAGCTTACAGACGTATCTGGTGGTAACTACACCAATGCGAGCGGTCGCCTATCGCATCTTGAAACCAGAACCATTGTTCAAACTGATAAAGGCGAAGAACCTGGACAGACGAACAATGAACAGATGTACCCTGAACAGATCAGTAATGACGCTCCCCCTTATGTGGGCTAACGCAGACTCGTTATACCTCTGAAGATACGGTGAACCCCATGCCGGAATCGAATCCAGCGCGATTTCTTGTGATTGATGATCACGAAGCTATCCTTGCAGGAACGGTTCCGGCGCTTCAGGGTGCTTATCCACAAGCTGCGATCGCAACCGCAAAAGACATGCGGGCGGCGCAGCAGGAGCTGGCCCGGCACTTGCCAGATTTGGTCATTGTAGATTTGAGCTTGCCAGAAAGTTCGGCGGGCACGGCTAGCGCAGAGGTCGGTATGCGGTTAATAGATAGTCTGATTAGCAGTGAGCAGGCCCCCAACATTATGGTGCTCAGCACAAACGTAAAGCCGTTGGTTCGCTTGAAGCCCGTCATCAACGCCTATGGGGGTGGTTTTGTTGCCTTAGACAAATCTGCACCGATTGAAGAAATGCTGCATTCTGTTGAAATTGCGTTGAGAGGGTCTACGCACTTGCCGCCGGAACTGAGAAAACGCCCCGAGTTTGATCGCAAATGGCTAACAGTGCTAAAGCTTAAATATCAGAAAGGTTTTTCGGATCGGGCGATCGCGAAAGAAATGGGCATTAGCGATCGCACCGTTCGCAACTATTGGGTGCGTATTCAAGATTCGCTAGGCATCCACGAAAGCCCCGATTTGGACTTGCGGGTACAGATTCGGATAGCCGCGCGGCGAGCCGGATTGATTAGCCTGGAATGAGGCGCTGGCCATAATACTGGCCATAATAAAGGACTAACATTGAAACGATTGTGGCACACCTTTAAATCAAAGTTTTCTGGCTGGCGAGACATGATTTTGCCAGGAATGTTAGTGGTTGCCTTAGTGTGCATAGCCCGCCTCAGCGGATTGTTGCAGGTGCAAGAGTGGATGGCGCTAGATACGTTTGCTCGCAGCTGCCCGCCCCATGCCGCACCAGATAGAATTGCGGTGGTGAGCATCAGCGAGTCAGATTATCAAGCAATTGGAGAATATCCCCTATCTGCCGAGGTGATCTCTCAGGCTCTGATACGGCTTCAACAATACCGGCCACGTGTGATCGGGCTAGATATCTTCAAAGATTTTCCGGCTATCCTAAGCGAGACACCGCTCAGCGAAACGATTCAGTCGATGCCTAACGTAGTGGTGGCAGAGCGGGCTTTTAGCTCAAAGGAGAGCATGAACGTAACGCCGCCATCTAACATTGCACCAGACCAAATAGGGTTTGTCGATTTAGAAGCGGATACGGACGGTGAGCTACGACGTACGGTGTTAGCTGCCGTAGGCGAGAATGGAGAAATCAAGTATTCGCTAGCCGTACAGCTCACACGCAAATATCTCGCAACAGAAGGGCTTGACTTTAATTTGGGCGCTACGCCAACCGAGCCGATTGAGTTTGAAGGGCACACACTCCCCAAGTTTTTCCCAAATACAGGCGGATATATACGGGCAAACGTCAACAACAATCAGGCGCTTATTCACTTTTGCGCGCTGCAAAGGCCCTATGAAACCGTGGCCCTGCCGGATTTGTTGGCGGGGAATGTGGACGCCGACAGATTTCGTGATGTCATTGTGATTATTGGAAATGTAGCCTCTAGCGTACAAGATACCTTTATTACTTCAGCCGTTCGAGAAACCCTTTACTCGCGTCAGCTTTTAGGCAATATTTCTGAACCCACCACAAGAAAAACCGCCACTACAAAACTCATCTACGGGGTAGAAATTCACGCCTTAACTGTCAAACAACTTCTGAGTTCGGTCATCGATGAACCCTGTTTTTTAAGGGCGCTACCAGATGTTGGAGAGTACTATTGGATTGTTCTTTGGGGCTTAGTCGGGATGACGCTGAGCGTGTTGTTTCAATCGCCGTGGAAAACGGTCGTAGGCTTAGTGGTTGCAGCCCTGGTGCTCACAGGGCTTTGCTATTGGCTAATGCTGAGGAACTGGTGGCTTCCGGTTGTGCCTGCCGGACTGTCTCTGTGGGGGGCAGGGCTGGTCACCGCATTTTTTGATCGCGATATGCGCGCTGAGCTAGCTCAGCGAAAAGCAGCTGTAGAGCGTACTTATGAAGCAATTCACAACGGGCCATTACAGCGCTTGGCTGCCATTTTGCGAAGCTTAGATCGGCTCTCACCGTCCCAAATTCACCGTCAGCTTCAAGATTTTAACGACGAGATTCGGACTGTTTTTGAACGGATGCGAGAGAATTCAGATACCCGAGGTGAGCGGTTGTATCTTGCTAACAACACCATGCTAAGCCTGCAAATGCCCCTGTCTGATTTACTCTACAGCGTGTATGAAGATACGATTGCTCAGCCATTGCCAGGGTTTAGCTCGGTGCAAACATTTCTCTCTCCAGATTTTAACTGTCTTAGCCAAAACCGTTTTTCGTTGGAGTGTAAGAGAGGGTTTTGTCTATTTTTGCAGGAAGCGCTGACAAACGTTGGTAAATATGCGGTCGAGGCGACAATGGTAGATGTGTCTTGTACGCTTGAGGGAGATTGGTATCGGCTAAGCATTATAGACAATGGTTTAGGGATTACTGAAGAGACCGTTGCTGAAAACTTGAAGACAGGCGAAGGCACAAGGCAGGCGATCGCCCTGGCTCACCGATTACGAGGGCGATTTAGACGATTGCCTAGCGCGACTGAAGTCAGGGGGGCGACCGGCACCCTTTGCGAAATTATGTGGCCCAAAAAGCACTAGGCACGTTTTGGGTGTGGCCCGGTTGTTTGGCCGGCTTACGTGGGCGGTCACGGCAGCTTTCCAAATTTGGAAAAGCCGCTTCCAGCAAACCTCCTGACTTATCAACCGTTTGGCGGCATGATGGCTCTAGCTCAGTGGCGTGGGCTTAGCGGTGTAGACGATTTATAAAAAAGCCTATGACTCGACTTCAGCACGTCATGTTTATTTCAGATGAAATAGAAATGGCCGAAACGTTGCAAATAGCGCTATCTGCCCAAGGCTTCCAGGTCAGTGTCATTCACGATGGGTTGCGAGGACTGCTTGCCATTAGGCGAGTGGTGCCCGACTTGGTGGTTGCGAGCTGGTCGCCACCAGGGCTCAGTGGCTTGGAGCTATGCGATCGCCTCCGCTCTGGGCAAAACACATTGCCCATTATTTTACTGACCGAAGGCAACGATCCAAAAGAGAGAATTGCAGGGCTAGAGGCCGGTGCTATCGACTGCCTTTCTTTTCCCTTCGAGAAAGAAGAGTTTATTGCGCGCATCCGGGCCAACTTGGTTCGTTGTAATCTTGAACCAGGCAAATCACCCATATTAAGATGTGCAGATATTGTTTTAAATATAGAAACGAGAGAAGTGTTTCGAGGCGATCGTCTGATTCAGCTCACGGCCAAAGAGTTTGATCTGCTCGAATATTTAATGACGCACTATTTTCAAGTCCTTACCCGGGCTCAGATTCTTGAAAATGTCTGGGGCTATAATTATTCGGGTAATTCTAATATTGTTGAAGTTTACGTTCGCTACTTACGCAACAAACTCAATCGTCAGAATGAGAAGAATCTTATTCTGACGATACGAGGCGTAGGCTACATTCTGCGAGAAACTGAGGTGAAAACTAGCGAAGCTTCATGAGCATTTGCTCTGTTAGTATCATGCTTTTCAGTGCCATGCTTTATCAGTTCTATGCTTTATCAGTTCTATGCTTCGCTGGGAATGTAAGGCTGTGATTGTTCTGCGGGCGTCAGATCATTGACGCTGACATCTTGCCTGAGTGACCTTCCGTTAGGGCCAACAATGAGGCGAGGCAGGCTTTGTAAATCGACCACTTCCATCGTGTTCATGTTGTAAGTGGTATAGACGCTGCGGGTTTCGCCAAGGAAGATATCCATAATAGTGAGCGTTTGAAAAGACGCTTTTACCGTGGCTAAAAGAGATTTGGGGCCACTGCCCAATGCGCCGCAGTGCAGCATGTTGAGAGTGCCATTGTCGCCAGTAGATTTGCCAGGGAAGTAAGCGTGATGATGGCCGCTGATGTAGGTATGGACGTTGTAGCGCAGCAGTAGATTTTTGAGCGCCTCTGCCTGGTTGAGATATTCGCCGGGGCGATCGCGCCTTTGTGAAACCGCATACATCGGCAAATGGCCCATGACAATTCGCAGCTTTGCGCTTTGCGCTTCAGGGCTGGCCAGTGCCCGCTCAGCCCAGGCTAGCTGTTCAGCTGGCACGTTTGCAGAAGAAGCATCCCAGGTGAGATAGAAAATATCGTTTTGCTTGAAGCTGTAGTAAAAGGGAAACCCCTCGGCTTCTATAAAAGCTAGATTCGTATCGGAACGATGCCCATTCCAGTACTTTTCGCTTTCGTTGCGATCCAATACATAAATGAACTCGCCGTTTTGCTGGTAGCTAGAAGCGTCGTGATTGCCAATGGTAAGGGCAAAGGGTAGGCCCGCTGCGCGGATAGGCGAGAGCACTTTTGCATCGAAAGCCTCCCACATGGCTTCGATCTCGCGCTCAGAAAGATTAATGCTTTGGCCTGCAACCATATCACCTGCACAGAGCACAATATCAGGCTGCCAGTCAGGCAAAAGGCCTATTCCTTCAATAACTTCGCGGCGATAGTTTGTGGAGCCATACGCGCTGTTGAGATCGCTAATAACGGCCATTCGGATATCACCGCGCTTGGGGGCATACAGCCCTGCAGGGCCGATGCTAAGCCCCGTGAGGGCAATACTTTGGCCATTAGCAGTTGTGTGCTCAGCAGAGCTGGGCTGACGGCCGGAAGCCGGCACGCTTTGGGCGGTTGCTCGTGATGATCCCGGTCGAGTACAGGCCAGGGCTGTGGTCGCAGCGGTGAGGGTGAGACCACTGAGGGCAATGAAGCGGCGGCGGTTGAGTGACATAGCTAAAGGACTTGTAAGATGAGGCGACTGCGCAGAGCGCTTTTAGTATGCCACTGTTCGCCCGTCATTATTTGCCTCTGTGGACAGGTTCCTTGGGTGTGCTTTTGGGGGTGCGCTTTTGGAGGCGTGCTCTTGGGGGCGTGCTTTTGGATTTGATCTTCGGGCGTACTGCCGATACTCGCGTATATACTGGATTTAGGTGGTTTAGGAATGCTTTTATGACTCAGGTACAATCGAAACAACAAGGTATTTATGATGTTGTTATTGTGGGCGGCGGCGTCTGCGGAACAGCGCTGCTATATAGCCTGAGCCACTATACCAATGTGGGTAAAATTGCCCTCATCGAAAAAAATGAGGGCGTTGCGCTTGTCAATTCTAAGCAGACAAGCAACAGTCAAACGCTGCACTTTGGCGATATTGAAACGAACTATAGCCTAGAGAAAGCAACTAAGGTAAACCGGGCAGCTTCTATGGTGATGCGCTATGTGCTAGAGAAAGATCCCCTGCAGAAAATTCATACGCTCTATCACAAAATGGTAATGGCGGTAGGTGCAGAAGAGATTGCATTTTTACAAGAACGCTACGATAACTTCAAAGCGCTATTTCCAAAGCTCAAAGTCATTGATCGCGACGAGATTGCCAAAATAGAACCTAAGGTTGTAGAAGGGCGATCGCCCGAAGAAGAGATTATGGCCCTCTCCACACCCGATGGCTACACCATCGACTATCAGGGATTAGCAGAATCTTTTATTGAATATGCTCAAAAAGTAGACGACAAACAGGTTGATCTCCAGCTGAACACCAAGGTTTCTTCTATTGAAGAAATTGATAGCCGCTTTGTGCTCACGGCAAATGGCAAAGTGATTGAGGCGAAGACAATTGCAGTCACCAGCGGAGCACACAGCTTATTGTTTGCCAAATCGCTGGGCTACGGCCAAGACTACGCGCTGCTGAGCGCCGCCGGCAGCTTTTATATTGCCCCTTCACTGTTGAATGGCAAGGTCTACATGGTGCAGATGAAAAAGCTGCCGTTTGCTGCGATTCATGGCGATCCGGAAGTGTACGACGCGAGTAAGACACGATTTGGCCCAACGGCGAAGGTTTTGCCTATGCTAGAGCGGCATAACTACAGCACGGTGATTGAGTACTTCAAGACGGCAGGCTTAAGCTGGGACGCGCTGATGAGCTTTTTGTCAATCTTGAGTGACTTTGCGATCGCCTGGTATATGATTCAAAACTTTGTCTATGACATTCCCCTTATTGGTAAATTTTTCTTCATCAAGAAGGTGCGTAAAATTGTCCCCTCTGTTAAATTCAGCGAGCTGCAGTTTGCCAAGGGCTATGGGGGCATTAGGCCACAAATTGTAAATTTGGAGAAGCGCAAGCTAGAGATGGGGGAAGCCAAAATCTTGGGGCGAAACGCTATTTTTAATATCACCCCGTCACCGGGCGCGTCCACCTGCTTAAAAACAGCGGAGGACGATACCCAAAGGCTGATTGATTTTCTAGGAGAAGGCTTTACTTTTAACCGAGAACAGTTTGTCCAAGATTTGGGGTAGTCTCATGCTGAATCAATCCTATTCTGGGGAAATCTAGTGCCAGGCCAGCCTTGTGCTGGGCTCTGTCTAATCTTGGGCCGGTCTTCTAATCTTGGCTCTGCCCAATCTTGCTTCTGTCAAAGCTGGTGTATTTACGTACGTTTTATTCGGGCGCAGCGTGTATCTGTCACAGTAAAGAAAATCACGAAATACTCTGAAATTCTCTGCTGACATCGAAATAATGTGTGGAATCATTGACTTTGGCTGAAAGGCCTATCAAAGTTGTACTTGTATATTTTTGCTGGGCTGGTTTGTTGTATGAGAAGGTTTTTGCTTTCTTTTGGCTTGGGTGTGGGTTTAGTCGCGAGCCAGGGCCTCAGTCAGCAGCTCGTTGCGATTGCCCAAACAACGACCCAGATGGCGATTTCTAGCGCAGCTTCGAGTGAAGATGGTGCCGTTCACTCAGCCCAGTGCCCAGCAATACCAGATGCCCAACATTACGACGTGATTGTCTTTGGCGATGAGGTGCCGGGGGTGATGACGGCGCTGAAGGTGCAGCGGGAACTTCGGCAGCGCGGTCACAGTGACCGGGTTGCAGTGATCACTGAGGGGGATACCCGGCGCGGCTTGGGCGGGCACCTCGTGCGGGGCGGATTGGCCTATCTTGATCGCAACCAAGTGCCGCCTGCTTTGCGATCGCAATACGGTACATTCGGTCGCCCGAGCTTGCTCTATCGAGAATTTCTGAGGCTAGGGGAGGTCAATACCATTGCCCTAGATCGCTTCATCGCCTCTCGCAGCTTTAACCGCGTCTTGAGCCATGTGGACATTGATATTGTCAGCAACATTCGGCTGGGCGAAGTGCAAACTGCCGGTATGTTCGTTTGCGCCTTTAGCACTGGAGACAAAATCTTTAGCGCCGATCAGTTTATCGATGCTAGCCAGAGCGGTGAGCTCGCGGCGGCCAGCGGCGTGGAAATGATGCGAGGGCTGGAGGCGTTGGGCTTTCCAGACAGCGCCTTGAGCATTGGCTTAGTACTCGATTTGTACGGCGTTGATATTGAGCAGTTCAAATTGATGGAAGCAACGCTGATTCGGCGTTTTTTGGATCCTTCTGATGCCTCAGCGCAGCGGTGGCTAAGGGCTGCGAGCGGCGGGGACGAAGAAAAAAGGCAGTACCTGCTGCGCAGCCTACTGGACTTTAACGGTCAGCCTAAGTTGCTATATCAGGGCACCGCAGATTCAGCAGATGTGCGATCGCTGGCCCTCAGCATTCTGGTTCATGGCTATCTAGAGCAAGAATATGACATCAAATCTTCTGGCTTTTTGTTTGACAGAGCCAACATTGCCATCTTTAACGATCGGCTGAGTTTCAACGCCCTGCTGTTCTACGCCGATGCTGAAACGGCCAAACGCATTAGTCGTAACGGTGACAAGCCCACCCCCGAAATGAGCGCCGTCGCGGCTGAAATAGCCACCCTCTTTGAGCGTATCGGGGTGCCTCGCGTAGAAGTTATGGATGAGCTGTATGTTCGCAATGCTGGGCAAATTGCCAATCCCATTGATGAACTCTCCGCAACGCTGATGGCGGCAGGCGGTATCCCAGTGACAGAAGCCATCGGCACATTTGGCTATCACTTAGATGATCGCGGTGGCATTGATGGTTTAGACGAGCGTGTGGGGGAAACCGTGCTGCGGCTATTTGACTTTGATCAAATGCCTATATTTAACTACGGTTTTCGCCATACGTTGCCGCGAGAAAAGCACAACTTGGCAGTGTTGGGGCCTGCTTCTGGGTTTGGAGGCTTAGGCACAACGGCAGGTAGAATTGTGGAATTTAACATTGGTGTGGGTGAGGGCTTAGCGATCGCCATTGCCCAATCGCTGAGTGAAGAGAGATCGCTACACACCATCACCAACAACAACGTGCGCACCGCCCTAGGCTATCGTCCCGCGCTCTACGGCTACCGCACCGATAGCTTCCGGGCCATTGCCACCCTAGAGCGCCGCTTCAGAGGCATTGACTATGAGCACAAGTACCTAGAGCAGGCCCAGGTTTACCTAGATGCCAATAATTACACCGAAGCCTCTCGGGCCGTCTCACGGGCGCTGATTCTCAATCCTCGTAATGCGCGAGCCTACTATCTACGCGGCCTCTCACAAATAGAAGCAGGCAATCGCAACAGTGCCAGAGCTGACTTTGAACAGGCGATCGCACTTTATCAGGGCCAAGGCGATGCCAGTGGGGTGAGCAAAACTCAAGGCACGCTAGAATCTCTGCTGAACTAGAGTCGCTGAGAACAGTTACTGAGGAATGCGTAGGAACTGGCCTGGGAAAATAATGTTGGGATTGTTGAGTTGGTCGCGGTTGGCTTGAAAAATGCGATCGCTCAGGCCACTGTTGCCATAAAACTGCTGGGCAATGGCAGACAGCGTATCTCCACTTTGTACCTCGTATTGAGTAAAGCCAAAGTATGGATCGATTAGCGCTCTGCCAAACACAATAGGAATCACCACTTTGTTGATTTCATCTCCATTTTCAGCCGAAAATTCAAACAGCTCTAGCGTTCCAGCAGGCGTTGGCGGAATTCCATCTAGCGGTAGCGTAATTTGGAAGTTGCGCCACGCAGTACCACCCGCCGCTGTAAAAAACTGTTCTTTTAAGATGTTGCCGTTTTGGTCTCGCACTCTGGTTTGAAACGTGCCTTCAAAGGCAACAGCAATCCCTGAAATTTGGATTGGATCGTCAACAATATCGTTAGCAATCGGGCTCCGAACAATCAGCGAATTCAGTCTGGGCATAGCCATACTCTCCGAGTTTAATAATCCAAGCATAGGGAGGAAAGACAGGCTTGGCTATGACTCCTATGAGTACTGTAATATTCCACAAATATGATGAAACTTCCTAGTGCGCTATCGGTTCGCCAGTTTGCACGCGCCATAGGTTTGCATACAACCCATTTTGCTTCAGTAACTGCTCGTGGGTGCCGCTTTCAATGAGTGCGCCCTGTTCCATTACATAGATGCAGTGGGCGTTGCGAACGGTGGACAGGCGGTGCGCGATGGCAATTACAGTTCTCTCTTTTGTGATTTTCTCTAAAGACTTTTGAATAGCGGCTTCGGTTTCGTTATCTACGGCTGAAGTCGCTTCATCTAGCACAAGGATAGGCGGATTTTTGAGCAGGGCGCGGGCGATCGCGAGCCGCTGCCGTTGTCCGCCTGACAGCTTTTGTCCGCGTTCACCAACAATCGTCTCATAGCCCTGCGGTAGCCTGACAATAAAATCGTGCGCTTCCGCAACTTTTGCGGCATTAGAGATCTCACCCATCGTGGCATTGAAACTGCCGTATGCAATGTTTTCTGAAACAGAACCGTGAAATAAGAACACATCTTGACTCACCAGTCCGATGGAGCGGCGTAAGTCTTGGAGGTTGAGTGACTGCACGTCTAGTCCATCTAACGTGATATGCCCTGAATTCACCTCGTAGAAACGAAGCAGCAGCTTAACGAGGGTGCTTTTCCCGGAGCCAGTGGCACCGACGACGGCAGTTGTTTTTCCTGCAGGAATCTTGAGCGAGAGATTGTTGAGAATAGGTTGGCGATCGCGGTAGCCAAAGGATACCTTATCAAACTCAATGTTGCCGCTGACCTGAGAAGGCGGCAGTGCAACCGTCCCGGTGCGAATGGCAATCGGTGTATCCAACAGATTCATGACCCGCTGGGTGGAGGCCATGGCGCGCTGGTATTGATCTAGCGTGTCTCCGAGCCGGGTCAGCGGCCACAATAAGCGCTGAGTTAGAAAAACAAGAACAGTGTAAATGCCAGGTTCTAACCGACCTGAGACAGTGGCCATGCCACCAAAGAACAAAATGCCTGTGAAGCCAATTAAAATAATGATGCGAATGAGGGGAATAAACGCAGCGCTAAGTTTAATCGCGCTGCGGTTACTGTTGCGGTAATCGTCGCTTTCTTTTTCTAGCTGATGCAGCTCATAGCTTTCGGCTGTGAAGCTTTTAATCGTTGCGATACCGGTGAGGTTGTTGGCAAGCCGCGAGTTTATGAACCCGGCTCGCTCGCGGACGTTAGCGTAGCGGGGCGCTAGGTGTTTTTGAAAAGAGAGTGCGCCCCAGATGATGAATGGCATCGGGACAACGGCCATCCAGGCCAGACTGGGCGCCAAGATAAAAAAGGTGGTGCCGATGATCAGCACCGTTGAGATCATTTGTAGAATGCGATTAGCGCCAACGTCTAAAAAACGCTCCAGCTGATTGATGTCATCGTTAAGCATAGACATCAGCTCGCCGGTGCTGCGCTCTTCAAAGTAACCCAGCTCCAACTGCTGTACGTGCTGGTAGGCATCTATGCGCAAGTTATGCTCCATTGACTGGGCTAGATTGCGCCAAAGCAGCTCATAGGCGTATTGGAAAGCGGACTCTAGCAGCCAGACAAGGAATGTGAGTAGAGAGAGGACGACAAACTGCGATCTCAAGTTCTCAATGCCGATTCGAGAAAGCAGTGAATTTTGCTGGTCCACCACAATATCTATGGCAATGCCAATCAGGGCCGGTGGCGCCAGATCAAACACATTATTAAGAATAGAGCACAGCGTTGCTAGCCACGCCTTGCGCCGGTATTGGTGACCGTAGACAAGCAGACGGCGAAACGGAGGGCGTGAGGGCATAGCAGAGACAGCCAGCGAACTGGAACCGGTGTTTGGGAAACAAACTATGCGGCTACACTAGCAAACTCTTTGCTCGTTTTTCCTGCTATTTGATAAGGCACTGCCCCTGCTGGCTGCACAATAGATAGCGACCCGAGCCCAGTGAACTGCGTGAGGGGCGCAGTGTTAGCCGTGTCTTGAGCTCGGTTGCTTGCTTCGACTGCATTACGTTGAGTTGAAACGCTTTGAGCTGAAACGGTTGGGGTGGTTACTGTTGATGAGAGACCCAGATCTTTCAAAATCCACTGAACGGCATGTTCTGCCAGCAGGTCTACATCATTGAGGAGAACCTTTATCGGTTCTTGAGTGCGAGGCTCTTGTGCAAAGGTGCTGCCTGATGTCGATACTTCTGATGTCGATACTTCTGGCAATGATATTCCAAGTGTCTCATTGAGATCTTGAACCATCATGGTGACCGTTCGATTATTTTCCGCTGCACTTTTGGCAGCGTCTGCTGGTGTAGCGGGCGTGATTCGCGTGGTTTGCCCTGTGAGCTCTATCAGCTCTGACAAAATCCGCTGCTCAAAATCATCGGGCTCGGACTGCACAGGAGGGGCCGCCTTGGCCAAAATTTCCTCTAGTTCTGGCAGTTCTTCACCGTGCAATCGAGCGGCAGCAGGGGCAAGAGAATGCTGCTCTAGCGCTGTGCCAAATGAGGTTCTGGCAGATGATGTTTTCCCAAATGAGCGATCACCTGTGAAAGCTGCTGCTGTCAAGGCAATGCCACGAGTGAACCCATTGCTATTCGCTAAGGATGGCGGAACCGGAATATCTTGAACAGAGGCGCCCTCTGTTTGAAGCTGGGGAGGGGAGAATCGCAGAGAAGGCAGCTTGATAGAGGCCATTAGGTTGGCTCGCTGCTGCTCACTGGGTTGAAAACTGTAGTCTCGAACGGGGTTGCTATCTTGCAGGTTGAGCTGTGGAATCGTGGCTTTGCGGGTACGCCGACGCACAGAAATGGCCGCGATCGCCCCAGCTGCCAATACTGCATAAATCACGCCTTGGGCCACAGAATCTTTCGGGACAAGGGGGACAAGCTGTCGGAGCCTATCTAGGGCGTTTGCACTGTTCTCCACTAGCTGCCAAGCAGCCTGACCGACGCCTGACTCGCCCTGAGCGCTGTTTTCTGCTGAACTGTTTGGCTGATTGCCCTCGCGCGCTGCCTGTTGGGAGAGAATGTAAGCGCGCTCGATTTCGTATTCTTTGACAACTTCTTTGGCGCTGGTCAGCTCGCTTTCAAGGGCCTCGTAATCGCCCACACTTTTAATCAACTGACTTCTGCGAGCGCTTAGCCGCTTTTCCATTTGGTTGATGGAGGACTGGCGCAGCTGCTGAACGCGGTATTCATGGCTGGTCAGGGCAAGCTCTTGCAAAAAGCTGAGGGCATCAGGCGATCGCTCAATGAAGCTAGGCACTGTAGCCGCCGCTAGCAAATAGTTGCTCAGTGCCTCACCCGCTAGTCGCTGTGCCTCTTTCTGATGGTACTCATAGTCGCTGTAGATTTCGTTTAGCGCTGTTCCATCTAAATCCAACTTACTAAATTCGTTTAGCAAGTTCTGCTCAGCTCGAATCAGGCGATTCCACGCTCCCTGATACGCAATATCAGATTCTAATGCCCGATCCGTTAATTCCAAATCAGCGTCCATCTGTACCAGCGTCATTTTCAGCTGGGTGATCCGCTGCTGATTTTGCTCCATGACGATAATCAGCTCTTGCTTTTGCTGAGCGATTTCGGAGACGCGATCACTCAGTACCTGCTGGTAGCCTTCTATATTCTGCTGGGCTTGCTGCCCTTCTAGCTGATCAAGCTGAGCTTGCAAGGCCTCAACTGCGGCTCTAGATTCGGGAAGGCGCGCCTCTATATAAGCGAGTCCTCGGCAGCGCTGACCTTTACAAGCGCGTCGGGTACGCCCAGTTTGTTCTGCCAAATCGGAAAGAACAGCTCGCGACTTGGTAATATTGGCCCGCTGAGTTGCGGTGTTCGCTTCGGCGGAAGCTTCCGTAGAGAGCGTCCAGTTGCCGTCTTTTGTTTGAGTGATTAAAGACGTCTGAGCAGTGTTGACTGCGGCAGGATTGGATTGGACTTGACTGGCGTGAGGCTTACTGGCCTGTAGCTGAACAGGGCTAAAGGCCGCAGCATCGGCCTGAGCGAGTGCTGGGAGAACAGCCGTGCTTTGATCGATCGATTGAGCCACACCGGCAAGGGTATAACCTTCTGGCTGCCTAGCATCTGGCAAAACGGCCTGCTGGCTGTCGGCTGAGAACGGTACGGCCATGCTTTCGCTGGCGATAGAGCCCACCATGCTCACAGCAGCGCCCGATACAGCGGTAGCCCTTAGCCAGTCTCGCCGCTGTATAAGCAGTCGTTTATCAGGGCTCTGGCCATTCTTGATTTGGCCATTCTCGGTTTGGCCCTGTTTGATATGAGCGCTACGCTTGACTTGAGATGCATGAGACGTTGTCATAGAACGCTGTCCAGAAGTAAGAACGAGTAATAGCGTTAGTACAGTTAGCACTTTGGTTATACCTATCTACAAGCATCAGGGTGGCTGATCAGGCTAAATATTGAAATAGTCCGTTGTTCGAGACAAACGGCTAGACAATAGTGGGTAGCTGAAGTGGCCTATTTTCTCTAATGTGCCCAAATAATCCAACAAATAAACTTGATGATGTCTGCCCAGTCTGCTACTAACCAGTCTGCTATTGCCCAGTCTGCTATTGCCCAGTCTGCTATTGCCCATGCCAAACGATACAAACAAACGCTATTGGAAAATATCCTTCCGTTTTGGCAGGCCCATTCCATAGATGCTAACCATGGTGGCTATTTCACCTGCCTTGACCGTGAGGGCCGTGTCTATGACACTGACAAGTTTATTTGGCTGCAAAACCGACAAGTTTGGCTGTTCTCGATGCTGTGTAACCAGCTGGAGACGGCTCATTCACCGCAGCGACAACAGTGGCTACAGGTGGCCAAAGCCGGTGCGGATTTTTTAGCGAAGTACGGGCGAGATGATGGGGGAAACTGGTACTTTTCGCTGAATCAAGTCGGCCAGCCTCTCGTGCAGCCCTACAATATTTTTTCAGATTGCTTTGCGGCGATGGCTTTTAGTCAGTATTCATTGGCGTCTGAAGACGAGGCCGCAAAAGCGATCGCCCTGCAGGCATATGGCAACGTATTGCGCCGTCAGCAGAACCCAAAAGGCAAGTACAACAAGGCGTATCCTGGTACGCGGCCGCTAAAGGCGCTGGCGGTGCCGATGATTTTAGCCAATTTATCTTTGGAAATGGACTGGCTGCTAGAGGGCGATCAGCTGAATGAGGTTTTGGCCAAAACCGTGGGTGAAGTGATGGGGGATTTTTTAGATGCTGAGCGCATGCTGATGTATGAGCATGTTGCGCCGGATGGTAGCCACGTGGACTGCTATGAAGGCAGGTTAATTAATCCGGGACACGGGATTGAGGCGATGTGGTTCATGATGGCGATCGCCGAACGTCAGCACAACCTTGATCTCATCAACCAAGCCACCGACGTGATCCTTAGCATCTTGAACTACGCCTGGGACATGCAGTACGGCGGCCTGTATTACTTTATGGACGCTGAGGGCCATCCGCCACATCAGCTAGAGTGGGATCAAAAGCTGTGGTGGGTGCATTTAGAGACGCTGGTGGCGCTGGTGATGGCCTATCGGCTGACAGGACGCGCAGAGTGCTGGGAATGGTATGAGAAGGTACATGAGTATGCCTGGAGCCACTTTAGTGACGATGAAAGTGGTGAGTGGTTTGGCTACTTGAACCGACGAGGAGAAGTTTTGCTGCCCTTAAAAGGCGGTAAGTGGAAAGGCTGCTTCCATGTGCCCAGGGCGATGTATCTGTGTTGGCAGGAATTTGAGCAGTTAAGCCAGCAAAAGATTTAGTCGAAGTGCTCGCTGGCTAAGTCATTGTTTCTCTTATGGAGGTATCTGAAGAAATATTCGGCTACGCATCATGGACTAAGAAGTAATACAAAAAGTGATACCCGAAGGATAGGGAAAGGCGTACGGCTATGGAAAATGCTTTGGGTCAACTGGAGCTGTTTAGCACGCTATTTGAGCAGCTAAAGGACGTCGGCATTGGGCTGGGGATAAATGTTGGCATTGCGATCGCCATCTTTCTGATTGGTCGTTGGGTTGCCCGCTTCTTGCGTCGCTTTGTCAAAAAGACACTGGGCAAAACGCGCACCGACCCGACGCTGGTCGCCTTTGCCAGCAACATGAGCTACTACGTAATAATGGCGTTTGTGCTGCTGGCCATTTTAGGGCAGCTGGGCATCGAAACGACCTCACTAATTACGCTCATTGGTGCGGCTGGGCTGGCTGTAGGACTAGCGCTGCAAGGTTCACTGGCCAACTTTTCGGCGGGTCTTTTGCTGATTATTTTTCGTCCGTTTCGCGTCGGCGACTGGATTGATGCTGGCGGTGTCTCTGGCTATGTGGATGATATTGAGCTGCTGACGACTATTCTGCGCACGCTCGATAACCGCACGGTGTTTATTCCTAACAGCAAACTCACCAATGACAACATCATCAACTATTCCACCCTTGGTGTTCTCCGACTCGACTTAGTAGTTGGCGTCGCCTACGACTCAGACCTCAAAATGGTAAAGTCCGTCATTCATCAGGTTCTCTCAGAAGATCTGCGAATTTTGTCTGAGCCTGCCCCGACGGTTGGTCTATTAACACTCGCCAGCAGTAGCATTGATTTTGCGGTGCGTCCCTGGGTCAAAACAACAGACTATATTCCGGTTTCTTTGAGTGTGTATGAGGCCCTTAAGCTTCGTTTTGATGAGGCTGGTATTGTCATTCCTTTTCCTCAGCGCGATTTGCACATACAGGGGCTATCACAAGTCCTATCAGGAGCCTCCCCTAGCAACGGCGCCCAAAGGAAGCCCAGTTCTATCACCTAGAGATATAGCCAGCTGTTTCCCATTGTGCCTGTGCCAGTCTTTATACCAGTCGGTTATGGTTGAAGGGTTGCGTCACCCAATCATTGAGTTGCTGTGTCATGCTCGAAATCTCTCGTAGCGTCTCGATTCCTGACAATGAAATAGAGATGAGTGCGATTCGCTCCCAAGGCGCGGGCGGTCAAAATGTGAATAAGGTGGCAACGGCAGTACACTTGCGCTTTGATGTGACGGCCTCTTCGCTGCCGGTTTTTTATAAGCGCAGGCTGCTGGCCCTGCGGGATAAGCGCCTGACCAAAGACGGGGTGATTGTGATTAAGTCGCAGCAGCACCGGAGCCAGGAGCGCAATCGAGAAGAGGCGCTGAGCCGGTTGCAGCAGATGGTAAAGGCGGTGGCGGTGGTGCCGAAAAAGCGCCGGCCGACGAAGCCGAGTAAAGGGTCGAATCGAAGGCGGTTAGAGGGAAAAGCAAAGCGATCGCAGCTCAAATCTCTTCGCAAAAAGGTTGATTTAGAATAGTGCCCGCCTTCGCACTTTTGCGCGCTTGTCTCATCAGCAACTTCACTTACTTAGCTGAACATGGGAAGCTATAGCTTGTAGGCAAACTGCTACGTACGGGAGCAGTTCTTTTGTTTATGACTACTGCTGTATCTAGTCCCCACGCCAATCACGCAACTGCGAATGGCTCAGTTGCGAACGGTTCCCATCCTCAAACACCGCCGCTTCCTAATCTCGACCTGCCTGCTCTCAACCAAACCTTTGACCAATCAGAAGCCACCGAGCTCATTGCTTGGGGACATGAAACCTTTGGCAAAGGGCTGGTCATGAGCACGAGCTTTGGTATCCAATCAGCCGTCATGCTGGGTCTAGTTACAAGTGTTATCCCTGATATTCCGGTGATTTGGGTGGATACAGGCTATTTGCCAGTCGAAACCTATCGATTTGCAAACAAGCTAACCCAAAGGCTGTCTTTGAACCTCAAGGTGTATCAGTCGCCGATGAGTCCGGCCCGGATGGAGGCACTGCACGGGAAGCTGTGGGAAGAAGGCACGGTAGAAGCGTTTAATAAATACGATCGGATTCGCAAAGTGGAACCTATGCAGCGGGCGCTGAAGGAATTGGGCGCGACGGCTTGGCTGGCGGGGCTGCGCGCTAAACAAACCGATCACCGTAAGACATTGGATCGAATCGGCAGGCAGGGCGATCGCTACAAGCTTTTGCCCATTCTTCATTGGAATTCTAGAGACGTATACCAGTACCTAAAGGCAAATGATTTGCCTTACCATCCCCTATGGACAGAGGGATACGTCAGCGTCGGCGATGCCCACTCTAGTAGACCGCTAGTTGAGGGTGATACGGACGAGCGGGCGACCCGATTCAACGGGTTGAAGCAAGAATGTGGTATTCATATTCCGCAGACGCCTGAAGAGGCTGAAAGTCTTAATTCCAGTTCGCTATAGCGAGCATAAGGCTGGAAGACAATACCTGTGAGTCTTGAATGTATGGGCTTAAATGATGACGGCTCGAAGCAATATCTAGCGGAGATTGCGGGTCAGTTTACCCAAGGGGCAGAGATTGATGCGATCGCCCCTTTAGGGAATGGCAATATCAATAGCACCTTCCTCATCACGCTCAAAGGAAGGGCACCTACCCCAAACAACGCCCAGCCGCAGCGCTTTGTGCTTCAGCGCATCAACGCACAGGTTTTTCCGCAGCCAGAACTGGTGATTCAGAATATGGCCGTGTTGAGTGAACACCTTGGCAAGCCAACGGCCCCGCTGTCGCACCGCTGGGAAACGCCAACAATTTTGCCGACCCAGCAAGGCAAAAACTTTTGGATAGACGAAGATGGTGAATACTGGCGAGCAATTAGCTTTGTTGAGAATTCTCACGTGCGCGAAAGCGTAGAAGATGTGCGCCATGCGAGGGAAGTCGGTTATGGCCTAGCGATGTTTCACGGTCTGATCTCTACGCTAAATGCCGACCGGCTTGCCGATACACTGCCCGGATTTCACATTACCCCGACCTACCTAGCAGATTACGAACAAGTTCTGGCCACTCGGTTTTCAGCTGACGCCGCTGATGCTGACGACCTTACTCAGTTTTGCCTGAGTTTTGTAGAAGCCCGCAGAGATTGGGCGCATGTTTTGGAAAAGGCGAAGGCCCTTGGCCACCTGCATGTGCGGCCTATACACGGCGACCCAAAGGTGAATAACATCCTGCTAGATGACAGCGGCAAAGCCATCAGCTTGATCGATTTAGATACCCTCAAGCCGGGGCTAGTACATTACGACATCGGAGACTGTCTGCGCTCAGGCTGTAATCCGCTGGGGGAAGAAACTGAAAACTGGCAGCACGTTACCTTCGATACGGGGCTGGCTAAGGCGATGCTGCAGGGCTATTTGTCTTTGGCCAAGGATTTTTTGACTGAGCAAGACTACGACTATATGTACGACGCGATTCGGCTAATCGCCTTTGAGCTGGGCCTGCGTTTCTTTACAGACTATTTGGCAGGCAACGTTTATTTCAAAGTCAAACACCCCACGCATAATCTCACCCGCGCTCTGGTACAGTTCAAACTTACGGAAAGCATTGAGCAGCAAGCAGATACGCTTAAGGCCATCATTCAAGCGCTGAGGTAGCCATACTATGTCTAACCCCCCTTCTTCTGGGACGACGAATTTTTCTTTAGTCCCTTTTGCCAATAGTGAGTTGAGTCACAATCTTGCTGTTAGTGGCACCGCGGCAAGAGAGGGCAGTACGCTCTCGATTTCATACTTATTGGCAGGTGATATCGACAAGGTGGTGCTGCCCGAACTCAACAGCTGTAACGACAGAGCCGAGAAGCTATGGGAAGAGACCTGTTTTGAGCTTTTTTTGGGGGTCGGGCTAGAGCGGGCTAAGGATCTGCTATATCGGGAGTTTAATTTTTCACCTTCGGGTGCCTGGAATGTGCTGACACTTCAGGGTTACCGCTATGCGACGAAAGAAGAGCCTAGCTTTGAGGCGCTTCCGTTTAAAGTTGTGCGAGCTGATGAAGGTCTTACAATAGAGACCGTGATCGATATTAGTTCGCTCGCAGATGAAGCTCGCCCTATACGATTGGGGATAAGCGCGGTGATTTTAGTGAAAGATATGGCTGGAGAAGCGCAGGAAACTTTTTGGGCGATCGCCCATCCGACCTCTAAGCCCGACTTTCACCATCCCAACAGCTTTGCCCTGTCACTATAGTCTCGGCTTCGCTTATCCGTTAATTTTGGCTTCGCCGATTGATTCTATGACTTCTCCCTACAAGGGCCAAACTAAGGCTAAAACCCTATTTCTCCTTGCATCTGCAGTAGGCTGGCTGATTGTGGGTGCTTCGCTGATCTACTTAGTTCCGGCTGGGATGAATCAGTTTCGACCTTCAGTTCTCACGCACACGTGGATGGAAACGCTTGGCAGAAGCGGCTACAATCCGATGCTGGCGATCGCTGGCGGTGGCGCTGCCTTGCTGCTAACGGTGATCGGCAATGCTGTTTGGTATGGCCGGTTTGAAAAAGATACCTAGCCCGGAGGCCGGCCCGGATTAAAAAACAACATGAAAACAATTGGTTTACTGGGTGGCATGAGCTGGGAGTCGACGGTTGAGTACTACCGTTTGCTGAATGAGGCCGTTAGAGCCCAGATGGGCGGACTACACTCTGCCAAGATTTTGATGTACTCAGTGGATTTTGAAGAGATCGTCGCGTTGAAGCATGAAGGCGATTGGACAAAAATTGGTCAGCGCCTGGCTCAGGCTGCGGTGACGTTAGAGAATGCGGGCGCTGACTGCATTGTGCTGGCAACCAATACCATTCATAAAGTAGCCGATGCGATCACCGCTGCGACAATGATTCCTTTTATTCATATTGCTGATGTAACAGCAGCGGCGATTAAGCAACAGGGACTCCGCCGGATTGGTCTGCTGGGCACCCGTTTTACAATGGAAGAGGCTTTTTACAAAGATAGACTCATTTATCGGCATGACCTAGCGGTACAGGTTCCGAATGATGAAGAGCGACGCTTTGTACACAAGGTTATCTACGATGAGCTCTGTTTAGGCACAATTCGCCAAGACTCGCGCGATCGCTATCGCGCGATCCTTCAAAATCTTGTCGATAATGGCGCAGAAGCAATTATCCTGGGCTGTACCGAAATCGGCCTGCTGGTGCAGCCTGAAGATAGCCCTGTCGCGTTGTTTGATACGACCGCAATTCACACACTAGCAGCTGCTAACTGGGCCATGACAGCCCAATAATGACAGCTGCTCAACCCACTTGAGCAATATGCTCTAATCACCTATTTCAATTATCCTATTCCAATTGTGTTGGGCTGAAGGCCACAAGACAACAATAAAGAAATAATGTAGTAAGAGATATCCATCTATGTCGCTGTGCTAGCGTAGTTTATCAGGAATTCTAGGGTCAGCTAGCTGCTTTTGTAGTCACACATTTCCATAGTCACACACAGCTCGACTCAAAGGCGTTTTGTAGGCAGACTCTCTGTAACTTTGAGATTGTCACTTGAGTTCTGTAACTTTGAGATTGCCACTTGAGCTTTGTGACACCTTTATCGATTGGTCTATTGCCGTATTCAAAGGCCAAATATTAAAGCTATGGTAGCAACTCTTACAGACGCCTTCTTAAGCAGTAGCGTTAACTAGTAGGCATCATCACTTCGTGGCAGCTGAGGCTTCATAAACTCCAGTAAAAAAAGCCAAATCAAGTACCTAAAAACCAAGCGCCTAAGAATCAAGTGCCTAAGAATAAGACTACCAAAAGCGTATCGACCTTAAAACAGGAGACATGCAAGTATGTAGACCTTTTTATAGATGCCTTGCCATAGCTGTCCGAGTTCATACTGCACGAGTCGTCGTTAAGGAACCCCTAATGTGTGAGGCCATAATAGACTACAGTGCGTGAGTTTCAGTACGAGAGTTTATCGCCTAGTACTATGCCTAGCACTCTGGGCTGATATTGTCTTACGCTGACTCTGATGAGACGACAGACCGTCTTTAGATCCGAGGGCTGAGTTTAATTAGGAAGCTGCATTTTTAGAGGAAGTACGGTGATTACGATGGGTTACTACCCTAACCACCCAACCACACTTTTGACATCATTAAGTTAAGTCGGGTAAGCAGATGAGTAAGGATATCTAAAACATATCCCAAAGCTAGCTCTCATCTAGTTTTAACCTTCACATCAACGTCTTCTTAGCTGCATGTTCTAAGTTTAGCTTAACAGCACTAACTTGATTTAAATCACTCCTTAAAATTGTTCTTTGCAAAGGGATTCAGGCTCATGTTAAGATAAACTCATAACGATTCCGCTTAAGAGAGGCGTTTTAAGTAAGGTGTGATGAGCGCTAGCAGCAGTTGTTGAGATTAGGCAGGCCAAGATTAGACAGATTCAGATTTAGACAGAATCAGACAGCCAAGCCAAACCGTTCTGATTTGTTGTTTTTTGACTCTGCATTTGCCTGTTGCACTGTATTTGCCTGTTGCATTGAGTTCGCTCTCGATTATTTAGCACCCGTTGTTTTGTTTGACACTACTCCATTCAATCTTCGACGAGTGCAGCATCCAGAAATTAGCAATCCTCGAATTTTGCTGGTTTCTCAAAGAGATTTTTTCGGCGGAGGCCCTACTTCATCATGGCGACGACATCTAAAGTTCAAAAAGCTAAGGCCGCTGAGCAGGCCAGCACTCAACAGTCTAACAAGGCCGAGGATAAGATAACGGCTGTTAAAGCGACTAAAAATGGAAGAAAAGCCGTAGCGTCTGTAGCAAAGACGGCTGGTGGTAGCACCAAGGCGAAAAAAACGAGCAAGCGTAAAGCAAAGCCCTTGTATACAACAGATGCTGTCCGTTCTTATCTCCACGAGATTGGCCGGGTGCCACTGCTAACTCACGAAGAAGAAATTATCTTGGGTAAGCAGGTGCAAAAGCTAATGGCGCTTCTCGAAATTAAAGAGCATCTGACAGCAGAATTGCCAGAAACAGAAAGCGATGACGCCGCAGCAGATTCTCCGTCAGTTTCTATGGCTCAGTGGGCAGAGGCCGCTGAAATGACAGAGGCTGATCTAAACAATCACTTGCGCCGTGGCCAAAGGGCGAAACGCAAGATGATTGAGGCTAACCTTCGTTTGGTGGTTGCTGTTGCGAAAAAGTATCAGAAGCGAAATCTGGAATTCTTGGATTTGATTCAAGAAGGTACGCTGGGTTTGGAGCGGGGCGTAGAAAAGTTTGACCCGATGAAGGGATATAAGTTTTCTACCTACGCCTACTGGTGGATCCGTCAGGCGATTACCCGGGCGATCGCCCAGCAGGCTCGTACCATTCGCTTGCCGATTCACATCACTGAAAAGCTGAATAAAATCAAGCGCGTTCAGCGAGAGCTGTCTCAAAAGTTGGGGCGTAGTCCTAACGTTGCAGAGGTTGGTGCCGAGCTGGAGCTAGACCCTAAGCAGGTTCGGGAATATCTTTCCATTGCGCGTCAACCCATTTCACTGGATGTGCGCATTGGTGACAATCAGGATACGGAATTGCAAGATCTGTTGGAAGACGATGGCGCATCCCCTGAAGACTATACGGTGCAGCAATCTCTGCGCCAAGATATTTTCCGCATGATTTCTGAGCTAACCCCTCAGCAGCAGGAAGTGATTAATCTTCGATTTGGTTTGGGCGATGGGACCCCGTTGTCTTTAGCTAAGGTGGGTCAGCGTATGGGCATCAGTCGTGAGCGCGTGCGTCAGCTAGAGCAGCAGGCACTGAAGCATATGCGTCGCCGCAAGGCTGCAATTAATGGTTACCTTGCCGCTAGTTAGCACCTATACGCCATCTGATACAGCAGACATAGCATCAGGGCTGGTTATTCGATCAGCCCTGATGCTATGTCTGGCAGCTGCATTTGTGGATATGGGATATGTTGTCGGGTGCAGGCAGCTTTGATTCGCATGACAAGGTCAGTTTTGTACACAAACTCGTTCCGTGCATCCATGGGGTAAGCCTTAAGACTTAACCGGGTGGCCCAGGGTTGTTCGGTGGCGATGACGACGACGGGAAGCTTGAGCTGGGTGTAGCGGCTACTATAGGCAGCTTGGTAGAGGATGTCGGTAGCAAGAGAGATATCTGCATTGTGGGCAAAGTAAAAGTCTGTGACGACCTGGGCCTCTAGCTGGCCGCTGTTGGCGTTGGATATGGGCGTTATCCAAGTGGCACTGTGGGGAACGGTGACGGCGTTGTCGTCAGGGGTTTGGAGCTCTAGTCCGCGCAGGCCGTAGTTAGTGACTTCGCCATAATGGTCACCAATCTGGATGCGATCGCCCATGCGAAATGGCCCTTCAATGAGGTTAATCAAGCCTGCTGCAATAGAACTCACGTAGTCTTTAAAGGCAAAACCGAAAGCGAAAACAAGCGCAGCGCCCAACGCTATCGGATCAGAGTTGGTAAGGGTAACGAATAGAGACAGCAGGTAAACGCCGGTTAAAAGAAGCACGAGTCCTTTGAGCAGCGGAACCGATTGTTTGATCAGTAGGCGACGGCGACGGGGCACTTTCTCGGAGAGATGATTGGCGAACGCTTGAATCGCAATGAGAATGCCGTAGGCAACCAGAACAACGATTGCGACTTCAGGCAGTGCTTCAAGGAGTACTTCGATGAGATCTGAATCAAAATTTAGATTCGTCAATGGATTGGGTAAAAGTAGCAGCCTCATGAACTATCGCGCTCCAATGAGAAAGTTGTTGTTTTTAAGTTCGTTATAGAGCCGTGGGTAGTGGGCTGGGTGTACGCTGAGGCGACGACCTTTTTGAATAATGATGCCTTCGCGCTTGAGGACTTGGAGGCGATCGCGTATTTTTCTTTCGGCTTCACCTAAGCTAAGAGCCAGGTGGTCACGAGTTGTTTCACCATGGATAAGCAAAGACTGAAGGAGATAGCGGTCTATGGCGTTGAACGTAATTGCACTCGGCAAAGCAGGCTTTATGGGCACCAGTGATAGCGATTGCGCATCGTCAAAATCTTGATTGTCGGATGTGCCATTGCCAGCGTCTCCATTGTCGGATTCTCTATCGCCTGTGCACAACCGTAAAGACTTTAGCCAAAGGCGCGTAGCAGTTGTTCCAATTCCAGAGGAGAGATTGCTCAAACTTTGCCAATAGCCGTCTGCACCTGGCTCAAGTGTGAACGCATGCTCATCGTCTGCTGCCTTTAAATTCAAAACAGTGACGACATCACTAAAAAATGGTAGCAGCCAGCTTTTAAGTGCTTCGCCAGACAGTTCTGGTAACTGCACGGGTTGCTCTAGGTACGCGCTAATTTGGCAGACACGATCTAAAAAAGTCCATGCCCAATGATTACAACCAACGATCCAGAATCTTGAGGAATCGCGAGTGGTGAAGTTTTGTAAATACTCAACGCCTTCCCAACCTTGAATGCAGCGCAAAAAACACTGCTCTAGGTGGGGAATAACCACCAGAGTCGGCTGAGTATCTGGCTCATCATCAGGGAGCTTTTCAATTTCTCGACGAATATGACGCTTTATTTCGAGCGGATCGGCAGGCCGCTGGTATCCCTGCATCAAAAAGCGAATGTTGCATTGCTCAAACGCGGTGTTCTCCCCATGTAAAACGGCTTTGAAAATAGTTGCCAAGTCTTCAGCGGGGCTGCTGAGAATGACTAGGCTGTTGTTTTCTACATCGGGATTGGCCTGCCAACGGGCGATCGCTTCAGTTAAGCTCGCCTGCACAGTCGCTTTGCAGACCTCAGGTGCAGGCAGCTGACGGCCCTTTTCAGCCAACTGATTAAACACTCTAGGCGGCACCCGCTCCAGGATGTCCCCCCGTTCAACGGAAGGGGAACCCTCACCCCACGTTGCCGCATTTTGAACAATAGTCTGTAGAAAAGATTGAATGCCCATGGGCTTGATTAAACCATGCTGCATTTAACCATGCTGCATTCCACGGCGCTGTATTTTGACTCGTAAAAATGACCGCTAATGAACAATGGCACAATTTCCTTTTACTTTGGCTTGATACATCGCATCGTCAGCATCGGAGAGAATCTGTTCAGCGGGTTCGTGTCCGTTGCTGATTTTGACCCCGATGCTAGCGCCAACACTAATTTCATCCCCCCCAATCAGAAGAGGTGCCCTCAGTGTTTCAAACAGCTTTTCTGTTAGCAGTTGAGTTATTTGTTGAGCTGTTTCTATGCGGCTAATGCGTTCTATTAAGATGACAAATTCGTCGCCCCCTAAACGGAAGATAGCATCGCTTTTCCGAAGATTTTGTTTGAGGCGTTTGGAAATCTCAATTAGCAGGTCATCGCCCGTTTTGTGCCCGTAGGTATCGTTAACTTTCTTAAAGCCATCTAGATCTAAGAACAACACGGCAAATGATCCGCCTGAGCGCTGGGAGAGGGCAACTAGAGACGTCAGGCGTTCGGTGAGCAGACGTCGATTTGGTAGTCCGGTGAGGGCATCGTGAGTGGCCTGTTGAATCAGCTGCTGTTGCAGGTGTTTGCGCCAGTTGACTTCTTCCTCAAGTTTTTGAGTGCGCTCTACCACTCGCAGTTCTAAATTTGTGCGCACGTTAGCAATTTCTGCAGCCATGTGATCAAATGCCATCAGCAAGTTGATGAACTCTTTGGGTAAATGGCGCTGAGCGGTGGCAAGGTTGGTTGCCAAGGGCGCAACCGGCTGCCCGGATTCGAGGGTTTTAGCAGATTGAATCACAGCTTGAATGGGGCCGAGAATGTAGCGAGTCAGTCGCCAGCTAATGACAATAGCGAAACCGAGCCCCATTATAGAAACCGCAAGGGCTATTTTTTTGGTTTCGAGCGCTTGCGACTGGATTTCGCTGTAGCGCTGTGGAATCATAACGCCCCACCCAGTTTTAGGTGACCTGGCGTAGCCCGCAATCATATGGTCGTTTACAGCTGGTGAATAAAATTTAGCAACGCCTTGGCTGCGCTCTTGCATCAGTGCAATAGGCGCTAGCGCGAGTAAGTTTTTAGCGCTGCGTTCCCAGTCACTTGAGGGATGTGCGAGAACATTGCCATCTTGATCGACGATGGCGGCGTGGCCGCTGCCACCAAAATTAATTCGTTCTTGAACCGTCATAAAATAGTCTGTGTTGACGGCGGCAACGGCTAGTTGGCGCACGTCGGTGACGCGCAGTAGGTAAATAGTGGGTTCGCCGCGCTGATTAATTTTGACCGGACTGATTCTGGTTTTTCCGGGCCGCAGCCATGCTAGGTGCCTTTCGTGGTGCAGCTCGTCCATTCCCCCCTGCGGTAGCCAAGACTCGTCCCCCATACAGTAGAGGCGGCTGTCATCTTTCATAAATGCCAACATGCGTATTTGCTTAGCGCGAAGCAGCATTTTGCCTTCTTCAGTGAAGGGGACTGGTTCGCCTTGCGATCGCTCACTAAATAACGTATCTAAATCTTCGCCGTAGACCGCGAGCTCTTCGCTGATGTTTTTGGCTAGGAGCTGGTGCTTTTCGACGACTGCTTTTTCTCTGCTGCTGAGCGCATTGTGATAGACCCAAGTCCCCAAAAATAAAATGGGAATGATGGCAACCCCTGTAGAAAAGCACAGCAGTAGGGTTTGGAGTCCTACTGATGGGCGACGTGGTTTAGAGGGTGCAGACAGAGGAGGTGGCGGGAGAGGAGGATGCACAGTCATAAAGTGGAACGGTGTGAATAAAACTCCGTACACTGCTGAGTAATTTTTGGTAGCAGCTTATCAGCACTTTCTCTCATTAACCTCAGTATGTTTTTTATACACGGGTACGCATTAATACTTTTTATACACGGGTTTATACATACGCTTGCTGGTGGCAAAATTTGTCGGTTTGGCCTGTCGGCTTGCCTGTTGGTTCTGTCTTTGTTGAGTTAGCCGTTAGCTCGGGTGATCCGGCTTATGGCTTTGGTGTGCTTCGAGCGCGAATGAACAGTTTTTCTAGCTCAATCCAAACAAAGAGTAGCGAGCTAAACCCAACGCATATCAGTAGCTCTAAGGGGGATAGGTAGTAGGTGCCAAAGAAGTTTCTCAAGGGCGGCCAATAGATTAACAGCAGCTGTAAAACCGTTGTGATACCCACCGCAAGCAGAACATACGGGTTGGAAAACTGAGACATTTCAGACGCGAGCCGGTGGCTGGAGCGCACGGCAATAGCATGACCCATTTGAGATAGGCACAGCATGGTAAACACCATGGTTTTCCACCGCTCTGGGTCAGCCGATAAGCGACCGCTGCCAGTGTGCGTGTAGCCATAGGCCCACAGCATTAACGCGATGGCAAATAGGGCAAACACAATGCCAATGCGCACCATATACCAGCCCAGGCCACGGGCAAAAATGCTCTCTTTCGGACTGTGGGGCGCTCTGTCCATAATGTGATGTTCGGGCGGCTCCATCGCTAAGGCCAGGGCCGGAAAGCCATCGGTCACAAGGTTCATCCACAAAATTTGTAGCGGTGTGAGCGGCACGGCAACGATGGGCAGCAGTAAAGGCGAAAGGGCAATGGTAATTACTTCGCCAATATTAGAGCCCAAAATATATTTCACGAAGCGACGAATATTGCTATATACCACGCGGCCTTCTTCAGCGGCAGCGACAATGGAGGCGAAGTTGTCATCTAACAGCACCATATCACTGGCATCTTTGCTGACATCGGTGCCGGTGATGCCCATGGCCACACCGATATCAGCCTGTTTGAGGGCGGGCGCGTCATTGACGCCATCACCGGTCATGGCCACCACCTGATTTTGAGACTGTAGGGCTTTGACGATGCGGAGCTTGTGCTCAGGTGAGACTCTGGCATAGACGCTGACATGGTTGACGGCAGTGGCTAGCTCGTCTGTAGTCATGGTTTCTATCTGTTGGCCGGTGTAAGTGTTGGCTTGGTTGTCCTGGACTAAGCCCAACTCATAGGCGATCGCTCTCGCCGTCAGCGGATGATCGCCCGTAATCATCACCGGGCGAATGCCCGCTCTTTGGCAGCGCTGCACCGCTTCTTTTACTTCCGGACGGGGCGCATCTATCATCGCCACCATGCCGAGCCAAATGAGGTTCTGTTCGGCCTGTTCCTCTCTGGTAGAGCTGTCGTCGGTAGCGCTTGATTTGGCTCGGTCGATAGGCTTGTAGGCAAAGCCAAGTACTCTTTGGCCTGCTTCAGCGAGCGCTTCTGCTTTTTTGAGAATGTCAGTGCGATCTTGTTTCGTGAGCGATCGCCCGCCTCTACCAATACGATCACACCGTTCTAACAACAGTTCTGCTGACCCTTTTGAAAACAACACCGCATCTGTTGTAATGCCCATTTTGTTGCTTTTGGGCATTGCCACAATCACGCTCATTCGCTTGCGTTCAGATGAAAACGGAAACTCATCGATGCGCTCAAACTCATAGTCAAGCTGCCCTTTATCTAGGCCCGCTTTGGCCGCTAGTGTCACCAGTGCGCCTTCGGTTGGATCGCCAACAATGGCCCACTGCAGTTCGTTTTCAAGGTGTTCTTTTTGCAGTGCTGCATCGTTACAGAGGGCGCAGTTCAACAGCAATAGCGACAGCGTAGGTTTCTCTAAAGGTGAAATGGCTCTTCCTTCAATTTTAAATTCGCCTTCGGGGGCGTACCCTTCTCCGCTCACCGTTACGTCTTTCCCGAAGGGCAAATCTGACACATGTACCGACTGCACCACCATTTTGTTCTGGGTGAGCGTCCCGGTTTTATCCGAACAAATCGTGGTGACTGATCCCAGCGTTTCCACGGCGGGCAGGCGGCGAATCAGCGCCTGTCTGCGCACCATGCGCTGGGTGCCAATGGCCAGTGTCACCGTAATCACAGCGGGGAGCCCTTCGGGAACAACCGCTACGGCCATGCTGAGAGAAACCGTTAGCAGTTCTTCAAAAGCACGCCAGCCCATCGCCAGTGTGCCTGTTACGACCACTATCGTCACCAGCGTTAGCGACCCAACCACCAGCACATTGCCCAGCTGTTTTAATCGCTGTTGCAACGGTGTAGACAGCTCGCCGACGGATTGAATTAGCGTCGCGATTTGGCCCAGTTCTGTCGTCATGCCAGTGCGCGTCACTAGCATTTTTCCTCGGCCTTTTGTAATCTCTGTGCCTTGAAAAATAAGGTTGCTGCGCTCTGCCAGGGCAGTGCTTGCCGCTAGGGTGATCTGGGCGCGTTTTTCGACGGCGGTGGCTTCTCCTGTTAGCGCTGATTCTCGGGACTGTAAGCTAGCAGCTTCGAGGAGCCTACCGTCAGCCGCGACCTGATCGCCGGCTTCGAGGAGAACAATGTCGCCGGGGACGAGCTGTTGGGCGCTGATCTGGCGCTGCTGAGCGTTGCGAAGGACTCGGACGCTGGGTGCAGAGAGGGTTTTGAGTCCGGCTAGGGCCTGTTCGGCACGGCTCTCTTGGAAGTAGCCAAGTACGGCGTTGAGCAGCACGATGGCAAAGATGGCGATCGCATCTTTTGGAAAGGCCCCCGCTCTTATATCCAGCACTGCCGCCACAATAGCCACCCCAATCAGCATCAGCAACATCACGTCTGCAAACTGATCGAGCAGTATTTGCAGACGGCTGCGGCCTCCGGTTTCTTTGAGTTCGTTGGGCCCGTAGTCTGTTAGCCTCGCCTCGGCGTCTGCTGTTTGCAAGCCGCTGTGCGCATTGCTATTGAACGTTGCGATCACTTGTTCAATACTGAGGGTATGCCACTGCTGATCTGGTGCCTGATTTGGCACTTGATTTGGCGCTTGATTTGGCGCTTGATTTGGCGGCTGATCTGACGGTTGGCTTGGGCGAGCAGACGGATGATCCATAACGGTTAGACGCGATAGCGGTTGCAGACGATGCGGCGTCAACCAAGTTTATTTTATGGGCGACTTATTGCTGCACATAAATGTGAATATAGCCATTGGCGTTTCGCTCTATCGCACCGGTAAGATTGCCCGTATTGATGCTGACGCGATCGCGCGCGCCTGTGCGGACTGCTTCCAAGCCCTCTACAATGTCTGCCGGCGGACGATTGCCCAACATGCCCAGCAGAGTAGAGCGCATAATGAGACGATCTGAAGCGGGCGAGAACGCAGCTTCAGACTGGCGCACCCGGGTTGAGCCTTGGTCGTAAACGTAGCCGAGGGTGACTCGATTGGGCACTAGGGTATAGGCGCTGGTGTAGAAACCGTTGCTGCTGCCTTCGCGCGTAGGCGCGCCAAGCTGAGCACGAATTTTGTCTTCTTCGGTGCCAGGAGAAAAACCAGGGACTGGCACCGGTCTGCCTGGGTCACCTGGTTTCGCGTTGGCAGGATTGCCGCTATTAGAAAGCAGCAGTGGGAGCGCTGCTTGACTAGTGGTTGTTTCAGGAAATGGGAGCGCAGTCTCTGCTTCTAAATCTGTTGTTTTAGCGTCCAGTTCTGCTTCAGGGGTTGTGTCTTCTTCAGAAGCGCTATCTCCTGAGGTTTCACTGTCAGAGGCATTATTTTCCTGCTGGGTCTCAGCATCTCTCTCATTGGTGGGTAATGCTATTTCAGGCAAAGAGAACTCTGGTAGCGCTATACCACTTTCTGCTAGCTTCTGGTAGAGCCAAAACCCACTGGCGGCAAAGGCGCCAGCGATCACTAGGCTGATGAGGCCGAGAAAGGAAAGACAGCCAAAGCCCTTTTTAGATTGCGCAGGTACGCGGGTAGGCTGAATAGCTGTGTTTTGGTTATTGGCAGTGGGCAGCGGAACCGCGACGGTCTTGAGCTGTTCGTTGCCCACTGTTCTATTGCCAACAGAACGGTGGATGGTTGGATCAGGGGTATAGGCAGGGGCCACCACTTTGGTCGGATATTCAGAGGGCGACAAAGGGCTAGCGGTAGTCGGTGCTCTTTTCGCGGTCGTTTTAGTTGTTCGCTGAGTTTTGGTCGCGGGCTGCGTGAGCATCGTTAGCCATCGCCCTACTGACTGAGGGCGATCACGCAATTCAATATTCATCCCCTGGGCGATCGCTGCCGCCATCGGTTCACGAACATCGGGGCGCAGCTGTCGGATTGGCGTTAGCGGATCGCGATCGCGGAGCACCGCTGCTTTTGGAATTTCAGCCGTTAGCAGCGTATACAGCGTTGCCGCTAAGCCGTAGATATCGGTTGCTGCCGAGCGGTGTGCCTTGGGCAGATATTGCTCAATCGGCGCGTAGCCCTCTGACACGATGCTGGTATGGGTCTTAGCCGGGTTTTGGCTAAGCTCACGAGCAATGCCAAAATCGATTAAGATAGCGGCTCCGCTCTGTGCGTGAATCATAATGTTTTGAGGCTTCACGTCGCGGTGCAATAGGCCCTTGGCGTGGACGGCCTGTAGCGCCTGGCCAATTTGGGTGATGTAGTTGACGGCGGCTTTCACCGGCAGCGGATTGCCGGGGATGACAATGTCGTAGAGCGATCGCCCCGGAATGTAGTCCATCACCATGTAGGGCAGCCCGTCTTCGATAAAAAAGTCGCTGACTCTTACCACGTTGGGATGGCTGCACATCGCCAACCGCCGCGCTTCGTCTTGAAACTGCTGCTGCAGCTCGCTGAGGTTCGGCGCTTGCCAAAAATCCTCATTCAGGGTTTTGACCACCACTACCGTATCTAGGCGGGTTTGATGGGCGCGAAACGTCAGGCCAAAGCCGCCTCTGCCCAAGACGCTCTCTAGCTTATATTTACCACCTTGCAGCGGTTTGCCAATCAAACTGCTCATGCGCTTAACCAGTGCCCAAAAATAATTAGAGACGCCAAGATACGCTCCCAGAACTGATGCCAATGAAAGCGTTTCTATTGTGTCTCCTTGTCATCTTCAAGGGCAACACAGCTTGTTACGGTTTTTCGCGATGGCTACTCAACCTTGCGAATAACCGCTATGTCGGAAGGTATGGGTCTCGCTCACGGAGAGCCAGGCAGCTATTGCCCAATAGCGGATATCACCCTCGCAAACATAAGGGTACTCCTCAATGCCATAAATTTAGCCCAAGGCAGCCGGCCTTGGGCTAGATGATACGTCAATTGTCAGGGGTAATCCTCAGGAATGAGTGCTAGGTCGATTGGGCGCTCGATTGTTAACAAACCAAAGGCTCACCAAGAAAAAGAGAAACGCACTGGCACTCTCTGACACCTCAACCATGGGATATTGCAGCACAGCGTCCACCATAGGTGTGAACACCTTTAGCATCAGATAGTTAACCATAAAAAAGATGCCAATGGAGAGTGGAACAACCGGAAACGAAATTTTGTTTAACCTTTTTCTAACTTGGCCAACCGCGTGGTACAGCGTGGGTAAGAAACAGCAAAAAGAGAACCAAAAGATTGAAAACAGCCTGGTCACAGTAAATAGCGATTTCAGACCAGTGGCTCTCATACCGTTTTCATCTCTGTCGTTCCAGAAACTCAGATTATGAAAATTAAGCTCGTTTTGAGTGTTAATCGCCTTGATGCCATCAGGGGTTGCGATATTAAAAATTCGCTGACCCCAGCTAATTTCCTCAAAGAAGCCAAATAAAAAGACAAGCCCTAACAGCAGGAAAAGAACATTTCTAAATGTCCATATATTTCCCCGTTTACCCCCTTTCCAAAAGTTCAATAGGAACAAAACACCTGAGAACAAAAATAAAAACGCCCCCATGTACTCAAACAGACCATCCTCTTGTGCTAAGGACACAACACTTTGAGTATCAGGGATAAGAAAAAACATGCCATAGGAGAGCAGCAGCCAACTCGCTGCAGCAAGGATATATGGCTTCAGTTTTTTCTGAACTAAAGTCCTTCGATACGTAGTCATAAGCTATTTGCAACCCTCAAAAACTTTCTGATTTACTTTATTGACAGAGTTCCGTGCGCTTATGTCTTTAAGTGAAGCCAAGGCATCAAATCACCTGCACTTCAGCTAGCACTCTCGGAGGTCTCCTGAAGATCTCCTGGAGGTCTCCCCACAAGGGTGTCGCTGTCTTGAGCGTCAACACTTAAGCGCCAACTTTTTCACTTGAGCTTAAACACACTCTGCTAAGCGCAGATGCTAACGAACCAGAGATGCCTATGAATTGCGCTGCAACAAACAAACGCAGTTTACAGACCAGACTCCTAAAACTTCAGTTTAATCGTATCTTAAAGAGATTCAGCTCTTGAACAAAGAATATCGATGTCTGCTACTAACAACATTTTGACCTGAACACTGACGCCTAAACTGATTCAGTATCGGTGTTCTCAAGGCAGATATTAGACACTCTAAACCGACCTGCTAAGACGGCTTCAAGAACCCAATTTCAGCTATGATCTTCCCTTGAACGTAACATATTGTCTTAACCTTTAGTTAACTCAACCTTAATGTTGGAGCGTGATTTTTTCTATGACGACAGATTGGGGAACTTTGTTTCCCTCAATGAGTCTGTTGTTCTAGCGGTAGATATTTTTATGGGCATGTACTATCAAATTTTTTCTGCGGTCACGCGCTAGCGTTGGCTTTCCTAGATGCAGACCTGGATGCAGAATGCTTAATTTTTAGATTTCCTGTATCTTTAGAGTTCCTAATTAAAGAACTCTTAATTGCATTATAGAAATTTGTCATGGTTATCCAAGCTCACCCTCAGGCAGTCTCTAAAGCGCCTATCTCTCAGAACCTCATACCTCAGACGCCTGCGCCTCAAGATCTCTCGCTAACCTGGGACAACTGTCAGTTTTTTAGTGGCACCGATGATCCGCGCATTGCCACCACGGTAGACGCGCTGGTACAAGAAATTGAGGCGATCGCCACCGCCTGTCAATTATTTGTGCCACTCGCTGCCAGTGCCGAATCTCTGCCATCAGATGATTATCTAGGCATAATCGAGAAAATTCGGCCCATTCAGCAACAGCGCCAAGATTTTCTCAAGCGCATGGGCAATGTCAGCACGTTCATTTACACGGCTCTCAGCATCGATACCCAAGATGCCGACGCCAACAGATGGATGCCCATTCTCCAAAAGCTCGGCGCTGATCTCTCTGAAGCCACCACGCCGCTCAACGTGTTTTTAGATCGTGCTAGCGAAGCGTTTGTCGATGAGCTGTTGGCCGATCCTGCGCTCAGTGATTTGTCGTTTCTGCTGCGCCATTCTCGCAAGCAAAAAGACTTTTTGCTCAGCGTCTCAGAAGAGCAGCTGATGACGGCGCTCGCCACCAACGGATTGCATACTTGGGGCAACTTATACAGTGAGTTGGCCGGGACCCTAAAGTGCAGCGTTAATGGCGAAGACATGGGCCTTGCGCAGGCCTCTAACCTGCTCAGCAGCGAGGCTTCAGCGACGCGAAAAGTGGCTTGGGAAGCAATTCGCAGCGCCTGGGCCACACAGCAGCCAACCGTAGCGGCGGGCCTAAGCGCTATCAACGGCTGGCGCTTGGAAGAAGCAAAAAAACGATCTGTTAAGCGTGAACTGCACTATTTAGATAAAAGCTGCCACCAGTCACGAATTGAGCGCCAGACGTTGGATGCGCTGATGAAAACCACCTATGAAAATAGAGCGATTGGTCAGCGGGCATTAGCGGCGATGGCGAAAGCGCTGGGGCAAGAAAAAGCTCACCCGTGGGATGTAATGGCCCCGGCACCTAGCAGCCAAAAGAGTAGTGGCGACAAGAGTGGTGACGAGATTAGCTTTGAGGCGGCGATCGCCCTCATCGCTAAATCCTTCAACAAACTCACCCCAGCCATGGGCGAGTTTGCCGTGATGATGGCCGAAAAAGGCTGGATAGACGGCGCGCCCACCCCAAACCGTGCCACGGGCGCATACTGCACCAAATTCTCTGAGCCGCGAGAGCCGCGCATTTTCATGACCTACGAAGGCACCATGACCAACGTGCTGACCTTGGCGCACGAACTGGGCCACGCGTGGCACAACTGGGTGATGCGCGATTTGCCGATGCTGAAAACGCGCTATCCGATGACCCTTGCTGAGACAGCCAGCATTTTTGCCGAAACGCTGGTTCGTGAAGCGCTCATGGCCGACGCCAAAACCCCTGCCCAACAGTTAGAAATTGCTTGGCAAGATGCGCAGAGTGCGGCAGTGATGTTGCTTAATATTCCGGCTCGCTTTGAGTTTGAAAAGCGCATGGTCGAAGCTCGAAAGGTAGGCTCACTGCGCCCTCAGCAGCTGTGCGAAATGATGAACCAGAGCTGGCAGATGTGGTTTGAAGATAGCCTGAGCAGCTATGACGATCTCTTCTGGGCTAGCAAACTGCACTTTTCAATGTCCAGTTTGGGTTTTTACAACTATCCCTATTTGTTTGGCTATCTTTTTAGCTTGGGCATTTATGCGCAGCAGCCAGTTTATGGTGATGGTTTCAACGCTCTCTACACCGATTTGCTCAGAGATACTGGCAGCATGACGGCAGAAGCTGTTGTGAAGCACCATCTGCAAAAGGACTTGTGTCAGCCTCAGTTTTGGCAAGATAGCCTGGCGATTGTGGAAAAATCTGTGGCTAACTTTGAGTCGCTGGCGGTGCGCTCAGGCACTGAATACTGACGTCAGCATTGGCGAGATCAGGATTTACGTTTCCCTATGAAATATGTATTAAGCATTAAAAGTCTGGCCAAATCGGAACTAGGCTGATGAGCTTTCCTTCATATCAGCTTGGAAGCAGAAAAGTCTTTAACAACAGACAGAGGGAGGTGTCTATTAGATGCCCTTTGGTTTCCTATTGTCTAGTTGGAAATTGATGAGTTGAAAATCGATGCTTCAAAAAGCTGCTTGAAAATTGCTTGATCAGCTGTTGGCCTTTAGATTTTGATTTTAATACATGGTTTCTTCGACTTCTCAGGGTGTCTCGACATCACAGACTCCAGATCCTCAACAAGCCAGTGTGAAAGCGCTTGATGCCTTCATACCCAATGCCGCTAATTTTCGATCTGTCTTGCGCTACTTTGCAGACCAGCTAGCGCGTTCTCCCCATGCAACGGCTCTGGTGGGTCTGTCTGAGACGTTCACCTACGCTCAGCTAAATCAGCAAATAAATCAGCTTGCCAACTTTTTGCGACACAAGGGGGTGGGTGTCGGTGATTTAGTCGGCGTTCAGCTGCAGCGATCGCCCGATGCCATCATTGCATTCCTAGCGGTGCTTAAAGCCGGTGGCGCGTATGTTCCGATTGATCCTAGCTACCCACAGGCTCGGCGGCGCTATATTCTGAGCGATTCACAAGCAAAGGTTTTGCTCACTGACGATGGGGCTGCGGGTGAAGATAGCGCTGAGTATGGCATCACGGCCAACGAGACGGCCAGCGAAACGGCCAGCGAAACGGCCAGCGAAGTGGTCTTCATTTCAGCACAGCGTGGGGCGATCGCCCAGTATGATGTCACCGCTCCCGATGTTGCTATTGGCCCTGACGACATTGCCTACGTCATCTATACCTCTGGCACTACCGGCAACCCCAAAGGTGTGATGGTCCGCCACGAAGGCCTAGTGAACCATGCTGTGGCAATGGCGCGTGCCTTTGAAATGACGCCCGCCGACAGAATGCTGCAATTTTCCAGCATCAGTTTCGACATTATTGTCGAAGAGCTCTATCCGACACTGATCAGTGGCGCGGCGCTAGTGCTAAGACCAGAGGCGATCGCAACTTCCCTCACCGACTTTATTCAGTTCACCCGAGAGCAATCAGTCACCATCCTAGACTTACCAACCGCCTTTTGGCACGAGCTAGTTGGTGGGCTCGCCCAAACGACAACAGATTCAGTTAAAACCAATTCAGTCAAAACCAATTCAGTCGAAACAGAGTCAACCACAACAAATTTGCCTGTGCCGTTAATGCTGTCAGAGAGCATTCGCCTTGTCATTGTCGGTGGAGAAAAAGCCTCCCGTGCTATCTATGCCCAGTGGTATGGCATGGTCGGCGGCTATCCCCGCTGGCTCAACACCTACGGTCCCACCGAAACCACTGTCTCAGCTACGCTCTATGATCCTGTTCAAGAAAATTTTGACCTCAGCCGCGAACTACCCATCGGTCGTGCCATTGAAAATGTGGAAACTTACGTGCTTAGCGAGAAGCTAGTACCTGTTGATCCTGGTGATTCGGGTGAGCTATATATTGGAGGCCCTGGGCTGGCCCGAGGATATTTAAACAAACCTGAGAAAACCGCCGCTGCGTTTGTGCCCCATCCGCATAAAGCAAACCAGCGCCTTTATAAAACAGGCGACATTGTTCGGCAGCTACCTGACGGTAACTTAGAGTTTGTGGGCCGGGCCGATTTTCAGGTCAAAATTCGGGGCTTTCGCATTGAGCTAGGAGAAATTTCAACCTGCCTGGAGAAACATCCCCACGTTCAGCAGCAGATTGTGGTGGTAAGAGAAAACGGTGCAGCGGCCGAAAAACAGCTGATTGCTTACGTTGTCCCGCAGGGCAATGGCCAGCGAGAGCCCTCAGCCCTCTTGGCAACGCTTAAGGCATTTATGTTAGAGCGGCTCCCCAGCTACGCTGTCCCCTCAGCATTTGTCTTTTTAGATAAGCTCCCCACCACTGCCAACGGCAAGATCGATAGAAAGGCGCTGCCTGCCCCTGCTATAGAACAGTTTGATTACACCGCGCCCACAACAGAAATTGAAACCATCTTGACCAATCTATGGGCCACTACGCTCTCGCTTGAAAAAAAAGTTGGCGTCAATGACAATTTCTTTGAGCTAGGTGGCAGCTCTCTTAAGGCTATTCGGTTGTTCTCTTTTATTGAGCAGCAGCTGGGGCAAAAATTACCGCTTACTGCCTTGTTGCAAGCGCCGACCCCTGCCCAGTTAGCAGTGACGCTTACCCAGGCAGACGATACGCTATGGGACTCTTTGGTGCCTTTAAAAACAGAAGGTACTACCCCCCCCTTATTTTTCCTTCATGCGGTTGGCCCTAGCATCTTAAACTACAAAAATCTCCTACCTTATTTCGATGATGAGCAGGTTGTGTATGCGCTACAAACCAAAGGTTTAGATGAAAATCAGCCGCTACTAGAGAGAATGGAGCAGATGGCCGCTGAGTATATTGAAGAAATCAAAAAGGTGCAGCCCTATGGCCCCTATCATTTAGTGGGACACTCCTTTGGCGGCATCATGGCGTTTGAGATGGCGCAGCAGCTACAGCAGCGCGGCGAGAAAGTTGGATTGCTGGGGTTGTTCGATTCTTCCACGCCTGCACTAAGCTATTGCCAAATGCCGCCCGCCCTATACCAGTTGCACATTCACTTGAGTAACTTATGGCAGGCTAAGAGCCTTGGCCTGAAGTGGGCATATGTTGCTGAGCGAGGAGCACCGATTATACAGAAGGCGACGGGTAAGCTGTTGAGTAAATTCGGCCTTGCCGAAGCGCACATTGAAGCGCCGCTACCGGAGATTTATCGTCGCATTGAAGCAGTGGATAGAGCCGCATTAAGACGATACTCACCCCAGGTATATGCCGGGAAAATGACCCTGTTTCGAGCCGAAGAGAAAGATCCAAAACAGTACTACGATTCATTCCTTGGCTGGCAGTATCTGATAGATGGCGGCTTGGAAATTCATGATGTACCAGGGCACCACATGAGTTTGATGTTTGAACCCCACGTGGGGAAACTGGCTAGGACACTGCAAGCCTGCTTGAATAAGGCCTATGCAGAAAATGAAGTTTAGCTGATATGCCTAGCTCCAACCTGCTTAACGCTAACAAATGATGTGCGAGCACCTAAGCAGCTGGGTTGAGGCAGGTCGGGTGGGTTATGTTGTGAGAGGCGATCACGCTTAACAACAATTCAACATTGCCGTCTGAATTCATTTGCCATCCACTCGCTTCCTGTAGTGTGGTTGCCAGTTCTGCGCTCCCGACTGCAATGGGTGTTGTTGTTTTGTTAACTGCAACAGACTCAGCGTTGTTGGCATTAGGGCTGGGCAAAGGACGAAGATCTTGCCATGGACGGTTACCGAGCAAGATGGCATTGGGTGAAATGGGAATTCCGCCCCGCCCGGAGGCAATGAACTGATTGCCGTCGTGGGATGCGCAAGCTGAGGCAATTTGATCGTCTGCGTCAGCCGGCGCAGAGGGAAGTTCAACCAATCCTAAGGCCGAGTCTACAGTGAGATTGTTAATTTCTACCGTGCCGCTGATGCCAAACTTTGAGCTGGCGGTAATGTCATTTTCATTTGTGCGTTGCTCACGAAATTCGAGCCCAAAAATACCTTGGGTTGTGATGGAAATGTTACCGCTACAGCATTAGCGACAATATCACTATCTTCTATGCCGATAATGACTGGCGCATTTATCAAAATATTGCCGCCATTGCCCACGCCAAATGCTTCACTGTCAATCAAACCCTGATTGCGCATCAACAGCCCATCGTTTAACCGCAAAACACATCCGGCCCAACGTCAGAAAGCAACGCTCGCGATATCGCCGCACTCACTCAGACGCTTAATACGGTGGTGTCTCAATTTGTCCGGCCATCTGTGCAACAGGCCAATGCCAACCGGGAAACGCTTGATCGAGTCACTGAGATATTGGAGCATCACGCGACCGGACTGTTGACCCTAGAACAGTGGTTAGAAGGTATTGCCGATATCGTCGCTGATACTGCCCAGCAGCAAAGTGCAAACGCTCAGCAGATAGCTCACAACGCAGAGGCCATTACAGTCTTCTCTGGGCGCTCAGCGCAATTTGATATAAAGCTTGAAGAAACCCGTCAGCTTGTGGCAAAGAACAGCTCAGACATTGCCCAGATGAACACAGAGACGAAAGCCAGCATAGATCGCCTCGTTGAAGAAAATCGTGCGTTTAGAGAATTGCAGCAATCGCAGCTAGCTGCGATCATCGGGAATGCTCGCAGACTTGACCGGCTAGACCAGCAAGCAGGCTAGTTAGGACTGATACAGTCAGTGGTGGCCTAGACCGTCTGGATGGCGGTCTATTTTGTGATGCGCTCGATTGATATAAATCAGCCATTTTTGAACCCTTGCCCATTTTTTTGTGGTTGAAATGGTCCTAATGTGCTTAACTTTCATCAAAAGTGGTTAAATTAAACGCGGTTGATGCCATCAGGCAACATGGCGAATGCTATAAGACCGTCCCCATCTACGGATAAAAGAAACGGAAATGCTATTGGTATTGCTTACCCGCATATTGCTCTGGGCCTCAGTGGGCCTTCTGATTTGGTACCTGCTCACCAAGGTGATCGATCAGAAATATCTCACTTGGTTCGGTGGCGTTATTTTAGTGCTGCTGCTGGTGGCTTCTTTTGCAGCCCCAGACGACGGCACCATTCAAGTGATTTGGCGAATTTTATCCTTCCCGCTCACGCCGCTGGGCGCTGCCATTTTATTTTTGGGGGTTTCTCTCAGCGATGGCATTAAGGGCGTAAAAGGCAATCCAGCGGCGATCGCCCTAGCCATTTTGCTGATTTCTAGCATCCCGATTTCGGCTCAGTGGCTGGTCAGCGAAGCTGAGCAATCTGTCAGAACGGCTTATCAGGAACGAGCCGCCGTCTGTGATGAAGTCTGTCGTGAAACGGCGGTCGCGACCCAGGGTGATCTGGGTGAGGCCGCTGCCATTGTGGTGATGGGCGATCGCAACGAACTCGCGCTCCCGGACGACAGCGTAGACAATGCCTCTATCAACACCGTACTCGCGCCCCGCCTCATTTATGCGGCTAATCTATACCGTCAGGCCCGTAACCGCAACGCGGCGCCCGCCGTATTTGTTACTGCCGGTATCGGCGGCAATAACGACACGGCTAACAGCCAGCGTCAGGCTATCCGCAATATTTTGATCAACAACGGGGTCTTTGGAGACGATATCAATATTGAAACCACCAATTACGATATCCACGGCACCGCAGATGAAGTGGAAGACTTTCTCGAGAATAATCGCATCATTGCGGCCCGCAGTGCCCGTAGAAGTCAGGGCACCGAGAATGATCCTCGCGTTGTGCTTGTTGCCCCAGCGATTGTGATGTCTAGAGCTGCTCTCACGTTTGAAAAAATGGACTTAGAAGTGATTGCTAAGCCCACTGATTTTAGAACGGCTAATTTTAGACGCTCGGGCGATATTTTAGAAAGACTGCCGGATTTGCTGCCCAGTGTGGACGCGCTAGAGCTCACCACTCGCTACTGGAACGAACTGCTCAACTCGCTTTACTATTTTCTGCGCGGTTGGCTCCCTGATTTCAACTTTGGCTGGGATCCCACGATTGAAATCTAGACGAGATCTCGCCCGCCTGAAGCTGGCACAGTGGGCGCGATAGCGACTATTATCGGTATCGCAGGTAACATATTTGCAGCCGATTCTTCGTGGCCCAGTTTTCTCGTGGCCTGTTTTTCTCATGGCCCACTCTTCCAAAATGGCCCAGTCTTCTAAAGCCCAGTCTTCTAAATTTTTTCGCCTAGTTGCTTACCTAAAACCTCACTGGAAGGAAGTCACGTTGGGCCTAGTGGCCTTACTGATAGTTAACGCGATCGCCGTCACGATTCCGTTGACAATTGGCAATGTTGTCGATGAGCTCACCGTCGCCTTTTCAATGGCGCAAATTTTTCGTTCTGTGATTTGGGTGCTGGTGCTTGCGAGCATCATGTGGGTGATTCGTATGGCCTCGCGGATTTTTCTGTTTGGGGCGGGCCGTCAGGTTGAGTTTGATCTTAAGCAGCGCATCTTTGAGCATTTGCTCACCCTAGAGCCAGCCTATTTTGGGCGCAATACCATTGGCGATCTGATCAATCGGGCCACTAGCGATGTCGATAACATTCGGCGGCTGCTGGGTTTTGCGGTGCTGAGCATGGCCAACACGCTGTTTGCCTACATGCTGATTGTGCCTGCCATGGTTAATCTCAATGCCAGCGTGGCGCTGTTTTCGCTTGCGGTCTATCCGCTGATGTTTGGCGTGGTGGCGGTGTTTGGCGATCGCCTCCGCAACCAACAGCAAGATGTTCAAGAAGAAATTTCCAATCTTAGCGATCTGATTCAAGAAGATATGGGCGGCATTTCTCTCGTGAAGATTTACGCCCAAGAAGAGAACGAGCGCCGTGCTTTTGAAAGGCGCAATCAAGGGCTTCTTAGTGCCAATCTGGCCCTGGCCAAAACCCGCAATACGCTTTTCCCCCTGCTGGGCGGATTTGCCAGCCTGAGCCTTGTTATTGCGCTGGCGATTGGCGCCAATGCCATTGTGGCAGGCCGCCTCAGCCCAGGCGATTTCGTGGCGATTATTCTTTTTATTCAGCAGCTTGTTTTTCCTACGGCTTTGTTGGGCTTTACCATCACCGCTTACCAGCGCGGCGAAGTGAGCCTAGATCGCATTGAAGCCATCTTTGAGGCGCGTCCGGCCATTCGTGATACTGCCAACGCGATCGCCCTTCCTCACCCTGTTGGACGCTTAGAAGCACGGGATCTGAGCTTTACCTATCCCGGTGCCAATCGGCCTGCGCTTGATCGCGTGAATTTTACGATTGAGCCGGGGCAAACCGTTGCGGTGGTTGGCCCGATTGGGTCTGGCAAATCGACGTTAGCGATGGCCTTACCGCGGTTACTAGAGATTGATTCGAGTGAGTTGTTTTTAGATGGTTACGACATCACCCAAGTAGAACTCAACGATTTACGTGGAGCAATTGCTTTTGTACCTCAAGACAGCTTTTTGTTTAGCACCACCATCAAAAACAACATTCGCTACAGTAATCCGGTGGTCGAGCAGCGTGAGGTGGAATACGCCGCCAAAGAAGCCCAACTCTACGAGGAGGTTCTCAACTTTCCCCAACAGTTCAAAACGATGGTTGGTGAGCGCGGTATTACCTTGTCGGGCGGTCAGCGCCAGCGCTCTGCCCTAGCTCGTGCCATCTTAGTCAATGCACCGATTTTGGTCTTAGACGATGCCCTCTCCAGCGTGGATAATCAAACGGCAACGCGAATTTTAGATAATCTCTCTAGCGGAACGCAGAAAAAGACGGTGATTTTTGTTTCTCATCAGATGTCAGCGGCGGCGGCCTGCGATCGCATTCTGGTCATGGATGAAGGGCGCATTGCCCAATCTGGCACCCACGAAATGCTGGTTAGCCAATCAGGCCTCTACCAAGACCTTTGGAACCAGCACAAGTTGAAAGAGGTGCTTCGGTGAAGTGTTTCTATACCCAACAGCGATATACCCAAAGCGATATGATAATGCGGGACTGATAGTTTGGGTTGGCCAAGGGCCTGCTGTTTTTGATCTGAACTGAATGGATGGGGTTGAAGTAGATAAAGCATGCGCAGACGAGATTTTTTAGGTGGAATAGTGCCTGTGCTGGCAGCGCCATCGTATTTGTATCGCAATAGTAAGGCTGAAGTGATGGCAGGTAAGTTGCTGGCAGAGGCGTTTAGGGATCGTCAATCTGATGTGATGATCGATAGCGTTTCCGGTACGGTTGAAGCCTTGCTACCGGATGATGTGGAAGGCGATAAGCATCAGCGGTTTGTGATTCGAGTGTCTAGAGACCAGACGGTGCTAGTGGTGCACAACATTGATATAGCACCAAGGATCAATGGATTGAGAAAGGGCGATCGCGTCTCAGTCAAAGGTGAATACGAATGGAACGAACGCGGTGGGTTAATTCACTGGACCCACAAAGATCCGCGCAGCTCGCATGAAGATGGCTGGATTGACTTTAACCGTGTGCGCTACGAGTAAACCGTGTATAAAAAGCAAGTTAAATTTATTTAGATCTCAGGAAAAACACTGAGTTTTTCGTCATAACTGAAGAAAGAGATGTAAAAGTCGTTTCCTCGGTTTAGGTATGAAATTTTTAGAACACTCTGACTGGAATGGGATCAGCCGCTTGCCTAATGCAACAGCCCGTAAAGCTGTCGCATGCGCTGTTTTGTCTGCTGCACTTGCGCAGGTTTCAGCGCCAGCATCGGCTCAGATGCTGCCTGACATTAGCGTACCTTTTGATTCATCGATGTCTACTCAAACCCTGACAGATGCAGTCACGCAGGGTTTTCGGCAGCGCGATCGCGTCTTCTTTGAAGAAGGCGTCCAGCAATTTGAAGGGCATATCGAGGCATTGCAAAAGGCTGAGCCGGTTGAACCGGTTTTGGTGATTGAGCCAGTGCTTGATGATTGGCAGCTGTTTGAATCGTTACCAGAAGTTAACTGATCTCAGCGATTCATCACAGTGATTGCTGGCCCAGACGACCTTGTATCGGATGTCTCTGATACAGGCATATCGCTGTGTCTGCTGTAGTATCGGCTCTAAGCCACATTGACGCAATTCAGCCAAACGACACGCCTGTAGGCAGTTTTGTTTAGCTTGCGATGTATCATATCGGCAACCGTCCTGTGCATAAAAATGCTTAACCATAAGCAACCCGCCTCCAGTCAACTTGTATCGCGCCAGAGTGCTCTTAAGGCGTCTGCGTTATCGAAAGCTTCGTCAGCTGCCGCTTCGCTATCAACCCCTGCCGCGATCACAAATAATAAGCTGCTGCTACACGTTTTAGATTTAGACGAGCTGCCGTATGAAATGGTGACTAAGCCTAAAAGGGCAGCGTTTCGCGGACAGAAAGACGTTTACATCTCTAGAGCCGAGCTAGAGCTGAAGAAGGCAATGCAGACTATGTCTTTTTCGAGCCGAATGTCCGTGAGCGATTTGCCCACGCTGACGGCACTGTCCCTACCGAGCTCAGCTACGGCAATCACCTGGACGGTTTATGCGCTGCTCCAAGAAAAGTTTCAGAAAGAAAACGATCCGAGCCGCATTCATCATCGCAACCACGATGCCAAGCTCCTCTACCGCGAACTTGCGCAGATGAATCTGATGCCTTGGGCTACTCAACTGGTGGATCAAGTTCATGCCAGTGAACTAGGCCCTGGCACCTACATGCCGCCCGGACATCCTGTTCCTGGCTATACCTACCGGCGGCATCCGTTCAGACACCGGCAAAATTATTACTACCCCGTAGATCGCTACTTTTCGATGCTCTATGAAGAGCGTGAGCAAGCGATGATTGCGCTGCTCTCGGAGCTAGGGGCAACCAAAATTACAATTTCTGCCCCGATTAAAGCCAATGCCTGTGAGGGTGTTGCAGACACCAATTTACACCAGCGGGTATTTGAATACCCGCAAAGCAATGCAGCGCTTCCGAAGACAATAGATATTAACCGTCACCCCTGGCTAACCTGTGAGTCAAGCTGGCAAGGCGTGGTCAGAGAGCGGCTGAACCGGGGCATTTTAGCGACTCAGTTTGAGATTGATTTGGACGTGGTGAATATGCTGCGATCGCAAATTAAGAGCATTACCCGACTGGTCTCTCAACTAGATTCGATGGTGCTGTGCGATACCTGCGAAGAAAAGCTAATGCTAGAGATGTTGCAGCCCAGACAGGTGAAGGTAGAATTTTCGCCTGCAGATAACGTTTAATCGTCTTGAGAATGAAAAACGGACAAGCGCAGACTGATTGAATGTGAAACCCTGCAGTGTGCGATTGACTCATCATTTACACATCGTCACATATCAAACTCAATTGTTTAAAGGGATTGTTAAGGTTTGGGCTAATCGCTTTTGCGATCACTGACAGCTCCCGTATTGATTCCAATGAATTTTTTCAGTCGTCTGGCAACGTTTTTCAAAAATGCCCATTGGATCTGGATTGTGACTCTCCTTGCTGCGAGTTTGTCTGGGCAAGTGAGTTCTGAGACCTTGGCTGCGGTGGCATCTCCCACAACGCTTCCCGAGAAAGCAAGCGTTGTTGTCGATGGGCGACCTGTTTTTCAAGTCGAAAATTCTGGTGACTTTACCGCGCAGCAGCGGGCTGTAAAAGCAAACCAGCTGCTAGAAGAGCTCGCTGAAAGCCCAGAACAGGCAAAGGTTGAAGTGGTAGAACATAACCAGCAGCCTATTTTGCTCGCTAACGAACAATATTTGCTGACGGTAACAGCGCCAGATACCAGCACAAACAAAACACCTTCTCAGCAAGCGCAGGTTTGGGCAAGTCAGATAGAGCGATCACTTCACAGCTCTAAGCAAGAGCGATCGCCTAGCCATCTTAGAGATATGACCTTGCTGACTAGTCTGACGCTGCTGATGGCAGTAACGCTGCACATCAGCTTAGGTTATATTTGTCAGCGCTCTGCTCAATATGCATCGGTTGCGTCTGGATATGGCGGATCTGGGTATGGCGGATCTGGAACAGATACATCTGGATATAGCGACTCCAGAACAACCGCATCTGAATCGGATGAGACCAAAGTACAAATTCCACAGCTATCTTCGAGTCTTAAGCTGTGGCTGTTTCGATGTGCCATTTGGGTGGTCTCTCTCAGTCATATCTCATCGCTTTTCCCGGCCTTGCGACAGCAGCGTTACAGCCTATTCAACAACTTCATAACAGCCATTCAAGCGCCTATCTTAAGTTCAAGGAACAGAGCCTACTCTCTGATAGATCTGCTGATGCTAGTGGCGCTCGTGATTGTTCTATTTACATTAGTGCGGGTTGCGACAAGGCTTTTAGCAACCCGGATTCTAAAGCGCACGCCTTTGGCAAGGGGCTCGCGAGAAGTGATTACCCAGTCTTTTCGCTACGGCGCGTTTTCACTGGGTATGTTTGTTTTATTACAGCTTTGGGGCATTGACTTACGATCTATTACGCTGCTGGGGAGCGCGCTGGGTATTGGTATTGGCTTTGGCTTACAAGATATTGCTAAAAACTTTGGTAGCGGATTGGTCTTGTTGTTTGAGCGCTCTGTTCAGGTCGGCGATTTTATTGAAATTGGGTCGCATTCGGGCACGGTGGAACGTATCGGTGCAAGAAGCATTACCATCCGGACACTGGATCATATTTCTGTATTGGTGCCCAATGCGCATTTGCTAGATTCTCAAGTGATTAACTGGAATCATGATCACGCTATTTCGCGACTCCATATTGTGATTGGTACAGCTTACGAAGCTGATTCTCAGCTAGTCAAATCGCTACTGCTGCAGGCCGCTCAAGAAAATGAAGAAGTATTGCCAATGCCTGCACCCAATGTGTTTTTGAAAACCTTTGCCGATAGCGCCATTGAGTTTGATCTGATGGTGTGGATTCGCAACCCTGAGCGCCACGCCGCGATTCGCAGTGCGCTGAATTTTCGCATAGAAGCACTCTTGACCCAGCATGAAATCTCGATTCCATTTCCTCAGCGCGATGTGAACTTGCAAGTGGACTCGATGCCCATAGAGTTTTCGCCTGACATAGAAGCCGCGCTACTCGGGATGATTGAAACGAATAAAAAGCCAGATACCGTTCCACTTAGAAACATTAAAGGATCGGTAAGATCTTTCTATGAAGACGAAACGAAAGTTGGCTAGCAGAGATCTTGCACCATTCCCATTAGAGCTTGCGAAGAAAAGAAAAATCTGGAAAAAATGGCGTAAAAAAAAGTAGAAGACGGTCATAAAACCATGCTTCAGCACGCCCAAATGCTAGTGTATAGCCTTCTTTATCTGATACCTAACTAACCACTATCAAGAAGCGGTAGTGCATTTTAGTAAAGGGCAGAGGAAAAGCTAGGATTAGCCTGTTTGCTCAACGCATTCTGAACTTGGCAGTTGTACTTGTGAATGAATAACCATATCGCGCCAATGTGGTTTTCTAACTTCTTGGAGAATGACAGTGTCTTTCTTATTAATCGTGATACGCGTTGATGCAGGGTATTGTTCACTTGCTCAATGTAGCTTGTAAGTCCGCTCTGCTTGTCTACTGCGAAGTGACGCTTGCTCGGTATCACCGTCTCATATGCCTCCCAATGCTTTGTGTAAACCCTAGCGCACGATAGACCGCTGACAAAGGCTGCCATAGTGCGACAGCTGACGCCCGTGGGCGATCCCCTACATGACATCCAATAATCTCTCGAGTCTGTGCATCCATCGCTTCGGGGCTTGCGGGCATTTCACCACCATTGAACAATAGCTACACTGTATTTCCGTCTATCATTTAACTTATTGCACTACCCTCTCTTAGACTTTTGATTCTCTTGCTCTTCAGAGGCTTACATTTTCCCGTGGTGCACTGGCCAGTTTCTAAGTCAAACTCGTAATGATGTCCAAGACACCGGAGAGTGCCTCCTGGCAGCACTTCACCAGCCTCCTCAAGATCGACTCCTGCATGGGGACAATGACGTTGTATACGGTATGCCTTTCCTTGAGCATGGATCGTGATTTGCTCTTGAGAATCTACAGTAGTTTCATACTCCTCTACGGCCTTTAAGGAACTTTTACAAGCAAATTTGAGTAATCCTAAGAGATGGTCGTTATAGATATCTGGTTCTCGCCAAGCTTGGAAGCGCAAGGAAAGAAAGAAATCTTCCCAAGGCAACTCACCACTCAATAAGGGAGGCAACCACCGTGCATGAAAACGATACCCGTAACTACACTCTCCCATCTCATCAAATACACCTTCCATACCGGGTCGAAAATCGACGGCCCATTGACCACCGCCCGTGCCTTGAATCTCGAACCCTACCCTCATACCAATATTCGTGTTGAAGTAAGGACTCATTGACAATAATCTTTGAAAATATGCCTGAAAATCATGCCAAAGAGATGCTTCTGGCTCAGGGTAGCGAGCCTTTAATGCCGCTACATAAGGCGCTCGCTTCTGAGCATATTGTTGGATGTATGCCTCATGATCGCTGAACGAAAAATCCTGCCACATAGGGTCATCTTGTTTTTTCTTTTGAGTTAAATCAAAAGCTTCACCAGGCAGAAGGAGCGTCGTGTTAGATATCCCCTTCGTGCCTAACCAATCGATCACTTGCTGTTGGTCTGGGAAAATACCGTCAGTTATTTCATTGTTTGCCCAGCTTAACTCTGGATCTAGAAAACAGGGTGGGCCTGCAAAAGGAACAACGATTGAGGGCTCTATTGCTGATATCACACGCTCGACGTAGTTGAGCTTAGCTATTCGCTTGGTTCGTGAAAGTTCAATTTGGCGAGCTGCTGGATAGTCGTAGCAGATCGGATACCAAGATGCGCCAGCGGCTTGTAAGGTTAGTAGATCGATACTGCCGCCTACTTTATTTTTGATACTTCTTAGTTGGGTTATGGACAATCGAGCATCATTTGGGTTCAATAAAACTTCCCCATCACCCTGGATTGCCATGGCGGAGTCATGGTTCATTGGTGACTCCTCAGAGACAAAAAATAGGCTAGTTCCTTCGCCTAAATTGATCACTTCCCACTGCGGAACCTCAGAAATGTTATTGAGCCCTACCGCAATGATTTTCTGCATTAGAACCGGTGAAGAATACTTCGGGATGATAATAGGTGTCGCTTTAGGAAGCTGCGCTAAAAACCAGGGATCGATATGATCCAGATGCTCGTGAGAAATCGCAACTGCTGTTGGCGTTAGTAGTGAGGAGGTCATCACATGATGATTATCTGGATATTGAAACCACGATGCTAGAAAAGCGCCCTCCGGAGATAACCAAGGGTCAACAAGAAGCGTAATATCTTTGGTCTCTATCTTTAATCCTGAATGACCGAGAGAAGTCACTTTCATAAGTATTCTTTAGATACAATAAAGAGTAGGGGGGATAAAAGAATGCTCTACATGATGTTTTAATTAACTGTCTCGGTAGCCGCATCACTCCATTACTGAAGGGGGGGCGAAGCAGACATCACCATTGCCGAAGTTACGTGATACGCACTCGTCGCTTCGGTTTCTCGGAGGCCTTAGAGGCGGCTACTGCGCGATCATTAGCAGAACAATTAGGGTTTCATTACACGCTCAAGCATAGTAGCTAGCTAAATGTAGCAGAAAGTGAGTTCAGTGTTGTGACCCGACAGTGCATCTTGAATCGTCGAATGAGTGATATTGAATCGGTTTAGCAACAGCTCCCAGCCTGGACACTTGCGATTACCATCAGCGTCTGGTCAACTGGCCGTTCAGGACCGACGATGCTTGGATAAAACTAAAATCCCTGCATCCTAATTTCTAAGTTGGACAGAGCATTAGGCAATATTTCTAAGAGAACTACTGTTTCGTGATACAGACTCTCTATTAGATCTGTGCGCGCGATTCTCTAAACCTGAAACTGCGGGTAACAGAGGAGATACAGGTTTATCTGGAGCCTGTTCAATATTTTGAGGCTTGTATTCAGGAACCAGCAGTCTCAAGAGTCCTTTAACAATGCCTGCATTGTTAGATCTAGCCTTCTCAACAAGTAGATTGAGCTTGGGTTCCAAATCTTCCCAGGGAATAAAGTTCTCCTGGCTGTAATAAATTTTAGGGTGAATGGTAGAGCAGGCACTATCGCTGGAAATCAGTAGCTCCTCGTAAAGCTTCTCACCTGGGCGTAGCCCTGTAATTTTAATGGGGATATCATCTTCTGGCACCATGCCACTAAGCTTGATCATTTGAACAGCCAAGTCGTAAATCTTGACAGGCTCACCCATATCTAGCAGGAAGACTTCTCCACCTTTAGACAGCGCACCAGCTTGGATCACTAACCGAGCGGCTTCAGGAATAGACATAAAGAAGCGAGTAATCTCCGGGTGGGTAAGTGTAATCGGCCCGCCTTGAGCAATTTGTTTGCGAAATCGGGGTACCACAGAGCCACTACTACCGAGCACGTTACCAAATCGAACAATTGAAAAGCGGGTTACGATATTCTCCTGGGCTGAAAGGGCCTGAATGCTCAGCTCAGCTACTCGTTTGGTCGTTCCCATAACGTTAGTTGGGCGTACTGCTTTATCGGTTGAGATCATCACAAATTGTTTAACCTTGCAATCGATAGCACTTTGGGCCGCAGTCAAGGTGCCCACTACATTGTTTTCTATGCCTTTGGCAATATTCATCTCTAATAGAGGAACGTGCTTGTAGGCCGCCGCGTGATAAACCGTTTCGATGCGATACTTTTTAAGTACAAAGCGTAAATATGGACTGTCTATGACACTGCCTAGACAAGGCACACATTGAATACTAGGGTAAGACTCTGTTAGCTCTTGATGAATCTTATACAATGCGAACTCGTTGCGTTCGAAGAGGACTAAACAACTAGGTACTTGCTGGGTAATTTGGCGACAAAGTTCTGAGCCAATGGAGCCGCCCGCACCTGTGACGAGCACGGCCTTATGCTTAGTTTGCTGCTGCAATAGTTTGACGTTAGGAGAGACTTCTTCACGGCCCAGTAGATCTGAGATATCCACATTGCGCAGTTCTTGAATAGTAACTTGACCAGAAATGATACTGGCTAGTGACGGTACGGTTTTGACGGGGATGGATTGCTGCTTGAGGGTTTCAAAAATCTGCCGACGTACGGAGCGTGCTACTGAAGGCATCGCCATGACCACAGAATCGAATTTGTTTTTACTCCAAAGGTCAGGCAATTGTACAGGTGAATAGACAGCTAAGCCCTCAAGGCTTGATTTTCCGTGCAAATCAGGGTGATCGTCAACAAAACCAACAATTTTGTACCTGGGGCTATAGGATAGTGAATGGAATAATTCCGCGCCAGCTGCACCTGCACCATAGACCAGTAAACGCTCAGGATTCTTTTCAGGAATAGCGGCTAACTTTCTGCTAGAAATGCTCCAACGAACTATTTTCCTCAACGCTAGACGAATGGACACCACTAGAATAAGAACTAGAAGAGTGTTGATAATTATAATTGAGCGGGCCAAGGCCCAATCTCCGAGGAAGTAAGTAAGCGTAATAAGCAAGGTGGCACTTAATAATACTGCCCTTGCTGAGTCTCGAATGAGGGTAAGGCTGGAGTAACGTAAAATGGGTCTATAAATGCCTATTACACGGAAGGCAATAAGTTGGAGAATAATGAAGCTGACAATTTGCCACTTCTTATCAGCAACAAATGACAGCGGGAGAAAGGAATCGAAACGAACAGAAATGGCTAAATAAAGAGAAATGCTGAAAATAACAGAATCAATGATGGCTAAAGCAAACCGACGCTTCGATCGAGTGCCTCTAAGCATAAAGTCTCTAAAAGAGGTGCCCAGTAATGGAGTAAAATTCTTTAATTTCATACACTTTGCTGATTAGGGGGTATAAAGAATCTGACCGGTAGTTTGCAGTACTAAGCGCTGCCCCAAGAAGGTGATCGCCTCAGGAGAATGAAGCAAAACCAACACAGATAGATAGCGTTAAGATAGGAACTTAGTTTGACTTAAAATACATCAGAGCAACTCTCCTCTGGAAAACACCCTATCTGGCGAGTGCATACTTACCTCGACAAACCCTGTCAGTATAAGCACTCGGATTACGGAGAATGATATGGGTGTTCGCTGCTAGCCTAACGGCAGTTCTCGAAGTCAAACAGAGTTTAGATGACAACGGTTGTATAAAGCTTAAAGCCCTCAAAAATAAAGGTGGCGAAAAGCTAAAGATCCTAGACCGAATATTTCATCAAACCAGTATGCAACCCGCCTCTGTAGAGCTATTCTCGCCCTGGGTACTTCACTTGAACTGTAGCGCGAACGCTACAGCCAAATAGTTACCCCGTACAAAGGCAATTGCGTTGAGCATAGAAACTATTAGACGCGAAAAAGAGAGAGACATTTAGCAACAAATAGTTTCCGTGCCCTAAAACAATACGCTTAATCTCCGATGTATTAAACATTGCTCCTTATGAAAGGCTACTCGTTTTTCTTTGATATCAGTGTAATTACTGATTGTTTTCACAAATCAAGTTAAATTAATACAGGGTTCGTGCTTCAACAAAAAGTAGGGTAAGTAGCCACATCATGGCAACATAGTCAGACAAAAGCACGGCTGCGCAAAGAGCTGGATTATCGACACAGCCTTTTCTCTGGCGTGATATTGTCACCTACCCCACGTTTTATTAAGGCACAAGCGAAGGGGGCAACACGTAGTTGACAGTAGAGATGTTGTGGGTTCTTGTTACGTATAACTAAACAAGTAACAAGAAAAAACATACAATATGGTTACGCTTTTGTTGATTCCTATCCATCTTGATTAATAAAAAGATAGTTTAATGCTTAATCTATCTTTCAAAAGTGGTTGGTCAAAAAAATCTAATCTCATTGGATTCCTGTTGCAGAGGATCAATCAGATTAGGCAGAGATTGCGGTAAATTTAAGTACTGATAAGGATATTAATGTTAAAGCGCATACTATTATCAACTCCCCATATGGGAGATGAGGAGTTGACATTCGTTAAAGAGGCTTTCGACACTAACTGGCTAGCCCCAGTTGGTCCTCACGTTAATGCTTTTGAGGAGGAGTTCTGTAAAATTACAGGGGCTCATGCCGCTGCTGCTGTTTCCTCGGGCACGGCTGCTCTACACCTAGCGCTCCGACTGCTAGGTGTAGGCAAAGGCGATGAAGTCATCTGTTCAACACTTACCTTTGTGGCTACGGCCAATCCGATCCTATATCAGGGGGCTAAACCTGTATTCGTGGATAGTGATTCTACCACTTGGAATATGAACCCCACCTTACTGGAAGAGGTTCTCAATCAAAAGGCCAAAATAGGTAAGTTGCCGAAGGCGGTGATTCTGGTCCATCTCTATGGTCAGTGTGCTGATATTGACCCCATTCTCAAAGCTTGCCAAAAGTACAATATTCCTTTGGTTGAAGATGCTGCTGAAGCTCTAGGTGCTTCTTATAAAGGACGCGAGCCAGGAACTTTTGGACAATTTGGGATCTATTCTTTTAATGGCAACAAAATTATCACTACTTCTGGCGGCGGCATGCTCGTTAGCCCTGATGCCCAAGCTATTGCTAAGGCTCGCTTTCTCGCTACTCAAGCTCGTGACCCAGCACCACACTACCAGCATTCTGAAATTGGCTATAACTATCGACTTAGCAATGTTCTAGCGGGAATTGGGCGGGGACAGTTACGGGTACTTAAGAACCGGGTTGACTCAAGACGTCAAAATTTTGAGTTCTATCATCAGGCATTGGCACATCTTCCAGGTGTGAAATTCATGCCTGAAGCTTCCTACGGTCAATCAAATCGCTGGCTAACTTGCCTCACAATTAATCCCTCAGAATTTGGCGTTGATCGTGAACAAGTCCGTCTGGCTTTGGAAAAAGAGAATATTGAATCTCGCCCTGTTTGGAAACCCCTGCACCTACAGCCTATTTTTGCAGACTGCGAACACATAGGCGGCAAGGTAGCAGTCGGTCTGTTTGATTCTGGCTTATGCCTCCCCTCTGGTTCTAATATGACAGAATCAGATCTCAAGCGGGTCGCTCAGGCGATCATAAATCTACATAATTAACCGGGATCCGCATTATTCGACAAAGGGAAAACGCATACTCTCAGTTAGCAGGATACTAGAAGTCTAGCTTAGAAAGCTCGCAGCAATACACCTTGAGGTGCTCGATTGAAGAGACTTTTCTCGATGACAAGGCCAATGGCTTTGCGCTAGAGTGCATGCTCGAGAAGAGCGGCTTCGCCAACGCGTATTCGAGATGCACAGAGGTTAGAACGTCTTTGTTTTACTAAGAAAAATTGTAAAACAACATTGCGGCTGCTTACAGGAAGCGCTGATTGCGGCACTCGGTTTTGCCAGAGGGCGCTGAACTAAAACACTAAACACACTTACATTTCGCTGAAATTTATATGTGATTATATACACAGCACACTGTGGAATTTACTGATTATTTTATATTCTTCGGAGTATTCTTAATATAGTATGACCTTGTCCTTACCACGCATACTGCAGTGATCCAGAGAAGGAGCCAAGATGTCTTATTTCAATGATATTTCATAAAAGATAGCCTTTATTTGACTGCCATATTAATAGTACTGGTCTGCAAAAAGGGGCTGCAGCTACTAATTCCAGAGGGATTTAGCCTTTTTAGAATGAAACTCTAGAAAGAGTCTCTCCGGAAAGGACATTTATTGGAGAGTTACAGCTATCGGATTCTTCTAGCTATCAGCTCCTTTTAAAGGTGCTGTATTAATAGCTGTTGTCTCAACATGTCAGTCTATCTGCGTTGTAAATCTAGTCATATTTGTCTGTAGTAATTCTTACCTGGTTATCAGATATGCGGACAGTAGTAGCTTTGGAACATCGTTTTGTTCGTACTCCAGAGGGTAACGTTTGGACTCATACACAATTTCCATACTCCTTCTGGACGCGTTATTTAGATGTCTTTGATAGCGTCTTAGTTGTTGCACGTGTCAAAGATGGTCCATCTGTTCCGTCCGATTGGAAGCGGGCTGATGGTCAATACGTATCGTTTCTAGCCGTCCCTTACTACATTGGTCCTCAGCAGTTCCTGATGCGGATGCATCAAGTTGATAGAGTTACGCGGAGTTCCATTAATACGGCTGATGCTGTCATATTGCGGGCCCCTGGGAACCTAAGCGGTAGGATGTATCCACGGCTTTATCAAGTAGGGCATCCTTACGGAGTAGAAGTTGTTACTGATCCGTATGGCAATTTTACATCTGGTGCTATTAAACATCCGTTGAATCGCTTCTTTCGTTGGTATTTCCCACGCCAATTAAGACATCAGTGCGCTAACGCCTGTGCGGCTAGTTACGTCACTCAGTCAGCATTACAACATTTTTATCCCCCTTCAGAGGAGGCATTCTCAACGCATTATTCAAGCATTGAGCTGCCTACTTCAGCTTTTGTGACGACACCTCGTCCACCGAATCAAAACTGTGGCCCCCTTACTCTCATCACAGTGGGTAGCCTGACCCATCTTTTAAAAGCGCCAGATATTTTAATTCGTGCATTTTCAATATGTGTCCTCCAAAAAGGATTAGATCTGAAGTTGATATTGATTGGGGACGGTAAGCAACGAATGGGATTAGAGGCTCAAGTTGCTAGTTTAGGCTTAAGTTCTCGTGTTTGTTTCCAAGGGAATCTACCTGCTGGTGAGGCCGTTCGCACTCAACTTGATCGAGCAGATGTATTTGTCTTACCCTCTCGGCAAGAAGGGTTGCCGAGAGCGATGATCGAAGCAATGGCTCGAGGTTTACCCTGTATTGGTTCAACTGTAGGAGGAATTCCTGAGCTGATTCCTTCTGAGGATCTAGTCCCTCCTAATGATGCCATGGCATTGGCTAGAACAATTTGGGATGTGGTCACTCATCCAGAACGCATGATGAGGATGTCGGCGCGCAACTTAAAGAAAGCGAAAGAGTATGAAGATGAATTGTTGCGGAAGCGACGAATTTCTTTTTACCGTTCTGTACGCAAAGAAACTGAAGCTTGGATTGAGATGCTTAATACCAAAGAGCTTGTGAGTTTTTGAAAAGTGTGAGTTTTTGAAAAGTAGTTACTGGTATTGGCTTGCCTGACATGATTTTAGTGGTCAAGTGCTACGTATTGATCTGATAGCTAAGACCCTTTCTTCTTAGAACTTCTAAGGTCTCTTCCAATCCTGTTTATACGGTTTTCATTTTTAATTTGTTT
>JBCCOO010000028.1:0-58943 GCA_039025345.1 Cyanobacteria bacterium P01_D01_bin.105 | reverse complement strand
CATTACTAACGTCAGCGTGACCGGAGTCAGTGACTCTGTTACGTGGGGACAGCAGGACAGGTTCTGCTGGGAGAATATCTCCACTCTTAATTTGGCGGTTGCCTCCTTGTCACACTCGACTTATCTACATCGCACCGCTTGAACAACGCCATGATGCCAAGTGTCTTCTACTTGAATCATCCCCATTCAAAAGCATGTTTATTCACGAGAGAGCAAGGCTTCTGAGTCACCTCACTCTACACGCGGGCGATGGTAACCGCCTCGGGCTGATCTTGATACTTGCCTTGCCGGGTTTCGTAGCTGACTTCACAGGGTTCGCCCTCTAAAAAGAGAAGCTGAACCACACCTTCGTTGGCGTAAATGCGGCAGTCGGCACTAGAAGAGTTAGAAAACTCTAACGTGAGATAGCCGCGCCATCCGGCCTCGGCAGGGGTAAGGTTTGCAATAATGCCGCAACGGGCGTAGGTGCTTTTGCCAATGCAGATAGTGGTGATGTTATCGGGCATGTGTAGTCGCTCTAGGGCAACACCAAGACCATAAGAATGAGCTGGCAAAATGAAGTAGCTGCCGCTGTCATCTTGTTGAAGATCAACCGCTTCTAGATTGTCAGGATTAAACTTTTTAGGATCGATGACCGTGCCAGGAATGTGGCGAAAGATTCGAAAATCGTTGGGAGACAGTCGAATATCGTAGCCGTAGGAAGAGAGGCCGTAGGAAATAACGGAGATGGGTGATTGGTTAGCCCCAAGGTCAGTGCGGCGCACCAGAGAAGGTTCAAAAGGCTCAATCAGACCTTGGTCAGCAGCTTGTTTGATCCAGGCGTCATTTTTAATCATTATTTACCCCTAAAGTGCGTACACCACCGGCTTAAACCACAAAATTACGACGGAACTCAGTCACCTGATCAGCGACAGCAAGAAGAGAATCTGGCATATGTGGCCCGGTGAGAATAATCTCTACATGGGAGGGACGATTCTTGAGTAGCGTGAGCAGCTCATTCTCTTTTATTAGACCAAAATCTACAGCAAGGCTCAGTTCATCGAGAACAACCAGCCCATATTTGCCTTCATTAATGACCGCTTGGGTGTGCTGCCATAGGTCTTGCAGCGCTGTCAGCGTTTCATCACTGACGTGGGGATTGCTGATGCAGTGAGGGCTATTACATCGAATCCAAGTGAGGTTTTGCCCCATTTGCGCAGGGTTATCTGGGCCTTGGGCGATGCCACCTTTAAGGAATTGGACAATCAAAACAGGCATGCCCTGCTCTGCGATGCGGGTCGCTTGCACCATCACATTAGTGAAAAAGGTACGGTGCTGGGAGGTAAATATTTGGACGGTACCTTCTATGGCCCGCAACAATGGATGACGGCGAACTTCTCCTGCGATAGGGTTAGGCGAGTCAGGAATGGCTCGAAGCTGGGAGACTGCTGGGCGTTGAGAGACCATATTCTTCTGCGAAATGGTAAAGTCTAACCGACCAATCAGCCGTCAGACCCATTGACCAACTAAATATAGCGTAGATAGTGCGTTATCTCGGAAATAATACGCTATATGTCGAGCGTGTATTTTAGCCCTTTTAAGCTGAAGGGCTGAATAGAATGCTGTAGGCTGTTGCTGACAATCGATATGTTTTCGTTTTTTTAGTTTGGAGTGGGCTATGGCTTGGCAGCGTCAGAATGATCGCAAGGCGGATGAGCTCAGACCCATTAGCTTTGAGCGACGATTTACAAAGCATGCTGCAGGCTCAGTACTCGCCTGCTGTGGGGACACGCAGGTCATTTGCACAGCTTCGGTGAGTGAAGGGGTTCCTCCGTTTCTAAAAGAGTCTGGGCAGGGGTGGCTGACGGCGGAGTACCGGATGCTACCCGGATCTACACACACTCGAAAAAAGCGAGAGACGATGAAGCTTTCAGGGCGCACGCAGGAGATTCAGCGGCTAATCGGGCGTAGCTTACGGGCGGCGCTAGATATGAAGAGTCTGGGGGAGCGCACTATCACCATTGATGCAGATGTATTGCAGGCAGATGGCGGCACACGAACGACTTCAATCATGGGGGCCTATGTGGCATTAGCAGATGCAGTCAGTCAGCTGATGAGCTCGGGTGAGCTAGTAGACTCTCCCTTAAAAAATCAGATTGCAGCCATTTCAGTGGGGTTGTTGGAGGGGGAGGCTTTTTTGGATTTGAACTATCCAGAGGATTTTGCAGCGGATATTGACTTTAATGTCGTCATGAATGAAAAACTTGAGTTCATTGAAATTCAGGGGACAGCGGAAGCAGGCAGCTTCACCCGCACTCAGCTAGACGCCATGCTCAAATATGCAGAAAAAGGCATTGATGAGGTGATGACGCTACAGCGCACTGCTTTACAGGCCAATCTGTAATATTTGGGCAGAAATGCCAAGGAAAAATCCTAAAAAGAGACCACGAAAAGGCCACAAAAAGGCTCTGAAGAGGTTGGTATAGCCGTTCAGAAGTGCTACATTCCCTGCATAGTGAGTATGTAAGGCAGCACGTATAACAAGCTGCTGGCTTTTTTCTTATGGCAAAAGATCTGCGGGATTTTTTAAAAAAGGTGCGATCGCGCGATCAATTGCGCCACGTCACCGCACAGGTAGATCCAAACTTAGAAATTGCCGAAATTTCTAACCGACTTTTGCAGGCAGGCGGGCCAGCGGTTCTGTTTGAGAACGTCAAAGGCTCTCCCTATCCGGTGGTCGTAAACTTGCTGGGCACCGTAGAGCGGGTGTGCTGGGCGATGGGAATGGAACACCCTGAAGAGCTGGAGGTGTTAGGAAAGAAGCTAGGCATGCTTCAGCAGCCCAAACCACCGAAGAAAATTTCTCAGGCTATCGATCTCGGCAAGGTCTTGTTTGATGTGGTGAAGGCCAAGCCTTCACGAGACTGGTTACCCGCCTGTCAACAGGTTGTGAAGCTCGATGATCGGGTGGATTTGACTCAAATTCCCATGATTCGGCCTTATCCCAAAGACGGTGGCAAGGTTGTAACGCTGGGGCTCGTTATTACAAAAGACTGCGAGACGGGCGTGCCCAACGTCGGGGTATATCGCCTTCAGCTTCAGGGCCGCAACACCATGAGCGTACAGTGGCTTTCGGTACGCGGTGGCGCGCGGCATTTGCGTAAAGCGGCAGAGCGCGGAAAAAACTTAGAAGTGGCGATCGCGATTGGCGTCGATCCGCTCATCATTCTGGCAGCAGCAACCCCTATCCCTGTGGATCTGTCCGAGTGGCTATTTGCCGGACTCTACGCAGGTAAAGGCGTGTCTCTAGCCAAGTGCAAAACCGTTGATCTCGAAGTGCCTTCTATGTCGGAATTTGTGCTAGAAGGCACGATTACGCCAGGTGAAACTGCGGTAGATGGGCCCTTTGGAGATCACATGGGCTACTACGGCGGAGTGAATGCTGACGCGCCGCTGATTCGGTTTCACTGTATGACGCACCGCAAGAATCCGGTGTATTTGACGACGTTTAGCGGGCGCCCACCGAAGGAAGAAGCGATGATGGCGATCGCCCTCAACCGCATCTACACGCCCATACTGCGCCAGCAAGTCTCCGAAATCGTAGACTTTTTCCTCCCGATGGAAGCCCTCAGCTACAAAGCCGCCGTCATCTCCATCGATAAATCCTACCCAGGGCAAGCCCGCCGCGCCGCGATGGCCTTCTGGACAGCGCTGCCCCAGTTTACGTACACCAAGTTCGTGATTGTGGTGGATAAAGACATCAATATCCGCGACCCGCGCCAAGTCGTATGGGCGGTAACCTCTAAGGTGGATCCGATTCGGGACGTGTTTATTTTGCCGGATAGCCCGTTTGATTCGTTGGACTTTGCCAATGAACGGCTAGGGCTTGGCAGCCGTATGGGCATTGATGCCACCACAAAGGTGCCACCCGAAACAGAGCACGAATGGGGGGAACAGCTAGAGTCTGATCCCAACATGGCAGAACTGGTAAAACGGCGCTGGCGAGAATATGGATTGGCAGATATTAGACTGAATGAAGCCGATGCCAATGTGTTTGGCTACGACATTCGGTAACCATAGGGCTAGCTTGACTGCTTTTTCATAAAGGCTTGATTCTGTTCTAGATTGAGCTGAAGCGCTGAAAGCTGATTGAGCTGTTCTTTGAGTTGGCTCGCCTCTTTCTTCGCAGCCACTTTTTTGTGCAGCGCAGCTCGGGCCAGATCTTCACGGTCTTTTTTAAGCGCACTTTGGGCAACACGGTGCCAGCTCACCATGTCTTTTCTCGCTTGTTCGTACTGGGGTAGAAGCGTTGTTGTTGCGATCGCAATATTCTCCAGCGCCGCCTGAAATAACGCCATTGCCTGTTGCGGCTCCTGCGGCGCACTGGATGCCGAACGATTCGCCAGTGAACGCGCTTGTGACAGCTTAATTTGACCCAATCGCAGTCCGAAATTATCAAGCTGAGCGCATTTCCCTCCCCCCGTTTTGCACCAATCAGCAAAGTGCTCACAGTTATTGAAAAATAAATCGTACTGACGTTCACCCAAACGACTTTCGGCCCGCTGCACCACTATGTCTGAAATCAATGCAGTGGATACAGCTTTTGTGTAGACAGTGCCCCCTCGGGCGAAGGTGGCTCTTGGGGTGCGTGAAATTTGGGCTTCACCAATTTTGCTGTAGTGAATAATGGTGCCATCACCACAGTCTATGCCGTGATGCTCATACGGAATGCCAACGATTTCTCGAAATGCGTAGACCTGATCGCCCCTTGCCATATTTTTTATGGGTGGTTGGGTCAAGATTCTGAATTTATCATGCGCGAGGGGTCTACCGCCCTCCCTAAAGAACCTCTCAGGGCAGCCCAAACCCAACTTTCTGCTTCAAAACAACTAAATGAATGGCCTTCTGTTACTGGGCCTTCTGTCTAGCAATGAGCTGATGAATAGAAGACACCTCTGTCGCTTGATTAGCCAAGTTGATTTGGATATTGGGGCCAGAGCGCGCGAGGCGAATCACAAGGCCATCTTTAACCGGTTGTGACTCTATCCGTTGCCCCGCTAGGTAGGTGCCGTTAGAACCAATATTCTGAATTTCCCAACCGTCCTCAGTTCGGCGCAGCTCCACATGGTGGCGAGAGACAACGGCACTGTAGAGAATCACATCGTTATTCACAGAGCGACCAATACGGACAACATCTTCTTCTTCAAAAGTCCAGCTTTGAACCGGTGTTTTATCAACAGGATGAAGCAAAGAAAGCGTGATGACGTTGTTTAAGGCAGGCACAGCGCGGCACATAGGTGGAGTAAGGACAAACAGGCCGTCGAAGTTCAGTCAAGAAACGCCTGCTCAGTGCCGCATGTGGCTGTGCGCTAGGCCGTTTCAAAAATGAAGCTGACTTTATCGCCTTTGCCTAGAGCAATGCGATCGCCTGCACGCAGCCGGTGACGATTTCCTACAACGAGGGGCAGTCCATTGACATAGGTCCCGTTAGAGCTACCTACGTCTTCGAGATAGTAGACATCGCCTTCTACTCGAAGGCTGGCATGTACCCGTGAAACCACCTCTGAATCCGAAAACCCAGAAACATCAATATCCGGCGGCGTTTGATCATTAGGTTTCCCAATCCGTACAACAGATAGCTGTCTAGGAATTTCAATGACGGTATCTGTCTGGGCGTGGCGCAGACGAACTGTCAGCACCTGAAGCTGGGTGGCGGCTGGAGTGGAAGCTGGAGTGGCGGCCATCGGGGCAGGCACTTCAGGGGGCTCAGAGGCATCAGGGACAGGGGAGATCGGCTCGGGCGTTACCAAAGGATCCGGCGTTATCAAATCAGGCAGTTCGACGCCTGCCCCACTGGCAGGGCTGGCCGCTGGTTCAGCCGCTGCTGGCTCGGTCGCTGTTTTACCTAAAAGGTTTTCGGTAGGAATAGAAGACTCAGACAAACCCGCTGAGACATCGGGAGGGGTTAAGTCGGGTGTGGATGTACCTGATTGCCCAGGAGCAGCACCACGCTTAAGGCTCCTAAGGTCGTGACCACACTGTCCGCAAAAACTTGCGTTCTCTTGAACCGGGGTACCACAGCTAGGGCAGGCGACCATCGCAGGTAACGGCGTATAGCAAGCCTCACATTGCTGGGCGCCGTCGGGATTTTGGTGGTTGCAATTTGGACAGGTGATCATTGTTAGGCGGGATGAAGTGCGAAAGCTGAAGGATGAACGGCGTGAGCACAAAAGAACGCAAGGACAAGACTGCCTGCGGATTGGGCGGTATGAATTGGGCCGTATGGATTTGATCGTATGGATTGGGATATCACACGGATTTACTTAAATGACTCAGGCAACCCTTTGGCAGCCTCTGCATCCATCAGCCAGTGTGGCGATGCGATTTGAATAAATCGGCTGGGATATTGATAGTTGTCAGCGTCTTCGGCAAAGACCTTAGCAACAGCGGCTTGCTTATTGGCCCCGGCAATGAGAAAGACAATCTTCTGTCCGTGGTTGATGACAGGAACAGTAAACGTAAGCCGAGGTTCACCATCGTGATTGCCGACTGTCACAAGGCGATCGCGAACATCCAAAGCCTCCGTATTGGGAAATAAAGATGCCGTATGCCCGTCATCGCCCATTCCCTGCAGCACAAAATCAATGGCCGGAATACCATTCGCATTCATCTGAAAGAACGCCCTGATCATCTCCTCATACTTAGCCGCGTCCTCCGCCGGATCGCCAGCATTGGTTGGCACCGGAAACACATTCTCGGCCGGAATAGGTACGCGGTTTAACCAGGCTTCGCTCGTCATCCGAAAGTTGCTTTTTTCATGATCGTGGGGCACGTAACGTTCGTCTCCCCAAAACACAAAAATCTTTTCCCAGGGAAGATTAGCTTTCACCATCGACTCATACAGTGGCTTAGGCGTACTGCCACCGCTGAGGGCAATGGTGACACGCCCTTGCTTTTCGATAAGGCTTTGAAGGGTCGTAACCATAAATTCGTGGGCCCTTTGAATCAGTGCGGGCCTATCAGAGAGAATTTCGACGGTGGGTGCCATGAGAGATTTCCTGGAGCCTAACGATATAAATACTGGACTGGAGCGGAATGAATGGAGTTTAGCTGATAGCTTATACGGTATTGAAAACATCCTTGAGGCTATTTTTTAGCCGCTAGGATAAGATTCGGTGCGCTTTACAGGCTTTGGGAATGCTCTCGGTTGTTTTGCCTTGTTTTAATGAATCTCGCCATGGCTATTTGCCTCAGATTTTAGAGAATCTGTGTCAGCAGCAAGGCCCTAAGCAACTGATCGCAGTCGTCAGCCCAAGTGAAGACAATACGCTGGCAATTGTTCGGCAGTTTAGCGAGATAGCGGTCATTGAGTCAGACGCGAGCAATCGGGCACAAAGACTGAATGTTGGGCTAGCAGCCAGTCAAGGGGAGACCGTATTACTGCATCATCCAGCAACGCTTTTACCGGCGGCCAATGCCCTAGTACAAGCTCAAGCAGCACTGGCGACATCAGCTTGGGGCGGATTTGTCCATAGTTTTGATATGGAACACTGGCTACTCAAGTTCACATCTTGGTATTCGACTCGTCAGCGAGCCCACTGGCAGCGCATTCTCTATTTAGATCACTGTATCTTTGCTCGCCGGCAGGCACTCATCGACATTGGCGGGGTACCAGATATGGATATTTTTGAGGATACGGCGCTGAGCTTGGCACTGGCGCAGTGGGGAGAGAGTAAAGGATTACAGCAAGGAAAGCCTGCGATCGCACCGGGTAAAGTCGTCACTTCTGCCAGACGTTTCCGAGATCGCGGCATCTATCGCCAAGCCCTCTTGAACCAGCTTCTCAAGCTCATGTATCTCACCCAGCAAGACCCTAAAAAGCTCAACTGGCTGTATGAGAGTAAAAGCCAAATCAATGTTGGCTACCCAAAGTCTTAACCTAAACGGGCCACTTTGAGTAACCTGCACATAGGTTCGCTATTTAATCAACTTTGCTTTATTCTTGTTGGGAAATCGTACCGATTTAAACCGCTCTAGTGGGCAAAATGGTGTACCTATAGCATCCAGTTTGCTGAACTTTTATGACTTCCTCACAGTCCAGACCGACCTCTTCTAAAGACACTACGTCGATTCCATCGCCGCTTGCAGCCACGTCCTTAAAGTTAGTTGGTGCCATTACCATTCTGGCCGCCCTGATTGACTTCATCACATTGCTGTTTCCGCCAGAGTTCAGCAGCCGCGCGTGGCAACTTGCAACCACCACTCAGCTAGTTGATCGCGGCATCGTACCGCTGGTAGGTATTGCCCTGCTCTTCACAGGCTACTGGATTGATAGCAGCTTGGGCAAAGCATCGCGTCGTGTGAGCTTAGCGACCGATGTTCGGTTTTGGACATGCTTACTATCTTGCTTACTTGGACTCATCTTTTTGATGACCACCGTCCTTCACCCTAACAACGTGCGAATTCAGAGCAATGAGGCACTGGAGCAAGTAGAAACGGAGGCCACTGAAGCAACATCTCAGCTAGAGGAGCGATTGAACGCAGATCTTTCCCAGCGTCGAGCTCAGATTGCGGCACTATTGCAAGACGAAGAGCAGTTACAAACCGCTATAGACAACGGCAGTTTAGACGAAGCTCAGCTCGCTCAGATTCAGCGTTTCAAAGAAAATCCAGCAGAGCTCGATGAGTTTTTGAACTCTCAGGTGGGTGAAGCGCAAAATCAACTGCAAACGCGGATTGGAGAGCAGCGCAAAGACGCTACTGAGCGATTAAAATCTGAAGCACTGAAAGCTACGCTACGTGTGACTTTGAGCAGCTTACTATTGGCAATTGGCTACACTTTTATCGGCTGGCAGGGGCTGCGGCGACTGCTAGCGATGGTTGGTTAAATAACCACTTAGCGCAAAGGCTGGGCTAAATAGCAGCTCAGCTAGGGAGCTTAACAAGCCAGTCATCAGATACGGTCAGCTAAGCGCTGTCATCATGGCCTGCTGAGCAACAGTCTGATACAGGGTTTTCAAATGAACTGAAATGGCCTGCGCGTCGCTGTGGGCAAGAGGCATATCTCCAATCACATCCAAAACCGTTTGCTCTGCAGGCGTAATGACCACTAAGGCAGAATCAAGCGGTTCGTCGTATCGCCAGAAGTCCACGATTGACAGGGGAGAGTGCGCTGATTGCGCAGAAATAGCCACAGACGCTACCTCTTCTTCACCGTCTATTTTTTCTTTGGAATCTACAATCTCTTTAGAGCCTTTTTTGATCTCTTTAGAGCCTTCTTTGATTTCTTTTGCGGTTGTTTCCTGAACTGAGTCTTTTTGCTGAATGGCCTGCTGCCTTTGCTGTCTGAGCGCTTGTAGAATCTGTTCTTTAGAGCGGCCCCTAAGCTGAAAGAGCACAAACGGATCTTCTCTAAAAAAGTCTCCTAGTTGATAGTAAACAGCCGCGATGTGTTTGCAAGGATTTTTAGGATCTGGGCAGCTACATTTAGAGTTGACATCCGCTAGCGTAAACGGAAATAAGCTAAGACCATTTGAAGTGAACACTTGCTCAATGTCGTCGGGCATCTCTCCCGCAAGTAGCTGCGCTGAATAAAGCGCCTGCTGCCCTAGCGTATCTATCACAAATCCCCAATCTTCATCGGTGAAGCGCTCTATCCAGATAGATAGACGGTAGGGTTCAGTAGCAGTGCCCTGAACAGTTGCATTAACTTTAGAATTTTTAAATTCCAAGCTCAAGATATTGCCTTGACGGGCGTAGTTGCGTCCTCTTTCCAAACGCTTTTTAAAGCGATAAGAATTGAGTAAATCTACCCATTGCTGTACCCACCATGCATCTTCTTGGGCAACGGGCTGGGGAGCGCTATAGGTCATAGGGAAAAGGATTATCTACTGTCAGGTCTTGTAATTCTAAGAGATGCGAGCATCACATAGCTAAGTCAGGATAGGATTTTAGCAGATTGAGATTTGCCTATCGACGACGACGCCAATTAAACCAGTTTTCGGCCCAGTCACGCCGCCAGTATCCGGGTTGCCAACGGTGATAGCGCATCAGGGCAAGTACTTCATCCCTATCGCTAGCACCTATATCGATGCCGTCAACCACGCCAATAGAACGATCCATTTTGGGCGCCCATTGCCAGATCCAATCACTGGCACCTTGCCCAAAACAATGAGCGCCCAACAACCGATTATTGACACACACCAGCTTGAAATAGTTAGGCATTGGGCTTGTCTGGCTCAAACAATCTGCATTGGCGCGGCTCGTCTTAAAGGTCTGAACCGCGCTGCCATATCGGGCCTCAGCTTGGGCCTGAGTTAGCCCAAGCGTGGCGAACCGAGTATAGGTCTGTGGAATATTGGCGTAGTTAACTTTGGCGCTGGGCCAAAATAATGCGTTTCGCAGCGCAACGTTGACTTCAGACTGTGCCAGCCTTGCATGGGTTGAGCCACCTAAAATCGAGCCACAGGCAAACACACGAGGATACTTGGTTTGCATTTTGCGATTGGTTTTCAGCGAAATAAAATCGGGCAGGGTTAATGCTGGGATAGTGGGTTCGATAGGCAGTGTGTGTTTTGAGCCCGTGTTTTTTAATCCCGTGTTTTTTAATCCCGTGGTTTGTGAACCCGTGGCTTCTGGGAGAGAATGCTCGCTCAGCTGCTCTCGCGCGCTGCAAACACTAATACCGGCAGCCATGAGTTGAGATCGCACTATCCGCCGAATATCCTGGTCCTCACTCGGCAATATTTCATCCGCTATCACATCAACCTGAACACCGCAGTCGTGCAGCACCCATACCCATTCCAGCGCTTCGGGCGTCCCCCCAACAATACTTATCGAGTGGGGAAGCGTCTGCACCTGCTGCAGCTTTTCAATAACAGCAGGCAGATGGCCAGAGGCCACCAGCACTCCTCTCGCACGCAGCTGCCTACTTTCTGTCATCACCGTTAGCTTACGCGTCAAGCGCTGCGGTTCTTCTAAGACAACATCCACACCGTTTCTACTCATGGCGTCAACAGACAGGCGCGTCAGTTGGGTTTCTGCGGCGATCGCAACCCACTCCAAAACCGCTGGCCAGTCTAACTCATGCCACCCGGGCTTACGCCAACCGGACTTCTTCCAATCGGGCTCGCCCCCGTTTGACAGTCCAAACCACTTTCCAACGGCCTGCCGCTGCAGGGTTTCTCCCAGCTGCTGAAGTCCTTGCAGCAAATACTGCTGCCGCTGCCCCTGGTCAAACAACCCAGGAGGCTCTACCAGTGCAACCCTTGCCCCATAGGCCGCCGCTTGAAGGGCAGCGCGCCGCGCGTAGGCCGCGCCGCCCAGTATCACCAAGTCATACTCAACCGGCATGTTGCGTTAACTCAGGCAGTACATCGACGAGCGCATCAATTAAGCGCTGATTATCTGCTCGCGATTTGACCGCTACCCGAAAGAAGCGATCGCCCAAGCCCTCAAAACTCATACAGTCTCGAATATAAATTCGATGTCGCTGAAGCAATAATGTCTGTAGCTTCACTGCCGACACGTGGCATTTTACTAACAAAAAGTTGGCGCGCCCTGGCATGGGTTCTATCCCATCAAAACTCGAAAGCGCCTTAAATAAAAAGGCATTTTCTACAGATAGCCATTCCCATGACTTTTGCTGAAACATGGTGTCTTGCAGCGCTGATATGCCCGCTGCTGCAGCAAAGCAATTAACCGACCACGGATCTCGCCAGCTTTTCCACCGATTGAAACGCGCCGGGTGGGCGATCGCATAGCCAAGCCGAATACCAGGCATACTGTAAAACTTGGTTAAAGAGCGGATGACGACTAAATTATCAGGGAACTCGTCAGCACTTGAGATAACGCTCTGCGACTTTTCCGGTGGAAAAAAGTCCATAAAGGCTTCGTCTACGACAACTAGGCCAAATAAAGAAATCAGCGATCGCACCCGTTCTCTTGCAAATAGTTGCCCTGTTGGATTGTGCGGATTATTCAGCAGCAGTCCGCTCGAAGCCAAAGACGGCTCACCTTCTAGCACAGATTCCCAATCATTTTGGTAGTTTAGCTGCTCATCAAACAAACTGATTTGGGTTGGGCTGCAGTGATAGGCCAGAAGCGATCGCGCATAATCTCCAAACCCAGGCGATAGACAAAAGCATCGCTGCATTTCAGCCAAGTCACGAGCTGCCCAGTTCAACAATTCCGCCGCACCGTTACCCGGAAAAACATACTCCACGGGTAGATTGTGGTGCTGTGCGATCGCCCACCGCAGATTCAAATACGATGGATCCGGATACGCGATGACCGATGAAAAAGCCGCTCGAACCGCATCCTGAACAGAAAGAGGCGGTCCCAGCGGACTAATACTAGCTGAAAAATCAATTAAATCTTCAGGAGTACACTGAGCAAGCCTAGCCGCCCAGCGCAAATTGCCCCCGTGAAGCGGTCTGCTTATAAAATCAGACTCCAAAAGGTCAGACACTGAAAAGTCAGATCCCAAAAACGACTAACATTTCACGACCTAAGGCGCTACTTCTTATGCTGTTCAGCAACCATTTCCTTAAACTGCTTACCCGCAGAAAACGCAGGCACCGTTGTCGCCGGAATCACCATGGTTTCACCCGTCTTAGGGTTACGCCCTTCTCGCTCTTTACGAGCACGAGGCTCAAACGAGCCAAAACCCACTAAAGTCACCTTATCGCCACCAGCAACAGCTTCCATAATGGACTCAACAGCTGCCGAAATCACAGCATCAGCCTGCTTTTTCGTCACAGACGACTTTTCTGCAACGGTATCAACGAGTTCACCTTTGTTCATGTTTGTCTCCCAAGAGTGATGATGGATTAAGTTAGCTAACTAATTTGAACGGTTTAACTTGAACTGTCTAACTTGAATGGTCTTCTAGACCACGAAAAAAGTAGGCCAAGAAAATGACTACACACTGCCTGATGGCAAACGTTAAAGTTTTCATGAGGTTGAGAAAACCAGCGCAGCCACAAAATATTAGCAACCGCTGAAACCCTTGAAACCTCATAATTTTTACTGCATCATTCTAAGGGGTAACTGCACCGTATGAGCAAATAAAACCTTTAATTAGTATGGATTTCAGAGGTTTTTTATGAAAGTTCATAGTTTAACGCGGAAAAATTAGAAATTCTGTCTTGACAAAAAGCCGACATCTCTCACTAAAACGAGAAATGTCGGCTCCAAAGATATATTAACGACGTTAAACCTTACGTTACGGCCTTAGGTTACCGAGTCTGTCTATCTTCCAGTAGCTGCTGTACATCTTCACCCGGCGTGTAGCTATAGCCGTAGATGCTATCATCCGAGTCATCTAGAATCTGCGGCGTCAACAACACAATCAGCTCACGGCGCTCATTATCCGTTTCTGTACTTCTAAAGAGCGCACCCAAAATAGGAATATCCCCCAAAATAGGAATTTTAGACACTATAGTCCTTTCTGACTCTTGAATGATCCCCGATAGAACCAGTGTCTGTCCGTCTCTCACACGAATCGTTCCCGAAGAAAGACTACGCTCAGCCAGCAACGTTACGTCGATACCCGATACTCGCTGGCTCGCAGTCGGGGCGCTAATGCTAGGCTCCACCGACAGTGTGACAAACCCATTGTCATCAATGCGTTCTACATTGACATCCAACTGTAATCCCGCTTCCCCCTTTTCTGTATCTACTGTGATGGTGCCAGCATCTTGGTCAATTTCTGTATTAACGTCAGTAATCACCTCCTGGGTCAGGTTCACATTAGCAATTTGCCCCTCTTGCACGACCAAGGTTGGATCTGTAATGAGCTTAGACTGTCCGCTGACAACAGTTGCCTGAAGCTGCGCTAAAAACTCTTCTGCTAGCTGCAGCGGCGCGCCTCCAAACAAAGCCACCGGACCGCCAATTGAGCCTTCGTCTTCAATTCGGGGCCGAACGGGCGATCGCCCCCCAAAATTAATCAATCCCAAACCAGCGCCGCTAGAAAAAACAGTATCACCTAGCCCTGCCGAAAAGCTCGCGCCAAACTGATCACCGGCATTGAGATCAACATCGACAACGCGCAGGTTAACCGCAACCTGACGGCGGCGAATATCTAGCTGCGTAATGAACTGGGTGGCGATTTCTACCTGCCTTGGAGTACCTAGCAGCGTAATGGCATTTAGCCGCTCATCCGCCACAATCGAAAGCCCTCTCAGCAATAGAGGACCATCCCCATCTTCAGCTCTCAGGGCTAGGATTTCGGGCTCACTGGATTCGATAGTTCGCGCAGGAATACCGTCATTGCCACCAATCACCTCAATAGTTGTTCGAGTGATCGGAACTTGAGTAACGGCCCCTTGCGCGGTCAAGAAATTCGCTGCTGCCGATGCGGTGACCTGATTCACGCGAATGGTTCGCGTAATCAAATTTCTGGCAGAATCAGGCAGGGTATTACCGACAAAGATAGTTCTGCCAACTCGATTAGCTTCTAGCCCAGAAAGCTGCAAAACATAGTTAAACACGTTCTGGACTGGCTCGTTTTCAATATCTAGAGAAATTCTCACATCTGCGGCTTCTGTTGTCGTGCCATCTTCAGCCAAATTAGAAAACGCAAGGTTCAATCCCGCCGCCCTGGCGAGAAGAGAAAGCACTTCACGTGCAGACGCATCGCGTAACACTAAGCGAGGGACACGCTCTGCCGTGCCCAAATCAACTACATCTAAAGTGGCATCAATCTCAGAAACAGAGAGATCGCCCACCGGAGGTGCCACGGCACGGGGCAAAAAGGGAGGCGCTGTATTCAGCTGCGGCGATAAAACTGGCTCACCATCAATAATAACTTCCGGGCTCGGAATGAGAACATCTGGAGTGTCTTCTTCATTCTGTGCAAATAGCTGAGGAAGCCTCTGTTCTATTGCAGCTTCAGGCGCTACCCTTTCACCTGGAATTGTTGTAATAGACTCAGGGACATCAGAAGGTATCGCTTTCGAGTTAGCCCTAGCATCCAAACTGATTAAAACAGAATCATCCTTTTCAGACTTTTTGATCTCAGTGATCAGTGCTTGCGTCTGACTGTTCACGGTTAAGCGAACTTTTCCGTCAGCTAAAGACTCCAGGCGAACAGACTTAATACCAGGTGCTGGATCCTTTTGGCTAAAGCTCTCGCCAGTAGGCAAATCAAGTTTAGCATTTGCGATATCGGCCTGTAGCGTTTTGCCATCGCGGGCTGCAACTATCTGAGGAACATCTCCAGAGGTTTCTAGCGTAAACGCTAACCCGATGTCAGTTTGACGCAGGTTGATGCCTTCAACGATTGTTGCACCACTTGCCGACTCCGCGATCGTGAGGGAGCTCGCCAATGCAGCAAAAGCACCTCCCACCATTAGGCTTCCAAAATTAAAACGGCGTTTCACAAGATACTCCTTGAGTCAAAACTAGCGGTGAATGAACAAAACGTTGCGAGAGGAATCCAGATAATAAAGCTGAAAAATCAGAGCGGGAAGACCAGGGATGAAAACCCAGTACTAAAAAGCCAAAGAGGAAACAATACTCATCCGCCCTCAGCACCTTCTGCAGCAGGCGGCGGTGCGACTTCTGGCGGCACATCTGCATCCGCCGTTGGAATCAGCGCGTCTAGCTGAAAAGATGTCGTGATTGGAATTTTGGGCTGAGCGATGACTAAACCATTCTCTCCAATCACAGTTTCTGCAACGGGTTGATCGCTGTTCATTGTGAAGTTGCTCACCACTAACAAAGGCTCCAATCGTTCCAGGTTTCGCAGAACTGTCTGGGTTTGAGCAAAGTCTCCTGTAAATTGAACAGAATATCGCTCTCGCTTCAGCTTGCCGTTAATCTGCTCACCCAAAGAGTCATCTGTTATGGTTCCTTTTGCGCCCGGAGAGAACTTCTTCAGCTGTGCTTCCACTAACAAAGGTGGAATGCCCCTTTCAAAGACTTGGGCGCGGATACCGCTTAAAGAAGCGTTGCTACCCTCAATTCGCTGATTGATATCTAGCAGGAGCGTATCCATAGTCTCTTCGTTGGCAAACAATGAGTAAACATTGCGCCGCCGCTGCATAGCAGCTTCTAGCTCAGCCTCTATTTTGGCAATATCTTCTAGCTGCTGCCTTTGGGAAACAAGCTGTCCCTCTTTGGTTGTGATCTCTTGGCGCAAGGTTGCGTTGCTTTCAGCCACAGGCTGCACTAACCTCATGTAACCGTAGATTGAACCGCCTAGGCCTAACAACGCTAGCAAGGCCCCTATCATGACAGGAGTTACTTCGACGCCAAAGACGACCGGGTTTTCCGGTTCATCAATAAAATCAGCATCATCTGGTGGAATAAAATCTCCGACGGCAGCCATTACTCAATTGCTCCTGTAGCTTGTAGGGCACGAATACGAGCAGCAAGGCCGGTTGCTTCTTGCTGCCTGTTTAATTCTTCGAGCAGAGCCGCTGCGGGAATGCTCTTGATATCTCCTTTAATGGTGTATTTCACCAGGGAGAGAATAGAACCATTGTCTGGCGCACCGAGACACTGGCCTTCAACAGCTTGCCCAAGTGTAGCGTCGGTGATTTCAACAGATTCACTTTCAAGGAAAGGAGAGTTTTTGAGGGTCAACAAAAAATCATTAATATCGTCGAAAGAGCAGGCTTCCCCGCCTATTTCTAGGCCGCCAGCAGCAGAGCCATCTTCGGCGGGTGCGGTTTGCACTAATTTAGCTAGCTGAGTGCGGTTAGGGATACGATTTTGGACATCTCGTATGATGGCTGACCAAGGCCGAATGCGCTCGAATACGCCAGCAAGTGCTTGCACCTCTGACTCAACAGCTTGAGTTTGCTGACGCTTGGTATCCACTTGAGCCAGCTTTTGCTGCAATTCAGAAAGCTGCGAATCAAGAACAGCGTTGTCAGCCATTAGCGCTTTCTGCTGATTTTGAAGAATCATCCAGTAACCGCCAACGCCTGCACAAAAGGCAACTGCCACCCCCAGACCAACGTATATCGGCAGCTTACTGGATGCGTTATCCGTAGCCTGTTTGACCGGAACAATCGCTTCTACAGGGCGATCGCTGCGATCATTCAAAAAGTTGATATCAATTCCGTACATGATCTAAACCTCCCCGGCTAAACTTCTCGTAACCCAAGACCCAGCACGGTTGCCAGCCCGGAGCGCTGTGTTGGTGACAGATCTTCTTCTGTCTCAATAGCCAGCGAATCTACCGGGTCGATAACCGTTGTAGGCAACCCTAACCGCTGTGAGAAAAATTCATCCAGATTGCCAATCGCGCCACCAGCCCCCGATAGCAGCAGCTGAACCACTTCCATGTCTTCACCCTGATTGAGATAAAAATCAATCGAACGACGCAGCTCATCAGAGAGCTCACCTAACACCCTCAGCATGGCTGCAGTACCTGGATTCATGCCGCCTTTAGGGCCACCTGCCATCGGCCCTGGCGGCACAGACATCCCCTGGAGCAAGTCGGCATTGCGAGAAGGGGGCAAGTTCATCGCTCGGCTCAAGGCGTTTTGAATCTGTGCGGTGCCTAGCGGCACGGTTCGAGAAAAGTGAGGAATGCCATCAACAACAATGGAAATTTCCGTGCTTTCGTATTGGATATCGACAATGGCAGCAGCTTCTTGAGAAGTGAACTGCCGCAGCTGCTCGCGGATAGTGCGAATCAGTGCAAAGCTGCTGGTTTCCAACACGCTAAGGTTCAACCCTGCCTGAGCAAACGTTTCCGTATAGCTATCGGTAATCTCTTTTTTAACGGCCACTAGCAGCACCTGCACTTTCTCGATGCCATCGTCATCAACAAAGAAGCCAAGCTTTTGATAGTCTACGTCTGCTTCATCACGAGGAAACGGAAGATAGAGGCTGGCTTCTTGGTTTAACACCATCTCCCGAAGCTCGTTGTCATCTAGTTCAGCGGGCACAGGAATGACACGAGTAACTGCGCGGCCCGGAACGGCAGTGGTTGCCTGAGAAACTTTAATTTTGTTTTCAGCTAGCGTTTCTTGAATGATTTCAGCCATCGTAGGACTATCTACAATTTGGCCTTCTTCAAACACACCTTCTGGGACTTCAGCCGTTGCTAACGTTTGTAGCTTGAGTTTTTGCCCCTGTTTCTTGAGGCGAGCAATGTTGATCCGCTCTGGCGTGAGCTCAATGCCAACCCCAGAGGTTTTTTTTGAAAATAAAGACTTGAGTCTATTCACGACTGCACTTGCCCTATAGGTAAAAGGGCTCAATAGGTTAAAGGGAGGTTAAAAAGGCCAGTAGGTAAACGGGTAGAAGTAGAAAGCAGGCCAGGAACATGAAAAGCGCAGGCGCAGCATTAAGAGGGCTTGCTCGACAAGGCTGACTTTGAAAGATGAGGGCTTGGAAAATTACGGAACTATCCACTTCAGGTTGTTCAGAGATTGCCCAGATTTAAACAGCATCGAAACAATAAAATTACATTTGTGGTCTTTGCAAACGTTCACCAAGCCCTCTTTAGGGGGCTAACAGCGGCTCAGTAACCGTTACAAAGGAAAGAAACGTCCACAATTTCTAGCTTTGCCATCAGAGATATTTCGGAGATGTTCATGAACCTCTAGCTTGTGAGCCTTTATTTTGAGAAGATAGTTAGCCCTTCTAATTTTTGATTGGGATAGTTAGCCTTTCATAAGTTAAGAAGCGCTGAATCGATCCCAGCTGATCTATCAAAATCCCAGCTAATCTATCAAAACTCCACGGTGACCGGAGCCTTGTTATGAGCCATTCAATTCCATCGCCTCTGAATCCTCTGCCCGCAGGCACCGAGTCTTGGGGTTCTCCAGGGAGTTCTCAGGCAAAGCGACTGCTTTTGTTAGGCTCGGGTGAATTGGGTCGTGAAGTCGCTATCGAAGCGATGCGTCTGGGCGTAGAAGTCATTGCTGTTGATGCTTATGAGAATGCACCAGCGATGCAGATTGCACAGCACAGCGTTGTTGCAAACATGCTCGATGGCAAGGCACTACAAGACTTGGTTGAGAGCGTTAAACCCGATTTGATTGTGCCGGAAGTAGAGGCGATCGCCACCAAAACCCTAATTGATCTAGAGCAAGCTGGCTGGCATGTGATTCCCACCGCCAAAGCCACCCATCTAACAATGGATAGAGAAGGCATTCGCCGTCTTGCATCTGATGAACTCGGGTTGAAAACCTCTCCTTATCAGTTCGCCTCTACCCTCGAAGAATATCGTCAGGCCGTTGCCAAAATCGGCTTGCCCTGCGTTGTTAAACCAGTCATGAGTTCATCGGGTAAAGGCCAAAGCGTTGTGCGCACAAAGGCAGAGATTGATGCAGCATGGAACTACGCATGGGAGGCCGGACGCGGCCAAGAAGCTCGTGTGATTGTAGAAGGCTTTATCGATTTTGACACCGAAATTACGCTGCTCACCATCCGCGCTGCTTCCGGAACTCACTTTTGTCCGCCCATCGGTCACATCCAAAAAAGCGGCGACTACCGGGAGTCTTGGCAGCCTTGTGCGCTTCACCCTAATACGCTTAAAGCTTGTCAAGATATGGCTGACAAAGTTACCACAGCCCTCGGAGGATGGGGCCTATTTGGGGTCGAGTTGTTTATTGCTGGCGGCAGCGACCAACAGCAGAGCGTCTACTTTAGCGAAGTGAGCCCTCGCCCTCACGATACGGGCATGGTCACGATGGTCAGCCAGAATCAATCTGAGTTTGCACTGCACGTGCGCGCCATTCTAGGCTTACCCATTGGCGAGATTGTGCAGACGCGCCCGGGTGCCTCTGCAGTTGTCTTGGCAGAAGATGCAACAGATACTCCCACATTCAGCGGCATGGGCGCAGCGCTGCAGATTCCGACCAGCCAAATTCGGTTATTTGGCAAGCCGCGGGCCTATAAGAATCGGCGGATGGGCGTGGCATTAGCCTTAGGTGAAAGTGTGGAGGAGGCTCGCGATCGCGCTAAAACCAGCGCTGCCCATATCAAAATTTCGTAGTAGCGAATGATTTGACAACTTAATTTGGCAACGAACATTTGCAACCGGTGCTGGCTGCAAATGTTCGTTGCCAAAATGCGTCCACTCCTACCGCACAAACGGCCAATCTCTGCGGTAAAGTCACAGACTAATCCCACCTTGTAACCTGTCGAAATATCGCGATCGCCCATGTCTTCTATTCGTCATTGGAAACGCTTCCTTGCCTTTGCCCTTGTCGGCCTGCTGTCAAGCTGGCTGATCAGCTGCGGTAGCGCTACACCGTCTGCGACCAATGCTGACGGTAAGACCGAAGTCGAATTCTGGACGATGCAGCTCTCGCCCAAATTCGACGACTACTTCAATACCCTCATTACAGAATTTGAAAGCGAGAATCCAGAGATTGCGATTAAGTGGGTCGATGTCCCCTGGGGAGACATGGAAACTAAAATTCTGGCAGCGGTCTCAGCGGGCAACGCTCCAGACGTGGTGAATTTAAACCCAAATTTTGCCTCCCAGCTTGCGGCTAAAGGCGCGTGGCTGACGCTAGATGACAAACTCGCACCGGAAGAACAAGCCATCTACCTCCCCAAAATCTGGGAAGCGACTCAAATTAACGGAGAAAGCTTTGGCTTCCCTTGGTATCTCACCGCTCGCGTCACCCTCTACAACACCGACATCTTTGCAGAAGCCGGCATTAAAGAGCCCCCAGCGACATTTGAAGAGCTTGCCGGCGTTGCCAAGCAAATAAAAGAGAAAACCGGCAAATATGCCTTCTTCATCACCTTCGTGCCTGAAGATGCGGCCGACGTGCTCCAATCCTTTGTGCAAATGGGAGTGCCGCTGGTCAACGAAGATGGCAGCGCGGCTTTCAACACCCCCGAAGGCAAAGCCGTCTTCCAATATTGGACAGACCTCTATCAAAATGAGCTGCTGCCGCGCGAAGTGCTCACCCAAGGGCACGCCCAAGCCACCCAGCTCTATCAATCTGGGGAAACCGCCATTCTCACTTCCGGCGCAGAAGCGCTCAGCGGCATCGCCAACAACGCCCCCGATATTGCCGCCGTCACCCAAAGCGCCCCTCAGATCAGCGGCAGCACCGGCAAAACCAACGTCGCCGCGATGGATCTGGTCATTCCCAAATCCACTGATGCAGAAGAAGCTGCCCTAGCCTTTTCGATGTACGTCACCAACGACGAGAATCAGCTCGAATTCGCAAAAGCTGCCAACGTTCTGCCATCCACCGTTGCCGCAGCTAAAGATAACTACTTCACCGATGTGCCGGCAGATGCAACACCTGTGAAAATTGCGCATTCAGTCAGCGCCGCCCAACTGGAAGATGCTGCTGTTTTGATTCCTGCCATGGAAGATGTCAAAGAGCTGCAAAAGATTGTGTATGACAATTTGCAGGCCGCGATGCTAGGCGATAAGACCGTCGAGGAAGCGGTAAATGATGCGGCTGAGGAATGGGACAACCGCTGATCTTATCGCCGTTTGATCACTAGACTTTGAACGGATCAATCCATATCCTCGATATCCAAATCTCCTCAATATCCGCCCAAGCTTCCCTGACGCTTGGCTTGCTGCTCGGCCCAGCGAAAAACGCAGGTACCGAGAGTGAAGTAGAAAAGGCCATTGGCTAAAGCGATCGCCCACAGCCCCCAGTCCAAACTCTCCCCTCTAGCCATCAAGTCTCTGAGCAGGCCCGTACTAGGCAAAATCGGCAGCACCCGCGCCAACATTTGCCCAGCACCTGTCCAATTCTCCGTCGGCGTCGCCAGCAAAAACAGCAAAACGAACTGAAACAATCCCAACACCTGCTGCACCTTTTTCAGCACCAGCGCAAACGAACCAATAAAAAAGGCCAGCCCGTAGGCGCTTAAAATCAGGGTGCCTAGCGGCAAAATCAGCAGGAGCGGAAAGGCCAGCTGACTGCCGGTTATCCAAATAATGATCCCCAACACCACCACAATCAGCAGCATTCGCAGCGTCAGACTCGCCACCGCCCTGGCGAAAAACACAGCCGGAGCACCAAATGGTGACAAGAATACCTGCTCCAGCGTGCCGGTCTGCGCCTCTAGCTGAAGAGTATTGGCAATGTCGTTAACGATATAGAGCACCAGCGTCCAAACCACGTAGCCGACCACAACTGAATCGAGGCGATCGCCAAAACTGCCACCAGCCCCCATCGCCTCCGGCCCCGCCATATACCGCGTGCTCAAAAAGATGCCGTAAAACACCGTCGTAATAATAAACACGCCCACGATGGCCTCAGCCGGGTAGCGCCGCGTCTGTGTCCATGTCCGCTTAAGCTCCCCCATAAACAGCTCAATCATTTGCTCGTATCCTCTGAGCGCGTCAATCGCAGAAACACATCGGTTAAATCCGCCCGGTCCTGCCGGACTTCCACTAGCGGCAGTGGTGCAAGCACCTTCAATAAGGCATAGATATCTATCGAAAGGGTCGTCGAAGCCTGATCCGCAGCAAAGCGAATGCGATCGCCATTTACCACAGCCCCCATCGCCTCCACGTCAGCCTGTTTCGCCGCGCTCAAAGCGCCATCTACTGTGATTTCATACGCCGCGCTATCTGAAAACGCCCGAATCAGCGCCGCCGTTGGCTGCTCCGCCACAATCTGCCCCGCACGAATCACGGCCACCCGATCAGAGAGCTCTTCTGCCACATTGAGCTGATGGGTGGTGAGCAAAATCGCACAGCCGCTCGCCGCCACCTGTCTCACTAATTGCTTTACGGTTTCTCCCGATTCCACATCTAGACCCAGCGTCGGTTCATCGAGTAAGAGCAGACTGGGGTCATGAACCAGGGCAACTGCGATCGCAATTTTCTGCTGCATCCCCCGCGACAGCGTCTGCACCGCCACGTGGCGCTTATCACTCAGCCCAAACGTCTCTAAAAGCTGCTCACCCTTTTGCCGCGCCAGCCGTCGAGGCATCTGTCGCAGCACGCCAAAGTACTCTAAATTCTCCAAAGGCGTCAGCCGCCAATACAAATTTCGATTCCCTTCTAGCACCGCGCCAACCCCTTTGAGCGCCTGAGGCTGCCGGTGCGGATCTTGCCCTGCAATCCTCACCCAGCCTGCATCTGGCCGAATCAGCCCTGCAATCATCTTGATCGTTGTCGTCTTACCGGCTCCATTGGGGCCCAAAAACGCCAGCACTTCACCCGGCTCAATAGAGAGCGATACACCTTTGACGGCTTCAAAGCGACGCTTCCCCCTACCGTAGCTTTTACGCAAATCCACTGATTCTAGCGCAGGCTTTTTTCTAACAGCGGCATCCGTATTGTCCACAGAAGAGTCAGAAGCAGCCTTAGGCGATCGCGCAACAGGATTAAAAATTGTCATTGAATTGTCATATGAGCAGTACTCGCCATAACGTCAAAACCGCCAAACCCTCACATATCCTACCTTAAAGGCTTTCGCAACGTTTACATATCGCACGCCCCCACATCAGAAACGGACAGGCACCCAAAAGGATCTATCAAATAAATTTTCATCAGTTTGGCGAATGCACGGATTCCCGAACTTATAGTAAAAATAATTATTGCTTAACTATCGGTTACAATTCTACAACTGTTGTATTGTCAAACCGTTTATAGCGGTGTTTGGCTACATTCGAACACCGCGAGTCACTTTGCCTGTGGTCACACCGACGGATTCGTCCAAGCGGATCATTCAAACGGATGAATCCAACATGATGTCCCTCAGCCAAATGACCAAAGCTACAGAAAGCAGTTAGCTAGGATTTGCGTCGCTGTCAACATGACTTCATTTGATTTCAAAGAGCTCTCCTTACCTTCAGTATCTACGGCCTCTCAAACCCTGGGGATGCAAGATGTCGGTGGACTAATGAAAACCCACTTTCAAGCGCACCTTCAGGAGAACTTAGCGCGTCCGCTCAACCAAGCCCATCAAATCACCCTCTACCTCGTACAGCGCTTAGTCCATCAACCGCTCAAAATCCTTTCAGAAATCACATTCACCGAGATTGATCGAGCGTTTTTGGTCTGGGGCGCGATCTCACTCATCATCTTTTCCTTAGCTCAGTTCTCCTCTCTAAGTTGGACAACCCAATCTTCCATTGACGCGGCCCTCACTGGCCTCGGCATCGCTAGCACTGCCAAGCTCACTTGGCGCTTGGCCTGCAGTGAGCGATTGAGCTGGGTCGTCTGCCTTTGGGCCGTCCTCATGGCAGGCGGCATGATCGCCACTGCCTACGGGATCTTCTGCGGCATTGGCATCATCCTCATCAACCTGTGTCCGCTATGGCTAGGGCTCTGCGCCTTTGGCTACTTAGCAATGGCACTCGGACTCGGCTCTCGCAGTTTCAGCGCCGCCAGTGCCCTACATGCAGCGAGCATTGCCTTCCTTGCTATTCATCCCAGCCATCAGTTCCTCACCAGCGGCTTAGTCATGGCCCTGACGCTTTTCTTTTTCTCCTTTGTACCTTGGGACATGAGAGAAAGCGAAGCAGAGGAACTCTGCGGCGTAAAACCTAGACAATAAGGCCCAATGTTAGATAGAAAATAGCCTTGTATCGAATACCTCCGATACAAGGCTATTTCGCGGCAAGGCTATATTGTCAAAGGCTATAAGGCTATATTGTCAGCGGCTAGGCAACTTCGAGAACTCGCTGACGAATTGCCAGCATGTTTGCCGTTAGCCCTTGGCGAATGTGATGCTCAATCAGCGTTGCAGGCATTGCCCTAGGAGGCTTCACACAAAGGTCGTAGCAGAGCTGAGTGCTTTGATTATCTTCGCTAGCCTGAAGCTTCCACGCGCCTTGAAACTGCCTAAAGTCCCCTTCTTGCATGGAAAAGCCCACTTCATAGGGAAAGCGCTCGGTCATATCCAGCACCACACGGGCGCAAAACTTGAACTTTAGAAAGCACTCTGTGCCGATTTGCTCTAAGCGAATGCGACCGTCTGAATAGGCAAGAATTTTGCTAGTCGTGAGGTTAGGAACAAAGTCTGCCAAATGCTCATAATCTGTAATGACGTTCCAAACTTGCTCAACCGGGTGTGGAATAGTGACGGTCGCCATGATGCGGCGCTCCTTAGCAGGGCGCTTTTCAGTAGAGATTTCAACGTAGGCGTTATCGTTCTTCAACGGATTGGCGTTGGCAGAAGGCAATGAGTCTTTGGATAAGGTCGATTGAGTCACGGCGTTTTTTAGGCGACTGCCAAATGCTGGGTTACAAGGACTGGACCAGTATTAGTATTCTCAGCAAAGTGACATTTGTTACTCAGTGATTTAGCTGGATTATGTAGAACAGCGTGGATGTGAACCCCAATGGCTACCCAACTTGTACGTAAGGATGCCATTGAGCCAATCCTATCTAAATCTATCTGCAGCTAACCAGGAATCTCTGCAACCAACAAGACAGTTTTGCATAACGGTTTTGCAATATAGGTTCTGCAATTAGGTTTTGCAATTAGACTGCGCTGAAATTAACGGTGCGAGGGCTTAAGCAGGGATACTGCTCAGAGGCTAGGTGCAATAGAAATTAGGTAAAAGGACTCATGCTTAACAATAGCAACATTTTTAAATAAAACAAGCGCTGTAGAAAGGGTTTGAAATAGTAAATTTGTATGGGTTATTGCGGCAAAGCCCCGCTATACCTGCTATAAACAACTGTGAAATATCTTGCGTGATAGCTGCAATGGTGAACGCTTCAGCAAATGGTCACTCGTCTGGATCTTCCCCAGTCATTGGAACAGTTAAAGGTCCAGGAGAAGATGGCAACCAATACCTCTTTATTACGGCAGATAATCGTCATGTAAAAATTGGCGAGTTTGTGTTCTATGAGGTGCCTAATCCGAAAACAGAGGCGGGTCGATTAGAAGGTCGATTAGAGGGCGTCGGTTCAGCAAGGGATGGAGCAGAGAGCGGTAACGATAAGCTACGGATTCTAGGCAAGATTTCTGATCGTCGGCTCAGCGATCACCTGCCGGATCGCATTTTTGCAGACACTGAGATTAGCCCAGAGGCGATCGCCGCCCTAGTCGGATTTTCCTATCCCAGCCCCGAGATCTATGAAGTCACTGTCGATGTCATCGGTTACTTCCACCCCGCACTAGGATTCATTAACCCCCGCATTACGCCTGATCCAGGCAGTAAAGTTGCCATCGTAGACGATGCAACCTTACTGCACGTCGTGAATAAGAAGCAGCCAGGAGAGGTCGGTTCGGCTGAAGTCGGCTCGCTGTTGCTCCGGCCTAGCGGCGCAGTGCCGGTGGCGCTGGATGTTAAAGAGCTGGTGAGTACACACATGGCGATTCTGGCGGGAACCGGCTCTGGGAAAAGCTACACGGCTGGCGTTTTAATTGAGGAATTTTTGCGCCCCTACAATCGGGCAGCGGTGCTGATTTTTGATCCCCATGGTGAGTACGGCACGCTGGCTGAAATGCGGGGAAATCGCCGTTTTTTAGGCGATGACGGCTACACACCCGATGTGAAAATTTTGACGCCAGACGATATCAGTATTCGGATGTCGTCGCTGGATTATTACGATGTACTCATGCTGCTGCCAGAGATGAGCGATCGCCAGCAGGCCATTTTGAGCAAAGCCTTTATCCGATTGAAAAAGCACAGGCGCAGCGGCGGCGGCGAGTACCGTTGGAATGTGGACGATCTGATTGCGTCTGTGTACGAATCCGACACCACTGAAGATGAAGAAGGCAATCCTAAAACGGGCTCTTCTGCGCCCGCGATTGAGTGGAAGTTAGAAAAGCTGGCTAACTCCCAGTATTTTCATCAGACCAATCACCTCGCGCCGAAGGATTTGTTCGAGCCAGGGCGAGTCACGGTACTGCAAATGAATGAGATTTCTCAGGAAGAGCAGCAGGTGATTTGTGCGGCCGTGCTGCGCCAAAGCTACCAGGCCCGCATCAATACAGAGCGAGGAAAAATAGAAGAAGGGGATGAGAACTATTTGCCCTACCCGGTGTTTACCCTAGTAGAAGAAGCCCACCGGTTTGCTCCAGCGAAAGAACCGTCTCGCTGTAAAGCGATTTTGCGCACGATTTTGAGTGAGGGGCGTAAGTTTGGCCTGGGGGTGGGTCTCATTACCCAACGGCCTGGAAAGCTGGATTCGGATGTGCTGAGTCAGTGTATGAGTCAGTTTTTGATGCGGATTGTGAATCCGGTGGATCAAGAAAGCTTGAAGTATGGAGTGGAGGCAGCAGGGCGCGATTTGCTCAAAGAACTGCCTGCGCTAACGAAGGGACAAGTGATTATTTCGGGGGCCTGTGTGAACACGCCCGTGCTGTGTCAGGTGCGCACAAGGTTAACCAAGCACGGTGGTGAAACGCTGAATGCGCCGACGGAGTGGCAGAAGCATTTTCAAAGCCATCGGCTGCGATCGCAAAAAATTGACCGTGCCCCCGTTGCGCCTAAAGCTAGCGCCAAAACGTTTCGAGGCGTCAGCCTTGAGTAAGGGACGGCAGTAGAACGTATCGATACCAGATTCTAGGGTAATGGAATTAGTCATGAAGCCTAGGCCCAGCGCGACCTAGGTTATGGGGCCTGAAGTGAGGTGGCCTCTTGAAGCGCAGCTTGGCTGTTTTGCTGATAGGTTGTGATGCGATCTTTTGCGACTGCGTACTGCTCGCTACTAGCAGGAATCGTTTTCATCAAGTCGGAAGCCCGCTGCCACCGAGCGGCTAGGTCTAGCCATTCCGCTGCAGTACTCGCCGTTTGTCCATCTGCTGCCGCTTGATTTGCAACGCGGACCGCTTCTGCAAACGCCTCAGATGGGTCGTTATCCGAAGAATCTGTGGCGTTAGGCGGTGGTGCGTTAGTCGATGGTGCGTTATCTGGTGGAGTGGCTGGCTGGCTGCCGGCAGGCGACGGGTCAGTTGAAGTAGGCGCAGCGGGCGGTGTTGTATCAGCGGTGCGATCGCCTTCTACCGGGTCGGCAGCGGGCTGTTCAGGAGCCGTTTCAGGAGCTTGCGTTTCCTGAAACGGCTCGGCACCATCTGCAAGCGCAGTGGACTGAGCACTTTCAGCATCATTCACAGCGTTATTTGCTGAAATAATGCCGTTAAGATCTTCTCTAAACAGCCAGCCTGCACCGAGCAAGAGAGCCACTAACCCGAGCCCCCCGATAACTTTGCTAGGGAGGCTGCTTTGGGCAGGCTCATCGGCAGTGAGGTCTTTAAAGACAGGGCCACCCGGCTTGAGATTGCGATCGCGCAGCCACCGCTTCACAAAAAAGGGCCGCTTCAGCGTAATGATCTCTGACCAAAGCAAAGCATTCTCGGGATCTCGGTTAATTTCTTCAAGCCACAGCAGCTGCTCTTCTCGCACAATGCGGCTGTTGATTTTGACCCGCTTGATTCGCTGCGGACTAATTCGCTCTAGCTCGCTGCGAACCCGCTCTACAGTAGACGCTTGCTCTAGCTTGTCTGCGGTGTCTGCTTCGCAGAGCAGCTGCAACATACCATCAGCCACCACTGCGCGCGTACGAATGCCAACGTCAGAAAGGCGTTCATTCAGCACTTGAATAATAGCTGCAACGCTGCCCTGACGGGCTTGCCCAAACGTTTCAGTAGCTGGATTAACTGAGCTTCCTTTCATTAGATCATCGAGAGGGGCCATTTGCAGGGAAGTGATCGCTATACGAGAATACCTGAAAAGTGGACGTCGCCGGTTGACTCCAAACGCACTGGCTGACTTCAAACGCACTGGCTTTGAACATAAGTCATTGACTTCAACCGCTCTGACGTTGAAAGGTCTACTATGCAAGTGTTCGCTCAGATGTGGTGTTCACTCAAGTGCTGACAATCGTTGAAGCGGTGCAGCATCCAAAGCTCAGGATTGAAGTCGTCTGGGTTAGAGCAGTCTAGGTTGCAGCTGCAACCATCTGTAGCTTCGTCGGCAATAGCGCTTTGGCTGGCCGTAGGATGAAAACGCCAAAACTCGAAGATGGCGGTGTGAGCGACCTGTATTTTCCATGTGTGATCGCAGCCCATCACCACAGCAATTAGATGCTGCAAAAAGCCTTCGTGAGACACTGCCCAGATAACGTCACCCGCTGCATGACTATTTAATATGTGGTTAAACCAAGACTGCGCTCGGTTTCTTGCCGCCAGTGGGGTTTCAGCTTGGGGAATAGGACACCACGTCAGCGTTGCCATGAGCTGCCTGCAAAGATCTGGATATTGCACCTGTGCCTGCGGCCACGTTAGCCCTTGAAAAATGCCAAGGTGCAGTTCATGAAGGGCAGTGGTTTCTGTGTATATAAAAGAGTGTTGTGTGGCACTGAGGGCAGTGGCGATCGCCTCAGCGGTTTGTTGCGCTCTCATCAGAGGACTGCTGTAAAGATGTGTTGGCAAATTCGTTGAGGTTTGCAGCCAGTGGGCCAACTGCTTGGCCTGATGCTGCCCCATTACAGACAGTGCCGTAGAGCTTTGCCCTTCCATAATTTTTTGAACGTTGCCAAGGGACTGAGCATGACGAATGAGCAGAAGCTTTAAGTAGGTCACAAATCACAAAATCTAGCAATGACAGCATCTAGCAATATTAGATACAGAGAAACACATCGTAGGCAGGAGCTAAGCGTTTACAATGGTGCGGTATTCGCCAGCATTGATCGCGAGTCTCGGTTCGGAGTCATATATATATGTTGCTAAAATCTACAACCCGTCACGTCCTTATCTATGCAGCAACAGTTGAGAACAATGAGCTGGTTCCGAGTGAGACAGAGCTAACGCTGGATATAGATCCTGAAAATGAGTTGGTTTGGAGTGATGAGGCACTCAAGAAAGTCTATGCAGAATTTGATCGCCTTGTGGAAGCGTATGATTCTGAGGCCCTAACAGACTACAACTTACGCCGCATCGGCTCGGATTTAGAGCATTTCGTACGTGCCCTGCTACAGTCAGGAGACATTAGCTACAACCTAGATAGCCGTGTCTTGAACTACAGCATGGGGTTGCCCCGTGTTGTTGAAGGGGCACCTTCTGAGTAGTAGGTAGTCATGCTGATGATTGATAGCTATTTTGACCGAGGTGTATTTTCTTCGACAGCGCCTCTTTTAGCGTACCTTCTTCGGCATACGTTCTTCGGAATACGTTACTTCGGCGTATTGTTTCAGTGATTAATTGCCCTAATCCTAGCTGCAAGACCTTGAATCCTGAAGGCAATGAAGTCTGTCAGGCGTGTCAGTCAGTACTACCCCATCGTTACCTATGGGGTGTAGGGAAATCGCTGTCCACACTGAGACCGGGTGATCTTTATAGAAATCGCTACCTGCTCAAGCGTAATCGCATATTTTTGGATACGTACCCAGGCGTCGTCCCTGAGACACTGGCAGAGCTACCGGAGTTTTTGCAGCCTTATCTGCATCTGTCGGCTTACCCAGTGCATACGCCGAAGCCCTACGCGGTGATGCGAGCTTCTGCCGATGACTATGTGCTGATGCTAGAGTCTAGCGCTCTGTCTACGCCTGCTGTCGCAGAAGCAGGCAAATCAGTGATCCCCACGCAGCTCCCCACCCTGTCTGCAAGATGGGCAGAGGCACCTCCCCTAAGACAGCTGAGCTGGCTGCATCAAATTTCTCAGCTTTGGACGGCTTTTCAATCAGAACAGGTGGCTTCGACGCTGCTCACCGACGAGTTTGTGCGGGTGGATGGCGCCGTTGTCCGCCTGTTGGAATTGATGTCTTTGCCAGTTGCCTCGACCCATGTTCGGGCAAAGCTCCAACCAACAAAACCACCAACGTTAATGGCCCTGGGGCGCTATTGGCAGCCCTTAGCCGACAGCGCACATCAGTCAATCAGGGCCTTTTTAAATAGATTGTGTGAGCAGCTAGAGCGGCAGCAGCTCAATGCAGAACAGCTAACAGAACAGCTGAGCCAGGCGGTTTCTGAATGTGCCATAGACCAAGTTGTGAGCTGCGACGTGGTGGTCTATACGGATCAAGGGCCAACGCGCAAACGAAATGAAGATGCCTGCTACCCAGCGAGCGGGACGAGTTTGACATTATCGAGTGAGCAAACTCAGCAAGCACCTCAGCTATTGATTGTGTGTGATGGCATCGGCGGGCATCAAGGCGGAGACGTGGCTTCTAAGCTAGCGATCAGCACGATAGAGTCTCGGCTAAAACCGCTGCTCAGCAACTATCAAACAGAACTCACCTCGACGCAGCTAACATTGGCGATAGAAGAAGCGATTTGTGCCGCTAATGATGAGATCTCGGCGCAGAACGATCAGGCCCAACGGCAAGCCCGTGATCGGATGGGAACGACCTTAGTCATGGCGTTGGTGAAAGGCGCAGATGTCTATATTGCGCACTTAGGAGATAGCCGCGCTTACAGAATTGGGCCTCGCAACTGCCAGCAGGTTACCCTCGACGATGATGTAGCTTCGCGGCAAGTGCGATTGGGTGGCAGCTTATACCGTGAAGTATTGATGCAGCCGGGGGCAGGGTCGCTCATTCAAGCGTTGGGAATGAATTCGTCACAGACGTTGCGGCCAACGGTGCAGCGATTTGTGCTAGATGAGAGCTGTGTGTTTTTGCTGTGCTCGGATGGCTTGAGTGATGGCGATCGCGTCGAGCAGTTTTGGCAGAAGGTGTTGCAACCCCTTGTAACCACTGACGGTGCCACCGCAGAAGCAGGGCAGCAGCTCATGAACTTGGCCAACAAATGCAACGGTCATGACAATGTCACAGTCGGGCTGTTGAGAACCCAGGTAGTGAGATCGTCAGAGCGGATGCTGCCGAGAGAGTTAGTCAATAGTTCTGCAAACACAGTTAAAACCGGGGCAAAACCCGTTGCGCAGAAAAGCACCGTCAGGGGGGCCAATCGTGGCACTACCCGCATTATTTCAGTGCCTTCGCAGATAAGCGAACCTACGCAGACTAGCCGCCCTACGCTAGCCCATAACGACGCCCAGAATGATTGGGCAGATGAAAACCAAGCGGATAGAACAACTGCTGGCAGAGCAACAGCCCATACCTCCAATCGCGTCAAAAATATTGGGCTCTTGCTAGGACTGCTGGCGATCACAGGCACTGTCTTATACTTCTTGTTTCCGGGTCTCAGCTGGCGATTCAAATCAGCGTCTGACACCGAAAATGCTCAGCCGCCTGCCGTGATTACTCCCTCAGGTGAGCCCACAGAAGATACAACAGCAGCGGTCTCTACCCCTGAGCCGCTGGCAGACTTGAGCGCAGGCAGCTATCTGCGGATCCGACAGACTGATATTCCAGCCGAGCGTCCATCTGCCAATACATCTACAACCACATCTGCAGGAGAGGCGGCAAGTGCTCAGCAGCTGGTGCTATATCCCAACCCAACCGTTGGCCCAAATGACATTCCAGGATCCATTCCAACGGGCGGCATCATACAAGTATTGGAACAGCGGACTGCGGAAGAGACCGCATGGGCACGGGTAAAGCTATGCTCTATCCCCTCAGGAGAGTCGATTGCAGATGCCCCGAGTGAGACGAATGAACCAGCAGCATCACCAACTGAGGGGGAACCACTGGCAGACAATATTAATCAGCCGCTTATTCTATCGCCTGATGCCGAGGGCTGGGCTGTGGTCTCACAGCTAGCCGCTGTATCCGACAATATTCAAGACTTAGAGCCGACGCAGCAAGGGCGCTGTGAGAGCTAATGCTGGAAAAAGAAGACTTATGCTTATGGGTGGCTGTCGATAGGTTGCAGCAAGGTGATCGGTTGGCTATCTGGGTGCTTAGAGCGCCGCATCCACGCGGACACGTTCACCACGACCGGTTATGGAGTGCTCAGTTGGTTCAGGCTTGGCAAGAGTGGCAGTCTCTCTTTTCGCTGCGAGGGCTGCCCCAGGTGCCGCATATTCCATCGGCGTATGTGCCTCAGTTTGTGTTAAAAGATCTGGCTGAGACACCCGAGGACTCTAACGGTCAGCCCACCAACTTCAGCAGCCGATACATGCAGAATTTAGGCATTCAGCTATGGCGGTGGCTGTTTGAGGGGCCTATTAAGAGTAGCTTCGAGCAATCGCAAGGAATCGCCATTGGCCAAGAAGCGCCACTGCGTCTACGGCTCGAAATTCGCGATCCCGAACTCATCGCCCTCCCGTGGGAGATTATGCAACCGCAGCCCGGTAGCCGCGCACTGTCTTTAAATCGAAAAATTTTGGTCAGCCGAACCAGCAGCGATGTAGACCGACTAGAGCCAAGCGTGTTGGCTAAGTCGCTGAAGATTTTGCTAGTAATTGGCAAAGACAGCCCTGGAGAGGAAACAGTTGTTGGGGAACCTGACTCACCGAAGACAGCCAAAGATGAGGGAGACAGGCTGCAGCTTGGCCAAGAAGCTGTTCTGCTCAAGAAAATCTTGGAACAAAGCAGCGACTTAAGTATGCGGCCTACGGCGCAACGAACGGTAGAGGTGTTGCTTCAACCGAGCGCAGCTGAGTTAAGCAGCGCCGTCGAAAAAGGGGGCTACAATGTCTTCTTTTACGCTGGGCACGGTGTTCCGGGGCCAGATGGCGGGCTGCTGTTTTTATCGGATGCGACCCTCAGTGGAACGGAACTGGCGCAGGTGCTTACCCGCGCCAAGGTAAAGCTCGCTGTTTTTAATACGTGTTGGGGCGCTCAGCCCGAAGAAAATCAGCAGGCCGTTTTACCACGCAGTAGCTTGGCAGAAGTGTTGCTGCACTATGGCGTTCCGGCAGTCGTCGCGATGCGAGATTCGATTGCCGATGAAGAGGCGATTAGCTTTATTCAGGTATTTTCGCAGGCGTTGGCTGAACGAAAGCCGGTAGATGAGGCGGTGGCGATCGCCCGTCAGCATCTGCTGACCCTCTATCACTTCAATCAGCCTGCTTGGACACTGCCTGTTTTATACATGCATCCCAACTACGACGGCGCGCTGCTACTGAGTGAAGAAACCACCCAAATCAACGAACACAGCAACTTTTTACCCCGCCGTCAACAGGCGATGCTGCGCAATACTGACAATCCTAAACAAACCTGGCCTATCTACAGCGATGTAATGCGTATAGGCCGCAAGCCCGAAGAGAACGATCTCGTCATTTCCGAACCGTGGGTATCTAGCAGCCATGCTGAAATCTTTCATCGCCGGGTTACCTCTAAGCGTCCAGGTGATGGCTTAGAGACAGCCTATTTCCTACGGGATAACTCCCGCTACGGCACCTTTTATCTAGAGCCTGCCGGAGAACGAGGCGATCAGTGGCGACAGGTACATCGGCAAGAAACGGCTTTGCTGCCTGGAACCCAGATTCGCTTTGGCAGTCAGTCGGAAGGGCAGCTCCTAGAATTTGTTGTAGAAGAATTCACCGTAGACCAATAATTCTCATCTTTGCCGCTGCTTTTTTGCGGAACCCTGCTATACCCAGCTGTATCCCCTGCTATCACACGTTACAATTCTGCGAAATCACAATTCTGCGACATCAGTTAAGTGCAACTATGACTAATCCTTCTTCTCCTCAGCACAATCAAGGCAGCAGCGCTGACGCTGCTATTTCCAACGCCGAAGCCGAGCTATTACAGTCTGTGCTGACGACTGAGGCCTATCCGTGGAGGATGGATGAATCGCCTGAGTATGCCGAAGCCGCAGAGGCCGCTGGACAGATGCTTGAAATTTCTGAGGCTGAGGCAGTGCAGGGATGGCAGGCGCTATCGGGACAGCTGAGTCAAATCTGGGGCGAAGCGGCCGAGACTCAATCGTCTGCTTTTCAGCAAATGTTTGCAGGGCGGATTCCGGCAGAATCAATTGCTCGAATTACTCGCAAGGCAAAGCAGATTGCTGCTAACGGGGAATCGATGGTGAATCAGATGGTCGCTTGCGCCCAGGAAATATTAGACGAGATGGCAGCCGCTGATTTACAGGTGATGGCAAGGCCAATGGCAATGGCGATGCGCGGCCAGAGCACTGATGAAATTGTGGCAGTGACGGTCAAATCCGTGAGAGAAGCCGAGTGGGAGACGCTGTCACCCATTGAACAAGCTAAGTTAAGCCTTGCCGCTGCGCGATGTGCGCTGGCAGCGGCCAGTAAGGCTGAATCTTAAAACTGATTAATCTTAAAGCTGATTAAGAGTCGTTAGAAGCATCGCGATCGCTCACCCGCAGCATCAGCTGCCCACTAATCGGTGTGACGACGCTGATTAAAATACCGATTTTTATAAACAGAGAGATCGCTGCTTGCGCAGGCATCTGCATAGCTGGAATCGGCTGCCACGCAATAATCGCATAGGCACCAAAGCCAAAGAGAGCACTTAGTGAAAGAGTACTGAAGGCGATTTTTTTGAGCGTAATTCGCCAGCCCATCCAAGTTTTGTTGAGCAGCCAGTCGAAGCCAATTTCTTGGAGACCGATGAGCAGGCCGCTGAGCGCGCCGATAGCGATGATGAGCAAAAAAGTCTTGTCGCTAATGTTGAGGCTAGTGATAAAGCTGGGCACAGAACTTACCAAAATGTTGTTTTGTTGTCAGCAGTGTAAGGGAGGAGCTGCTAGGGTTGGGAGATCGCTTCAATCTGCTCAATAAAATAGTCTTCTCTGACACCTAGCTGATTTGCGGCAACAAGACCTTGTTGAAATGCTTGGAGCGCCTCAACAGTATTGCCTAGTCGCTGCTGAAGCTGCCCAATGTTGTCATAAGCTTCCATGACGCCGTAAGTGTTGTACGCCTGCTCTTCTACAGGCACTAGCAGCTCATATGCACCCAGGGCTTGCTCATTGAGGGCGATCGCACTATACAGCGCACCCAAATCTTTGAGAACTTGCGCAGAGACACTGAATTGGTCGAGACTTTGAGCTGCGCTGTAGGCCGCACGGTAATAGGTAACAGCGTTTTTAGGCTGATTGAGGGCGCGGTAGTTTTGGGCGATCGCCAGCAAAAGCACCGGTAATTTTTCCGCTTCGCCCTGCACTTGATATAGCGCCAATAGCTCTGTTTGCGCCTTGGTAGCATTCAGCAAAGAATTAGCCTGCTGGTAGCTATAAATCAGCGGCTTGAGATAGGCCACCTGCTGCTGTTGATTCCCGCTAGCTTTGGCGGCAGTGAGCAATGCGAGATAGACATCAGCGGCTTCAGCAAACTGGAACCAGCTCAGATGGAGTTCAGCCAGATCAACTTCTTGAATAGTGGTATCGATATTTTGGCGATCGCTGAGCACAATCAACTGCTGATATACCTCGACGCTAGACTCAACATCTCTCAGCGTGATAAACGTTTGCGCCAGCGCTTCCAAAACGGCCACATCAGAAGCGGCATCTCCGCTGGTTAGTCGCTGAGCAGGCTGTGAACCGTCCGCAGGGTCTTCTGCCGCCAGCTCATCGGGCACTAGCCCTAACGCAGCCTGCACAGTATCCCAAATCTCTCGGGTTCGCAGCGTCAAGAGCTGCACTTCTACCGGGCGCTGCGCATTCCAAGCGATCTCAGCAATCCGCTGAATATTATTGAACTCCTCCACCGGGCCAAACGCTCTTCTGAGCCGCAGCGATCGCAGCCATAGCCCAAAAGCCTCATCTGCAAAGCCGTTGACGAATAGCTGCTGCGCGACCTGATCAAGCGCTTGCAGATCTGCTTCGAGGGCGCTTAGCTCCAACGGACTTAGCGCCCGCTCTATCGGGATTTCCGGCAGTAGCGAATCGCGAGGCGTTTCGGTTAGTGGATCAGAGAGAAAGCGCTGACGAAGTTGGGGGCCAATTTGCTGAGCAGAGGCTGCACCGAGAGAACCAACGGCCAACGATAGGCCCAGGGCAAGGCCAGAAACTGCCCTGAGTAGGGCCGTTTTGCGTAACGAAAAGTACACGTTTGTTTACAGGGCTTTATGTTTTATTGAGAACTGGGGCTGATACCGGGCCAATGGTGAATGAAGGGCCTTTAATTGCGGTAATCTTGTGGTCACCGCAATAATTTTGTGGTTATCACCATAGCAAACGCCTCCTTTAGTATGTCTTCCAACGTTGCCACTCGTACCGTCCGGATCGGTTCTCGCAAAAGCCAGCTCGCCCTTGTGCAGACGCACTGGGTACAGGCAGAGCTAGGAAAAGCCTTTCCCGACATTAACTTTGAGGTCTCGACGATGGAGACGCAGGGCGACAAAATTTTGAACGTCGCGCTGTCTAAAATTGGCGATAAAGGACTCTTCACCCAAGAGCTAGAAGACGACATGCTCAGCGGCAAGATTGACTTTGCCGTACATTCGCTAAAAGATTTGCCAACCAAGCTACCAGAAGGCTTACGGTTGGGCTGCGTGACTGAGCGAGAAGATCCCGCTGATGCGATGGTGGTGAACGAAAAACACAAGGACAAGCAGCTCGATACGCTGCCAGAAGGCACGGTCATTGGCACCTCTAGCTTGCGACGCCTCGCCCAGCTTCGTCATCACTATCCTCACTTCCAGTTCAAAGATATTCGCGGCAATGTGAACACCCGTTTGCGTAAGCTCGATGAGGGCGAATACGATGCGATTATTTTGGCAGCAGCCGGGTTGAACCGGTTGGATATGAGCAATCGCATCCACCAAATTCTCCCAGCTGACATCTCTCTTCACGCCGTAGGTCAAGGCGCACTCGGCATTGAGTGTCGTCAGGGCGATGACGATATCTTGAAACTGCTCAAAGTCCTAGAACACGAGCCTACTGCTCACCGCTGCTACGCAGAACGCGCCTTTTTGCGCGAGCTAGAAGGCGGCTGTCAGGTGCCGATTGGTGTGAATACCAGCCTTGAAAGCGATACGCTAACGCTAAAGGGAATTGTGGCGAGTTTGGATGGGCAGCAGATGATTACAGACACGGTGACTGGTGCACCTGCTGATGCAGAAGAAATGGGTAAAACGCTCGCTGAGCGCTTACGCAAACAAGGTGCGCAGGCAATCTTAGATGAGATCAACGCTCAAAATCGCTCATAGGCATCGGTTTTAAGTATTCTCTCTAAGGACTTTGTCTTCGTCCAAAATCTTTCTTATCGAACCCGCGATGCTATTTGGCTATAGCATCGCGGGTGTTTTTTCATCCACACTAGAAATAGGAACAGTGCTTGGGCTAGCCAATTTTGACGGCGCTGGCTCAGACGGCGCTGAGCGCGGACGAATGGGAAGCTCTATTTGAAAGGTCGTGCCACCGTCAGCGGTTGAGTTGCAGGTGAGGGTGCCTTGGTGTTGTTCTACAATGATTTGCTGACTAATGGAAAGGCCCAATCCTGTGCCTTTGCCGACAGGTTTGGTTGTGAAGAACGGATCAAACAGGTTCTTGTGAATCTCTGGAGGAATGCCAGGGCCGTTGTCTGTGATTGAAATTTGCACTGACGCCTCCTTTTCTTCCGTGCGAATCGTGATTTCGGGATTGGTCGTGTGTCCTTGACTGACTGACTCATCCAAGGCATCTAGCGCATTACTGAGTAGATTCATCAAGACCTGATTGATTTGATTGGCGTGGCATTCTACCTGTGGAAGCTGGCCGTAGTTCTTTGTAATTTTGATTTCATAGCCACCTACGTTTGATTTTGTACGATTTTGCAAGATTAGCAGCGTGCTATCAATGCCCTCATGCAAGTCCACGGGTTTAGCGTCTGCTTCGTCTAAGCGAGAAAAGTTACGCAGCGACAGCACAATCTCGCGAATGCGCTCTGCACCTACCTTCATGGAGTCCAGGAGCTTTGGCAAATCTGTTCGCAAAAAGGGAAGATCAGTCTCTTCAAGCGTTTGCTGTAGTTCTGGGGTGAGGGTGGGGTAGGTTTGACAAAAAAGATCGACTAGCTGCACTAGGTCTTGAGCATAGTTGGCTGCCGGTTGTATATTGCCGTAGATAAAATTGACCGGGTTGTTAATTTCGTGAGCAACCCCAGCAACTAGCTGCCCTAAAGAAGACATTTTTTCACTCTGCACGAGCTGCGACTGAGCTTGTTTCAGCTCCTCCAGCGCGTCTGTTAGGTGGGCGGTTCTTTCGGCGACTTGGTTCTCCAACGTGCGATTTAATTGTCGCAGCTGCAAGTGAACGCGAATTCGAGCGAGCACTTCCTCGCTCTGAATCGGTTTAGTAATGTAGTCAACAGCGCCTAGACTCAGCCCTTTAACTTTGTCTACTGCATCAGAAAGCGCGGTCATAAAGATGATCGGAATATCCTGAGTCGCCTCGTTTTCTTTTAGGCGGCGGCAGGTCTCAAACCCGTTGATACCTGGCATCATCACATCTAACAAAATCAGATCTGGCAGCCCGCTCTGAAGTCTTTTCAGAGCGCTTTCACCGCTTTTGGCCACGGCCAATCGATATCCCGCTGCTTTTAGCACGTCGAAGAGAACTTGAATGTTGGTGGGGTTGTCATCGACAATCAGAATCGTGCTTTGAGCTTGCGAGAATTGTTGTGTGGGAGCAGGAGACATAGGGATAAACCTGGGGTGCTTTCTGGGGCGTATGTTTGAAGTCCTATCTGGGGTGCTACAAATTTTGCTCGATTAGCTGGACTATGGCTTCGTCTTCAAACTGTTCGGCGAGGGCAATTAATTGGTTGACGAAGGGGGTATAGCTGGCATTTTGTTGCTTTAGGCGCGCGGCTTCTTGGCAAATGTCGTCTATAAAACCGCCTTGAGCGGCCTTGTACAGAGTGCCTAATTCTTCGCTAGCAGGAATGACTATCTCGGCTGTATCAGGCTGAGTCGGGCCTGAGGAAGGCGCTGCATAGATCCAGGTCAGCTTTAGCAGTCGCTGTATTTCCTTTAGTAGGGCGTTTAGGTCAAGCGGTTTTGCTAAAAAAGCATCGCAACCGGCGTCTAGCGTTTCCTGAGGCTTAACGTGAGACAAGGTGGCGGAGACGGCAATGATAGGGATGTGGCGCAAGACTGGCTGTTGACGCAGGTGCTGGGTCATTTCTATGCCGCCGAGAACGGGCATGGCGATGTCTGTGATGATCAAGTCTGGCGGAGACGATGTGGCGGCGGCGATCGCTGCTTTCCCATCTTGCGCAATCATCACCTCAAAGCCCAAAGGCTCTAACATGCTGGCGAGCACAGAGCAGTTTTCATGGCGATCATCCACTGCCAAAATGGTTCGTCTTTTGCCTTCATAGCCGGTTGCTAGGCTGATTTGAGACGGCGCGATCGCCGCCGAAGCGTCAATCTCATCAACGAGCGGTAGGCTCAAATCAAACCAAAATTGACTGCCTTGTCCTGGCTGACTTTTTACCTGGATATGACTACCCATCATGGCAATAATTTGCTGACTGATCGCAAGCCCCAAACCAGTGCCCTCGGCGTTGCGATCGCGAGTACCGGCCTGTTCAAAAGGTCTAAAAATATGTGCTAGTCGCTCCGCACTGATGCCAATTCCTGTATCTCGCACGCTGAAGCGCAGCATTGAGGGGTAGTTGTCTGTTGGCGTATTGTCTGAAGTCTCTACCGGCGTGACTTCCAGCATTACGGAGCCAATATCGGTGAACTTAACAGCATTGCTCAAGAGATTTAGCAGTACCTGCCGCAGCCGCTTTTCGTCAGTGTGAACAGCGGGCGGTAGCTTTTCAGCGACTGCGAAATTAAAACCAATTCCTTTCTGCTCGGCCTTAATGCGGCAAATTTCTGCCGTCGTTTCTAAAAAGCTGGGCAGATTGAAATCTTGAGGACACAGCTCCATTTTCTGAGCTTCGATTTTGGCTAAGTCCAAAATGTCGTTAATCAGCGTCAGTAAATGTTCGCCGCACTGACGAATGATGGTAATACCCTTGGTTTGCTCTTTGCTGAGGTGACCGTCGCGATTAAGAATTTGAGCGTAGCCCAAAATGCCGTTAAGGGGCGTTCTTAGCTCGTGGTTCATGTTGGCCAAAAATTCGCTTTTGGCATGGTTGGCAACTTCTGCGGCTTCTTTGGCCTGCTCTAGCTCGCTGGCTCGCTGCGCATTTTCCTCAAGCAGGTGTTTAACCTTTTGGATGAGCTGATTGAGAGAGACCGTTAAAGTGCCAATCTCATCTTGAGCGACGAGTGGCGCCTGCAAGTCAAAGTTAGAGTCGCGAGTCACCTGCTCCGCAACTCGCGTAACGGTTTGAACGGGGCGAGCAATGGTACGGCTCGTGAGCAATGACAATAAGATGGCAGCCAAGACCGAGAGCAAAATGCTTAAAAGAATGATTTGAGATCGCCACTGTTGGGTCAAATCAAAGGTTTGCTCTGCCTGAGCATATTCTGCTTCAGCCGTTTTAATGCTCTGCCGCAAAGTTTCTGAGAGCCGCTCAAAGGCGACGCCTAGTTGCACCAATTCACCTTTCGTGGTGGCAGTTAGCAGCGCCTGCTGTACCGCTAAAACATTGGTTTGAGAGACATTAGCCGGATCGATATCCTGCCAAAGCGCCGTAATAACTGCCTGATAACTGCGGGTGGTGGTTTCGTAGTCAGCGGCTAGCTCCAGCAGTGTTTCATCACCTAGTCCTGTCTTTTGCCCCGTCTTTTGTGGCGTGGTGGTGGTAAAGGCAACGATATCTTCAGATAGCGTCAACACCTGCCGAACATCGTCTGTAAACTTGACGGTTTCGTATTGAAACCAGACCGAATCGCCAATTACCGTCTGCAGTCGCTGAGGGTGTGATCGCACCTCTAACACGCCTCTTTCCAGCTCATTGAGCAGGCGGCGCTGCTCATTTGCCAGTAGCAGGCGATCAAGGGCCTGTTTTTGCTGCTGATCGCCCAGCACTAAGCCGCCCGCAACACCTAAAATCACAATCCCCAAGCTACAAGCAGAGGTGTAACTAATTTTTTGAGCAATCCCCAGTCGGCCCATGTTCTGACGTAGCCATCGGCTTAGTGAAGGAATGGGTTTGTTTAGGCTTACCGTAACGTTCTGAATCACTGCACAAGCTCGCCCTGACCGATCGCTTGATAAACCGCTCGAATCGAGTCGTAGTCTTTGTCTGAAGCTGGCTCCAAGGTCGAACCCACGTACTTACTTTCATGAGCAGCAAGTGCCCCTACGATCTCCGCTTCGGCATCTAGCATTCGCTCTCGAACAATGTCTAAAACAGCGGCGTCAACACTGCTGCTAGCAAGCATTACATCGCTGGGCAGCGGTGGCCCTTCTAGTAGCACCTTGAAAGTATTTGACTCGTCAGCTAGTAGGTCGTTAAAGTCCGTTGCCGAACCGCCCCAAGCCTCAACATCTCCGGTTTTAAGCGCCGCAGCGCTGCCGTCATCTCCCAACATCTGCACCGTGACATCCGCTTTGGGGTCGAGGCCGGCTTCCATTAGCAAATACGTAGGGCCTAAGTGGCCACTGGTTGAGCCAATATCTGACATGGCAATTGATTTGCCTTCGAGACCGGCGACCTCTGAGACGTCGCTGTTGGCTGGGATGGCGAGAACGGACTGATAGTTGGGGCGAGTAACTGCGATAACCGGCACAGCATTGGTGCGAGAACTGATCACCACATATTCGGAAGGGCCTGCCAGCACTAAATCAATCTTTCCTTGCTTGAGGGCTACGGTCGCAGCCGTGTAGTTATCTACGGGCACAAACTCTACATCGGTCTCTAGCGCAGTAGCGATCGCAGCCCTAAACTCTCCATAATTTTTTTCTAGCTCTGCCTCACCACTGACATCAGTCACCGCCAGACGTAGCGCAGGTAGCTCAGTGGCAGCAGGCGGCGCTGCTACCGGAGAACAAGCAACCGTAGCGCTCGCCAAAAATAGAACCGAGCACCCTAAAAAGTTTCGTCTTCTCATGATTTCTAACTAAATTTTGATGAAAATTCCCATGTAGACAAGCATCCCTATCTGACCTACTTAAAGGGAGCATGAAGAGACATCAGACAATGGGAGTTTGCCCAAAAAAGAATCATCAGTTTATAGCGTGTACCGGATGTATTCGGTACACGCTAGTCGCTTGGCCCGCTGCCATGTAAAGCTTTCAGCCTGGAAACTGTACCTCAGCCAAGCGACCAACGCTATATTAGGTTGTCCGTGCGCGTTACGCACCAGCTAGGCCCTGTGACTAGGCCCTGTCACTGCTGTAGACAACGAAAATTTTATGAGTTGGCGTAGTCTGCGATCACCCCGTTAGCGCCACACACTAAAACGGCAACCTTTTCGTCAGGTGCGGGCTGATATGCACCCGACGAAAGCGCTGCGAAGGCGGCAGCACCGCCTGCTTCTGACGGAATTCGAAAGTTCTGCCAAAGCAGGGATTGAGCCTGCCTAACCGCATCGTCACTGACCAGAACACTTTCATTGACAAAGCGCTGTATGAGCGGAAAGCACAGTGAGCCAACTTGGCTGGCGCCTAAGCTATCTGTTGCGATACCAGACGTTTCTACCGGAACCGGATACCCTGCTTCAAGTGCACTGTGCAGCGCTGGTGTGCCCTGTGTTTCAACGGCAACAACCTTGACATCTTCTTCTAGGTAAGCGGCCATGCCGCCGATGAGGCCGCCGCCACCGACAGCAACCAAAACGGTGTCAATGTTTGGCGCTTGCTGCATAAGCTCTAAAGCGGTGGTTCCGGCTCCGGCTAGGGTTTCGGAGGTGTTGTAAGCGTGAATGGCGATCGCCCCCGATTCTTTTGCAAACTCAACCGAAGCGGCTAGCGCATCTGCATAGCGATCGCCCCCCACGATCAGCTTTGCGCCCAGCTGTTTAATTCGCTGTTGTTTGGTTGGAGAAGAAATAGTCGGCACGAATATGTGAGCAGCAACGCCCAGCGTGCGAGCCGCAAGCGCTACTGCCACGCCGTGGTTACCCCCCGAGGCAGCCACCACGCCAGCCTGGGGAACCGCTCTAGAGAGAAGGTTGTGAAACGCGCCGCGCGCCTTAAAAGATCCAGCGCATTGCAGATATTCAAGCTTCAGCGCCACTGAGCTTGTATTTAGGGTCGCATTATTGATAACACTTGAAGAGGCTGGACTTGAAGAAGCTGAACAGCCATCGGAATAGCGATCGCGGGCATAGCAGTCACCGGCAGGCACTCTGAAAATAGGCGTACGCCTGATGTAGGCAGAGATGCGCTGCGCGGCCCGCTCAATGTCAGCTTTGGTAATGGCGGCGTTGGGAAGCGCCACGTAGGGAGCATCGCTCACTTGGCTTTAGCCTCCAAGTTTTCCAACCGACTCTTCAGTTCCTTATTCGTCTTTTTCACGTCATCCAGCGCTTGCTGCATATCAGCCAAAGCCTTATCCGCGCCGATTTTCTTCTGCACCCGCTGGGCAGCTTCATCAGCGCGTCGCTTCACGCGTCCGTCTGGGCTATGTTCGGCAAGCTGCCGTAATATCTTGACCGCACCGCGCACTTCCATTTGCCCCAAAGCGCCAACAGTGGCCACCTGTGTCAAGAAAAAGGCCTCTCTTGAAAGCGCCTCTAGTCTTTCTAAGATGCGCTCAATGGCCAGCTTTTCCTGGCCGAGAGAAATAGCACCCAGTGCGCGAATAGCGGTTAGGCGTAGCGGCTGGGAAACGCCGAGATCGGTGTAGGGCAAAAGCAGATCTAGGGCAGCTGCGGAGGTTTTGAACTGGGCTAGGCCAGAGATAGCACCACTTCTGACCACTTCATTCCACCCGGCGCGTTCTTTGAGTACGGTATCTAATAGCTTGAGGGTCTTCTTCTCTTTTTCCTTACCGTCGATAGAAGCCGTCCCAATTTTGCCCAGTGACCTAGCTGCCACCGCTTCTACGTAATAGCTCGCATCACCTTTCTCGACGATACTCTTTAGTGCCTTGTAACTCTGAGCTGTTTTTACACCCCCTAGTGCGGTAGCGACGGCGCGACGCACTTTAGGATGGTTATCTTTTAGCCCTTTAACTAGCGCATTCTCTGCCTGCTCCAGCTTCACCTCGCCAAGCTGCTCGGCGACTTCTGCTCGTACGGCCCAGAACGGCTCATTCTGCAGAGCCGCTGCCAATGCAGAAACCGCTTCCAGACTCCCTTTTTTCGCTAGCGCTTCAGCCGCAAACAAACGAGAAATGGGGTCAGGATCGTGCTTGAGCTGAACTTTTAGCTCGTTAATGGGATAAGTCAGCTCTACAGTTTTGAGCAGGTGGTTACCCACGTCAAAACTGATGAAGTCGGGTTTCTTTTCCAACGGAAAGTATAGGGCCTGCTCGCGCTCATGGACGCGAACTTTGAGAGTCTTCACGTCGACCTGATCGCCTTCCACATAGCCAAAACCAATGGGCACTTTGAGATCAAACAGACCTTCTTGTACCTGAGACTTACCGTCTTCTACCTGGGTTTGCGTGACTGTGATTTTCGCAAGGTTACTTTCCGAATCCCAGACATAGCCCACCTTGTAATCTGGATGGCCACCGCGGTAGACATATTGATCGAACAAAAAGCGCAGATTTCGCCCCGTGGCTTTATCAATCGCTCGCAGCAGGTCAATCGTCTCGACAGTGCTGTGAGCGTTATCTTTTAGCAATGTGCTCAAGGCCCGGGTGAATAGCTCATCGCCTAGCTCCATCCGAATCATGTGATATACGCACGATCCTTTTTCGTAGATGTGGCGGTCGTACAGCTCAATGGCTTCTCTGTAGATATGGGTTACTAGCGGACGACGATAGCGGCTGCGATCTTCACTTAAGTACGCCCGTGCATGATTAAGGTGATAGTAGAATGCCTCTTCCTGCCCGAGGGTTTCCTCTATCCACAGCACTTCTGAATAGGTTGCGGCCCCTTCTTTTACCCATGCCTGCGACCAGTGATTAATCACAATTAAATCGCCAAACCACTGGTGTGCTAGCTCATGGGCGACCAGAGTCTCCGCTCTCTCGTTGTCTAGCGCGGCTCGCTTGTCAATCATGCAGCGGTCGGTGAGTAGCGTTGTGGTGGTATTTTCCATGCCGCCAAAAATGAAATCGCTTACGCAGACCTGATCGTAGTTATCGAAGGGATAATCGTAGCCAAACCATTTACTGAGCGCCGCCATCATCTGTGGCGTTTTGCCCATAGTGAGTTTGGCTTCGGCTTTACGACCTTTTTCAAAGTAGTAGCGGACGGGCTTACCGTTCCAATCATCTTCAATTTCGTCGAATTGGGCGATCGCCAGCGTCATCAGATAGCTAGGATGCACCTTGTTTAGCGTCCAGTGATAGATCTTTTCATCACCGTCACTTTTTTCGCTCACGAGCTCTCCGTTAGAGATCACTCGGAATTTTTTAGGGACCCGCGCTTTAATTTCAGACGTTGCGAGCTGTCCAGGATAGTCGAAGCAAGGAAACCAAAAGCGAGAGTCTTCATCTTCACCCTGTGTCCAAACCTGCGTAGGCTTATCAGGATAATGCTCGTCGGGGCCTACAAAGTAGAGACCGCGCTGGGGATTTTCAACGGCGTAGTCAATCACGAGCGTGATTGACTTACCAAACTGGGTAGGGGTTTTAAGGGAAATGTTTAAGTGCTCACCGTCGTAGTCAAAGTCTTGCTTTGCGCTGCCGACTTTGACGCTTTTAATCTTTAAGTCCACAGCATCCATGATGAGATGAGTGATGCCATCAACAATGGGTGAAATGCGAACTTTGCAGGTGCCGCTGTAGCTTTTTTTAGGAATGTCAAACGTCAGATCTAAGGCAATATGCTCAACTCGACCCGGCCTATCAGGGTTGTAGTGAGGATATGCGCCGGGGAGTTCAAAAGGTTTGCGGCTGGATTGATCGAACAGCGATGCGTAGACGTTGGACATAGGGGTAGAAGATAAGAAAGTGTGAAGAGTGAGCGTATTAACAGTAACTGTAGAGTAGCTTTTCCTTATAGGGTTATGCCTTTTTGACAGCTATTTTTATCATCTGTTTTTTGCTAGCCGGTTCTTCTTATGAGCGCAATTGCATCTTCAGTTATCAACGGTCTGCTCTCTATTAAGCCACTGGCAAAATTTGCCAAAAGCAGAGCCCGCACCATGATGATGGATCGAGCAGAAGATTTGGGTGTGCACTGGCGTGAGGAAGTGAAGACGCTGGCAGAGCGAGGCGGGTGGGAGGAGGATCTAAAGGCGATCGCCAATCCAAACATCACCTATCCCGACTACTACACCACCAGCTTTCATGCCTACGACGAAGGCAATTTGGGCTGGCTACCGGCGATGGAAGTCGATGTGGCTGCTCGCGCGGTTCATGCCCGCATTTGGTCCGATGATCGCGGTGGTATCAACGGCGATGCAAGCTTACGAGAAAGCTATCACCAAAAGTTACGGGAGATGTTACCCGCAGCACCTGAGCGCATTGTTGATTTGGGCTGTGGCGCGGGTCGTAGCACCGTCACGCTGCAAGAGACCTTTCCGGAAGCAGCCCTTACCGGCATAGATCTATCGCCTTATTTCGTGACCGTTGCCAAGCACCTCGCGCCGCAAATGACCCAAGACATGGCGCAAGCAACAGAAGCAAAGGAAACGCCCTCGATTCATTGGATTCACGCGGCGGCTGAAGAAACGGGCCTCTCTGTCGAGTCAGTCGATTTAGTTTCTGTGTGCTTAGTCTTTCACGAACTGCCAACAGCAGCGGCGCATCACATTATCGCTGAGGCCTACCGCATCTTAAGACCCAGCGGACACTTGGCCATTATGGACATGAATCCACAGTGCGATACGTTCGTGAAAATGCCACCCTACGTTCTGACTCTGCTCAAGAGCACAGAGCCCTATTTAGACCAGTACTTTAGCTTGGACATGGCAGAGGCTTTTCAGCGGGCAGGCTTTGATACCCCCAAGATAGTTACGAATAGCCCTCGTCACCGGACAATTGTGGGACAAAAGAAGGCTTGAGTAAACGAAGGCTTGAGCAAAAAAGACAAAAAAAAAGGCTCGACCGCAGTCAAGCCCCAAGGGTTCCATTAATAATTAAAGAGGTATGTAAGACAGGTTTTAAAAAGAGGTTAAAGACACGGAGAATTGACCCAAAGGTCTTTCTCAGAGAAGCTTAACGAGACTAGCTCGGCCACTCTCATTACCAATCATGCGATGAGGTTACGCGCGGCGTTAAGGCAACGCCTTTTGATTGCTGATGACACTATAAAAAGACTTCATGCGTGTATCTGTGCCCTACGCCACATTTTGCAACTTAGATCACTTAAGTGCTTCGGCAGTGGTTCGGGTAGAGAGCTGGGAGTGATGTAGGGAGCTGGGAGTAGTGTGGTGAAGTGAGTGTGGTGAAGTGAGTACTGTAGTGAAGTGAGTTACGAATGCATCCGCACTTCGCTATAACTTTTGAGTCGTATTTTTATTCGTACGACGAGCTAAGTTTTTTTAAGGCAGCGCGCAGCGCAGGAGACTGGGAGAGCTGGATGGAAATCGCGGCGGCGCCGTCTTGATTTAAGTGACTAGGATCAGCAAACAGCACATTGCCAGATACAGCACGCGGCGCCTCCCACAGCGTCAGCCAATCTAACACGTCAAATTCTAAAGCGACTGCCTGCGATTGCAAGAACTGCTGAAACTGCCTTTCGTAATAGAGGCGGTAGTCATCTAAATAGCTATCGCTCAGCGGGAGGTTCACAAATATCAGCTGTGAGTTTTGCCTTTGCACTGTCGCGGCCAAATCTTCGAGCGCTGCGGTTTGCGGCCCATATAGCGTAAAGGGCGAATAAGCACCGTCGTATCGACCTTGTACTTTAGGAAACACTTGGTAGTAGCTTTGAGGAAAGAAGCGATCGCCCACCGCAGCAAAGCCAAACACATCTAAGTTGCTAGGAATATCTGGCAGCGGAGATCGCGCTGTAACGGTACTTGTATGGGCACGCAAAAACGTCTGAGCAGAGCCATCCCAACCCCTCAGCGCCCGATACCCTGGCGAGCCTGTCAGCTTTTCCCAAGTGCGATCGCGCCTGCCATCGTTAAAGGCCCTCGACCCATCACCCCACACAATGACGGATGGCAGCGGCTCGCTCAGCAGCGCTGGCAGCAGCTCGCTCAGCACAAAATTCACAACCTGCGCCGTGGCGCCGTTTACGCTGAAATTAAATACGCGCACGTCGGCATAACCCTGCTGCACTAAGCCCGATTGAAGCACGCGCGGGTCGATGCCCTGCAGTGCCCTTGAACTGCCAACAATCAAAATATCTGGAGTACCTACCGTGGCTACGTATGACAGATACCCGGCAAGCTGCGCATCAAACAAATCACTACCTAAGCTTGGCAAGCTAGATAGTGGGCTTGCCTGCTCAGTTCGTTGCTGAACCGCTAGCAAACTTTGCAGGTAGGAACGCATTTGTCGCTGTGCCACAATGCGCGAAGGGCTGTCGGCTGGAACGGACTGAATCAAAGCGATCGCCTCTAACCATTGAGCCATCACAGCGTCCCACTCCGTTGCCGAGCGCGCTCGTTGCGCCATTAAGGTTGCCTGCTGGGCCAGGTCATCAGCTTGCTGAAGGACGATGGCAGCATCAGACGGCGGCACAGACATAACCGACGCAGGGTTAACCACCTCGTTTTGCTCAAGTGATGATGCTTCCCCTTCTGAGAATGCTTCCCCTTCTGAGAATGCTTCCCCTTGAACGGGCTCTCGATTCAGCAAACGATCAAGAGAAGGGCCTTCGCGAGAAGGCGGCGCAATAGAGGGCAACTCACTAGCAGGGACGTCACGCGTGAATACTTCACTGGCCACCGCCGGGATTGAAGCCATCATCAGCGTTGAGGCAATCACGCTTAGCCGTACCCAGATCAAAACGCCCCCACTACCAGAAAAAATTGCACGCAGAGCAAAGCTACTTTTCATAACGCCGCCGAGATATCTGCACAGAAAATCTGCTGGCTGAGATGACTTCTCATACACTTTTTTCCGCGTCTTTTTTCTGCTTTTCCGCGCCGTACCTGACCGCTGTCTTAAGGCACCGCGCAGCGATGCCTTTAATGCACCCTGCAGCAATACTTGCAGTATCAATATTTACGCAGATACAAGTATTTACGCTCATCTATCTTATAGATTCGGCTAGCCCCACTACGCCCTTTTGCAATTGGTTTTGCTCAATAGGTTGCATAGATTCACAAAACAGCGTAATAAAAGGGCGTAGTCGTCTATGATTAGTGGTACAAAACTACTATTGAAGAAAGATGGTTCAATATACGCTTGCTCAAAGCCCTGAAGTTTTAATAGACGTGGCCGGCCGCGACTCTAACAAAGCCAGAGAAAAGGCGATGGATCAGCTGATGGCCCTGATGGAGGATGACAAACTGCCTACCGAACTTGACGATGGTTTCAACCCAAAGGACTTTATTGAAGTGAAAGATCAAAAGAAAGAACCTTCTGACGAAGAAAACGCGGTTGTCGAAGCGGTACAAACCCTCAGCAACCTCTCTAAACTTAAAATTAAAGTTCAAGGCTCTCGCGAAGATGCGCTTAAAGTCCGTGAACTCATCGATTTACTATTCACGGACGAAGTCATTGAAGAAGAGCAAATAGAAGAACTCAATAGCGGTTTTAAAACTCTCAAAACCTTTGCACAAACAAATTTGCGCTACCGGGATGCCAAAGACGAAGCTGAATCTGCGCGCGAAGTATTGGACAATGCACTAAATCCACCCAGTAAGAATAAGAAGTAAGCCATGAGGGAACTGTGTAACAGCATCCATCAATTGCCAAGCTTATAAATTACTAAACTGATAAACCTAGCAAACCACAAAGCTTGGCCTATCAATGGATAGGCCAAGCTTTTCGCTGTCTTAGGGGGCTTTTTAGTCTTTACGCAGATGCGCTAACTGTAGCGTTTTCGTAAGTGGGATAGTCTGTATATCCTTTGGGACCAGGGGTATACAGACTATTTTGGTCTGGGGCTGGGTTGAGTTCCCAGTTGTTCTGAAAGCGGATAGCGAGGTCAGGGGTGCTAATGTACGGGCGGCCAAAGGCAATCAGATCGGCATTGCTAGCAGCGATCGCATCTTCAGCTTGCGCCTTGTCATATCCACAGTTGCCAATGATCGCGCTGTCGAATACGGCCCTAAATTCAGAGAGCGTCATCGGTTCGCCCTGTTCATGAAAGCCGAAAGCAAGCCCATCCATGACGTGCAGGTAAGCTAAACCGTAGCGATTAAGCTGTTTGGCCACATAGGTAAAGGTCTCTCGATAGTCGGGAGCACCCATGTCATTAAAGACACCGTTGGGTGAAAGTCTGACGCCTATTTGATGTGCCGGCAGGACTGTGAGCACAGCTTCTAAAATCTCTTTTAGAAACCGATAGCGATTCTCTAGACTGCCACCATACTGATCGGCTCTGTGATTGGTTGAGGAATCTAGGAATTCGTTGATTAGATAGCCATTGGCAGCGTGAATCTCTACGCCATCGAATCCTGCTTTCTTTGCATTGTCAGCAGCTTTTCGATAGTCTTCCACAATGCCTGAGATTTCTGCTGTTTCTAACGCTCTAGGAACCTCGTAAGGCTTTTTGCCATCAGCAGTATGCGCTTCTGCGCCGGCAATTTTAATGGCAGACGGCGCAACGGGAAGCTGACCGTTTTCTTGAAAGTCGCTGTGAGAGGCTCTACCGGTGTGCCATAACTGCACAAAAACATGGGATCCGCTGTTGTGGATGGCTTCGGTGATCTGTTTCCACGCTTCGGTTTGTTCATCGCTGTAGATACCGGGTGCATGGAGCCAGCCGTTGCCTTGCTTAGAGGGAGCAGTTCCTTCTGTAATAATGAGTCCGGCATTGGAGCGCTGCGCGTAATATTCGGCCATCAGCGCGTTGGGAATTCTCTCTTCCCCAGCGCGGCCTCGGGTCATCGGTGCCATAACGACACGGTTTTTGAGAGTAAGCTCTCCCATTTTGTACGTTGTCAGCAAAGAAGAAACGTTTGTTGATGTCATTGGATGAGCAGGCGTAAGTTTTACAAGTTGAAGGCTGTGGATTGAATACTGTGGATTGAAGGCGGCAGGTTAAATGCGGCAGGTTAAATGCTGTTTACTGCCTACCAGTTTCCCTCACGCAAGAAAATAGTAGACCGGTCGTCTATAAACCGTAACATCCAGATACCCAGCAAAATCTGCTGCTAGCTAGCAGCAGATTTATTAGACCCTGATGGGTGCGGCATAGGGGCCTTCAAAATTTGCTCAAATACAATTTGAGTAAAGGCATACAGCGGCTCCGGTGAGCTGGCAACCTTTGCTCTGAGCATGGCACCTTGCCACCCTGACAAAATAAATCGAGATAGCTCGGTGGTGGGTGCAAATGAAATCTGTTGGCTGTTATGAGCTGCCTGTAAGCAGTCACTCAGTCGGGTTTCCCAGTCTAAAAAGAGGGCATTGAGGCGATCGCGAAACACCGGATTTTGAGCCGACATTTCCTGCGCTAGGTTACCAAACAAGCAACCTTCTTCACAGTAATTGGCCTCCATATCTGCGATTCCCTGCGCAAAATAGCGGTGGAGCCGAGTCAGCGGCAGAAGCTGTTCGTTGCCGAGTGTAGCCTCTAACCTCTGCTGATAGCTTTTAGCCGCATCTTCCATAACGCTCAGGCCAAAGTCTTCTTTGCTCTCAAAGTAGTAATAAAAAGAACCCTTGGGAACGGCGGCAGCGGCCAGAATGTCACTGAGCCCAGTGGCATTAAACCCCTTTCGGACGATGAGATCGCGGCCAACTCGAATCAGCTCTTCGCGTTTGCGGGTGCGTTTCACCATGCATCCAAACCATGCATCCAAATCATGCGTCCAAAGGGGTCTCTATCCCAGGTGTTCTCTATCTCACTTTCATGGGGCGGCTTTCATAAGGCTTCGTGACTGAATCAGATCAACCCAGGCGATCGCCAATCGCTGCTTCCAAAATATCTGCCATGCTTTTGCCTTCTGCAGCTGCCTTGGCTTTTAGTTTGGCAAACAGATCATCTGACACACCAACGCGATTACGACGACGGCCCGAGCCTTTGGGCTTAGCCGGCACGTAAGTTTCGCTGAAGCTGCGCAGAGCATCGAAAGTGTAGCGATCACAAAAATCACCAAAGCTTTCGCCTTGCCCACGGTTTTGCTTAAAGCAAGCGAACAGCGGCTCAAATGTCTTCTCCAAATCGTCTTGGTGCATCTTGTCCATAAACGGACGCGCCAGTCGAGTTTGATTCGGGGACCCTCCGAGCCAAACCTGATAGCTTTTTGGCGCTTGGCCAACAAAGCCCACTTCTGCCATATACGGACGCGCACAGCCGTTCGGGCACCCTGTCATCCTGGTTACAAACGTCTCACCGCGCAGGCCCAGCTTGTTCATCTGTTTGCGCAACCGAGTCAGCATACTCGGAATAATTCGCTCTGATTCTGTAACCGCTAGACCACAGGTCGGTAGGGCAGGGCAAGCCATGGCATAGCGCTCTAGCGAGTCCACCTTGCTGTCAGGCGTAATACCATCACGATCTAGAATTGCCTGAATTACCGCCTTATCCTGGGGCTCGATGTCATACAGAATGACGCTTTGGTTCGGCGTAACGCGCATCGGCACGTTGAAGGTTTCAACAATTTCTCTAAGCGCAGCTTTGTTGCGTAAAGAACCGTTGTTGTGCACGCGCCCATTGCGAACATGCACCCCTACAAACAGCTTGCCATCACCCTGTTCATGCCAACCAAGATAGTCTTCAAACGTCCACTCAGGAAGCTCACGATAGGGCTCTAGCTTTTTGCCAAATCTCTTTTCAACTTCCTCAATAAACTTTGGCAAACCCCAGCGATGCACAAGATACTTCATCCGCGCAAGGCGGCGGTTGAAACGCTCGCCGTAATCTCTTTGGGTAAAGACAATTGCCTTCGCCAAATCGTAGACGTCATCTTTATCGACGTAGCCGATATGGTCCGCAACTCTGGCAAAGGTTTCAGATTTGTTGTGCGTCCGGCCCATGCCACCGCCAGCCATGACGTTAAAGCCCTGCAGCTCACCGTTATCATCTGTGATGACAACAAAGGTAATGTCTTGGGTATAAGCATCTACAGAGTTATCGCCAGGGACGGTCACCGCGCACTTAAACTTGCGGGGAAGGTAGTAAGTGTTATAAATCGGCTCGACTGACGTTTCAAAATCCGTCGCAACTCGGCCACCTTTGCGCGCTGCGATCACATCTGGATCTTCTTCAGTCGTAACCACCTTCTCTCCATCAAGCCATACCTCATAGTAGGCAGGCGTTTGTGGGGTCAGTAAGTCCGCAATGTTCTTGGCATATTTGCGGGCAATAACGTACTCAGGCTTAGTTTTGTAGGGCGCAGGCGGTGCCATAACGTTTCGGCTGAGGTCTCCGCAAGCACCGAGTGTAGAGCCCATGCTGTTAATAATGTCTGCCAGCGTCGCTTTCAGGTTCTTCTTGAGAATGCCGTGCAGCTGGAAGGCTTGGCGAGTGGTCGCTCGGATAGTGCCATTACCGTATTTGTCTGAAATATTGTCTAGCGTCAGGTACAGCTCAGGCGGAATATAGCCGCCAGGGTTACGAAGACGCAGCATCATTGAGTACGGCTTTTCTTGACCGCGGACAACGTCATCCCGGTTGTACTGCTGGTAAGAACCGTGGAATTTGAGAATTTGAATGCCCGCTTCGGTGAAGTGGGTAGTGTCTTGCTTTAGCTCAGTCGCTACGGGTTCCCGCAAAAACTGACTGCGTTCTTTGATACCTTCGAGCTTAGAGACCTTTTTTTCGACTCCATCTTGAAGCTGTGGCTTTAAGGGCGTTTGAACCATTGGTAGCGTTTTGGGGAGGTAGAGATGGGCAAATTAGGAGGACGGTAAATTAATCCCCGATAATCCGGTCGGGATTGTGGTGTATATGATAAAAATTCTATCACCGCTGCATAGGTAAGGTGACTGACTCTCAAGAAAACGACTTAATCTAAAGTGAATTGTGAAACGTTGTTTCACATCGCCGTCGCCTTATGCATCTTGTGCGTCGAAATTCTATAGCAAAGTTAAGGATGCATTCTTAACTTTGCGGGTCGAGTTAGCTGTTGAAACTAAAGGGTTCTAGCAATCACTTGTCCTAACTAACTCGACAGAAGCCATAAAAGCTATGCCTGGAGCTATATTCTATGACTGATTCAATGATGTATAGCGAAGATGCCTATGTTTTTCTCACGCCCGATGCGAGTGAAACCTTCATGACACCGCCCGAGATGATCGAGAAGCTCACAGAAATCGTAGAGACCTACGAAAGCGAGCTTTCACCCGATTTACAAAAGCTGGCCGATGCGCAAGCGCGGGCGAAGTATCTGCTAGAAACGCACTGCGAATTTGAAACAGCACCGGGCGAATCGGTGCAGTGGTACGCGGTGCGCCTGGAAAAGTAATTGAGTATTTGGAACGTCAATAATTGACGCCTGGGTATTCTTGCATCTGTTGAGTTGCTTAGAACACTTTTATCGGCTGAAGCCGTTGTGTATCAGCGGGCAACTCAATTAGCGAAGTAAGGATGCATCCTTAACTTCGCTATAAATGCTAATGATTTGTCACTCGAATATCGTCTGCTCGAATATCTTCTATTAGCTGGAATTCTATTAACTGGAAGCGCTGGTGTAAAACCGTAGTGCAAACTGCCAAAACCACCGTGAAGTCTGAAACAGAGCGGCTGCCAGCACCACTGAGCCAAACATCCAAATAGGGTCACTGCGACCCATCATGGTTTGGGCAGGGACCGTGGTTAAAAAAGCGACAGGCACCACAAAGGTGAAGAAGATTCGGTAGGCCGCTGGGTAGCCCGATATGGGAAAACGACCCGCTTCTAAAAGCGATCGCAAGACCTCCGTCACGTTATAGATTTTCACAAACCAAATGCTGGTTGCGCCCAAAATAAACCAAAGACTATAGAGACTGATCACACCCAGTATCAGCGGTGGAACCATAGCCACATAGGCCAATGGCGATAGCCCTATGCGGCTGCCCGCATAACCAATCACAATCAGCCCAAATATCAGATCAGGAATCCCCCACGGCGACACGGTGTGGGTACTCAGCCAAAACTGAGAGCTCACAGGCTTTAGCAGCACAAAATCTAGGGTGCCTTCTTGCACGTAACCAACGATTTTGTTGAGATTAGGTACCAGAAAAGTCGCTGAGAGCCCCTGCAAGAGCGTAAACAATCCCAGCACAATCAAAGCTTCTTCCCATGACCAACCCTCAAAGGTGTAGTCGGTTCTGTAGAACAAGAACAGCCCGAAGAGGCTACCAGCCAGTCCGCCCAAGCTACTGATGAACGCAATGACAAAATTGATGCGGTACTCTAGCTCAGCGGCGATCGCGACCTGCCAAAACAAGCACAGCACCCGGCAATACCGTCTCAACCGCCACACCCTAGCGAACATACACACTCTCAATATTTATCTGTCAATAGACATAGCGCTTAATGCGCGGGCATGGGAACCTAAAAGAAATATTACAGTCTTACTGAACAAGACAAATAAACAAGCGCTGTATCAAGTCTGAAGCCAACAAGCCTAAGCTAACAGCCCTACTCAAGGACAGCCCTACTCAAGAACAGCTCTACGCAAATGGGCCTACGTGAATAGGCGCAGCGTCCGTTGAATACCTTAACCCGCTGAAACTTCCTCTGCGTCCAAGTAGACTTTCAGCTTTTCCTGAAGTCGCTGTCTCGCCCTTGCAATGCGAGACTTCACCGTTCCTAGAGACACCCCTGTAATGTTAGCGATCTCTTCGTATGACAATCCTTGCAGCTCACGCATCGCAATTGTTTTCTGGAAGGCTTCCGGAAGTTCAGCCATTGCCAACTTCAAGTGCTCATGAAATTCCTGAGTCATCATATTGTCAGAGGGCGTAGGGTCAACAGAAGGGAGTTCCCAGTCGTATTGACCGTCACTGGAGTAGCGAGGCGCATCCAGCGAGACAGACCCTTTGAAGCGTTTACGCTTACGCAGTTCATCGTAGAAAAGGTTAGTTGTAATTCTGCCTAGCCAGCTTTTGAACTTAGCGGGTTCTTTGAGCCGATGAATGCTGCGATAAACGCGGATCCATACCTCTTGAGCGAGATCCGCTCGATCAGACCAGTCTGAAGCAAGATGATAAAGCAGCTTGTCTACATATCGCTGATAGCGACTGACCAATTCTTCAAAAGCAGCCTTATCTTTGCGGTTTGGATCCTGACAACGGCTAACCAAGTCATCGTTTGACAGCGCTTCCAGCGGAATCTCGCGAATAGGAATGACGGTGGCTTTCCCAGATGGCTTTGGAAGTACTTGCAAGCCACCCCTGGTGTAGGGAGCAGCAGGTTGTCTCAACGGGATTATACTCATCAATTTTCAGAACTCAATCCTAAGGTTTGGCAGCACTCTGTTGGTCAGTCGGCTAGTTTTGAGCCTGCTAGCGACAGGTCGGGCTACAAGCCGAAGCTCGCGCTTTAAAACCGCATGCCCATGGCTTACAGGGCACCGTCGGTGAACAACGAAAACGAACCAGTCCTCTTCAATAAACGGCAGCTAAACCACAAACAGCAGTCAAACCGCGAGCATGAGATTCGTTAGTCTCGTCTTTGACCCGCTCAAAGCGTTGAATAATCAGGATCAACATCTCCGAGTTAATACGTACGTAAGTATTTTTAATTACGTATTTCTTATGTATACGTAAACATAGTAGTCATCACTTAGACGGTACATCAGCTAAATAGCCTAATCTTGTTCGTATGATTACTTAGTCATCAAAGAGCAACTATCCTTTAATTAACTTATATTGATGATTTATGGCCATAAACAGCATCAGTATTCAGTCTTCGCCTATTCCGCACAGGCGTCTTAATTGTTACATTTACTTAGTACACCGCAAAATATACGCAAAGCTATGCGCCCATTCCAGAGTATCTTTTTAGACCTGAATGCCATAGTTTGCGATTGATGATAAAGGCGATCGCACTCCAAAGGGCCATCGTCAGAAAGCCTCGCGCCAAGTCTACGGGCAATCCCATCAGCAAGCTGGCTGGGAAGTAAATCATGTAAGGAAACGGCGTCCACAGCGCGACCTCACGCATAACGGGCGGAAACAACTCTAGCGGCGCGATCATGCCAGATAAAAACGTGTAGAACAAAAACCAAAACTGCTGAATAGCCGTCGCGCGTTCGACCCAAAAAGCCAGCATGGCGAAGGTGTATTGAATCAGAAAGCGCAGACAAAAAGAGAGCAGCAGCGCGAACGTGCCCCAACCAAGCGCGTAAGGGGTTGGGAGCCAAATGGCTTGAGGATAGAGCAGTGAAAATAGGCCAATGAGCAGCAAGATGAAAGGCATCCGTGTAAACCGCTCAGCTAAGTGGCCGAAGAAATGGCGCCAAACTGGGTCAACTGGCTGAAGTAATAGGGGCGATAGTTTGCCCTGCACAACTTCTTTTTCAAAGTCCCAAATCACCCAAACCACCGTAAACTGACGAGCCAGAAACACAGCGAGAAAATATTGGGCAAATTGCGTCGGTGTAAAGCCAATATCGTTGTTTTGGGCGGCTTGGTTCCATAGCCCTAAGAAAATCAGAGGGAAACTGCCAGAAAGCACCCAAAAGATTAGCTCGGCCCGGTATTCCACCATGTAGGCGTAATAAACAGAGAGGAAAGTGCGGGCAATTTTAATCGGTCGAGGCATCGCGACGTTTCCTCCGTTAAGTCTTTTCAAAGGCATCTGTTTTGCCTGAGGCGTCTGTTTTGCCTGAGGCAAAAACACGAGCAATCACATCTTCAATTGGGGGTTCGGTGACGGTGAGATCTTGAATGTTGAAGGCATTTAGAAGTTGAGAAACGGTATGGGTCAAATCACCTGTTGAGACCAAAAAGGTGGCTTTACAGCCGTCTAGGGTTTGCAGATCGCCATAGCGAGAGAGTTTCGTCTCATCCACAGTCTGCGCTCTATCAAACTCTACGGACACTTCTCGATAGGGCGCAAAGCGCTCTAACAGACCGTCGAGTAAGCCGTCGTAAATCAGGGTGCCTTGATGAATGACCAGAACACGATCACACAAGGCCGTAATGTCTGCCATATAGTGACTGGTCAGCAGCACGGTGGCCCCATAGCGCTGATTATAGGCTTGCAAAAAATTTCGCACCGCCACTTGGGCATTCACATCTAGCCCGAGTGTCGGCTCATCTAGAAACAGAACCTGGGGGCGGTGGAGCAGCGCAGCGAGCATTTCGGCCTTCATCCGTTCGCCTAAAGATAGCTT
>JBCCOO010000027.1:0-60857 GCA_039025345.1 Cyanobacteria bacterium P01_D01_bin.105 | reverse complement strand
TTTTCTATTTTTTTGTTATTATTAATTAATTGTAAAAAAAAAAGTGCCTGTTTTACTTAATTAACCCTGGCACTTTTGTTTTTTGAGTTATCTATAATCTTTGGCCGCTTAGACATTCCGCGCTCTCCATATAAGGCTTGCTGGTTTTGATATTGTTCAGGCGATACCTGATATCTTCCAGTTCTATCTCTTCCAGCTCTATCTCTTCCAGATCTATATCTCCCAGCGCTTTAATCCTGCCCAGTCTTTGACCTCTGGCTGAGCAAACGCCGTTTCTAAATCAGCGAGTTCGTCACGATGGCCTTTAACCGTCAGCTTGGAGCGTAGGCTGCTGCCCGAGTGAGGCGTTTCAGCGGTGAGACTTTCGGATGAGGGGGTGATCGCCTCGACTTTTAAAACTACAGCCTCAGGCCGACTCGATTTTTTCCAATAAAAGACGCCGGCTATGGGGGAGAGCGACACTAAGCCAATGAGCCATCCACCCCACTCAGGCAACAGCGTCGCCAAAATCAGCGATAAACACCCAAACCCAACAGCTGCTAACCCCGACAAAAACACGGCCATAAAGATGCTTGGGCTGACTAAGCCAACCAATTTAGTCCCATTTAGAATGGTTGGTCCTGGCGTTTCATCCGGTTGCCCTGCTGTTGTTGTCTCCGGCTTGTAAGCCCGCGTATAAAAATACTTCATCACCGCTTTCTCTAAAGCCTCAGCTGACTGCGGTGAGCCAAATTGCGCAACTTCAATTCGATCCTTGGTGGAGGCGCGAATAAAGAATACCAGGCCGATGACCATGAGGCTGGTTAGGATAAGAGTTGAGGATCGGGCCGGATCACTGAAAAACAAAGCTTAAACCGTAAAGGTGGCTTCTCTATCATAAAAAATGGCTGATTAAAAAGCTAGCGGCATAACGCCACTTAGTGCCGCTATGCCGCTAGCTATCGGTTTAGAAAATGAAGGTGACAACCAAGTCAACAGGTAATACTCCTATGAGTATTTTATCTCCGCAGTCATGGAGCGCGATGCGGCCGTATTGTTTATTGTGGTACGGACTGGCTGCTGTTCTTTGGCTGGATTTTGAACATGGGGTTGGCTTTTTTGTTGCCCAATCATATACCGCTGCCAAAGCTCTGCTAGCTCGCGCGCCTGCATTTGCCAATCGGGGCGTAGACGATACATTCGCCGAGGGCGACCTCTGCCCTCCACTTTTTTCCAGTAGCCCATGATAGCCGCCTGATTCTCTAAAAATTTCAGGGCGCTGTAGAGCACTGTGTCAGAGAGTCGGTAGTTGGGATAGTCCTGCTCTATGGCCTGAATTAACTCTGTCCCGTAAGAATCGTGCCGGGTGAGTACGGAGAGTACGTAGCAAACAGCGAGCTCTTTGTTGAGGTAAACGGGGGGCGGATCCTGGAAAAATTGATAGATATCTTCAAACTTCATGAGAGGAAGCTCCGATGGCGTGTGAGTGAGGAAAACGATCACTTGTGCATTCAAATCCTCCGCCGACCTCTTTCGATAAAACGGTTTGAGTCAAGAAAAAGAGGCTATCAATTGGAGAGGAGCACTACATTTTTAGAGAGGTTTCATAGACTCGTGCCATGTTAATAACGGCACAGACTCATGGATGTATAGGAAGTGTACGGATGAGAAATGCGTCTTTCTAAAAGAACATTGAAGCAGCGCTCTGTGAAAGGCGCAGACGTTCAGCTCGTAGGGAAGCGCAATTGATTTGTATTAGGGAATCTCGCAGCCCGGGGCTAATTTTTGGAGATGTTTTATATTTGATTTGATGGTGTTGGTCTACCTGAGTGAAAGGCAAATTTATTGCGCTGATTGCTGTACCTTCCTTTCTCAGGGGAAGGTGTCTAAAACTGCTGATTCATTCTAGTCACTAAATAATAGATTTACTTAATTTTTTCTAATTTGGTAATCATCTGAGAAATTGTTACGGATTTCAGATAACTTTCTTACGTTATGAGTTGCTTTTGTGATGAAGAGTGAGTGATTGCTCTCGGCATAGGTTTCCTTTTTCAGCAAAAGATAACGCTATGTGAATTGATGTTGTGCAAAGATGTCGCCAACGCATAGTGGTTTTCTGCAGGGGCTGTTCTCTAGCCGCCGCCTCGGGTACGAAAGAGGACTTCTCCATTCCTGACAGCGGCAAGATCCAAATGAACAGGGCCAGTCGTGAGGATTGGCTGGCTGGCGATTGCCTGAACTTCTAACGGCCCATCAAAATTTTGAACCTGATTCAAAAAATCCAGAATTGGATCTGAAAGACCGCCAGCGATAATGGGTCGATCACGAATGATGCCATTGCGACGGGCTTGGAACTGGGCCGTCGCCCTTAGGACGGTGAATCGCTCAATCAGGGCTTCATTGCTGATGGTGCTGCTGATGCGGGCTGAGGCAAGGATGTCGCCGGGCTGATAGCGCACTTCGTTGATTGCGTAGTCTACGTTGACGTCTAGACAAGGTTCTCCGCCTTGAGTGAGGGCTACGTTAACGCAGGGCTCACCCACGATATAGTTGGCTGCCGATGAGACTCTAATCACATAATTTTGTTGGTCAGTAATGGCAGTGATAATCTGCTGTACGGTACCTGGGTTCACACGAATCGCAGCGCTTTCCACCGCTTCTATGCCAGGAAGAATGGTTTGGGCCGCAAGTCGATTAGCGGTATTTAGGGCATCGTTTACCGCGCGGCGTGCCGCGCTTTCTGAGTCCGTGCGGGTAATGGTCAGTGCGAGGGTTTGGTTGCGGCCAATGGCAACGTTGCCTTGGCGTAGCCCTTGAAATTCACTTTCTAGGTTTTTAATTTCTTCGGAAAGAAAGGCCTGCTGCGTTTGCAGATCTTTTAAGCGGGCCTCTTGCTCCGCAATTTCGGTGTCTCGTTGGGCAATTTGGCGATCGCGCTCGCCGATGGCCAAATTGGTTTCAGCGAGTTCCGCACTGCGTTGTGCTAACTGCTGGTTGCGCTGGGCAATTTCTTCATCGCGCTGAGCAATTTGAGCCAGTACCTGGGATTGCTCTTCCACTAGAGCCTGTCGCTCTGTGCGCAAGCCATTAATTTCATCTCGCAGGGTAATGGCTTGCTCTGAAACGCTGCTTAACTGAGATTCTGTCGCCAGTAGCCGATCGAGGGTGTCTTCTTCACGGGCGATAGCCGTCTGTAATGACTCGTTAATGTCTAGTAGTCGAGCCTGCGCTTCTTCTTTCAATAAGGTCGATTCTTCTAGCGTTTTTTCGACTTGGTCTCGCTGCGTTCTGGTTTCTGTTAAGTCGGCCTCAGCGAGTGCGAGGTCTGCTTGAATTTCATCGAGGTCAAACAGGCCTTTCCGCAGCTGAGAATCTAGGGCAATCATCAGCATCAGTGTGGAAAAAGAAGCCACGATGCCTGTGGCAACGCTGACAACGGTGGCCGTTTGTCGGGGGCGCAGGTTGAATAGGCTAAGGCGCGATTTGCCTACTTTCATCCCGATGCGATCGCCGACTGTCGCAATCACACCCCCTAGGCAAGCCACCGCAAAAATTAATACAAATCCAGTCATCCGTCGGTCAATGATTCTCAGACCAATTGCCACATTTAAGCCCTTTTGGTCGACCTATCAGTAGCATTACTCATACTAAGGCAGTGTGTCAGAATCGCGGATTAGATTCTGGTAAGTCTGGGCAACTGAGACGGCGATTAAGTGCCGACTGGGCTCATGCCCGAGTCAGCGATTAGGCAAACTGCTGTGAGAGCGTTACCGGATCGTGAACGGTAATCTTCTTTTTGTGGATGGAAATCATGTCCTGCTCGCGCAAGTCGCCCAGCAGGCGGGTAACGGTCACACGAGTAGAGCCAATTGCTTCAGCGATCGCCTGATGAGACAGTTTTAAGTCGACCGTGATGCCTGACTGGCCGGGGATGCCAAAATCTCGGCACAAAATGAGTAAAAAGCTGACCAGCCGAGAACCCATATCCCGGTGGGCGAGCGTTTCAATCATCATTTCTGTCTGCAGAATTCGAGAAGACAAACCCCTCAGCATCAGTGCCGACAGCTCAGGATTTTCCTTGAGCGCTTGTGCCATCTGATCTCCCTGTAAGCTCATCAGCTCTACAGGTGTAAAGGCGACAGCGTGATAAAACCGGTCTGACTTATCTCCTGTGAGTAGAGACAGCACCCCGAACACACTATTTTCGCGCAGCAAGGCTACTGTAATCTCTTCGCCAGCCTCGTACACTCGCGATAGCTTGACCGCCCCTTTGGTTAGAAAATAAACTCGCTCAGCCGGATCGCCAGGAAAGAAAATCGTCTTATTGCGATCATAGGACTCGACAACTGGTGGTAGCCCGCCTCCGGCAAGCGAACGGAACAACTCTGCAATTGGCTTACTTGGAGGCGTCGCAATCATACTTTATCCCTCATTGTGAACAACCAATATTGTTATGATTCGCTCACGTCGCTTCACTCCACTAAAACTCAGGGGAGAATAGAGTTTTGTATTATTCAATACTAAAAAAGCCTAAGTCACTCAGGGATCGCTATTTTGTACTATAAACTGACACAAATTTTTAGACGAATGGCTCTAAACAGACTTTCCTGTGTGCCTGATTCAGTTACGTTTCACACCGTAGAACTACTGGCTTGTTGGGTACATTCAGAGATTATTTTGCCGCGACAGAGCCTAGTCAAGCGAACATTTGCACGCGATTAGCCTCAGGAAATACGCCGCAAAAGCTATCGTGTTCTCCCCATTATTCAGTATGCTCCTAAAGCGCATATGTAAGAATTTCATTAGAATGTCATGCTAGATTTGACCGGAAAAAAAGCCCTTGTTACCGGCATTGCCAACAACCGCTCTATCGCTTGGGGCATTGCTCAACAGCTCCATGCCGCTGGTGCAGAAATTGGCGTGACCTATCTGCCCGATGACAAAGGCCGCGCAGAAGGCAAAGTGAAAAAGCTCACAGAGCCGCTCAACCCTAGCCTTTTCCTACCTTGCAACGTGCAAGATGACGATCAGGTCAATGCTTTGTTTGATGCCGTCAAAGAAAAGTGGGGCACTTTCGACATCCTTGTTCACTGCCTTGCTTTTGCGAACCGCGATGATTTAACCGGCAACTTTAGCGATACATCTCGCGCTGGCTTTGACACGGCTTTGAGCATCAGTGCCTACTCTCTGGTGCGGCTGGCTCAAGGTGCTAAGGCACTGATGCCTGAAGGCGGCAACATTGTCACGCTCACCTACTTGGGTGGTGTGCGCGTGGTGCCTAACTACAATGTGATGGGTGTGGCTAAAGCCGCACTAGAGATGAACGTACGCTATCTTGCGGCTGATCTTGGCCCTCAAAACATTCGCGTCAATGGAATTTCGGCTGGCCCCATTCGCACCTTGGCCTCCTCGGCTATCGGTGGCATCTTGGATATGATTCACCACGTTGAAGACACTGCGCCGTTGCGCCGCACGGTAACACAAACAGAAGTGGGCAATACGGCAGCGTTTTTGTGCAGCGATCTCTCTAGCGGCATTACCGGGCAGGTGATTTATGTCGATTCTGGCTATGCGATTATGGGCATGTAGCCTGTAGACAATTGCTCTGGCAGTTGATGATTCTAACGGTTTGATTCTAACGCTGGATAATCATCAGAGGCTGGGGGCGAGTGCTGAGCGGGTGTCGTGCTGAGTAGGCGTAAGTAGCACGCTCACCATAGCTGGTCTGTAAAAATTAGTTTGTGAAAATCAGTCTGTGAAGGTGTCGTCTGCTGATTGCACACTGGTCACAGCCTCTGATTCGGGCTGTAGTAGTGGTGCTAGCGCGATCGCCTGACTTTCTTTCATTTGCCCATACGTAAACACGCAGGGCGTGCTCGCTGGCAAGATTGACTGAAGGGTCTTCCAAACGTAAGGGCTCCCGTAGATCACAACGGCCTGCACGTTACTGCCGAGGGCTTTTATATACTGGATGGCGATCGATTCTAAGCCTTTCCCACTGCGGAAGGGATTGCCTCGAATAAAGAGCTGTACTAGCGTCGCGGTATCTGTATTAAAGCGAGAGACATCCGCGCTTCGGCAATCTACCAACGCGAGTTCGTAGCCCAACCGCTGGGGGATCGTCACAGCTGGTGCGGTGCGGCCCAAAAAGGGCGCGTGCAGGAGCTCATCAACCATGATTAGGTTTTGACCGGGAATTAAAGGTCCGCTGATGGCTTGCGCTAATGACTGCGCTGGCGCGTTGCTGACTTGCTGAGAAGCCTGTAGAACCTCAGCCGCCAGCAATCGCCCCTCTGGGGTTGCAATCTTATCTATCTGAATAGGTGGCACAGCGCTATGCTGCCAAGCGTGCTGAGAAAAATCATCGGTCACTAGTAAATCTGCGACCTTATGCTTAGCCCGCCAAATGCGCTCGACTGTCTGCAAAATCTGATTAGCGCTGATGCGGCCGGTCTCTACTGCGTTGCAAATAGTCGCGATCGCCCCTTCCACGTCCCCTGGCATCATCACAATATCGGCCCCGGCTTCTACCGCCATCACCGCCGCCTCATTGTTGCCATACGCCTGCGTAATTGCCCCCATGACCATCGCATCGGTGACAATCAAACCCTGAAACCCCATGTCTTGACGGAGTAAGCCTGTGAGGGTGAGCTTGGATAAAGTGGTAGGCCGCTCTGGATCGACGTTGGGAAGCTGAAGGTGAGCCGTCATGACACTATCTGTTTTAGCGGCTATTGCCTCTCTAAAAGGCAATAGCTCTAGACGCTGCAGCCGCTCAAAATCATGAGGAATGACCGGCAGAGACAGGTGAGAATCGGTTGCCGTATCGCCATGCCCCGGAAAGTGCTTTGCTGAGGTGAGGACTGGAAAAGCCTTGGTTCCTTGAATAAAGGCGCGGGTGAGCTGAGCTACTCTCTCTGCATGTCCACCAAAGGCGCGCACGTTAATCACCGGATTATCTGGGTTGTTATTTACATCCACCACCGGGGCCAAAATCCAGTTTAGGCCAATGGCAGTGGCCTCTTGAGCAACTGTAGCGCCCATTCGAGTAGAGAGTGCGATCGCCCGCTCTAAATCTTGCTGTGCAATTTGCCCCAGTGCCATAGGCGGTGGGAACCACGTCGCGCCGCTGAAGCGCTGCCCCACCCCTTCTTCAATATCTGCTGCCGTAAGCAGCGGATACTTTGCCATATTTTGTAGCTGCTGCGTACGCACGCCCAGCTCCGCCGCACTGCCACCCAAAAAAATGACGCCACCCACCCCCAGTGCCAAATATCGCTCTAATTCAGCATTCGTCGCTTCCCACTGGGGATATTCCACTTCATGGTCAAACAGGTGCCCGGTCGTGCGAACCACCATCATTTGAGCAACCTGCGCAGCTAAGGGGAGCGTGTCTGGGCTCGGCAGGCGAGGGTCTATCATCTTCTAAACATGTCAAGCGCTATGGGTGTTCTCATCGTTACCTAAGGCCTGAGTATCGATGGAACCATCTATGGAATCATCTGCCTTTCGCTCTGCGCTAATTTGATTCAGCACATTCAAGACATTGGTGGCTAAATCGAACGAGCGGTCTTCTTTAAAGGTGACCTCAGGCGTACGGCGCAGCTTCATGCGTTGGCCGAGTTCATGGCGCACGTAGCCTTGCGCGGCCTTCAATCCTGCCATCGTCTCAGCTTTGGCTTCATCAGTCCCGTAGATGCTGACAAAGATTTTGGCGTGCTGCAAATCTCCTGCCACATCTACATCAGTGATGCTTACCATACCAGCGCCTACTCGGTCATCTTTGATGCCATTGATCAGCATCTGGCTAACTTCGCGCTTAATAGAGGCTGAGACCCGCGCAACTCGTCTGCTAGTAGCCATAGTTTTTGTCTAATTGAAAGAATTAGGTTGATATGTGAAACGGCGCTAGGCTAGGCCCAACATTGCTCTCAGCGTAAAGGTAAGCCCAATAAAACCTGCAATGACAGCCGCAATCAGTGGAATAGCGGTTGAAGGCTTTTGCAATAGAGGCATTAAGGGCGCGATCGCATTGTAAAAAATGCCTAGGGAGAAGCTAATTAGATAGCGGGGATAGCGGGTGACGTTGGTAAAAAATTCGTCCATCGTTTTAGTAGCCTGTTGTTTAGTTGCCTGCTTGGGGCGTTGCTCGCAAGCCATCAGATCGCAAGCTATCAGAGTTCACTCAGTGTTTGAATAGGTCACTGGAGTGAAGCACTGGAGTGAAGTGCTTGAGTAGAGCAGTGGGTTAAGCACTTTTCTGAAGCACTCATATTAATTCCGAAAGCAGTATGCTAACGTCCAATTATCCTACCGCAGACGATATTCTTCTGCGGTGGGTGTTGGCATATCTTTAGTTTGAATCGCTAAGCATTGAGCATCGCCGCGTAATGCTTCTCTCTAAGCAATCCATATCTTCAAGAATTGCGTCACTATTCAGATGAAGCGCTGCTGCCCAGCTTATTAACTCGATGCCCTCTTTTCCGATGCCTTCTTCTCCGATGCCTTCTTCCTTATCATTTGCCTCATCGGAGTGTCAGCTAGCGCGTCCTTTCTTGAAATGGGCTGGTGGAAAAGCAAGACTGATAGAGCAATATAAGCCGTTTTTACCTCACAGCTTTGATCGATATCACGAACCTTTTTTGGGGGGCGGTGCTTTGTTTTTTCATCTGGCACCACGCCTGAAATCAGAAGGAAAGCAAGCCTTTTTGAGTGATCTGAACCCTGAGTTGGTCAATGTTTATCAGTGCGTGCGCGATCATCTGGAGCCTTTAATTCAATGTTTGTCAGAGCACGAACAAGCCCACAGTAAAGAGCATTACTATACCGTTCGAGCCACCCTCGAAACCGAGGTCGTAGCGCGTGCCGCACGCTTCATTTACCTGAATAAAACCTGCTTTAACGGTCTATATCGAGAAAATGCCAAGGGTTTGTTTAATGTTCCAATTGGCCGGTATAAAAAGCCCCGAATCTGCGCACCTGAGCTATTGCGTCCGGCGTCTGCAGCGCTACAAATCGCCGATATCTCAGAGCGAGCTTTCCCAGCAGTTGTCAGTCATGTGGAAGGTAAAGGGGACTTCGTTTATTTTGATCCCCCTTACTATCCGCTCAGCGAGACCAGTAAGTTCACCGCCTACAGTCGGTATCGCTTTGCAGAAGATAAGCAGCGTGAGCTACGAGACTTAGTTGCGACTTTGCAAGGTAAAGGTGCCTATATTTTGGCGTCTAATTCCGACTGCTCATTTATTCGTCAGCTGTACGATGGTTTTAAGGTTGAGACCATCGCCGCGGCCCGCTCGATTAACTCCAAAGCCAGTAAGCGCGGAAAAATTACGGAAGTATTGGTAGTGGCTTGATTGATGCCTGGCGCAATTGACTTCAGGCGCTGTTGGGCACATATGGGCACATATATGGGTCTAGTTAAGCGTATTAGCTCGGTTGAAGCTATTGGTTGAAGCTGCCGCCAATGCTGATCGGTGTGTTTAGTACGCTGGCTCCAGCTAGATCTACCCGGTTAATTTCTGCGCCCTCTAAGCTTGTGTAGATCAGTGTAGAGCCCGATAGATCCACGTCTTGGATAATCGTATGGTCCAGCAGTGCGTTGGTAAGAAAAGCCCCACTCAAGTCTGTCTTGACTAACGTTGCGCCCGTGAGGTCTGCCCCTTCAAGGTTGGCATTGGTCAAAATGGTTTCGGTTAGATCCGCACCTCTCAAGTCCACGCCAATGAGATGAGCGCCTGTTAAATCTGCGCCTGATAAATCACAGGCTTGGCAGATGCCGGTTTCAATGAGCTGATTCACCTCTTCTGGGTTTGCCGCGACAGCTGGGTGATAGCCGATAGCTGCGATTGTTGCGAGCATCATTAGCGATGGTAGCGCAACGCTGCTGAGTTGTTTCAGTGCAAACGGTCTTGTCTCAAAGGTTTTCATGGCATCTCCTCATGTACGGCTAGTCTTCAGCGTGATGTCCTTAACGCTCAGTCAAGGACATCACGCTGATTCGAAACGTTGCTGAGAACGACTGCCTTAAACCTTCCGCTTCCACATTTGGATGGCGTCAACTAGATGCCCCCAATTTTGATGGTCTTGTGCAGGTTTCCCAACCTTTGAAAAGCCAAGTCGTCTCTAGTGACAAGTCGTCTCTCAGTGACGTCTCTCAGTGACTTCTTACATGGCTTTCCCCCACGTTTTGTCTGTTTAAATTGTAGTCTAAACAACCAAAGTTGGTCTTATACCGTAAGGGTTTTATAAATATTCCTTTGTTGAATAGACATTTTTGCTCTTCACACTGCTTTTTCTGCCGAGAGCATGAAGTTTAGGGATACGACCTGTGCCGTATCAAAGTTTTTAGGGTTGCTTATCAATGCTGCTGAGCCAAAGCGATAGATCGGTGTAAGCTATGGGCAATTATTCGTAGTGCCTATTAAAGCCACGCCACTCCTATGGATGTGCTTCTGCTCTTTATCTATGTCATTGTTGTCTTTTTGGTGCTTTACCAAATGTCTTTGGAGCTTGAGGACAAGCTGGAAGACAAGGTAGAGATTGTCTTAGAAGAGAATACGCTGGCCGAGCAGACGCAGGGGCAGATTGATCTGCAGAATAATCCAAGGCATATCGCTGCGCGATCGCGAAATATGTCTTTTGGCAAAAAGAAGAAGGTCAAGCGTCCTGTCTTAGTGCTTGTATTTGATGCTGATAAGGAAGTGCCTATCGATCCAGTTGCCAAAGAAATGCAGAAGGCATTGAAAATGAGTGACGAGATGTTCCAAGAGTACTTACATCCCAAAGTCATCATTCGCATTGCCCCTACCAATGAACAGCCCCTCAAAGAAATTCCGTTTATTTCTGTGATTGTCACCAATGGCACCGCCGACATGCAGGTTTATGTCGATTGGGACAGTAGCTCGATTGAAATGATGAATCAGGGGAACCGGGTTGTTCGCGCTACGCCTAATATTCCGATTGATTTGTCCCAGCCCCAGGTGCCGACTGTGATCAATCCAGATATGACCGTCACTTCCAATATCACTGTTGAGAAAAGATTTAGTCGGAGCTCAGAAACCTCTCTTTTATTTGCCCCATCTCAACCGGTTCTTAATCTGAAAGAAAAGGCGGCGCTTTCTAAACTCACAGATCCCACAAAAGCAAAGGACAACATCCAATCTCTCTACGCGCTCGATCTAAAAGTACTGATTAAGCATCGCACTGCCGGCAGTCACGAGGTTATGAATTTGCTGGTGCCGTTTATCTTCAAAATGAAAATTAAGGTAGATGAACCTGCTTTCCCGCCGATGCGCTGGTGGCTGCGCCACTTTGGTAAGAACCGACCCAAGAAGGGCAATTGGTTTTGGGGTAGCCGGCCGCCTGAACCCAAAGGCGACTAAACTCGATTAAACTTGATGGGGCGTAGAGCTAGCTCAGTAGTTGCGGGGCAATGATACCGACATATTGTCGGTCAATGGCCCTGAGGAAAGTCCGGGCATCCGAAAAGCCAAACTTGCTGGGTAACGCCCAGTGCGGGTGACCGTGAGGAGAGTGCCACAGAAACATACCGCCGATGGATAGGCCACTATCACAGGTAAGGGTGCAAGGGTGCGGTAAGAGCGCACCGGCAGCATTGAGAAGTGCTGGCCAGGTAAACCCCGGTTGGATGCAAGGCCATAGGAGCACAGGGTTGGCTTTTTACCGGCTCCGGCAAAGCGCGCCGCTTGAGGCGTCTGGTAACAGACGTCCTAGATAGATAACTACCTTACCTTTCTCGGTAAGAACAGAACCCGGCTTAGGTCTAGCTCTACGCTCTTTTCTCTCTTCAGTATCAATGACGGCCAAAGCACCTTCTGTTGATAAGCTCCTGTCTGCTTTAGACGTTCCTAACCATCAGGTCAACGCTGAGTTAATCGCGCTGGCGCTCGTGGATATTTCTAGCTCTGCTGAGCGCAACAACGAGAAGCTGGAGTTTTTGGGGGATGCCGCTTTGCGGTTAGCGGCGGCTGAGTTTCTGATGGAGCGCTATCCACAGATGGTGTTGGGGGAGATGTCGGCAATTCGCTCTCAGCTTGTGAGCGATCGCACCTTGGCCACCATCGCAAAACACTATCAGCTCAGCCAATATCTTCAGCTGTCTAGGAGTGCACAAGGCGACAAAGCAGGCACAGACTCTCGCCTTGCAGACGCCGTAGAGGCTATTTTAGGCGCTCTATATCTCAGTACTCACAATCTCAGCCTCATTCGTCCTTGGTTAGACGTGCACTTAGAGCAGTTGACACAATCGCTGCGCACTGACCCAGCACGGCAAAATTACAAAGCGGCCCTACAAGAACTCACCCAGCTGCACTATAAATCTTTGCCCACCTATACAAGTGCAGAGATTAGCCAGGTTCATGGAGATACCGAACGCTTTCACGCTCAAGCTTGGTTTCAGGGAAAGCTACTGGGTGAAGGCAAAGGGCGCTCGATTAAGCTCGCTGAACAGGCGGCAGCCAAGCTGGCCTATGATGCGCTAAAGCAAACCATAGAGACCTAATCCAGCAAGCGTACTAATCCAGCAAGTGTACTAATCTAGCAAGTGCACTGAGCCAGCAGCACTGAGTCATCAGCCGTCGAGCCAGCCAGTGTGCTCACCAGTGCGCTCACCAGTGTCATAGCGCAACGCAAGAATGCTGTCCCTTCGCCAATTGACCAAAGCGATCAGCAGTACAGAAGCGCTATGACTCAGCCCGTTTCCATCAGTTCACGCCTTCCGATTTCTCTGGCGTTATTCGGTGTAGGGCGTTGGGGTAGCCATCTTCTCCGTAATTTTTTGGCCCATCCCCACATTCGGCTGTGCGCGGTTGTCGAAACATCACAAGAAAGATTGACTGCGTTAGCGGCTGATTTGCCAGATTCAGTGATGCTAACCAGCCACTGGCGTGAGGCGATGACGTTGGCAGGGTTGGAAGCTTGTGCGATCGCAACACCTGCGGCCACCCACTCCGAGTTGATCCAAGCCGCCCTCAAGCAAAACCTTCACGTCCTGGCTGAAAAGCCACTGACCTTAGCGGAAACCAGCTCGAAAATGCTGTGTGACCTTGCCTGTCAACAAAACCGCCAGCTTGTGATTGACCACACCTATCTCTTCCACAGCGCTGTTCGTGCTGGTAAAGCCACCTTACCCACCCTTGGCAATCTTCGCTATGGCTACGCCACCCGCACCCACCTCGGTCCCGTTCGCCGCGATGTGGATGCCCTTTGGGACTTGGCCATCCACGATATTTCTATCTTCAACCACTGGCTAGATGAAACCCCAACTGCCGTACAAGCACAAGGCAGCAGTTGGCTCCAGCCCCAGGTTAAAACACCGCTTTCTCCCAGTGGTCTAGCCGATGTCGTGTGGTGCCGTCTTCAATATCCCAGCGGTTTTCAGGCCACAATCCACCTCTGCTGGGCGAATCCAGATAAGCAGCGCCGACTCTGTGTGGTGGGGGATGCGGCAACGCTCATTTTTGATGAAATGAACCAGGAGAATCCGCTGGTTAAACAATGTGGTGACTTTGCACAACAATCAGGATGGTTTATCCCTCAGAATATGAAGATTGAGCCGATTGAGGTATCTGCGTCAGAACCGCTGAGAGCGATGTGCGATCACTTTGTTGACTGTGTGAGCGCAGGACGGCGATCGCCTATCTCATCGGGTGACGTGGCTACAAGTTTAGTGACTATCTTGGCAGCCCTCTCAAAATCTTTGAACAGCGAGGGCAAATGGGTTTTGTTGTGATTGGACGGACAAGGAAAGCCGTTTTTTATGTCACTGCTTGCGTGAGTAAGCGCTAGGCAAGACCAGTGACTGAGCCTAATTGAGCCAAGGCGTTGAAACATTGTTCAGTTGCTCACGTTCCACTGCAGACATCTCCCACCCTAGTGCACCTGCATTTTGTTCTGCTTGCCTCGCATTCTTGGCGCCAGGAATGGGCACGACGTTACCTTGTCCGACGAGCCAATTGAGCGCAACCTGCACGGCTGTCTTCTTGTGTGTGTTGGCAATAGATTGCATTGCCGCTAATACAGGCTCAATTTTTTGGAGGCCCTTTTTGTTAAACCTGGGATCTAGACGGCGTGCGCCCGTGGGCTTTAGGTCGCTCCCAACCGTATACTTGCCAGTCAGCAAGCCTTGTGCGAGAGGGCTGTAGGCAAGAATGGTCACTTCTAGGTTTCGGGCGGCTTCTAAAACGCCATTAGTTTCAATATTGCGGTGCAGCAGAGAGTATTGCACTTGATTCACTGCCAGAGGAATGCCGCGCTCAGCAAGGAGGCTATGGGCTTCACGCATTTGCTTAGCAGAGTAGTTACTGACACCGATGGTTTGAATACGGCCTTGGTCGACTTCGTCTGCGAGGGCGTTCATGAGGGTTTTTTGGCTCATGAAAAACTCGAAGGGCCAATGCACTTGATAGAGCGCGATGGACGGCACTTTTAGGCGCTTGAGGCTGGCGGTTAGGGCCTCGGCCACAGACTGCGCTGAAAAGCGCCAGGGAAGAGGCATGTACTTGGTGGCCAAAATAACGGGCAAGGGGCCGTTGGCAGCGGCGTTGGTTGGGGGCGCAGACGGCATAAATTGAGAAATCAGTTCTTCAGATTTACCGAGGCCGTATACTTCGGCTGTATCGAGAAAATTGACGCCTGCTGCGAGGGAGGCGTTGAAAGCGGCGCGGATATCGTCCATGCCGTATTCGCTGCCGTATTGCCAAAAAAGAGAGTCGCCCCACGACCACGTACCGAGGCCAAGCGCAGGAACAGTGGGGCCTTTGGGGCCGAGGGTAACGGTTTGCATAGGGAAATGTGAGTAGTGAATAGGGGAAGCACAGTGACCTCTCGCTCTATAAGTTAACGGCTTGTCTTCTCTAAAGCATCATAATTTTGGTGTAGACCTTGCTGTCGTTGCTTTGTTTTGAGGGCTGCTCTGGAGTCCTAATCGCTCTGTTCTGCAATCAAAAAATCTACGAATTGTCGGGCCGTACGTCCTGAGCGACCGTTGTGGCGGGTAGCCCATTGCCGTGCTCGCCATTCTAGATGTTCTGTTTCTAGTGTGAGTCCAGCCTGCGCTGCCAGTTCGCGAACAATGGTTAGATAGGTGGGCTGGTCAGCGGGGGTAAAGGTTAGCGTTAGCCCAAAGCGATCGCTAAATGACAGTTTTTCTTGAATCGTGTCCCAAGCCTGAATTTCATCTGCGTCTTTGGGTGCTGGCCTTTCTTCAAAGAACTCGCGTACTAGGTGTCGACGATTAGAAGTTGCATATACAACCACATTCTGCGGCCGAGCTGTCACGCCCCCTTCGAGCACCACTTTAAGGGCTTTAAAGGCCTCGTCATCTTCTTCAAAGGAAAGATCGTCTACAAAAATGATGAACTTCTGCGGGACGTGACGAAGCTTTTCAACAATCTGCGGCAGATTGTGAAGGTCGGCTTTGGGCACTTCAATCAGCCGCAGTCCTTGACTGTGATATTCGTTCAAGAGTGCTTTCACCAGGGAAGACTTGCCCGCACCTCGGCTGCCGTAGAGTAGGACATTTTGAGCGGGGTAGCCTTTGAGTAGGGTTTCTGTGTTTTGGGTGAGTTGCTGTTTGGGGTGCTCGTAGGCGGCAAGCTGTGTGAGTTTGATGGAATCAGGTGATGGGATGCCTATGAGCTGAGCGTTTTGCCAGCGAAAAGCTAGGAATTGACCGAACAGGCCGACGCCATGGGTGCAGTAGTAGTTCGCAAGTTCTGGCAGCGCTTCGTTCCAATTGGGGGTTGTGACGAAGCTGAGAGCAGTTTGATCTGAAGGGGGCTCGATAGCTGGAGGGGCTGCTATGTGAGCGATCGCTTCTACCCACTGGCTCATTTGAGCTGCGTGCAGCGCGTGCAGGTTTTGCAGAATGTCTAGATCGTGTTGGACACCTGCAATCAGCGCTAATGAAAGCTCTTGAAAAGGGACACGCTGCGCCTGCTGAGCAAAGGCGTTATCGGCTTGGAGGATTTGTGAATAGAGGTAGCTTTGCCAGCTTTGTTGCTGGTTAGCCAAGGCTGAAAACCATCGCCCATAGGCAACAGCGCACCGCGTCTGAGTGCCCTCAATGAGCGCATCTAGTAGATTGACCCAAGCTTTGCCGATATCGCCATCGAGTACCGATTGATAGAGCAGAAGAGCGGCCGCTTGCTGACGGTAGTGCTTAACTTGTGCGATCGCATCCTGTTCCATACTCACGCTTCCCCGTTGTTTGCGCTGAAGTTCTCATATTTTGCGCTTACATCCTATACAGATAATCTCTTCTACTGAATCTAATGCAATCTCTTCTACTGAATCTAGATGCAAAGTGACTGGGCGAAAAGTTAAGTCATTTTGAGCACAAATACTCGCTATTCACACAGAGCGATACATTGTTGGAGTAGTCCCGCTTTTGTCTTATGGCATATGTTCCCATTGCAGCAGTCACAACGCTCGTGTACGGAGTGCTCTCCATTGTTGGCGGGATGATGGGTTATCAGAAGGCTGGCTCGAAAGTTTCTTTGATTTCAGGATTGGTTAGCGGACTGTTGCTGTTAGTCGGTGCTTATCTTTTGTTCGGAGGGATTCTAACAGGACTCATTTTGTCTGGGTTGGTGAGTTTGTTGCTGGTGATTGTATTTGTTATTCGACTGATCAAAACAAAAAAGTTTATGCCAGCAGGCTTAATGGTTGCCTTCGGGATCGGGAACTTGATCTGCTTATGGGTTACAACGCCTTTCAAAATTGTGGTTTGAATTCGTATTCAGTCCATGAGTATTGAATCCCTATGTCATGCAATCTATATGTGATGTTCTCTGTAACGAGTCCGTAATTGTACGGTGTCACCTTGATGAAACAAAGGACACTTGTCTGTTGGTGCTGTTTTAGAGCGTTCTTAGTCTAGGACAAAAAAAGGAAAAAGTTACACTTCGAGATAAATTATCCGTATTTGCACGGAGCCTATTTCGTTAGAGACGCGTAAGGATACGATTGAATAAGAGAATCTACGGAGCTCGATTTGTTCAGCTCGATTTGCTTGGCAAGTTTTCAGGGTGAGTCGGCTGCGATTCTCTGCATTTGGTGTCATTAGCACCCGTCAGGGCATTCATTTCATTTATCAGACTCTTTTTAGGGAGGCAGACATACACAATGGCGACATCTACCGAGTCAGAAACTAAACCAAAACTTTCAGAAGCTCTCCTAGAAGCCTATAAGGGGAAAGAAGTTTGTCCGCGTTGCCAAGGAAAATATCTGTATACCAATGACTCTGACAAGTTTGATGAAATTGTGAACTATGTCTGCATGGGGTGCGGCCACGTATTTTATGAAGATGAGCAGGGACGCAAGCGGCGTCACGAGAAAACCAAAGGCGATAAACGCCGCAACCCTTGGGATTCAGGGCTGCTACTTTTGCTCACGATGCTAGCTGTGATCCTCGCGATTAACTTGGATCGAAATCGTCTAGAGCGCAATGGTGAACCCGTCACGGTATCTCCCTCCGTTAAGGTTGGTTTTTTAGGTTAAGTCTTTTGCGTCAAGTCTTTGGACTCAAAAGACTTGACGTAAGTTATGTTGAAGGGCCAGGTGTCAGGCTGTGTTCTAGGGACTTGCTAGTGACTTATTGGCGACTTATGGATTTTCAGTTTCTGCTTCTGGTGAAACCGCTTCTGATTCAGTGTCAGCTGAGCTGAGGCTGAGCCAATCTTGAGTTGGACGGTTGACAGCGTTGCGCATCCCACCAGAGACAACATGAATTTTGATCTGCTCTGGCGTTTCAGCTTCACTGGCAGGCGAATTTGCCCTCACGTATAGCTGGTCGCCGGTGAAGTCGTCATTCCCAACTGTGAGCTGATAAGTGTTGTCGTTTGCTGTGAGTGTGACGGTCGCTTCAGGATTTTGCAGCCCAAAGTCTCGGAGCGCGCTGGTGTCTGCGGTGAGTGTGTGGGTAGATGGGTTGGTGATTTGAGAGAGCAGAAAAGTGATCGCACCACTTTCCGCTAACGCTACCTCGGGGGCCTTCATCTCCCAAGTGCCGTCATCTTGTTTTTGAAATGCCAGGGTGTCTTCTGGGCGCTCCACTTCTAAGGCTTCTACGTCTTCTTCGGTGAATGGAAATAGTCGCTCGCCATCGCCTTGCCGCGGTTCGCTGCTGGTCGTGGGTGCATCTGGCCGGTTATTGACCACGCTGCGATTCCCTTCTAGGAGTGCAACCAGGCCTAACAAGGCGATCGCGCTCACCATCAGCAAAATTGTCTTACGCTTTAACATCACTCTTTTCCATGCAATCTTTCCTATGTTTCGTACAGCTTCAATCCAGCGAAGCCCTGCCACAGCAAGCGTCTGTTAGCGTTTGACTAGGCGATCTTGACTTACCGACGCCTGACCCATAGTGTGCCTGCGCCCACCAATCCTGCGAGTGGAAACACAATAAGTGCCAGCACCGTCAGTAAAATTTGGTTCTGTACTGTAATCTCAAAACGGCGATTTGTGACTTCTTTCGGCCGAATCGATAGAACAGGGCTTTCTATCTTGCTGAGCCAGTTCACAGCATTTGAAAATACATCGCCGTTTAGCTGCTGAGAGAATAGACCATCTGTTGCAAACGTCGAGTTGCCAATCACCACCATTCGACTTTCGGCCCGCGCAGACCGATTGGTTGCTGCTTCATCCAGCAAATCTTCTTCAGGAATAGCCTCTGCTAAAAACTCTGATACCGACTCACTGTCTGCGTCGTCGTTTGGGCTGTCTGCCGACTCACTCGGATCTGCCGGATCTGCCGCCGATGAATTAGTCGAAACGACAGGCCGAGATAGTGCCACCCCTAGGGAAAATGGCCCTTCGTTTTTAGGGTCACCCTCAATGGCAATTTCACCCTCTGCGATGGACTGGGCATGACTGCTTTGGTTGGTAAACAGCAGCGGCGTTTCTTCTACACCACTCACTTCTCGAATTTGTAGTGGGCGAGCCACCGGGAAAAATGAGCGCCCATTGCCGAAAGCTGCCGTAATGGGATGGTCGCCGTAGTCTTGCACTAGAGGCGCAGCTGGGCCGAGTCCTACCAGCTGGCCACCGCCTGAAGTATCAATCACGATTGTTTTTTCAGGGACTACGCCCCACTGGCTCATCAAGACTTCTAAGCCCGTTTCGATTTCAGGATCGATGAGAATCATGACGCTACCCCCGCCCTCTAAATAGTTGCGGATAGCAATGATCTCATTCTCAAAAAAATCTTCTTGGGGGCCAGCAATAATGAGGACATCAGCATCTGACGGAACGCTCCCCGTAGCGGCTAAGTTGAGTGGGGCTACAGTGTAGTTTTGCTGCTCAAGTGCCGTTGCGGCTTCTAAGAAGCCTGCTTGTGAACCATCGATAACGTATTCGCCATGGCCTTGGAGAAAATATACAACCGCAATATCTTCTTGGCTGAGCTGAGCTAGTTTGTCGGTAAGCTGGCGTTCGGATAAGGGTTCTTGGGGGGTAATGCGCTGAACCAAGGTGGTGCGATCACCCGATCTCAGGAAGGCTTCACCGCCTGTTTCTACGCCGAGCTGCTGGGAAAGTTGAGGATCGGCAAACGGATCGAGATAGCGGTAAGTGAAATCGGGATTATAGCGACGATAGTTATCTAGAAGTTGCTGGTCAGCGGGGTCACCAACTGGATTAAAGATCAGGAGTTCGGCAGGTTGCTCTAGGGCTACGACGACCTGTTGAGAGGCTGGAGATAGGGTGAGAATTTGATTCTCTGTCAGGTCGATACGCCTATCGTAGCGAGCGCCCACAAAGTTAATCAGACCGAGAATCAGCAGGACAGAAAGAACGGAAAAAACGGCATTGGTACTAGCCTGCGTAGAGCGCTGATTCCAGAATTGACCGGTAGCATAGCCACCTGCAGAGATGCCTGCTACTAAGAGCAACGCTCCAGCGACGGCAATCCCAATAGAAAGGACACTCCAGTTATTAAATAGGCCGACGACTAGCCCAGCCGTGACGAGCATAAGCCCTGGCCAAAGCAGATACTTCAGCGCTTGCAGATTTTTAGACCTACGACGCGCTGCACGATTGGATAAGTCGCTCTGTACGGCCTTGTTTTCCAATGTATTCTCTTGTGCTGGTGCGGTCTCGTCTTGTACGGTCTCGTCTGGTGCGGTCTCGTCTTGTAATGAGTCGTCTTGTAATGAGTCGTTCTGGGATGAATTGCTCATGAGCGCTGGAACCTAAGCGTATCGATGGATTGCGCGGTGAGAAATAGACCGAGCGCAATATAGCTTGAAAACAAAATCAGGCCACTGGTATCCAAGACTCCCTGCGTGAAGTCGGTGAAGTGAGTCAGGAGAGAAAGATGGCCAAAGGCTGCGGAAATTGGGCCGGGAAGATCGGAAATAGCCTCTACAATCCATAGCAGCAATACGACCCCAAAGGTCATCACAGCTGCCAGCACGGTGCTATCTGATAGAGAAGAGATAAACATCCCCAATGAAAGTACGCCCGCTGCAAGTAACAACAGTCCAATATGGCCCAGTAAGAAAACGCCGGGCGGAAAGGAAGGATTGCTAGCGCTGAAGGCAATGAGTTCTGTGATCATCAGTGGTAACAGCATGAAGCTGAAGAACGTGACGACGCCCAGCAACTTGCCAAGAGCAACGACCCAGTTAGTGATTGGAGAAGTCGCGAGCAGCTCTAGAGTTCCTTGCTTGCGTTCTTCTGCGTATAGCCCCATTGAAAGCATGGGGAGTAAGAACATTGATAAAGATCCCAGCAAATTCAGATATATTTTGAGAAATTCGTAAGGGACGTCTATATCTTGGGCAATGCCGAGGCGTTCGGCGTCGCTAACTTGAGCGATGAGTCCGTTTGGGGAAAGTAAAAGGGTGACTAAAAACAAACCCCCAATAAACCAGAAAACGACTGCGATGATGTAGGCCAGAGGCGCGCTAAAGTAGCTTTGCAGTTCGCGCCGGTAGATGGCGAGTAAGTTAGCGAATAGGGTTTTCATGCTGCTGGCTTGTCAATAATCTGACTAATGCAAGGTCTGAGCTTATATGTAATGTCATCGGCCTAAGGAGTGTCTGGCGCATCGGTATCTGGAGCGCTACCGACAATTTCAATGGAGATTTCGTCAGGGGGCGTTGGATCTTCTGGTGGGTTGAGGTCGGGCAGGGGCGCTGGGGCTGCTGTTGAGTCTACTGGACGCTCTTGCGTTGTGAGGTTAATAAAGACATCTTCTAAGCTGGCACGGTTGCGGGTTAGTTCCAACAGTTCCAGCCCTTGACCCACCACTTGAGCCGCGATCGCACTGCCCACATCTTCATGTTCTGTCGTGACCCGATAGCGCTGGTGCCCCTCGGCCAAATCTTCTGTGGTGACCGGTTCTGCCTTGACAACCCCTGGGACTGCGCACAAGGTTGCCAGCGCGCTATTCTCCTCACCACGTATCTTTTCGCCACGTATCTCAACCCAATAGCCGCTCTGGCCTGTTAGCCTTTCTACTAAATGCTCAGGGCTGTCGGTCGTAATGATTTTGCCTCGGTTAATGATAGTGATGCGATCGCACGTCATGCTGACTTCCGGCAAAATGTGCGTGGAAAGAATAATCGTATGCTCCCCTGCGAGGCTCTTAATAAGGTTGCGTACTTCAATAATTTGTCGTGGATCGAGCCCAACGGTAGGCTCATCCAGAATGATAACGGGCGGATTGTGGACAATGGCTTGGGCAATGCCGACGCGCTGGCGAAAGCCTTTAGAGAGCTTGCGAATGATGACATTCCGCTTTTCTTGGAGATTGCATCGATTGATAGCACTGGTCACTTGAGTGGGTCGATCACCCGCACTAACCCCTTTAATTTGAGCCACGAAGTGCAAAAACCCCTCTACCGTCATCTGCGGATATAGAGGCGGTGTTTCGGGTAAATAACCAATGCGTTGCCGCACAGCCATTGACTCTGAATGCACGTCTTTTCCGGCCACTCGCGCAGTGCCCTCAGTGGCCGGTAAGTATCCGGTCAAAATTCGCATAGTGGTTGTTTTTCCCGCCCCGTTTGGTCCCAAAAACCCTAATATCTCACCGGGTTCTACCTTAAAAGACACCTCCTTAATTGCGGCAACCTGTCCGTATATTTTGCTGAGCTGATCAACTTCAATCATGGCGTTAGCCTAGAATGGTTACAGAGCCGGCCGTGCACTGGCGAGGGGATGAATTTTAAGGGGAGGGTGAACTTGCTGGGGGAACAGGCACCGAATCGTAGCACCTGACGTAAAAAATTACTAAGCTTGATTAATATTGCACCTAATGGCCGATCCGAAAAGTGGCTAAACAAAAGTTTCCTCATCTAGTGGGCTCTAAGTGGACAGCTCAACAAAAAACGATGGGATGGCGACATTTTCAGGTTACGAACCGCAAAAATCAGGGCAAGTGGGTGTTTGCAGAAATGGTGGCAACTTGCGACCCTCAGGCGCGATTCTGGCTCAATGCAACAGCACTGAAAAATAAAGGGATGTGGGCAGCCGGATGGCAAACGAAAGAAGATATGAAGCAATGAGTGACTCACCAATGAACGATCCTGCCAGTAACGATCCTGCCAGTCATGAGCTACCTGATGATCTCAACCTGCTGAAGACGGTTTTACCACCGCTCCTCAACGACTTTCAGACTTGGTTTGGTCAAACTATCACTCGGCTAGAAGGCAACCAGGCGAGTTTTTTAACCGTTGAGCAGCAGCAGGATCTGTTGAGAAGAGTGCAAAGTGCCCGGCAGCAAGTCAGTGTGGCTCAAGCCCTATCAGCAGCGACCGGTAGCCAGGCAGGCATAGACATGCCGGTTATTATGCGGTGGCACAAACTTGTGCATGAGTGCTGGGGCGTCGCGATTCGGATGCGCCGAGAGCAGTCTGCCGGCAATACTACAGATAGCTAAGATTTGTTAGGTCTTCAGACGTAAGCAGTTAGTGCTTCAAACATCAATTCTTCAGACCTAAGCACTTGACTAAGGGCCGCGGTTCAGAGGTTAGGTAGGCGACATCATCAATAGTTAATGATCTATTTAATGATTAAGACTGATTACATGTTTCGATCTTAAAGAGCTGTGTAAGAATAAGAACAGCACCTACTTATCTCAATCGATTTTGTTTAAAGGATTGAGATAAGTGTTGGGATTCCAGTATCAAGAGTCCGGTATCGCAGTTTCAATACTGGAATTTCAGCGTTGCTATTACCTAGCCATCTAGGCTGCCAAGCTATGTAGGCTCAACCCTCTAGACTTAAAGTTAACTAGGTTTCAAGCTGTCAGATTCAAAGCCATTAGATTTAATGCTGCTCTTTTTATCGATTGCGCTTATCCAATAGCTTTCATCCGATTGAGTAGTCCAATCCTCTAGCCCAATCCCTACGGCCCATGCTCCATTTGCTCTACGTCATTGCTTTCACAGTTCTAGCGGTTATTGCTGTTTCAAACATGCTGAGCAACTTAGTCAAGCTGGGAACCCAGGTTCGTCAGCCTCCCGGCTCCCAGCGATACGGCTCTCAAGGCTACAGAAAAAGTGGATACAACGACCGAGGTGAGTCGCCCCGTTCTTCAGTGCCTCATCCAGAGCTGCTGGATGGCAGCGGTGACGTTATTAATGAGCCGCTGTTAGTCATGCGCTCGATTTCGATTAAAGATGCTAGAGATCAGCTCGATGCTATCTACGAAGCCTCAAGCGGTAGCGAAGATACTAAAGAAAGCTAGGTACTAAAGAAAGCTAGGTACTAAAGAAAGCTAGATAGCAAAAAATCTAGGTGCCAAAGAAAGCTAGATACCCAAGAGCGCTAGAGGTTCCCAGGAGAGTTAAAGAGCGTGATCTATCGAATCGAAAATTTGAGTCGAAAATTTAGACATCGCTCGCTCGCTGCAAGCTGAGATTTAAGTTGAATCAGTCTGCTCGTATTCTGACCATTATCCATAAAGACACTACGGTCCCGGGCCTGGTTGGCCGAAAGCTCAACGAAATGGGCTATGCGTTAGATATTCGAGCCCCTATCTTTGGTGCTTCGCTGCCAGATGATTTAAGCGACTATGCGGCTGTTCTAGTGTTTGGTGGGCCCATGAGCGTCAACGATGATGAGCCATATATACACAAGGAAGCTTTGTGGGTTCAAAAGGTTCTGGATGAACAAGTGCCGTATTTAGGCATTTGTTTGGGGGCGCAGCTGCTGGCTAAGGTGCTGGGGGCGAGGGTGAAACGACATCCGCAGGCGTTAGAAGAGATTGGTTATTATCCGATATATGCCACAGAGTTCGGTCAAACTGCGTTTCCGGCACAGATGAAAATTTATCAGTGGCATAACGAGGGCTTTGAACTGCCGGAAGGCTCAGTGTTGCTTGCGAGGGGCGATACTTTTGCCAATCAAGCCTTTCGGTGGGGTGAGAGTGCATACGGGCTACAGTTTCATCCTGAAATGACAGCGAGCATGGTGGATTTTTGGACGACCCAGGGGGCAGATTTACTTGGTGCGCCTAATACCCAGACCCGTGAGGAGCAGCTTGTAGGGCATGAAACCTATAGTGCAACCGTAGATGCGTGGTTGGAAACTTTTTTAAAGAATTGGCTGCCAGTTATGTCGTAGACAGCATCATTGAAAGGCTATATTACGTCGGAAATTTCTATGTGGCCTTTTCGCAGTGTGCGTCGTCAAAGATATCGTCAGCCCAGATATTATCAACTCCCTATGCGCCGCAAATGGATGGGTTTGGTGATGTTTGCATTAGGCTGCGCTCTGTTCTTTCAATCCTGTGGTGGTAGTGAGGTGTTTAGCTCGGGCGGCGATGTGTCGGCGAGCGGCTCACGCCTGGAAGACGTTAGCGAGCATGCTGATGGGCGCGTTGATACGGAGGAGGTCAATCGGGTGGATGAGATCGCTGGAGAACACGATGGGGACACACCCACACCGACGCCGATTGCGGTTGCCCAGCCTGCAGTGCCGGTAATCGGCCAAACGGTTACCTATGCCACTATCGATGGTGAGGCGATCACCGGCTATCTCGCTCAGCCGGAAGCTGCATCAGCAAATTTGCCCGCTGTGATTGCCATTCATGAATGGTGGGGGCTGAACGAAAACATTGAAGCAATGGCGCGCCGCATCGCTGGAGAGGGCTATACCGTACTCGCCGTTGACCTATATGCGGATGAAGTCGCGACTGAGCCAGCGGCAGCGAAAGCGCTTTTGCGGTCAGTGATGGATAATCCTGGCCCTGCACAGGATAACTTGTCTCAAGCGGAGCGGTTTTTGAGAGAAACCTACAGTGCCCCCACACTTGGCGTTCTGGGCTGGTGTTTTGGCGGCAACTGGGCGTTGCGCGCCAGTTTGCTACTGGAATCGTTAGATGCTGTGGTGATTTACTACGGGCAGTTGATTTTGGCTCCGGAGGCGCTGGATGGCTTAAGAGCGCCTGTGCTGGCGTTTTTTGGCGAGAACGATAATTCTATTCCTGTAGAGGATGTCGAAAATTTTGAAGAAATTTTGGTTGGGCTAGGTAAGCCAGCAGACATTCATCTCTATCCTGACGTCGGCCATGCCTTTGCCAATCCTTCAGGGCAAAACTACAATGCCGCCGCTGCAGAAGATGCATGGGAGAAAACAACCGAATTTTTGGCAGCGTATCTCAGTTAATCTGTGTCCGCACGCCAGCGGGTGCCAACTGGCAATCTTGGGCATCTTTCCGATATATCAACACTTGCTGTTGAAGCTATACATCACGATGAATTGATGGAGAAAAAGCCTATGACTGCGCTGACACATAACGATAATGGCCATATCACCCTGACTACACTAGAAGGTGTTCCGGGCAAAGAAATCTTGGAGCACTACGGACTCGTTCAAGGCAGTACGATTCGCGCTAAGCATGTTGGTAAAGACATTCTGGCTGGATTTAAGAATATCGTAGGCGGCGAGCTAAAAGGCTATACCGAACTGCTGCGGGAGGCTCGCCAAGAGTCAGTGGCAAGAATGGTGGCTCAAGCTGAGCAACTTGGCGCGAATGCAGTGGTCAACGTCCGTTTTGCCACGTCTTCTGTGGCTCCTGGTGCGGCTGAGCTGTTTGCTTATGGCACCGCTGTAAAGGTGAACTAATGTAAAGGCGAACTCAGTAGAAAAAGGAATTCAACAGACGGTTAAATCATGGAACTGATTATCTTTTTGATATTGATAGGCGTGGGCTACTTTGTGGGTCAAAGCTTTGAGCAAAAGCACTACGCTTCGATTAGGGCGCGGGAGAAGCAGACCCTGCATGTGCCAATGATGACGTTTGGTGCAAAGCAAGACTTGCCTCACGCTCATGAGGCCAAGCTATTTGTGGGCAGCGTGGTGGTGGCTAATGATTACTTCAAGACGTTTGCCGCGAGTTTGAGAAACTTAGTGGGTGGCCGCATGGTGGTGTATGAGAGCCTCATAGACCGGGGGCGCCGGGAAGCAGTTTTGAGAATGAAGGAAGAGGCGATCGCGTGGGGTGCCTCTCAGGTCATTAACGTTCGCTTTGAAACGTCTAATATCTCTGGTCAATCAGCGCAGCAGGCTTCTTGTGTGGAGGTGATGGCCTACGGAACAGCGATTCGGTAGTGATTGATGTACAGACTTTGCCTGTTTGATAGTGGCTCATGTGAACGAGTCAAGATGAACGAGTCAATATAAAGCAGTTCAATATAAGCCGCTGGCCTCACTATATGAGCGATTACGTTCCGAAGGAGATTATAGAGGAGGTTAATACGACACCGGTGCATCCGCTGGTGAATATGGGGAATTTGTTGGCGACGGTGGCTGTCGTCGGTCTCTTGGTGTATGGCTCGCTAGGGTTTGTGGCCAGTCAGCTGGTGGTGCATATTGAGCCCCAAGCAGAAGAGAAAATAGGGCAGGCGCTGACCGCTGCGTTCCCAGTGAAAACGGCTGAAGACGATAGCCGAGTGACGTATCTGACGAGCCTGTTAGAGTCGCTGGAATTGAATATGTCCGAAGGTCAAAACGCTCGTCCTTATCCGCCGCTAAAGGTGAGAATTTTGCTGACGCCGGAAGAGAATGCGATGGTGACAGCGGGTAGCTATTTATTCGTAACAGATGGTTTGTTGGCAGCAGTGGAGAGTGAAAACGAGCTGGCGTTTGTCCTGGCCCATGAGCTGGGACACTTACATCATCGCGATCCGCTAAAGGCGATGGGGCGATCGCTCGTTTTCGTGACCATTAATGCGGCGCTTGGCATTGGTCAATCTAACAGCGCTTTGCCCAGCGTGATTAACTTGGCAGAACTAAGCTACAGCCGCAGGCAAGAAATTGCCGCAGATGACTATGCCATTGCGCAGATTATTCGTCGCTATGGTCATGGTGGCGAGAGTTTGGAATTTTTTGAGCGTAATAGAGCGTTTGAGATGGGCGGTGCCATTGGGGAGGTGTTTGGCACGGTTTCGGAATGGCAACAAACCCATCCGCTTTCGAGTGATCGCATAGAACGGTTGGACAATCAGTTTGAGGAAAACAGTTGGGAAAAGACAGGAGAGGCTACGCCGTTACCCAAATTTATTGAATGTCCCAATTTTGAATGTCCCAACTGAGCAGATGGCTGTCCCAACTGAGCAGATGGCCTACTTGGTTAAGATAATTTCACGATAGGTTCCAGACTGTTTGAGGTGACCGTCTTCGAGTTTATAGATGCGATCGCATTTTTCAATGGTCGAGAAGCGGTGCGCAATAATGATTAGCGTTCTCGAACCGGCCAGCGCATTAATTGCGTCGCTGACAAGTTTTTCAGTTTCGGTATCTAGTGCAGATGTAGCCTCGTCTAACACTAAAATTTCTCGGTTGTGATAGAGCGCTCTAGCAATTCCGATTCTTTGTCGCTGCCCGCCCGAGACGCGGATGCCGCGTTCGCCCACTTGGGTTTTAACGCCATCGGGCATTTTAGATACCAAATCTTCTAGCTGAGCCGCCGCGATCGCATCCCTTAAGCGTACGGGATCAATCTCTGCTGGCGGTACGCCATAAGCAATATTTTGCTCAATTGTGCTGTCAGTCAGAAAAATCGACTGAGGAATGTAGCCCAACAGATTTTGCCAGCCTCTAACGTCATCGTAGATAGAGCGGCCATCTACTTTAATATCGCCATGTTCAGGCTGTAACAACCCAAGCAGAATATCTACCAGCGTTGTTTTGCCAGATCCTGATTTTCCAACCAGCGCGATAGATTCTCCCTTTCGCAGGGTGAGAGAAAAGTCTTGAATGGCCGGTTTCTCTGCAGCAGGGTAACGATACGTAATGCCCTCTAAAGAGACCTCATAGTTAAAGGGCAAAGTAGACGCTGCCGGCAGCGCAGGGCGACCGGCAGAGACTTCGTTGAAGTAGGCCTGGTGACGCTGACCAACGTATTTGGCACCTCGCTTGCCAGACTCATACTGCTCAATCTCTTTAAGATCCATACACAGCATATCGAGGGCAAAGAGAGAGAATCGAATTTGCCCAAGCGCACACAAAATTTGGCTAACAGCAGGTACCAAACGAATAGAGGCGACTGCGAACATGCCCATAACTGCCGTCAGTTCGCTCAGGGTTCGTCCAGAAACCAGCTGAGAGAAAACAATAAATGCCAGCAAAAAGATGACTAGAATGGCTTCAATTGAAACCCGAGGCAAAATTGTAAAGGCGTCAGCCCAGACGGCAGCTTTAGCGTACTCTTTGGAATATACGTCTAGCTCATCTTCAAAGTGGCTCTCGCAGCCAATGACTTTGGTCTCTTTCAGTCCGCCCAAGCCATGATTGACCGCTGCAATCATATTGTGGTTAGAGGTAGACATAACTTTCCCCCACCGTTTAACGCGTCGGCTCAGGCGGGCGAACACCACAATAGTTGGCAAGATGATAACTAAGGCCACCACCAGCAGCGAGATTTCGCTGTAGGCCAAGAGCACTAGCAGTACCGCCATGACAATTATGTTGGCGATAATTTCTAGCAGCGGGATGAGATTGTTGGTGGTGAACTGATGCGACTCAATTGCAATATTCTTAATCAGTACTGCGCTGTTTTTGTTGAGGTGAAAAATATAGGGAATCCGCAGATAGGTGCGCATCAAACGCGACTCTAGCTGGTTCTTTTGCCAATAACTGTATTTTAGAATGTAGAGCTTGCAGAGGAAATATACGACTGTTTTTAAGCAAAATAGAATGATGAGAATGACTGCTAAACCTGTGATAATCTGCCCATCGGATTGCCAGTTAAACAGGTTTAGTAGTCTGCTGAGGACGCCTTCACGGGCAATGTTGGGGTTATCAGCGATCGCTAAATAAGGGGCAATCAAGCCCACCCCTAGCGCTTCTAACACTGAAGAGAACACAAACGAAGACAACAACAGACCCAGCTGAAGACGACTGCCTGACAGAATATATAAAACTTTTGAAAGATACTTGAGCATTAAAAGAGCTTCCCTGAAAAAGAGTATTTCAATTGAAGGCGTGGACTGGGTTACTTTCAGCCAGTGCTGATTCAGTACTGGCCGATTGGGATCCGGTCCGAATCAGTACTGGTCGAGTCAGCGCTGGCCGAATCAGTACTGGCCGAATCAGCACTGGCTGAAGCCATCTCTGAAGTGATCAGTCCATACAGCTTCTTCGCTTCATGGCGGATGTTGAATTCTTGACTAACTTTGAGCCTGCCTTGTGCCCCAAATTGTGAGCGCAGCTCTTCATCTGCTAACAGCGCGGCAATTCGTCCGGTCAGCGCTTCCGCATTGCTCGGCGGGACTAAGAACCCATTCACGCCATCTTCTACGAGCTCACTCACCCCTGCAATTTGAGTTGCAACTACTGGCAGACCTGCCATCATCGCTTCCATCAGTACAACAGGTACCCCTTCTGCAAAGCTAGACATCACAAACACATCTGATGCCTGGAGATACTCGCGGACAGCGTTAGGAGACTGATAGCCCACAAACGTCACGTTGCCTTCGAGGTTTAGCTGCTGGGCCTGCTCTTCTAGTGCGCTGCGATCTTCGCCATCACCGACCACCGTCAGCTGAATGTTAGGCCGCTCCAGTTTGAGTGTGGTTAGGCTCTGTAGCAGCATAGGTAGCCCTTTTGCGGCGGCTAAACGCCCCACGTACAGGAGCCTCTGACCGGTGCTTTGAGTATGAATGCTTTGAGTATGAGTGTTTTGAGTATGAGTGTTTTGACTATTCTCTGCCTGGGCAAACAGTGCTGGCTCAACCCCACAGTGAACGATATGCAAATTACTCCAAGATGTCCACGGTGCAAAGATCATGGCTTGGCTGCGGCAAAAGTAGCTAATGCAGCTGACGAACTTAGCGCGGCTGATTTTTTCAGTTAGGTGCCAGCGTCTCGGCTCGAAGAAAATGCCCGGGCCATGCAGCGTGAAGCTGTAGTCGATATTGCCCAGGGCTGAGGTCAGCATGGCGACAGTGCAGCTAGAGTCTCCGAAGTGGTTGTGTAGGTGAGTAATACCCTTGGCGTGAAGGCGACGTGCCAAGATTCCAGCTTCAATGAAGTAGATAAGTTGGTAGACGGTACCACGTACGCCTAGCTGACGTGTTTTCCATGCAAGCGAGATAGCCTCAATGTATTGGTGAGGCGCTTGGCTCAGCAGCGCTATGTGCGCTTTAAGGGCTTCAAGGGGACGGGGCGGTAGAAGGTAGCTCGTGCGATCGCGCTCTTCCTTTTGTTGTTCACTGAGCGCATCTGCCGCCTTGGGATAGCGCACTGAAAAAGTCTCTACGGTGGTGCCATCCGCCTTCCCATACTGACGCAGCGCTGCTACTTCTCTTTGGATAAACGTGTCTGTAACCCGGGGATATTCACCCGTAAGATAGGCAATTCGCATGATGCAGGATCCTGAACAATTGTAGATGTGGTCACCTTGTAGAGCAGCCTGAGACCGGTTTTTCTGTTGCAACAGAAGCTGTGAAAATAACAGAAGGCGCAAACATTAAAGTCGCAGACACTTGAAGCTGTTAGCAGCCAGCCGAGACAGGCACACCTTCTGAACCGGCAGATATATCTGATATTTCGGCTTGTGCGTTTTCAAACGGCACAGCGACTAGATCTAAATCACTACAGCTGCGCTCAAACGCTGTTCCCAATCCATGCTGTGGCACCCAATCTAAGAGGTCTTTGGCACGCTGGTTGTTATATTTCAGTGGCTTAAAGCGGCCTTGTAGCTTAGCGGGTACTAAAATGCCTGGCAGCTTAGCCTGACCGCCCAAAATTTTCTGGTTATACCACCAGGCCAAATTGGCAATAGAACGCATTACCAGCCAGCTTACAGGAATGAGTTTTGGAGGGGCGGGTGTGTAAGCTAGCAGCAGCTTGAGATAAGCTTTCTGCGTTGGCAAGTTATCGTCCACGATGTTGATGGTTTGCCCCACAGCTGCGGGCGCTGTCAGCGCAGCGGCGATCGCTTCTGCGCAGTTTTCGACATATGCCATGGGTAAGGTTGCGCTACCGCCAATTTTAAGCCAGCGATTTCCGCCGATCTCTGCGCCAATCAGCGCATGCCAGAGGTTATTTCGCCCGTAGATCATCCCAGGTCGCAAAATCGTCACGTCGCCTTCGAACGCGCGATAGAGCTGCTCTTGAATCAGTTTTGTCTGTGCGTACTCATCTCGGTTCTTGGGCGTGGCCTCAATTAAACCGTTTTCGTCCAGCAGTTGGCCCGGCTTGATGCGCACAAAATCATAGACCGAGAACGTACTGATAGCCACCAGTTGCTTAATGCTCGCAGACTTCATGGCCCACAATAAGTTTTCAGTCGCGATCACGGTACCTGCAAACTGATCGTAAAAGTCTCCAGACTTGACCGCTGCCAAATGAATCACCGCATCAGCGGTGGCTACCGCTTCGATTAAGCCACGCCGCTGACGCAAATCTTGGCGAATAAACGTCACGTTGGGATGATCGTGCCAGCTAATGTTTTCTACCTGAGCTTTAGCTCTCACGTTGGCCAGCACTTGGTGACCGGCGCGCAGCACCGCTGCCACTACGTACTGTCCTACAAAGCCGGCTGCACCTGTGATGAAGACTTTCTTGGATGGGCGATTTTCGTTGTTCGACATACCCTTTACACCTAAATTTCTACCTAAATTGTTGTTTGAATTGCTGTTGAATTTGATGTGCCTAAATCTAAATCGCGTTTAGACTCGATTCTGCTCAGCCAATAGTGCTTCTACCAATTGGCTTGTACGGGCCATATCTTCGTATCCCACCGGCGGCGTTTGACCATTGCTGATGGCTTCGTAGGTTTCTCCGAGCAAGTAGTGTAAGCCGTCGTAAGCCGTGCGCTGCATCACTTTGCTGCGGAAGTTGCGGAAGCTGGCAGACATGAGTTCCCAGCCGCTGACAAAATGGTTGACAAGGGGAGAGAGCTGCTTGCCAACGCTGCGAGGCACGACGCAGCGCAGGTAAGGCTGGAACAAATCTGTTTCGGCGTAGCCGCGAGAGCCGCGCACGGTAATCGAGAAGCAATCGGGTGCGGTGTAGCTGCTGAAGCGAATGCGCCCGTGGGTTTGACCATTGACAATCAGTGCGTCTAAATCGTCGTACTTGAATAGGTCACCGCCGCCATGGTTGCTCCATGCTGCCGATACGCGATCAAAACTAAGGGTCTCTTTGGTCGCCTCGGGCATAAACGATAGCAGTAGGTAGCTGAGGTGCGTGATGAAGTCATGAATGACCCCAGCTGGCATTTTATGAATAGGGTTAGGCAAGTTTTCGTCAGCGTAGCGCCCCCCACTGCGCAAATCTAGCGCCATGCGAATTTCGATTTCTTGGATGTCGCCGAGGGTGCCGTCAGCGATGAGTTTTTGAATGGCGCGAACGGGCCCGTTGAAGCGGTAGTTGTGATCTTCAATAAGGAAGCGATCGCACTCGCGTGAAACCTGCCACAGATTTTTGAATTCATTGAATGTAGGTGCTATGGGCTTTTCACAGATGACGTGTGCCCCTGCTCGCAAGCAGTCGGTAGCAATGGGTAAGTGGGTCTGAGGAGGGGTCAGAATATGAACCACATCGGGCTTTTGCTCACTGAGCATGTCGCTGTAGCTGGTGTAAGCCGCTGCAGGCTCTGATCCTTCTGCCTGAAATGTTTCTACAGCGTAGCTGGCAGCGACAGGAGACAGATCGCAAACTCCTACTAGCTGAGTGCGATCACTACTTTGTAAGAAAGCAAGATGTTGCTTAGAAATCACTCCGGTGCCGATAACGGCAGACTTAAGCACAGCTGACATAAAAAACTTGGCCCCTGTTGTGTGACGTAGGGTGATAAAACGAAGGGCAACCACCTACACAACAACAGAGGTCAGGAGCTAGGAAATAGTTCCGCACAAGGCAGAACTTTAAACAGCGCATGTACTGAAGCGTCTATTTTTGAAGGTTGTTACCCAGTATTCGCTGTGCGGATGCCAATTCAGTTTTGGCCAAGCTAAAACGAGCGCTGTAGGAACGAGTTCTGTCAGTCAATACCTCAGGCTAACGGCCTATGGATGAGCGTCCGTGAATGAGCAGAACGCGCAGCGATTAGGCAGAAACATTCCTTGCCAAAATTCATCTTTATATATAAGCAAAGTCCTTTCTAGGCGCATCTTCATAACGTGAATAGCTCTATTCCATCCTCTGCTGTGGGCGCTCGCGCTCATCATCAGCCAGAGCCTCCGCCAAATTATTCTGCATTGCCCTACCGTTTCGGTGCTCAATCCGTTGACGCGCGTAAGCTTCGGGCTAAAAAGGCAGCTCAGTTTCGTCTGGCACTGTTTGAGAAAGGGTTTAGCATTATCAGCTGGCTCTTTTTTTGTAACGGTCTCAGCACCGTTTTCAACGATAACGAAACGATTTTGAAATTGCTGCGCTACGGCATTTTTCTGGTCGCTGCATTGTTGCTTGCAGCAAGGTGGAAAGCCACACTGAGAGCTATTTATAAAGGCTGGCTACTTTGGCTATTTGTGGCGCTGATGGTGCTCTCAATAGGCTGGTCTATTTCACCTTCCTACACCATGGAGAGCATTCGCGGAGAAGTGCTACCCATGACGGCCTTTGCGCTCTATTTCGCCACTCGTTTTAACATCCGAGAGCAGATGCAAATAGTCGCTGTCACGCTGGGCATTGGTGCGTTGCTGTCGATGTTTTATGCCGTGGCTATTCCGTCAGTTGGCAAGCATGTTGGGGATAAATTTGATGGTGCCTGGAAAGGTATTTACTCCCAAAAGAACAACTTCTCGACCACTATGACCATGACGATGTTGGTGTTCTTTGTGCTGGGTTTGGTGAACCACAACCCTAGAGAAAAGCTGCTGGCCCGTAGCTGCCTTATGTTCTCTATTGCCATGATTTTACTCTCGACATCTAAATCGGGACTCATCATCTTTATTCTCATGCTGATCGTGGTGACGCTGTCGCGGTTGTTTCGCTGGCGAGGACGCCGCAGCGTTTTGCTTTTAGACGTAGGTGGAATGCTGATGTTGTCTTTAGGTGCAGTGTTGTCTGTCACTTGGCAGGCAATCGTGCTCGGTTTAGGCAAAGATCCTACTCTGTCGGCCCGCACCTATATATGGACGGGATCTTTTGAAAAAATTATGGCTGAGCCGATATTGGGCTATGGCCGCGCGGCTTTTTGGGTCCCCGATGGTCAGCTGGCGTATGAAGTAGGTGCCTTGGCTGCTAAGGGGTTTGTCCCATCTCATGCCCACAATGGATTTGTAGATGTTGCTTTAGAGCAAGGGTTATTAGGGCTAGGTCTTTTGTTACTAGGCATATTGATTACCTATGGTCTTTCGCTTCGACGGGCATACAATGCCCGCGAGCCAGAAGATTTGTGGCCGTTTGCGTTTATAACGCTCATGGTTATCAGCAACATGACTGAAACTGTTTTGATTACGCGGACGTCTCCTTATTGGGTGATGTATATGGTGGTGTTTTTATCACTGCGGATTTGGCCCAAACGCACAGGGCAGACTAGCTCGGAGTCGTTAGAACCTCAGCCGTTAGACGAAGTCATTAGAAGTTCAACAGCCGGATTTATAAAGGCCTGACCCATCAAAATCTGAATCTCTAAACTGAATCTCTAAAGTGGAGCCGTTGCCCATTCTGCGCTTATTAACACGTTTTGCGGCTGACACACTGCGGCTAACACATAAAGCGGTTTCTTATCCTAAAGCGTCTTACTTTCAATGCCTCATGCTTCCTTTCAGAGCAGGCGCTGGTCAATCAACCAACACATCCAGCGCTCTTGTCACTATCTCTCTTTTACTGCTATCTCTCTGACCAGATATGGAACATTCAGTGTTACAGCCAACCGAAGAACCTGTTGATACAGCTTTAAGCCACAACGCCTCAGTTTATCCAAATGACGCTTTAGCAAGTGCTCAAATAGGCGTTGTGGCAATTGGACGTAACGAGGGCGATCGCCTGATTCGATGTCTCGATTCCCTTCGCAAGCATTTACCTGCCGCGGTGCCTATTATTTATGTAGACTCCGGCTCTACGGATAACAGCGTTGCTGAAGCGCATGCTAGAAATGTTCGGGTTGTCTGTTTAGATATGTCCATTCCTTTTACAGGTGCACGGGCAAGGAATGCAGGTCTCGACTATCTCTTGCAGCACTTTCCTGATACTGAGTACGTACAGTTTATAGATGGTGACTGTGAGCTTCTGCCTGAGTGGATGCCTGCTGCAGTGAGCGCTCTTGACGCATCGCCGGAAACTGCGGTCGTGTTCGGGCGCCTTCGCGAGCGTTTTCCCAATGCTTCTTTTTATAATCAGCTGGCTGACATTGAATGGGATAATCCAGTCGGCGAAACTGACATGTGCGGCGGTATTTCACTGATGCGTACGGCATTGGTTAGAGCGGTGGGCAGCTTCAACGCAGCCATGATTTGCGGTGAAGAACCTGAACTCTGTATTCGCCTGCGTTTGCAGGGCTGGAAAATACATTGCATTGATGCAGATATGGCCCTCCACGATATGGATATGCATCGTTTTAGTCAATGGTGGAAGCGCTCCGTCCGAGGGGGATGGGCCGTGGCTGAAGGTGCGGCTAAGTACGGGCATCTTCCCGAGAAATATATGCAAAGAGAAAGCATGAGCGGCTGGTTCTGGGGTGCAAGTTTACCGCTGCTGAGTCTGGGGCTAGCTGCTTCAACTCACGGCCTGACGATACTGTTATGCCTGTTTGTGTACAGTTTGCTGATGGTCAAAATTTACACCCATCGTCAGCAGGATGGAGAAGTGCGGAAAAAATCTTTTGTGTATGCTTTTTTCTGTACCCTTTCCAAATTGCCTCAAGCGATAGGGCAAGCCAAGTACTGGCTCAATCGCTGGCAACGCAAACCCGCAGTGCTGATTGAGTATAAAAGCGCAAAATAAAATAAAGCATCTTATCCATTAGGAGAAGATAGCTTTAACCTCTTTTGCAGTTTATCCCCCTTCTCTGATGGGTTATTAGAGAAGGGGGATAAATTTTTGAAATCAATCACATAATCAGCATTGCTGACGACATGAGTGATCCTTCAATAATTCTCCTTGGAGCGATTTCTTTCAGCAACTACGTCTAAGCAACGACACCAGCGCTAAAACTGTGTGCCCCAAAGCTAAGCATGCATGCTTACTTGGCTGATTGAGTTGTCTGCTGATTGAGTTGTCTGTTGATGGAGTTGCCTGGCATTTACGGGTTCAGCCGATAAAACTTTGCTGCGCAACTCAACAGATGCAATCGCCAACAATTGGCAAACGAAAGTAGCCCGCAGAGGAGAACCTGACGTCGCTATTTATCACGCTGAACTTGTCGGCGGGTTCGCACCCATTCAACCTGTGGTTCACTCAGAAACTTTAGATATACTGGAATCTTCCACAACACATACACAGGAACGCTGAGCAACGTTTTGAGGTCTAAATCGGATTGAGCAAATCTAGCCCATGCCGCAACAATAGCCCCTGCCAATGCAGTGCCTGCAGCCCAGCAAATGAAAATAGGCAACCATAACCCCAGCAACCCGCTGGTGAGCGTAACTACGAGGGTAACGCCTATCCAGAGCGTAACCAGTAACGAAAGAGGCGGAATCAGCAGATCGAGTGCGATCGCCCACAAGTCCAGCCTGCCTTGCACTAATGCTTGCCCAAACAGCTGCGGACCATAGTGGGAGATAAGCTGAAGATGTCCGTGTTCCCAGCGGGTACGCTGCGTCTTGGCATCGTTATTACTGGGGGGTAACGGGCCAACGACCGTAACAGTTGAGCACATTGCTGGGGGTGTGCCGGCAATGGCTAAATCAAACCCCAGCTTCATATCTTCCACAATGGAACTGCTGGCCAAATCAACCGTTGACATCACAGACCAAGGAAACGCCATCCCTGTCCCTGTGAGCAAACAAGGTAGGCCAAGATGGTCAAGTCCTAAAGGACGCACTAAGTTTTTTACTTTGAAGGCGAAAGTGGATACGGCTTCTTTGACAGACCGTTGAGTATTGAGTTGCTGAGTGTTGGATCGCTGAGCGCTCGATTGCGTCGGGCACTCAATCAAATAGACGCCCTGTACTGGCCGCTGAGAAGTGATCGCTTCGCTCGCCAATGTCCGAATCGAACCTTTGCGAAACTGACAGTCTGCGTCAACGATGACGACGGCTGCTGGGGGCATGGCAGCCACAAAGCGAAGCCCACAGTCTAGGGCATATCCTTTCCCGCGCCGCAAATCGTCTGTGCGCTCAATGACTATGGCGCCTGCCTTGCGCGCTAGCTGAGCGGTGTTGTCAGTGCAGTTGTCGGCCACCACAATCAGCCGATCTTGCGGATAAAGCTGAGGTGTGAGTGCAGCTAGGGTTTCTACAATCACCTCAGCTTCGTTGTGTGCAGGCATAATCACCGCCACTGAGAAGGCCTCATCATCTGCTGCTGTAGAAGACGTTTTCCCTAAACGCTTGCTCAGGTTAGTGCCCAACCGTGAACGAGCCCCTGATGGTGAACGAGATAAGGAACTTGTGACCGCGCTCAGACACTCTAGAAGCAGCATGCCACAAGGAATAAACAGGGCGATCGCCAACACTAACAGCAGCGCATTAATTAATATCATGGGATTAACTTCACGGTGGACAAATCATAAAATGAGTGGCTTGGTTAAACGGAGGCAGCCCTTTAAAGGCCGAGAAGTCGAAAGAGATTCAACGGATTAAGTATTCTGGCAATGCCATCGGTCACTGATAAATAGCCTCTCTTGGCTACGACCACGACGTCACCATCTTGAATTTGGTAGTCGTCTACTAAGTTTTCTAGATTGATCTCTGTTTGCTCAATGTCTCCATTGTCGTTTTGTCTCACCAGACTCACGCCAGCGAGCTGCGCGTCGCTAGTCGGCCCGCCGGCAATAGCGACCGCGCTCGATACAGTGCTATCGGGGGGAACCGCCACTTCCCCCGGATTCTTTACTTCGCCAACGACTTTTACTTTGACTGTGCTAGGTGCCAGGCTAGAGTTCGCTACCGTTCGCCGATCAATCTCATTGCCTGTCAGCGTTGGAATGTAGATGGCATCGCCATCTCTCAGACTGACATCGGCCACACCGGTATTAGACGTGATGGCTTCCCACAAATTCAGCGTCAGGATTTCAACGCGTCCGCCTGCGACAGGGCGGCGCACCGTTACCTGCCGAATGTCTGCATTTTGCGTCACGCCACCAGCTAGGAGCACTGCCGAACTCAAGGTGGGTAAAGCGGATCTATTTATAGATGCTGCGCTAGTAACCGGTATTTCTACGCTAGCAGTTTGTCCCAACGGTTCACCGCCGCTGTTGCTCAGTCCGCTGAGCTGAATGGGACCAGGGCGATATACCTCACCCGACACAGTGACGACAACTGGGCGTGTGACCGCTAAGCCTACATTCACCACCGGATCGACCAGATAGGTTCTGAGCCTTTGTGTGAGGACTAAGCTGAGTTGATTCGGTGTTAGACCATCAACCCTCAATGGCCCGATGAGCGGCAGCGTAACACTGCCGTCCGGCAAAATGGCGATAGTGCCTGTAAATTCTGGATAGCCAATCACTGATAGTGAAACTTGATCGCCGGCTCCCAATATGTAAGTGGTATTGCTGGTAGTCCTGCCAAGTGGAGCGGGCTGCGCAGATCTCGCTAATGCTGGCCGGCCCAATGCCGGTTGTCCAGTGACTTGAGCGTTTACTGCACTGTGGACACTGCCGACAGCCAGCAGCGCGATCGCCGTTGATGAAAGAATACGCACCATAACTATCTCTGCTTTTTCCTAAAGTTCTGTCTTTGTCTACAGTTTTGTCTTTACTTGCTTTGCTTTTATCTAGGTTGAGCGAGCAGGTGCTGGCAAGTTTGGTTTATGCGCAGCTTGTTTCACCCGCTCTGTTTCATCCGCTCTGTTTCATTGGCGCTGACCTAGCTGATTGACCCTACGGTCTTGGCCTGTGCTTCAGTTTTGTGTTCATCTGACAGACGGCCTTTAGCAACACGGGCGGTACGACTCGCCAGATCGGTGAGTTCCCGCGCATCGTAGGAGTACTCGCCGAAGTCGTTCTTGCTGTCTACCCCATTGGCAACCATACCGAGTACGTTTGCACCAGATCGTTCCAACAAAGATTGGGCGGCGATCGCTCGATCGTAAGTGACGTAGCGAGGTCGCATCACCATCAGCACTCCATCTGTCAGATTGCTGAGCACTGCTGCATCGGCAGAGCCAGCCAAAGAGGGCGTGTCAAAAATGATGTAATCAAACTCCTGACGAAACTGCTCAATCAGCTGCGCCATCCGTTCAGAGTCCAGCAGTGCCATTGGGTTCGGCGGTACGACGCCCGCCGTCATTACCGTCAGGTTTTCATTCACGGGCTGAAGCGCCTGTTGCAAACCACCTTCACCCACCAGAACATGGCTAAGACCCACTGAGTTAATGAGATTCCACAGATGGTGTTGATGGGGCGATCGCATATCTGCATCTACGAGCAGCACTCGCCGATTAGTCTGGGCAATGGCAGCCGCCAGGTTGGCACACACCTCAGATTTACCTTCTCCGGCCATTGAGCTGGTGAGTGCGATAACTTTCATCTGATGATCAGAGCTGATGAAACGCAAATTGGCTTGCAGCATCTGATAGGCGCTCGACAGAATGGGATAGGCGCTTTCCAAGGTGACAATTCGGCGTGACACCGAGCTATCTTCTTCGCCCATGTCCATATATAAATCTAGATCCAGCTCATATCCTCTAGCGGCATCCTCATCAGGGAGCTCAAACTGTGGAATGACGCCCAAAAGCACGTATCCAAAAATCTTCTCTCCATCTTTTACGGTCTTTAGCGTACGGTCGATGAGATCGAGGAAAAATGCTGTGGCGATGCCTAAGAAACCACCGACAACAGCACCTGCCAACAGGTATTTAAAACTCCCTTCTGAGGTTGCTTTCTCAGGCGGTACGGCTAGTTCTACAACCCTTGCGCTACCAACGTTACGGTTCTCTGCAAGGCGAATTTCCTGCAATCGCTGACGCAGCGTTTCTTCCCTGCTTTGAGCAGAGGCCAATCGCTGCTGGAGCTCCGCTTGTGTCTTTTTCAAACCAGGGAAAACCTCACTCTTACGCTGGTAGGCATCGCGAGCAGCCACCAACGTTGCGAGCTGATTGTAAGTACTGGTTCGATTGACTTCTGCTTCCACTAGCTGCTCAGCAATCCGTTCATCAATAGAACTCATGCTCAAAGCCCGAGGGGCCGTGCCCCTACCCACCACCTCACCCACCCGATTTTGCAATACAGAGATGAGGGCTGATTCTCTCCGTTTTAAGGCCTGAACAGTAGGGTGCTGCGGGGTGTATCGGGTTAGCGCAGTGGCCAGATCGGTTCGCGCTTGCTGGAGTTCACTGAGGGCGGATTGAACCGCAGGTGCTTGGTTCACCGTTGCTAAATTTAGCGCTTCGCGAGCGCTCAACCCTATTTGCCTAGAGAGCTGGTCAGCTCGGCTTTCCGCTGCAGCCAGTGCAACGTAAGTTTGATTAATCTGACTATCTAAGTTGGCGATCGCTGTGATGGTTGCACCCGCCTCTTCCGGAAGCGCCACAATTCCATTCGACTCATCAAACGTTCTTAGCGCTTCACTCAGTGCATTTGCTTCCGCCTCAGCCTGAGGGAGCTCGTTTTCTAGAAATCGTCTTGCTGCTGTGACTTCTGAACGATTTCCACTCACGTTCGCAGCAATGTAGGAGCGCATCACTTGGTTGACAATCGCTGCCGATAACTCCGGCTGTTCTGAGCTATGAGATACCCAAATGACGTCTGTTTCAGACAGTGGTTCCACGCTCAAATTTCTGGCTAGGGCAGAAGGCTTGACGGGTTTCCCTTCAGAATCTCGCAGGTCTAGCGCGCGGATAGTATCTTCCAAAATAGGTAGCGAAAAGATAATCTCTGCTTGGGTTGCAAGGGGGTCGCTAGTTATCTTTAAAGACTCTAAGCTCCCGATGTCTTGAGAGAGCCCTGTGAGAGAGGCCGTTTGGTCAGGTCGAAGCAGCAGTTTGGCACCGGCTTCAAACATAGGCTTCTTCGTTGTTGTTGCACTAAAAGCAGCTGCAACCGTCAGTACAAAGACTGCAACGGCTGGTTTCCAACGTCGTTTCAGCACTAACCAATAGCGCTGTAAGTCAATTTCTTCAATCCGCTCTTCGTAGACCATGCAATGTCCAACCCTATTCCTAGCAACGGACGTGCTCATGATTTAGAGACACCCCCTCACAGGTAAGACGCTGAGTCAACCGCAATGTTTCCTAGGATTAAGGCGTGTTTCTGACGATTGAGTCTTTTTTACGGTGTTGAGACAGATGCTGCAGCGATCTGGGGCTGAGGCATAGGTCTTGGTTTGATCGGTTTACAGGGCGTGCCGAAGCAGATCTGTCCTGATGGCATAGATTGAAAAACCGTACTTCTTGCGCCAATGACGGCATTTGATCCCACACAAACATCTGGGCTAATGAAGCAGTCCGTTGCGATCCATGCGCCATTCTCAATCACAATCTCACCTGTGACCAAGCCAAATTTCGGATCGCTAATATCGTGGCTACCCGTACACAAATAGCTCTTTTGTGAAATGACGCAGTGACTCCCAATTTTGATAGGTGCGAGGCTGTAGAGCACGACGTCATCGCCAATCCAACTGTAGTCGCCAATTTCGATATTCCACGGATAGGTAAAGCGAGCAGTCGGCCGAATGATGACGTGCTTGCCAATTTTTGCCCCAAACAATCGCAGCAGCTGGCACCGAATCTGGTGGGCCGTATGGATGGTCAGTGGAAACGTAATCGCCTGAACCAGCCACCAGAGCAGCATGGATAGCTTAGAGCCGCCAGCACTGTATCCAGGCTGATGATATTGAGCTAAATCTACAAACGATGCTGCGCCATAGCTACCAAATCCATAGCTACCAAATTCTTTAGCTTGTGTTGATTCTGTCATCGTTGCAGGTTGCTGCTAAGCATCTACTGGACTGGGGTGTACGGGAGGCTGCGGGCTACTCTGTTGCTGAATGTTCAAACTACCGCCAAATTTTAGTTCATACAGCTTTACACCAATTTGATACTCATACTGACTCAGTAGCCTACCGTACGCATATCCTGCGTACCCATCCAAAAATCCAAGCCGAATAATATAGAACAGGACAAATCGCAACCAGGGCTTAAACGGCAGGCGCACCCAAATTTTCTTCAAAAATCGCTTGCGCTGCACGGCATCGCCAAATAGGTTTGCGCCAATCGTGCCATCTTCTTCCATGCCGGTGAGCAGGTTGTAATACACGCGTGCCTCCCAGTTGGAATAGCGGTTGTGGCGAGCGAGCCAGTGATACAAATCCCGAAAGTCTTCGTGGAGCATATCTTCTTTCAAATAGCCCACCTTCTCATGCGGAATCATGACGTGCTCGTGCACTTCGTTGTCACCGGTGTTGCGAATATCTTCGGTGTTGAGGTTCTCGTAGCGGCCTACGGCGTGGCGAAAGAGGCGTAGGTTCCAGTCAGGATATTTGCCGCCATGGCGAATCCATTGACCCAGAAAAAAGACGCGGCGGTTAATGTAGTAGCCATCCAAATCGGGATTTTTAATCATCTCCGCAATCTCAGCCCAAGACTCAGGGGTAATCCGCTCATCGCAATCAACAATAAGTACCCACTCATTGCGAAAGGGTAAGTTGTCTAGTGCCCAGTTCTTCTTTTTGGGCCACCGTCCATTGAAGTTAAACTGAACTACTTTGGCACCGTGGCTTTCAGCAATTTCTACAGAGCGATCCCCACTCTGTGAATCCACGACAAACACTTCATCAGCTTGGGCTAGGCTGGCTAGGCAAGCGGGCAAATTTTCCTCTTCATTTTTGGCAGGAATTAGAACAGAAATCGGAATAGATGTCATAGGAATATAGTCATTGAGGATGAAATCACTGCGGATAAGAAATGAGGTAGAGAATGCTGACGGAAATAGCCCGATTTCATAGGGCGGCTGTGACTAAATAGGTTTCCTGAAACGAAGGAGGTAGCCAACGACGCTACCGAGATAGGCGATTTGGCCGTAGGCATAAGTAAAATTCTCAAACCGTTGTTTGGGCCGGTGTATGTATTTGCAGGCTTTGTAAAGGCCGCGTATCAGGCGTTCACTGCCGCAGCGTAACTGCCATAGTCCAGTTGTTCCGCTCGCCTGTTCTCGATAGCTTTCACTAATGCCTTGCCACCAGCTACGGCTCAAGAACCATCTTGGTTTCATTCGTGCGGGCGCTACATTGTGTGCCACCAGTGCCTTGGGTTCATAGGCCACTTGCCAACCGTCTGCGAGGGCAAGGCGTGTCATCTGCTGTTCTTCGTTCGATAGTAGATTTTTCCCAACTCGACCCAAATGGGTATCGAACCCACCCACAGCGGTTAAGAACGTTTTACGCACTGCGTAATTGAGGCCTCGAGGTGTTAGCTCAGGTCGCTGAATGTATAAGCGCTCATCGCCGAGATTGTACGCGCCTAAGCTACTGGAGAGATCGTCTGAAAGCCATGCTGGCGGCGTCGCTGTTGGCGGCCAAATGAGAGTGACTTTACCGCCCGCGATCGCAACTCGTTCATTAGCTTTAAACACCTCTATCAGCGACGATAGCCACCCTTGGCTCGCCTCAGCATCATCGTCTAAATACGCGAGTATTTGCCCGTTTGCGGCGGCGGCCCCGGTATTGCGAGCGACTGACAGCCCTAGGGTTTCTTCATAGAGGTATCGCAGGGTTGGACAAGATGAGCAGGTTGCTTCATCTGAGTCCTTTGTCGATGTTCCCGTTTCCGGCTGTGCCTTTTTCAGCTGTACTTTGGCAATTTTGGATTGAACAATCTCTGCGGTTCTATCCGTTGAGGCGTTGTCTACCACAATCACCTCATAAGCACTAATAGTCTGTGTTAACAGGCTATCAATGGCTGCATCCAGATACTGGTCACGATTATGGGTGCAGATAATAGCTGAGATCATCAACGGATCGGCCATAGGGTTTGAAATGAGGGTGCTGAAAACAATATTCAGATACATCAAGATTGCCCGTTGCAATGGTGATTTTCTCTCTGCATCAGAGATAATGGAGTAAATTGCCGAACAATTCAGCAGTTAAATACTGGTTCCATTTAAGCCTGCCCCTATTGAGAGCTCTTATCTTGAGAGCCTACTGAGAAAAGCATGACTGTAGGCCGCACTGCCTCCGCCCGTGAGATTGATCTCGCCCTTCTAATTGACCACACGCTGTTGGCCCCAGCGGCTCACGCGCAGCACATTATCCATCTATGCGAGGAGGCGCAACGCTACCGGTTTGCGGCAGTTTGCATTTATCCTGTGCACGTGCCTTTAGCTGTGGAGCAACTACACAACAAATCACCTAAGGTCTGCACGGTGATCGGCTTTCCAAGTGGTGCAACGACATCTAAAACGAAGCTTTATGAGGCTCAAGAGGCCGCTGACAATGGAGCTAGCGAGCTAGATGTGGTGATTAATTTGGGTTGGCTTAAGTCGGGAGAGACCCGGGCAATGCACCGTGAAATCGCCTCTATTGTGGAGCTGACGGGGCTGACGGTAAAAGCCATCTTGGAGACGACGCTACTGACTTTGGATGAGAAGCGGTTGGCTGCCGAGGTGTGTTTAGATGCAGGCGTTCGATTTCTTAAGACAAGTACGGGATGGCAGGGGGGTGCGACCGTCGAAGACGTTAAATTACTGAGACAAATGGGGGGTGATCGCATCGGTATTAAAGCATCGGGTGGGATCCGCAGTGCCGATCAGATGATTGCACTTGTCGAGGCTGGGGCCAACCGGTTGGGCACTTCACGCGGCGTAGATATCTTGCAGCAGTTAGCTGCTGAATCTGACCAGTTTGACCAGTCATAACGCCGACTCAGTCATAACGCGAGCAGTCATAATGTTGCCCTACTGCCAAGATCACCTGCTGCCAACATCAGTCGATAACAATAGCCTAGATGAAACAACGCACCTACAAAGCGACGGGCATTAACTTAAAGGCGATGCCAATGGGCGAAGCTGACAAGATGGTGACGGTGCTAACGAAAGAAAATGGGATTGTCAGGGCGATCGCCCCTGGCGCACGCAAACATAAATCTCGTCTTTCGGGCCGCAGCGGCCTATTTGTCGTCAACGAAGTGCTCTTTATCAAAGGCAAATCGATCGATAAGTTTGTGCAGGCCGAGACCCAGCAATCTTTTCCAGGGTTAAGTCGAGACTTGGCAAAGCTCACCGCTAGTCAGTATCTTGCCGAGATTGCATTGGCCCAAGCGCTAAGCGACCAGCCACAGGAAGAGCTCTATTGTCTTTTAATTGAACATCTGGCTCGATTAGAACGCGCGACTACGCTCAATGTTTTGCCCTGCCTTACGCAAGCGACTTATCACCTGTTAGCGCTAGCAGGTGTTGCGCCTGAGGTGTTTCGATGCTGCTTATCGCGCGCACCGCTCAATCCACCCCTTGGCGATCCCCATTGGCAGGTGGCGTTCAGTGTGTCTTCTGGTGGTGTGGTCGCACCTGATGCAATTGCCCGATTGGAGCGCGATCGACTTCAGGAAATTGAGCCGATTGAGCGTGAATGGCAAGCGCAACTGCCGACGGACAGACAAGTGCCAGATAGCACAGTGCCAGATAGCCAAGCTGCTGGTGGCCAAGCGTTTAATCGTCAGTGGTATACCCAACTCAAGCGTAAGGTGAGCCGTGAAGTTAGCCAAAATCTTGGCATCGTTGCTTATCTCAGCGGCGCAGAACTGGCCCTTATGCAGCAGCTCAGCAAACCCGAATTGGTGATGACTGCTCCCATGTCAACGTCAGTTTCGAACTTAATATCTAGTTCGAACTCAATATCCAACGTAAGGTTAACGACAAGTCCACACTTCACGCCTCCGGCAGACCGACAAAACAGCTTAAAATCAGGCACAATGAAAGCGGCAGAACCTGTCCCTCTTCCCGGATCGTATTTGAATAGCCGTCCTGCTCTCGGCGCGTCTGGCCCCCACCTGATGTGGCGACATATTGAGCAAGTTCTCCGACAATATGCTCAATACCAGTTTGATCGCCCGATAAAATCCGCTGCTCTAATCGACACTTGTTTCTCTTCTCCTACCCATGCTGCGCGAGCCTGAATCCCCCTCTACAGATACTGACTCCGACTTCAGCGTTCCAGTAAACGATGCGCCCCATACATTACCCCCTGATAGTCAGACTCAGACCCAGATCCAGTCCCAGTCCCAGAACTTGGCTGATGTAGCCAGTTCTGAGCCAACCAGTGCAGAAATAGAGTCTAATATCCCTAACACTTCTGGTCTGTGGCCTGTTTTTCGCAACCGTAACTTCCTGACCCTTTGGAGCGGTCAGGTTTTTTCCCAAATAGCTGACAAAATTTATCTTGTGTTGATGATTGCCATCATCTCCACTTCCTTTAAGTCTGCAGACCAAACGATTAGCGGTTGGGTCTCTGCCATCATGATCGCCTTTACCATTCCTGCTGTTCTCTTCGGCTCTTTGGCAGGTGTTTACGTAGATAGATGGCGTAAAAAACCCGTCTTAGTATTGACCAATATCTTGCGCGGCCTCTTAGTGGCGATTCTCCCAATTTGTCTTTGGGCCACCCGTGGCTGGTCTGTGGAGGGGCTGCCCGTTGGCTTCTATATCCTATTGGTGGTGACGTTCCTTGTTTCTACCCTTACTCAGTTCTTTGCCCCTGCAGAGCAAGCGGTTATTCCGCTCATCGTCAAAGAGCGCAACTTACTCCCAGCAAATTCACTCTACACCACCACTATGATGGCGTCGGTGATTGTTGGTTTTGCTGTGGGAGAACCGTTGCTGGCGCTGGCAGATACTTGGCTCGCGCCGCTAGATCGCGGCACTGGAATAGGTAAGTCCGTACTAGTTGGCGCCAGCTATGCGATCGCGGGCATCTTGCTGCTACTCATGACAACGAATGAGGCCAAGGCTGACAGCGCGCTAAAAAATTCCCATCCCTGGGAAGACATTAAAGACGGGTTGGCCTACCTACAAAAGCAGGTTCAAGTCCGGAGCGCCCTGATTCAGCTGGTTGTTCTATTCTCTGTATTTGCAGCTTTAGCTGTTTTGGCAGTCAGGCTAGCTGAAGTCATTCCCACCATTCGCTCCTCACAGTTTGGCTTTTTGTTGGCGGCAGGGGGTGTTGGTCTTGCCATTGGTGCGGTGTTGATTGGGCAGTTTGGCCAGCGGTTCTCTCGCCCGCAGCTGGCTTTGATTGGGACATTGGGGATGGCAGCGATGCTCAGCGGACTTTCCTTAGCCCCTGCTCAGTTGTGGCCTAGCCTAGCTTTGATTGGTGGGCTTGGTTTATTTGGTGCGATGGTTGGGATCCCCATGCAGACCACTATCCAAGAAAAAACGCCTGAAGACATGCGGGGTAAGGTATTTGGCCTTCAAAACAATGTGGTCAATATTGCCTTGAGCTTACCGTTGGCGATCGCTGGGATTGCAGAAACTTTTTTAGGGCTTCGCGTTGTTTTTGGATGCTTAGCTATGTTAGTGACCATCGGCGGGTTCACGACATGGTCGTTGGTGACGGCCAAGACCCGAGAACCTTAGCGCCTTAAGTCAGTCAGGTGACAATGCGTGAGGTGAAAACAGTACGTGAAACCCTCTTGAAGCGAATCCTTCTGAATTCCAGGCACTGCGTCAATGGGCATATACTACTAATGGGTAGTTGATTATACTGATAGATGCATATTGTGTGGCTTGGGAAAAAATCCCCATTCTGTGGCAACGTCACCTATGGAAGAGAAATCACCAATGCACTGTTAGATCGTGGACATCGGGTCACTTTTATTCACTTCGCCCAGCCTGATGAACCTATTGATGATCAGTCTGGTTATAAAGAAGTCTCACTCCCTTTCATTTTTAAGTCTCAGATTCTCACCATTCCAACCCTGGGATCTGCCAAGCTTCTGACTGAAACTCTAAGGGCACTTAACCCAGACTTAGTCCATGCTTCACTGATTCTTTCTCCTCTCGATCTGAAGCTGCCAGATATTTGCAACAGCTTAGAGATTCCTTTAGTCGCGACCTTCCACCCCGCCTTCGATACCAAGCGCCGCAACCTCTCTTCCAGTACGCAGCATCTTGCCTATCAGGTCTATGCGCCTCGCTTAGCAAATTACGATCAAGTCATCGTCTTTTCTAAAATTCAGAGAAATCTACTCATCAAACTCGGGGTGCCGCCCCAGCGGGTTGCCGTTATTCCTAACGGTGTCGATGTCTCGCGCTATGCGCCTGGGCCGTCTACCATTAAATACGAGCTAAATGCCCATCAGCTCTATGTCTATCAGGGCAGATTGGCGATGGAAAAAAATGTGGAGTCACTGCTGAAGGGGTGGCGCGCCGCAAATATGGGCGAACAGAATAAGCTCGCCATTGTTGGTAGTGGGCCACTAGAGGCTTCTCTCAAGGCATTTTATTCAGATAGCAATATCGTATGGCTGGGCTTTGTCGCTAACGAAGATCGCCGGATTGAGATTTTGCGTGGCGCGGACTGCTTTATATTGCCGTCTTTGGTGGAAGGTCTCTCGCTTTCCCTACTAGAAGCAATGGCCTGTGGCGCTGCCTGCGTTGCCACTGATGCGGGCGCTGATGGTGAAGTTTTGGAAGCGGGGGCAGGCGTCATCTTAAATACTCAGAAGGTCTCTAGCCAGATGCAAACCCTTCTACCCCTCTTTAGGGAGCATCCTGAGATTCCAAAAATGCTGGGTCAAAAGGCAAGAACCCGTGTCTTAGACCGTTATACGCTGAGTCAAAATCTGACGCTGCTTGAGCAGCTCTACAATAAGCTGGCTGTTCCCAAGAGACGTTATCCGTATCCACTCACTCAAGGCGTATAGATTTGGGACATATCTGCGCAAGCAGATAGCGCTCGCACGAGTTCAATCAATCAGATTTACTTATTGGTTATTTTCATTGCCGCTTGCGATGTCCCCGTATCTACACGGATACTGAACACAGAAGGAAGCAGAAACTGCAACTGTTTGTCTGTGCTAACCCCAATTCGTGAGGAGTCCCACACAGCGGTTAATGCTAGCGCAATGAAGTCAACGAAGCTGTTCGTTGTACCTGCATACAGAATCGTTGCGCAGCAGTAAAGATTCGTACAGTCTTGCAAAGAGAGGGACGAACCTGATTTTTCTATCGAAATAAATTATGCGTGCATGACAGATGCAACCCTATGTACGCACAATTACTTAGCAGTCAGCTGATACCTTCTTCCACGCTCGTATGCCAGAGGGCACCGCTTTTCGAAGTTGCCTGCTGCTCAGGATAACTTTATTGAGCTAATTAGTGGCAGCTGGTCAATGACTGCGCTATCTGTTAACAACTTCAAGCTACTGTGACGCCAACCGGACAACTGCAGCCAAATATGGTTAAAACTCCTTACAGAAAACCTACGCTGACTATATTTTTTCAGTTAGATCCCTGCAATCCAACTATTGGCGGCATTCAGACCTGCATCAAATACATCATTAAGTATGCACCCTCAGCAGTTCGTATTCAGCTGCTTGGGATAACGCACCAAATTGCAGAAGTGGGTAAGTGGCAGACGATGCGGCTGTACGGACGAGAATTTAGGTTCTTACCGCTTTTGCATATTGCTGACGATAACGTACGTGGCATGATTCCAACGACGGTGAAGTACGCTTGGGCACTGCGCAAATATTTGAGTAAGAGACCGTTAACTTCAGACTTTTACCAGTTTCATCGCATTGAGCCGACGCTCTTCACACAGCGTCTGAACGGAACTAAGTTGCTCTACATTCACAATGACATTTACCAAGAGGTCAAAGGGGGGCAGAAAGGTGGCATTTTGTGGAAGCGCTTTCCCTGGCTCTATTTTGCCCTTGAGCGTCGGCTGGTTGGCCAGTTCCACCATATTTTGTCTTGCAATACGGAGTCAGTGAGGCTCTACCGGCAGCAGTATCCAGACATTGCGCAGCGCGTTTCTTATGTGCGCAACACGTTTGATAGTGAGCTTTTTTATCCCCCTGAAGACAAAGTCATGGCCCGAGCCCGACTCGCTAAGCAGCTCGGCTTGCCGCCTGAGACCCGCTTTGTGCTATTTGCTGGCAGGCTCCATCCTCAAAAGCAGCCGCTTTTACTGGTGCAGGCCATGGCGCAGCTCCAGGCTCAGTTAGAAAATGCGCGGCCGGCGTCGCAGTTGAGGGCTGCGACGCGTCCCCATCTCATTATTGTTGGCAAGGGCGAGCTCGAACCTCCAATTCGCCATGAAATCAATCAGCTCGATCTGCGATCGCAAGTCACTATGTTAGGGCCTATGCCACAGTCAGCACTGGCTGATTTATATCGCGCTTGTGATGTGTTTGCCTTAACCAGTGCCTACGAAGGCTTGGCCAGAGGTAGCCTAGAGGCCTTAGCTTGTGGAACACCGGTGGTAACAACGCGGGCAGGCGAAACGCCCAAGTTTTTGGCTGCAGACAGTGGGATAGTGTGCGATCGCCCTACCCCCCAGTGCATTGCCCAATGCTGGCAAGCCGTTCTGACCCAGCCTGATAGGTTTCCTGCTGAGGCCTGTTTGCGCGTGGCTGCCCCTTACGAGGCGAGGCGAGTAGTGACGGCGCTTTATGGAGGGCTACTGACTAATTGGGAGCGCCAGCATCAGCGATATCCCGATGCCATCAATCGCTCCCCTCAAGCGTCGCCTATTCAAGCTGTGCCCGCGCCAGCACAGACGGACAGTAATCAGCCTTCGGTTGTTGGCGCTGATAATGTCGATTCTTCTTCTGCTTGCTCAGATACGCTGACTACGCCATGAAAATTGCTGTCATTGGTTCGAAGGGGTTGCCTCCTCATCAGGGTGGCATTGAGCATCACTGCGCTGAAATCTATCCACGTATAGTCGCAGCAGGACACTCCGTCGATTTGTATGCTCGCTCGTCTTACGGTCGCGGAAGGGCAAGGCCAAAAACGTATCAAGGTGTCAATATCATCACCGTGCCCTCTATTCGAGCTAAAGGCATTGATGCCCTGGTGTGTTCTGGATTGTCAGCTGCGATCGCCACACTCAAGCCGTCCCGAGGCTATCAGTACGATATCGTTCACTTTCATGCCCTCGGGCCTTCCTTATTTACACCGCTTCCGAAGCTTTTTTCCCAAGCTAAAGTGCTCACGACTTGCCATGGCCTAGACTGGCAGCGCTCCAAATGGGGAGCGTTCTCTAGCCGCGTCATTAAGACAGGTGAGCAAACGGCTGTTCGTTTTGCCGATCAGCTCGTTGTTGTCTCCCAATCACTGCAGGACTATTTCTTCAAAAACTACAGCAGAGAAGCGATGTACATCGCTAATGCACCGGTGACTTACGCCCATTCTGATGAGCGCTTTACGTTTGGCTATTCGCTTGGGCTGAAACCCCAAAAGTACATGGTGTTTATTGGTCGGCTGGTGCCCGAAAAACGAGTGGAGTTATTGATCCAGGCCTTCAAACGATTAAATCCTCAAGGCTGGAAATTGGTTTTGGTCGGTGATCATAGCGATACTAGCTCGTTCATCACCCAGCTACTTCAGATCGCGGACAATCACCCAGACATCATCTTTACGGGGGAGCTGCAAGGTCACTACCTGGCTGAAGTGGTTCGCGGCGCAGGCCTATTCGTTCTACCTTCAGATGTAGAAGGGTTACCGCTAGCCTTGTTAGAAGCCATGCACGAGGGTATCCCAGCTGTGGTGAGCGATATTCCAGTCCATCGGCAGATGATCGGACAGCAGCGGGGATTGACCTTTAAAGCGGGTGATTTAGACGACTTTCAAGATCGGTTAGGGTGGGCCTTAACCCATCCGCAACAGCTCAGTGCGATGGCGCGTGGTGCCCGTCTTTACGTGCGATCGCACCATAACTGGGACACCATTACTCACCAATATCTATTGCTATACGATGCTTTGCTCAAGGCGCGTGCAAAAGAAATGGCACCCATGGGTATGGGTGCCAAAAGATAGCTTGCTGGGTCTGGTGAGGCCGGGTGAGGCCTGGGTCTAGTGATGGTCTAATGAGAGCAATCTCGTGAGCGCAAGACGAGCTATCTATTCTGCGGCGGGAGATTCATCGTCAAGGATGCGAACCGCGACAGTCGATACCTTGAAGTTGTAGTTTTCTCCTTCAATTTCCACTGGTGTGCCGATTTTAACCGGTTGCCCCAGCACGGGCGCACCGTCTTCTGAGAGCGTTGTTCTCCCGCCTAGCGTAATCAGCATGTCTGCGGTGTAGCCCAGTTCTGGTCTAGGATCTGGAAAAGACTTGACGCTCCCATCTGGCTGCGGAACTGCGACGCTGCGAGGCAGGGCAGTGACTTTCTTAATGGCAATCTCACCGTAGGGCTGGTTGCGCACAATGATCTTAGTAGAGTCGGTTTCGCCCAGCGCTGTTAAAAACTGTTCAGGGTTTAGCACGGTTAGCCCTCTTGCAATCACATCCACTTCGACTTCCTTTGTGTTTGCATTACTCTGTGCAATAGAGCCAGTTGCGCCTGGGTAGATGAAAATACCAAAAATGACGGCTAAAATCGCCAGCGCCGCGCCAATATCCAATAGGCTGAGCTTGCCGAAAAGGCGTCCCTTAGAATCTAAAATAACCATCGCTTCCTTCCTCTCGTAGCGTTGAAGGCTCTCGTAACGTTTGATTAGAGCATGACCTTACGCGAAACCATCCGCATTTAACCACAGTATCTCTGTCACCGCGAAGGTTTTATGCTGATGATCTCAAGCCGGCATCAACCAGCTCTACCGCAGCGTACTCAACATTATTGATTCAACAACTATTTATCAGTTTTCGAAGTGTCACAAGTTAAGGCTGTGCCATCAGCAGGCTCGCTAGAGTGGAGAGGGCAGCACGCACATGCATGATTTTTGATACATGCTGTGATTGAGACTGCTTTGATAAATACCGCTAGATGATCACTAGATATAAAGACCGCTATTCGCTAGATAGCCATTCATCTGAGTGCTTCTACTGGCCTACCTTTTAGTGGCCTACTTATTAACCGTCATTTGCTTACCGACACTCGCCTTGCTATGCAAAAGCTACTAGATATTAAGAGTCGAGCCTACCGTCGTCTTATTTATGGATTGATCTCACTGACGCTGGTAATCGGCATCGGGATCTCTACTGCCCAGCCCTCCCAGGCGGGTTGGCTGGATTTTCTAATTCAAGGTGTTCAGGTTTATCAGCTTTCTAACATGTCTGATTCTCAAGAAGTGGATTTGGGCAAAGGGATTAACCAACAGCTGGTCAACAGCGGTCAAGTGAATATCTATCGGGATTCCACTCTCACGGGCTATGTCAATGAAATTGGCCAAAAGCTCGCGCCTGTGAGCGATCGCCCCAACATTCCCTACACGTTTCAAGTTGTCAACGATAATTCGGTTAATGCCTTCGCGACCATGGGCGGCTACGTCTACGTCACCACTGGGCTCATGGCTGCTGCCGATAATGAAGCAGAACTCGCTGGCGTGATCGGGCACGAAATTGGCCACATTGCGGGCCGGCATGCGGTGAAGCAAATGCGGCAAGCTGCGATTACTCAAGGGATTACGGGGGCTTTAGGGGTTAACCGCGATCGCCTTGTGAATATTGGCACGCAAGTCGCTCTCCAGCTTCCTGCTAGCCGTAGCGATGAGTATGAGGCCGATGTGCATGGCTTTGAGTCGATGGGCCGCGCAGGCTATGACCAGTCGGGGATGGTGACCTTCATGCAAAAGCTAGTGCGTAGTGGCGGTCAGCCTGAGTTTCTCAGTACCCACCCCAACGCACAAAATCGAGTGGCAGCTTTGCAAGAGCGGCTGAATACAAATGCCTTGCCAAATGCCAACTACGGTCTCAATGAGAGCGCGTATTCTGCTCGGGTCAGTTCACTGCGCTAGTATGCGTTGCGAGGATCCGTTGTCCTTTCGCTACATTGCCTTAAGCTACATTGCCTTAAGCTTCATTGTCGGAGTCTGCATTTTCTTGCTCTAGACTGTCTGATTCAGCTTGCCTCATTCAGATGATCTGATTCAGTGACGAGGCTGCGGCGGTAGGCCAACATGCCGTAAAACGCTAGTTCACTCTCTAGATAAACCCTAGACGCTACCTCTGGGGTTTTTTGCTGTACAAAATGATGCAGCTGGGCGCCATCGCCACCTGTTAATACGGCGCTGCCCTTAGGAAACAGTTGCCACCAGTCAGTCAAGGTATCGACTAGCGTGGCAACTGTGCCATAAATGAGGCCACTAGCAATGGCGCCGCTGGTGTCCCTCGCCCATCTGGGCGGTAGATCAGATTGTTGAAAAGCTATTTGAGAATGGGCGATCGCTTCTTCTAGCGAGGCTGTTCCAGTTCTAAGAGCCGCGCCCTGCAGTCGAATACCCGGTAAAATTGTCCCTCCATAGATCGCTGCCTCACCATTCCGTTGTGCACCTGCTGTGAAGGTCAATGCAGTGCCTGCATCGATCACTAAGACCGGCCAGCCAATGCGATCTTTTGCGCCTAATAAATTGATGGCACGATCAATACCAAGGGTGGGATAAACATCTGCTAAAGGGACTTGTGAGCATTGAACCACATGACAATCTATGGTTGCTTGTAGGCATAGCGCCGTTTGTTCTGGAACGACAGACGCCACCCAAAGCGACTGTGGTCGTTGTCCGTCAGCGTAAGAAAATCCGTTATCTATCAGCGTCTGAATGTCATTTACCCTGACCAGATGAGGCGTATGGCGAACAGCTATCAGCGTGTGTCCGTCGAACAAACCCCAATGCAAACGGGTATTTCCAATCATTAGCGACATCCAGACAGCAGAAGTCGGCGTGTCAGACATGGATCTTGGCTCTCCAGCACAAACGCAAGCTAATAGCGAGCACAATAGAGTAGAAAAAGGCTACTTTCAACTTTATTGTGTAAAACTAGCCGAAAAAGAGGCAAGCTTGGGTCGAATCTCTCAGATTAAGCGCAAAAGTTTTGAAATACGAAGGCTTGATCGGTAAAGCAGCGCTGATTTGTAACATTATTGAGCTACCCAGTTTTCGATGCTTCTCAGCCAGCCAGCTTTAGACGTTAGTGCTTATTAAGTCAGCGCCCAAACACTAACTAAATACTAACCAAACACTAATAAGGGCCGACCAAAGGTGGTCAGCCCTAAATGGGTTTATCTAAGCGAAAGGACAGGTAATTTCCTCCCTGTAGCTACAAGATTAGACGTTAGAGGAGATTCGCCAACTACTAGAAGGCGGTATATTCCCAAACGGGATGTTTACAGTGTTTGCCTATGCGCTATCTGTCATATCCATTTCGATTTGGCTTAGTCTTGAAGCAGAAGATCTGCAGATCAGAAGGCCTTCAAGCAAAAGACTAACAACCCAAGGTAGGAAACAAAGCGCCTACAAACTACGTACGGTTTATTCGATCAGCCTGATTACCTTCCTAAAATTCCTTCGTCAGAGACTCACTTTCTCCTAAATCGGTTAAGCGATAATAGATTGAAATATCTCTTTCCCCGGAACACTTAGAAGGGAACCAAACGCTTGATATTCAGTTGTTTGGATTAATTAAAATCTAGCACTTCCAGCTCGACAGGCGACCTAATACAGCTTGAACGTAATGGAGTGCCACAAAAGTTTGCGAAAAATTTTCTTTTCTTTTTAAGTGAGCTGCGGGCTTCATGCTAAGAGCTATTGTTCTCTTTCTAAGTGCTGCTGCGCTATCTGTTTTTTAATCGTTTTGAGCATTTTTGCCATGTCCGGTAATCGTCTTAAGAGTGCTGATGTCTTGAGGTATTCTTTGTGCGGTACGGCGGGCATGCCTGAAACGGTGCTGCCGGGTGGCACATTATTATGAATGCCGGCTTTGGCAGATGCGATCACTCCATCTCCGACCTTGGCTTGATTTGCAATGCCCACCTGGCCCGCCAAAATGACCCGATTCCCAATGGTTACGCCGCCGGCGATGCCTACTTGAGCGGCCATTGCTACGGCTTCGCCGATTTGGCATCCATGGGCAATGTGCACCATATTGTCGATTTTGGTGTCGCGGCCAATTCGCGTTTCGCCCACGGCAGGTCTGTCCACTGTGGAATTGCACCCAATCTCTACGCCATTTTCTAAAACTGTTATGCCAGACTGGTGCATTTTTTCCCAGCCTGACGCCGTAGGGACAAATCCAAAGCCTTCTGACCCAATCGCTGCGCCACTGTGAATAACGCAACGTGAGCCAATCTGAGTGCGCTCGTGAATGACACAGTTGGCATGGAGAACCGTGTCTGCGCCGATGGTAGCGCCAGGATAAATCACAACGTTGGGATGGATGCTAGCGCGATCGCCCACCTTCGCATTTTCTCTAATCACAGCATGGGCTCCAATGGCCACATCCTTTCCAATGTTGGCCGTGGGGTGAATGACCGCCGTAGGATGAATTGCCTTAGGTTGCTGGAAAGGTGTGTAAAAGAGTGCGATCGCCCGTGCAAATACTAACCGCGGCTGTTTCACACTGACCCAGGCTAATCCTCGCTCGTTTGCTACCTGCTGTAAGGTTTCATCTGAGGGCAGCACCAATGCGCCCGCTGTCGTGGTCGAGACATAACTGGCAAACTTTGGCCCTTCCACGTAGCTAAGCTGATGACTACTTGCCTCCTGAATAGCTGCCAGCTCAGTAATGTCCGGGTCTAGATCCGGCGTTAGCGAGGCCTCTAACTGAGTTTCTTTCTTATCTAAGCTAGATGTTTTGACCTGATCCCCTAGTGCGGCAACAATTTGGCTAAACTTCATAGCGTTTTCTCCTAGCACGTCCCTTCTCAGTAAGCAGGCTAGAAAACAAGCCTGTTCTCCTGAGAATCAAGCTACCAGAAACGCGGCACATTCTACGTGGGCAGTCTGCGGGAAGAAATCAGCGGGCTGCACTCGCCTGACCTGGTATTTGCCCGTTTCACAGAGTTCTCTCAAATCCCGTGCCAGTGTCGCCGGATTACAGCTCACATAGACAATTCGCTTCGGTTTCATCTCAATCAGCGCATTGAGCACCGCCGGCTCACATCCTCTCCTGGGCGGATCCATCAACACGATATCTGGCTTCACCGCCAGCTCAGGGAGTAGTTCACCCACATCACCGGCTTTAAATGTCACATTCTCAATATTGTTCAATGCCGCATTCTCCTCCGCCTGCGTCACCGAACTCATAAAGGCTTCTAGCCCAATGCAGCGCCTGACCTGATTTGCCAGTGGCAGTGTAAATGTGCCCACACCGCAGTAGGCATCTAATAGCGTCTCTGTTCCGGTTAGCGTTAGCTCAGACTGAATATGCGTTAACAACTTCTCTGCCTGCGCTGTATTTACCTGAAAAAATGTGCTGGGTTGAATGTGAAATGTGAGTCCTGCAAATTGCTCTTCTAAGTAAGATGCCCCAGCAATACAGTAGGTATCCGGCCCAAAAATGGCATTAGTCTTTTTCCAGTTCAAGTTCACGAGTACGCCTGCTAGATTCGGATAGCGTGCCATCCATTGTTCAGCTTGCTCGTGAATCCCCTTCAGCTTTACTGATCGACTAATCAACGTCAGCAGAACCTGCCCTGTTCGCCGACCGATTCTTAAAGACAAATGCTTGAGATGTCCCTTATGAAACTTCTCGTTATATATTTTCCACTCGCGCGCTTGAATGTCCTGCTTGATCTCAGCCAGCATCGGATCGAGTCGGTTATCTTGCACTGGGCACTGATTTAGATTCACTAACCGGTGAGAGCCTTTACGGTAGTACCCTGCCTGTACCGCCTTGATTTGAGAAAGCCCAAGTGGATAGGTGGCCTTGTTCCGATAGCCAAGCTGTTCTTCAGACGGCATGACATCATCCACTTGAACACCGCTAGGGTTTTCCTGGTTACAAACAGTGAGTTTCCCAATGCGCGTAAGCGCATCAATGACCAGGTCTCGTTTAGATGCTAACTGCTGCTGGTAGCTCACTGGTTGCCACTGACAGCCCCCGCACTTATCTGCCACGATGCAGGCCGGTCTGACCCGATCGGGAGAAGGCTTGATGATGCCTGCGGGTATCCCGAACCCGTGAGTCGGCTTAATCTTTGTCATCTTGACGCGCATGATATCGCCTGGCACGGTGTTGGGTACAAACACAACCCGATCTTTCCAACGGCCTACGCCATCACCGCTATTGCTCAAATCAGTAATTTCAATTTTCAGGGTTTCACCCTGTTGCCACTGCGGTTCAGGGGCTTCAGCTGGCCATACGCTGGGAGAATCGATAGGAGCAGACATAGGCAATAGCCGCTAAGCGCACAAAAATTTACGGCCTTTTAGTATGGCGTATTTCTGGCAGTTTCTACTGATGCTGCGGGCACTTCATTAGAGCTGGAACGCCCTGTGCTATTCGATTTCTTTCGATCTGCTTAATGTTTCTTAAATATATTCTCATCATTGGCTTGACAACACTTTTGTTTATCTCTGATGGGGAAAATACCTGGGAAATAGGGATAAGCGCTTTCCTAGTCGGCTCTCAAGTCGCTAAACTAATAAGTGATTTAGTAGAGTTACCGCAATAAGAAACTTATGTCTGTTGTCAGCCAAGTAATCCTTAACGCCGATGATGAGCTGCGCTACCCCACGAGCGGTGAGCTGCAGGGGATTGAAGACTTTATGAAAACTGGCAGTCAGCGGATGCGGATTGCCCAGATCCTTGCGGAAAATGAGAAAAAGATCGTTGCCCAAGCGAGCAGCGCCCTCTGGAAGCTACGCCCAGACTTCATTGCTCAAGGCGGTAACGCTTACGGTCAAAAGCAGCGTGCCCTCTGCCTAAGGGACTATGGCTGGTATCTCCGCCTCATCACCTACAGCGTACTTGCAGGTGATAAAGGACCCATTGAAAGCATTGGTCTCATTGGTGTTCGTGAAATGTACAACGCACTGGATGTACCCGTGCCTGGCATGGTAGAAGCGATTCGCTGTCTCAAATCTGCATCCTTGCCGCTCATGATTGAAGAAGATGCGGCTGAGGCAGAGCCTTACTTCGATTACATTATCCAAGCGATGGCTTCGTAGTTAGCGTCACCTTTAAGTTCAGAGCCTGGTGATGCAGAGCTCTTTGAGCAAAAAGGCTCACATTGGAAACAGATTCACATGGGCAACAGGCCAGCTAGGAAAGAGCCTAAAGTCATGGAGTCAACCACAAGAAAGCGGGGCGACAGTTTACATGTCGAACCCGCTTTCTTATGCCAGTTACCTTTAGCGGCATGTTGAGTATTAACACATCGTTAATACATTTGTATCGAAAACTGATATATGCTGAAGACTAAGTAGGCTTTCACAGCATATTAAATGTCTTCTATCACCACCAACACGTGTCTTGGAAAGGTTGTCAAGTCGAATTCTCACTGCGATTATGTTGTTCAGTTAGATACGCCTAACGACGTTGAGAATCCGCCGCAGATAGAGGATTACGGCTTTGGGCAATTTGTAAAATTTGAGAGTCACAGACATTGGGCTGTTGGCATTGTCTACGATACGCAGCTATACAACTCCTCGTTTCTCAACAGTGGCCCACGTCTTACCAGCTCTCCTGACCCAGTATTTACGCCAGATTTGGTTCAGGACACATGCATTTTACTCAATGTAGTTCTGGTCGGCAGCTTACATCAGACCCAACACAAAGCATACGGATTGCACGGCATTCCCCGTGTGGTCATCCCTGCTAATACGTCCGTCTGCCAAATGGATATGGATGAAGTGCATCACTTTCACCAGTCTGCTGATGGCAGACCACAATTTGCTTATTACGGTCATCTTCTCCATTCAGGGGGTGGTTTTGCTGCGCAACTGACGCAGCAAGTTCTCAGCGAACTCATCACAACAGAGCTCTTCATCGGCCCAGATCAGCGAGCATTAGAAGTGCTGCACAAGGAACTCTCTTGGAAAAGCACGATGGGTGCCATGCGATAGCGCGATCGCAATTAGGAGCACGACACACTATCTGTCCTTGCCCATCATCTCTTTAAATAATTACCTGTGCTCTTTATTGAGCAGACACTACAGCCCATCTATGAAAAAGACACACCTAAAGTCTGCTACCTACATCCTTTGAGGTAAGTACCATTTCATAAGCAGTTAATGCTTGAAACATTACGTTACATTCGCTATATTAGACATACCGACAGAAAGCCTACTTTTTAAGGCTTAGCCATTGGGGCTTTGCTGTCGTATACGTACCTAAATACTCGGAATAATAATGACTACTACTCTACAGCAGCGCCAAAGCGCTTCCCTGTGGGAGCAGTTCTGTCAGTGGGTTACTAGCACCGAGAACCGCCTGTATGTAGGTTGGTTCGGCGTGTTGATGATCCCT
>JBCCOO010000026.1:0-62631 GCA_039025345.1 Cyanobacteria bacterium P01_D01_bin.105 | reverse complement strand
GTCGACCACTGATCACCTCCAGGACGACTTTTGCCTTGAATTCGCTGCTGTAGTTTCTTTTCTGGCTTGACATATTCTTTGTCCCCTATGGACTGTAGCTTACTCTCTCTAGCTGCTGTCCTAAATTTGGGGGTCACTACACTTGAGACTACTAGCAATAGTGCAAGTGAGCCCAAGTCCTATGAGCCATCTGCCGCCGATGAACCCAGCGCTGGTTAGAATAACGGTATTAGCAAATGCGACGACGATGGCACTGGCAATGCTACCGGCTGAAAAGGCGGTTTGGGCTGAGCCCGATGTCACGAGGCCAATACCGATGCCAGCAATGACGACCCCAAGGGCGATCATCGTATTTTGAAAAGCTCGGGGCGTGAATCCTTGATAGATACACGGGAAGCCCATGGCTGCGGTGGCAAGTAAGCAAAGCATCCCTGGGATGAAGCCAAATTCAGCGGTGGGTTCCGAGGTCCAAAACGGGAGCCAAAAGGTGACGGTGAAGGTTCCTACAATAACGGACACCATACCGAGGGTAACGCTACACACAAGGATGACAAGAACCTGTAAAAGCTGCCGTGGCCTAGAGAGTCCTGCACGAGCCTGGTGCAAGTTTGCACCTTGAAGATTGGCCTGAGTAAAGTTAACGCTGCGAATATCGGCCCCGCTGAAGTTAGCGTCTGCGAGGTTTTGACCTTTAAACGAACGACCCACCAGAGACTGGCCTGAAAAATCAAGGGGCATGATTTTCAACGGGGTAGAGATGCGATGTTGCCGAATGGCGCTACAGCTTTAAATCGCTGCAGATTTTTAGCGCTTTTGGTGATGAAACAACCGTTACTTCAGACTAGCCGTTTTTGAACCCCGCCACAATTGCAGCTATACAACCCCGGCTATTGCTAGTCGGGGCTGTATGGCGGGGCTGTATTTAGAAGGTTACGCATTAACTATTTATACGGAAACAGTCATAGAACGACAGTTTCGTAAAACGACAGTGGTTATACAACTATCGCGCCCCAATCCTCACAACGTCGCCATCAAACGTCGGTACGGTGAGAACAAAGGGATCAGTCGGGTAGCAGAGTGCCTGTTCTTCGAGAATCGCGATCGCAATTTCCTCTCCCATTCTCAAACTATCGTAGTAGTCAGAATAGTAGTGAACACCCGCCATGTTACGACCAATAGAAATGTTCGCTGCGAGTTTGTTCAACTCTCCTTCCAGCGTCAGAAATTCGTAGCCTTCACCTGTGCGAGCAATCAGGTTTTCACCTGCGAGATCAGGCACATACTGCACAGACTGATCCTCCGCTTGAGGCATAGCAAAGATATCTTCTGTGCATTCAGAATCTTTCATCTTCCGGCGAACAAAGACCGCATTGGTATCGAAGAAAGCCTTCAGAATAGTGACACAAGCGCCTGCAACAGTGGCATGTCCTGCACCGTAAGACGGGTGCATGGGCGAGCCTTCTTGGAAAGCCATTGGTAGCAGCGCCGTGCATGATGCGTTGTCAGTGCGGATGGCATCAACAGTGGGTTTGATTTGCTCCTCCAGCGCCGAGAAAGGCTTACCAAGATGAGGGAAAGCAGTCTCAATGGCGTCAGCACAGTGAATGCGGCCAGCCAAGGCTTCTGGACGTAGACGAATGTGAGTGTTGAACTTCTGGTAGCGAACAGCTTTAAGTGCGCGGGTTGCCACCTCAGTCACTAAGGTGAGAATGTGAGGGCCACCGTATAGCGCAAATCCGCCTGCTGCCCGAGGAATGGAGCCAGCCCCCTGTTGGAACAATTCACCTTGACCAGACAAATTGTCAAAGCCAGGGTCAAACGGTGCCTTCATCGACAACAAAATGAGACAAGCATTGAGGTATGCCTCATACAGCGCATCGTCATGAACGTAGGTTGCTAAGTCTCTCGGGTAAGTAATGAAACGACGAGGCTTTTCAGCTTCGAACAGTTCTTCATTCTTCCGCAGGCTTACACCATTTTGAGCGTCGAGCCAATCTTCTTTCTCAATGAGATAATCTTGCGCGGTGGCGACCGGAACCCGCTGGTTAATTTGAAGAGCGCCGTACTGAATAAATCCGTGTGCGATTCCTTTATTGCCAGGTTGTTCATTACCAATCAACATAAACTGTGAAAGATACGGGCCAACCGCCACACCTGGGGATGACCCTCTAAAGAGGGTTTGTGGTGTAACAGCGCCGTTTTCAGTTGTACGGTCACGACCAGGGAAGCCCTCTGTTGTGTAAGGGAGGGCATTGAGCCGATCAAGCGAACTTTGAATAGCGGTATTGGTTGTTCCGGTGGAAAATTCTACGAGCGGCTGATCTCGTAGTAGGGCCAACTCATACACTTCAGCCATCTCGTAGGCGAGTTCGTCAGAACCGAGGGCAGGGGCAGGGGCCATGGTCACCGCTTGTGGGTCAGGGCCTTCTAGCTCGTAAACAATGCCAGCAGTCGGCGCTTCCCAGGCACGTGCTTTGTTCGGTGCAGGACGCACGTTTGTTGTGAACTCATCAATTTGTCCTTCATCAATGGCTCGCCGGAAGTCTTCAAAATCTCCTCTGTTGACAATTAGGCCAGTATCTTTGCAGTGCTCCAAGCCCTTGGTAAAGCACATAGCATAGTTAGCTGAGGCAAACCGCTGTTCATCTCCGTTGGCCAAATGATCAGGATGGGGACGATCCTTAGCCATTTGGGCAGCGTCTATACGGATCTGACAGGATTGTTCTTCACGATAGTCAGTCACTGTAGTTAAGTCTCCTACTGTTTATTGGGGGCAATATGTTAGCCAAGATGGCGCTTGTTAATCAAAATCGAGGCATGGCCTCGTAAGCGGGAAAGTCTCTTTTGTTCGAAGAACTGCTTTGAGCGTAAGGCACAAATCGCGAAGTTCTAAGTACCCAACCGGGTACTTAGTGTGAGGTACTTCTTAGTAGCGCCTCGTTAATTCAATAAATCGCTTTTGCTGCTTGCTACGGTTTTACGCTGAGGTCTCCTCAGCACAGGCATTGCGTTTTTTCCACAAACGTCCACATTTGCCCACATCCTAAGGCCCCAATCCTAAGGCCGGATTCATAATACCGAGGTCATAACACTTACAATAGGAGCGCTATGTAATCCACGCTTTGCTATGAAATACTTTGAAAAACCAGGCGCTGAGTTAGCTGACCGCGTGCCCCCTGGTCAGAGCTTAGCCAAAGGCTTTCCGGTGTTAACCTATGGCGATACGCCACAAATTAGCACCGAGGAATGGCAGTTCACGGTTTCAGGCTTAGCCAAACCCATAACGCTCCGCTGGCAAGATTTTATGGACATGCCCCAGAGTGACTTTACGGCTGATTTTCACTGCGTGACAACGTGGAGCAAGCTAGATGTAAAATGGCGCGGTGTAAAGGTTACCGATTTTTTGAAGCACGTAGACATAGAGCCTACGGCCGCTCACGTAATGCAGCACTGCTACGGCGGCTATACCACTAACACCACACTCGAAGATTTTGCTAAAGAAGAGAACTTTTTTGCCCATACGTTGTTTGGCGAGTCCCTACCGGCTGATCATGGCGGGCCGATGCGCTTAGTGATTCCTCACCTGTACGCGTGGAAGAGTGCTAAGTGGATTAATGGCATTGAGTTTTTATCTGAAATGGCGCTGGGCTTTTGGGAGCGCAATGGCTATCACCACAGAGGGGAGCCTTTCGCAGAAGAGCGCTATAGCGATCTCTAAATGCTATGGACGTCAAATCTATGGACGTCAAATCTATGGACGTCAAACCTATGGACATCAAACCTCAAAGGCCACAGTGACCGTGGGCTAAATTAAATCTGGGGAAAGCTGAAGGGAAAAGTTGAAAACTGACGTAAGGCTCTGGGAACGCTAAGCGTAACCATTTGGGGTGATTTTTCTTGTAGAGAAATCATCCGGCAAAGCTTACCAATGCTCACCGCTAAAAGCCTGTGACCACTAACCCCGTAACCACTTTCAATCTTAATCACACAACGCCGATCTTGACCGACCTCCCGCCTGAGGCAAGAGACTGGTTAACCAGTCTGCCCTGGCAGCAGCGTCGCTACGTTCTTTCCCTGTGTCATTTGGTCTGTGCCACACCCTCGGCTCAGCAAGCTGAGTTTTTAGATGCCTACACGGCAGAAGGCCTGCTATCGCACATTGGAGATGATGCAGATATGCGGCAGCGGGTGAATGAACATTTGTCTCGCTTCCGAAGTGAAGCCGCTATCGACGATGAGACGGTACGAAAATATATTCGGCAAATGTATGTTCATTCTGTGCAAGACGCACGGGAGCGAACTGATTTATACATAGAAACGGCGCTGATGATGATGGGCAACGTTCAAGACCACAGCAGCGTATTGAGCTACATTTTAGGGTTTGAAATATTGAAGCTGTTGTTTTCAATGAGCTGGGAGCAGCACGAAAGGCTCTATCATCTGCAGCCCAATCAAGATGATTTTACAAGAGAATATATTCATCCGGTTCAAGCCTCACACAAGCGGCACGGTATTGTTAAACCCAAAGACAGAGAAAACTTTTTCGCCCGTCGTGAATATTTTGTGAAAACGCCGAACATTCATCCTAAGCGCATGGTAAACCTTATCATTGAAGCTTTCAGCGCTGATAAGATTATAGCGCTCGGGTTTTCTATCCTGCGCCATCCAAATGCCATTCACTATGATCACGACTATATCTACAGCGACGCCGAAAGCCCCATGGAAGGCGATATTGAACGGATGAAAGCGCCTCGAAGCAGCGTGAAAACGGTAGAGAGAACTGTAGACCCTAAGGCAGTAAAGGCAAAGCCAACAGAAGAAAAGCCTCTAGAGAAACAATCCCTAGTAGAACAGTCTGCAAAAGGAGAATCTTCAAAAGGACAGCTATTGAAAGAAAAAGCTAAAAAAGAACAACTCCAAAAAGAACAGCCAGAAGATTTGGCCACTGATTTGTTTGATCAGCTGTTTGATGGCGGTTAAACCACTTAAGCATGGTTTGTTTTCAAGGCCTTGTCGCCCGCATGAAAAAACGCGAGCACAGTCCCTGTTTCGTAGATCAGTCGAACGCTAGCACCAACAAGATTATCTATCTGGCAAATATCAAAGCTGGCGAACTGAGGGGTGGTCCCCAGCGGAGTTTCTAACTCAATGTAGCAAGCGCGATCGCCCATAACTAAGCCCAATCACTGTTGCAATTTCAGGCGGCTGTTGCACCTGAACATCAACCACCTCGTATAGCAAAGTGCGGATGCATACTCGCACAGAAGGCTAGCGCCTACGCACTTTGTCTTGATGCGCATTCCTTAGGCGAATTCGATTCGCCAGGGTCGCATCGCTGCTAGTTGAGTGAGCTGTTGTCGTGTAAGACTTCTAGCGATCAGTTGGTGTCCTAACTCACTCGGCAAAAGCAATAGACAAAAGCCGCCTGTTCGCCAACGGAGAGCTGCTGACAAGTTTCTACCGGAATCATTTCCGTACGGATATTTTCTGCTTCATCGGCCACCGTGAGCATACAGCGCCCTTCCGCAATATCAATGCCAAGTATTCTGATGGTTTCAACTTGCTGGGCGATCGCTGTTTGGCGATCGCTGTTTAGGCAATTATGGTCGCTTGGGCGGCGAGTGCAACGGCACCTAAAGTTATCAGCATCTTAGTTTTAAGCTTAGTGATAGTTATATCGTTGGCCGGCATGGATGGATGGAATGCACGTCGTTTCATCATCAGCTGTTTTATCATCAGCCGTATAGATCTTGACAGTAGCGTCAGCAGTCGCGGTCAGCTCACTGAGCGTGGTGACGATGTAGCCTCGACTTTTGAGAATAGGGAGAATAATGCTCAGGGTTTGGAGGGTGCGATCGCCGCGAGCAGCGTTTTCACCTTGGCCATCATGGAGCACAATAATATCGCCCGGTTGAACTGTATTCAAAATGAAAGAGCTGGCGAAGCGCGGGCTAGCCACATGCGTGTCGTAAGGAAAATTGCTGCCCAGCACAAGATGGTAGCCATAGCGGCGGGCAATATCTACCATCTGAGGGGTATAAAAACCCATGCCTGGACGCAGCCAGCACAGCCGCATGTCCGGTTGAGAAGTTTTGGTTAGGAAAGGGGAGAGAGCCGCTTCCGCTGCCCGTAAGTCAGCCTCAAATTCGTCTGAGGGCAGACGAACGCTGGCTCGATCGGCAGTGAGGTGATTACCCAGCTCATGGCCCGTCTGAACGGCTTGAGCCAGGGTAGATTCGTAACCTGGTAGGTGCCCGCTAATTGGAAAGAAAGTCGCTTTGGCATCGTGGCGAGCGAGCATCGCTAAAATTGCCTCAGTGTGCGGGCCAGGGCCATCATCAATAGTCAGCGCAACTATCGGAGGCCGAACGGGAAACGCCTCGACTTGAACGTTGTAGATCGCACCTGGATAGAGGGTTGTCGCCAACGCAAATATCCAGTTTGGCTGAGAAAGCAGATAGAGTGCGGTGATCGTTAAAAAAGTTGGTATCAGAGAATAGCGTAACCGCATGGAAAATTGGTAAGTGAACCGTCAGAGAAGTCTGTTACGCTCGGTGCGCTTGCTCGGGCTATTTTTAGCTGATCCTATTTTTAGCTGATCATAGATAAATTTTAGTTAAGCAGTAAGTGTGCAACAATTGCGGTGGTAAAAAGCTGATGTGGCTAAAAACGAAGTCTCTATTAAGTTAAGTTTCTAAGGAATGGTTGACTATGGCATCTTCTTCAAATGTGACTGTGCAGGCTGTACAAGCAATTGGCCTAACGGTTTCAGATGCAAGCAAGGCCACAGATTTTTTTACAGGTGCTTTCGATTTTACTGTAACTGCTGATGCGGTGATTAGCGGTGATCAGGCGAGCTATCTATATGGCGTACCCAATGCCCAAGTGCGGGTGGTCTCTCTGCGGCTTGGGCAAGAACATATCCGGCTGATGGAATTTTTGGATATGCCAAGCCAGCCAGTGCCAGCCGATAGCAAAAGCAATGACCTGTGGTTCCAGCATTTTGCCATCATCGTCAGTGACATGGACAAGGCCTACGCGCAGCTTAAAAAGTTCTCCTTTAGTCCCATCTCACCGGAGCCACAAACGCTGCCCAACGATATTGAAGCATTCAAGTTTAGAGATGATGATGGTCATGCCTTAGAGCTGTTGAAGTTTCCACCAGGATTGGGGCCAGATCACTGGCAAGATAAATCCTCTCTTTTTTTAGGGATTGATCACTCGGCGATTTCTATTTCTCAAACAGAAAGAAGCTTGAACCTATATAGAGATGTGCTGGGGCTGACGCACCAAGGTAGTTTTACCAACATCGGCATTAAACAAGAGACCATGGATAATCTCTTTAGTGCCAAGGTTATTGTGACTTCTTTAACCCCTCAAACCGGGCGGCTAGGGGTAGAGTTTTTAGATTATTTAACGCCCCCCGGGGCGCGACCTTTTCCAATTGAGCAGCAAACGAGCGATCTGGTTCATATGCATTTTGAACTGCTGGTGGACAACATTGATGCAGCCGTAGAAACGCTAGAAAAAGCAGATGTTCAGTTTGTATCGCCCAAGGTTATTGACTTGCCAGAAGTGATGCCGTTTAAGCGCGGGGCGCTGTGGCGAGGCCCTGATGGTCACAATGTGCTGCTTGTAGAGAATTAAACGACTATCGACAATTAAACGCTAGAAAGCTGAAAAGTAAACGCTAGGAGAAAAGACGGTTGAATTTACTTTTAGAACTACTCTCTGCCCTGTATCCCGACTTCACAGCCGGGGCGCAGGGCTATATGCTGCTGACTTTTCGCGCTGTGGTGGGGTTGTTGTTTATTTTGCATGGGTTACCCAAGCTGAAAAATTTAAAAACGTGGTCGGGGGCGTTAGGTGCGCCGCTGCCGCTGTGTTTTTTGTCGGCTGGGTTTATGGAACTGGGCGGGGCAGGGTTGATTTTGGGCTTGCTGACGCCGTTTGCCAGCGCATCTATTTTAGTTTCCATGCTGTACGCACTAGGGCTAGAGATCATCAATGGAGATCCGCTGGTTGCGCCTGACCCTTACGAACTCGGTGAATATTATGAGGGGCCTAAGGGGGATAAAGGAGAACCGCCTAGTATGGAAAAGGCGCTCATGTTTATCTTGATGCTGACGCTGATTATTGTGTTTGGCCCGGGTGCGTACTCACTCGATGCCCTACTGTTTGCGGCTATTGGGTAGAGCTTATGAAAATTGGGGCGCACCTTCTTAAAGCAAGCCAGAAAAAGGCCAGCGGCAACACAGCCACAAGCCCTTCCTTGAGCGAGGAGAGTGAAGATAGGGGCTGCGAATTTACGGTATGGGCACCTTTAGCGACCGAGGTATCGGTAGAAATCGTTGGCAACAACGGTGAGGTGAGTGAACGTTTGGCGATGCGCAAAAACGAGCGGGGCTATTGGTGTGCGATCGCCCCAAACGCGGATGCGGGCACCCGCTACCGCTACCGCGTGCAAGACACTCCAGATAGCGAACCCGGTGCTTGGCCGGATCCTGCTTCTCGCTACCAGCCCTTGGGCGTGCATGGCCCGTCTGAAGTGATTGATCACAGCGTTTTTGAGTGGACGGACAGTAGCTGGCCCGGCATAAAGCTCGCAGACTACATCATCTACGAGCTGCACGTTGCGACCTTCACTCAGGGCGGCACCTTTGAAAGTGCCCTTGAGCGGCTGCCTCACTTAGTTGATCTGGGAATCACAGCCGTGGAAATCATGCCGGTTGCGCAGTTCCCAGGCGCACGGAACTGGGGCTACGACGGCGCGTTTCCCTACGCAGTGCAAAATTCCTACGGTGGCCCAGACGGCTTGAAAAAGCTGGTGGATGCCTGCCATGGGCACGGCTTAGCGGTGATTATGGACGTGGTGTATAACCACTTTGGCCCAGAGGGAAACTACACCGGTAAGTTTGGCCCCTACACAACGGATCGATACAGAACGCCCTGGGGCAATGCCATTAATTTTGACGATGCTTACTCCGGCGGGGTGCGGCGATATTTCATTGAAAATGCGCTGAGCTGGCTGCGAGACTACCATATTGACTCGCTGCGGCTAGATGCGGTGCATGCCATTTATGATTTTGGGGCACATCACTTTTTGCAGGCGCTGGCTGAAGCTGTCGAAAATGCCAGCAGTGGCCGCAGCATAACAAACTACTTAATTGCTGAGAGCGATCTAAACGATCCACGCCTGATTCGCCCCATTACTCAAGGGGGCTACCAGCTAGACGGTCAGTGGAGCGATGATTTTCACCATGCGCTGCACACCCGCCTCACCGGTGAGATCCTTGGTTACTACAGCGATTTCAACAGCCTAAAAACGCTAGCTGATGCGATTCAAAACCGCTTTGCCTACGCGGGGCAGTACTCATCGTTTAGGATGCGAGATCACGGTAGTTCAGCCATCGATTTACCCTCCGAGAAATTTGTGGTGTGTAGCCAAAACCACGATCAGGTGGGGAATCGGATGACGGGCGATCGCTTCAGTACCCTGATCTCTTTTGAAAGCCAAAAGCTCGCAGCCGGGGCAACACTCCTATCGCCCTATATTCCACTGCTTTTCATGGGCGAAGAATATGGCGAGAATGCGCCTTTCCTCTATTTTGTAGACCACACCGACAAGGGCCTAATAGAAGCCGTACGCAAAGGGCGAACAGAAGAGTTTAGAGCCTTTCATAGCAAAGGCACCCCCCCTGATCCGGCAGGGTTAGAAACCTTTCAAAGGTCTGTGCTAAGGTGGCCAACGCTCAGTGACACCGGCGCAGAAGATAGGGCAATATCAGATATCGCTGCGACGAATGGAACGACGAAGAATTCTTTAGCTCAGCAAAACATCCTCCACCGCTACTACAAAGCACTCATTCAGGTCCGCAAAGACTGTCATGTCATGGTGGCCTCCGAGCATTCTGATATCGATACCAAGCACACCAACGATATTTTGTACTATCGCCGGACGTTTCCGCCTGTGACAGATACCGTGACAGATACCGTGACAGAGATTGGAGATTTGCTGTGCATCATGAACTTTGCAGAGGTCTCACACGAGGTTGAACTCCCACTAGATGACAGCATTTGGGAGAAAAAAATCAGCTCAGTAGATGCCCAGTGGTGCATTAGCGGGCATGGCGCTGATCCGATGCCAGATGAGATATCGACAACAATGACGCCGGTGGTCGCAGTTCCCACATTGAGCATTACGCTCTATCAGAGAAAGGTCTAACGGCAGAGATACCGGAAGACTTTTTGATACAGAATCTCTTGAAAAAGAGTCTCCGACAAAAGATCTACTGCAACAGAGTCTCCACAGAATCTTACGGTTGCCTTTTTGCCGTTGTATTATTTCTAGTCTGTCACGTCATTTCTTCAACCCCGCTTCTACAGCGCTTCTGCTATGCGTATTCCTGTTGCTACTTACCGCTTACAGTTCACTCCAAACTTTGGGTTTGCAAAAGCAAAAGCAATTGTGGACTATCTCGATCAGCTAGGAATCTCAGATATCTATGCGTCTCCTATTTTTAAGGCCCGCAGTGGTTCACAGCACGGTTACGACGTTGTCGATCAAAGCCAAATTAACCCAGAGCTAGGCGGGCGCGGTGAGTTTGAAAATTTGGTTGAAGACTTGCAAGATCGAGGCATGGGCTGGCTACAAGATATTGTGCCAAACCACATGGCCTACGATGGTGAAAATCATTACTTAATGGACGTGTTAGAGCACGGGCCAGAATCTGAATACGTTGATTACTTCGATATTGAATGGGAGCATTCCTACGAAGATATTCAGGGCAAAGTGCTCGCGCCCATGCTAGGCGATTTTTACGACCGCTGCTTAGAGCGCGGCGAAATTCAGCTCAGCTATAGCGCAGATGGGCTGAAGGTAAACTATTACGGCCTGCATTTTCCGGTCAAAGTAGAGTCTTACGGCAGCTTTTTGCGCCATGAGCTTTCTTGGCTACGTCGCCAGATGGGGCCACAGCATTCTGACTATATTAAGCTGAAGGGCATTTTAAACACGGTTGAAAATACCTTTCCGGCCCTAAAAGGTCAGCAGCGCCGCGATCAGGCCATCTTTGTAAAACAGCTGCTGTGGGAGCTGTATGAATCCAACAGCGAGATTCAGGTTTTTGTTGACCAAAATATTGAGGCTTTTAACGGACAGCCCGGAAAGCCAAAGAGTTTTGATTTGCTCGACAGACTGCTGCTAGAACAGTTTTATCGACTCTCTTTTTGGAAAGTGGGGGCCGAAGAGCTCAACTATCGCCGATTTTTTACGGTCAACGAGCTGATTTGCCTGAAGGTAGACAACCCTAAAGTGTTGGATCAGACGCATGCACTGGTAGAAGAGTTGATTCGCACGAAAAAGATAAATGGCCTACGCATCGATCACATCGACGGCCTGTACGATCCGCTGGGATATTTGCAGCGGCTCAGCGAGAAAACAAACGGCGTATATACGGTTATTGAAAAAATTTTGGAGCTGGATGAGCGTTTGCCCAAACATTGGCCCATTCAGGGCACATCTGGGTATGAGTTTTTAAATTATGCCAATGGCGTGTTTTATCAGCAGCAAAATCAGGAGGCGTTTACCCGGTTTTATAAACAGTTTAGTGGACTGCGCGCTAGCTATAAACGACTCTTTTTAGAAAAGAAGCTGCTGATTGCAGACACAAACCTTGTCGGCGATATTGACAATCTGGCACGGTTTTTGAAGAAGGTAGCCAGCCAGTACCGCTACGGTCGAGATTTGACCGCTAACGGTTTGAAAGCGGCGATTAAAGAGGTGCTGGTGTCGTTTCCGGTGTATTGCACCTATATTAATCAGCGGGGCGTTTCAAAGACCGATTTAGCCTACATTCGAGAGGCGATAGCCAGTGCCCGTAAACGCATTCCACAGCTGTTGAATGAGCTCGATCTGATTGAGAAATTTTTGCTGCTGGAGTATGAAATGTCGCTGCCCGCAGAAGAGCGATCGCAATGGATGCACTTTGTGATGCGCTTGCAGCAGTTCACCGGGCCGCTGATGGCTAAAGGCATAGAAGATACGCTGTTTTATGTCTATAACCGATTTATTGGCCTTAACGATGTGGGCGGTGCGCCCGAAAAGTTTGGGGTGGCACTGGCGGAGTTTCATCGCTATAACCATTACCAGCAGGAACATTGGCCCCATACGCTAAATGCAACCTCGACCCACGATACGAAGCGCAGTGAAGATGTGCGATCGCGCCTTAGCGTTATCTCTGAGCTTCCCGAAGCGTGGGCCAGTGAAGTGCAGGCCTGGCGCGAACTCAACGCTGATAAAAAACAAACCCTTAGCGACGGTAGAGAGGCCCCCGAATCCAATGACGAATATTTCTTGTACCAGACGCTGGTTGGGGCCTATCCGTTTGACGACGAAGCGCTAAGCGACTTTAAAGAGAGAGTAAAAGATTATGTGGTCAAAGCCGTCCGTGAAGCCAAAGTGCACACCGCTTGGTTACGCCCTGACGAGGAGTATGAAAGCGGCTACGTACAGTTTGTCGAAACGCTTTTAACACCCAGTAAAAACAACGTATTTCTCGATAAGCTGCGGCACTTTCAAAAGCGCATTGCTGAATATGGCATTTACAATTCCCTTGCTCAACTTTTAATCAAGCTGACAGCGCCGGGCGTCCCAGACTTCTATCAAGGCACAGAGCTATGGGATTTGAGCCTGGTGGATCCTGATAACCGACGACCGGTGGACTATGAAAAGCGAGTCAGCGCCCTAACCAAAATTCAGACGCAGTGGCAGAAGAAACCCGAAACTTTGATTAAACGCCTCCTTACCCATAAAGAAGACGGGCAGATCAAGCTATTTTTAACCCTGCGAGGGCTAACAGCGCGTAACTATTTTAGAAACGTGTTTAGAAGTGGCACCTACCATCCACTGACGATCACCGGAGAACATGCCGAGCGGGCGATCGCCTTTGTCCGTCATAAAGGAGAGCACACCGTCATCACGCTGGTTCCCAGATATTTAACTGGACTCGTACAGCCTGGGACGTTGCCGTTGGGCTCAGCGGTATGGGGCGATACTGCCCTAGCACTGCCCAATGGCGCTGACGCTAGTTGGAAAAATTGGATCACAAATGAGCCCATGGAACTGGGCGATCGCCCCTTGCTGGGTGAGCTGCTGAAACAGTTTCCGGTTGCGCTTTTAGTAAGTGAAAATCATACGCTGCATACCCCAACAACTTGACGAGTTTCCGCCGTCATGACGGTGTGCATCGAGAGGGTTTGCCTCAGGAGAGAGTTTATCGGTTACGCTCCTGCTGTTGAAACCGCTTAATGTTAGCGACCATCACCGGGATAACCGCGATCAAAAGGATGACGGCGATGGCACTGCCTCGCCCAAAATTTCTAAAGTTAAACATCTCCTTCATCATGCGGCTGGCAATAACATCGGTGTCCAAGTTGCCGCCTGTCATCACAAAGACGATATCAAAGACCTTCAGTACCAGCACTATCACGGTGGTGGCCACCACCGTGATAGTGGGCGTAATCATGGGGATGATGATGCGCCGGAAAATTTGCAACTCGCTAGCGCCATCTATTCTGGCGGCTTCAATCACATCTTTGGGCACGGCTTTGACTGCCGAAGACAACAGCACCATACAAAAGCCTGTTTGCAGCCAAATCATAATGACAATCAACGCAAAGTTGTTGATGTCTCTTTCTACGAGCCAAGCCACCGGCTCAAAGCCTAGCGAAACTACCACCGCATTTAACAGTCCAACTTGCTCAGTGCCGAGCGGTCTGTAAGCATACATAAACCGCCAAATCACACTAGCGCCCACAAACGAAATCGCCATCGGCAAAAAGATCAGTGATTTGGCGAGCGGCTCATAGCGAACCCGATCCACCAGCACTGCGATAATCAAGCCCAAGCCCACACTAATGCTGGTCACCAACACAAGCCACCAAATATTGTTGCGAAAGGCAATCAACATATCGGATGAGGTAAAAGCAAACAGATAGTTTTGGAGCCCAACAAACTGTGTGGAATTGTTATTAAAAAAGCTTAAGTAAATCGTCCATAGGGCCGGCAGAATCAGATAAGCCCCTAACAGTAGCAGCGCTGGTCCGAGATAAACCCAGGGTAAGATCTTCTCCTGACGAGCCTGGGAAAAGCTTTTTTCAACCAGAACATTGAGACCGTAAAAAATAGCCACCACGCCCCCAGAACCGAGGGCGATCGCCAACAGTGTTGTTAAGATCAGCGAGAGGTTGCTATCCATTTGTTTACGTCTTGGGTCGATTCTTCGGCTCTATATTTTGGGTCTATTGCGTCTTGGATCTATTGCGTCTTGGATCTATTGCGTCTTGGATCTATTGCGCAAATTGACGCCTCTGAATCTATTCTTCGGGCCAACTCGCTTCAATCGACTCGGTGACCGATTCTGACGACTCGCCAACGGCAAAATCTACCACCCCAGACCAAAACGTGCCGGTGCCCACAGACCCTGGCATCATATCTGAGGCATCAAAGCGAATCGCTTCCGCATCAGCCAGAATTTGAGCAATCTTTTGGCTCACTGGATCTGGATATGCAGAGGGTGGAACCGCTTTGTGCGGTGAGATAAAGCCGCCGAGCCCAGCCCAAATTTCGTGCGGGGTTGGGGTTGCCAAATACGCCATCAGCGCCCTCGCTTCGGGCGTATCGTTAAACATGGCAAAGGCATCCCCGGCCACTAAGATAGGATTGCCAATGGATTCGTCTATCGGCGGTAGGGCAAATACGTCATAGTCAGTGCCCGGTGCCTGCTCTTCGCCCAAAAAAGTTTGGATGAAGTTGGCTTGACGGTGCAAATAGCAGCTTGGCGGATCGTTGAATAAGCCTTGAGGCGAATCGCCAAAGGGCGTGCTGAGCGCACCGACTGCGCCCCCACTGACATACTCTGGATTTTGGAGGACTTTGCCAAATTCATCAAAGGCATTCACCACTTCAGGGGCGTTAAACGCTAGCTCATGCGTAATCCACTGGTCATAGATATCGGGGCCAGCTGTGCGTAGCATGATGTCTTCGATCCAGTCGGTTCCGGGCCATCCAGTAGCATCGCCACTTTCGAGTCCGATGCACCAGGGAGTAGCGCCATCGGCCACTATCTGGTCGCTCAGCGCCATCAGTGCTTCCCAGGTGGTCGGAATCTCATATGAACCAGCTTCAAAGGCAGCTGGGCTATACCAAACTAAGCTTTTGACAGACGCTCTGTACCAAATAGCGTAAGGTTCACCCTCTACCTGGCCCAGGGTTAGCCAGGTGTCTGGATAGGCGGCCTGTAGGGTAGCCGGTTCAATGAAGCTGGTGAGGGGAATGAGGTTTCCTTCCTTGGCAAAATCAGCCATCAGGCCCGGCTGCGGAAACATTGCTAAATCAGGCGCATCGCCGGATTCTACCCTGACGGGTAGCAGCGTGGCAAAGGCGTCAGTGCCTTCGTAGACCACGTCAATCCCGGTTTCTTCTTCAAAAGGGGCGAGGGCTTGCTCAAGTTTTTCTTGCTGATCACCAACAATCACCCCCAGAATGGTCACGGTGTTTTCGGCTGATTCAGAAGATTGAGAGTTACAGCTAGAGAGCACGACGCTAGAGGCGATCGCCAACCCGACGCCGACCGTGCGGATTTTGAAGGTGCGAAGCCCTTCTAAGCGTTTGGGCACTAATTTTTGGGAGTCTAAGCGCTGGAGACCTAAACGTTGGCTCAACGATGAGAGCGTTTTGAGTGAACGCTGGAGCTGCTGCTGCGAGAAAAAAATCATAAAGGCTTGGATTTAGTCGCTTATTAAATTGAAGGATCTAAACAATAGTAAGCCTTGATTAGGAAGGCTTGCTATCAAGGCTTATTTTGCTAGCTTTTTGGGGCGATCGCGAGCCGCTGTTTCAAATACTTGACAATACTGCTGATGCCCGCCGGGAAAGGCAACGTTGAGCGTTAGCGGATCTTGAGCATCGCCAGGGCCTTTAATGACCTGCTGAACGCCGTCTTTTTCGGCTAGCACTAGGGGAATGCGATTGTCCAGCTCGCCCCCACTGCTATCGACATAAACGGTTAGGTTGCCTTTGTTAAACGGCTGATTGAGCGCTTGAATCAGTTGAAGAAAGTTGCGATCACTCCCGCCCCGCTTAATCTGCTCGCCCTGCTGCTGACTGGTGACCGTATCGCCAACGCCAACTATCGTTGGCATTAGCGCTGGATCAAACGCCGCTACAACTTGATCAACCAGGCTCTCTAGGGAGCAGGGCCGTTTGGTTTGGGTTTGGCGCGCGTTGAACGTCTCTCCCAGGGGATAGTTTCCGGTTCGCGTAAAGCAGTAGTGATTGAGCAGGGCGAGCACGCCCGCTTCTTTAACTGCGCCGCGCAGCATGAACTGAAAATCTGTCGTTCCAGACTGTTGGGCATTGCCAAACCAAGCAATCTCGTCGCCACTCTCTTCTCGGCCCAAGTTAGGCGCATAGTGAATGAAAAAAGAGTCTTCTAACCCTTGGGCGATCGCTTTATCCAACAGTCCTTCAAAGCATTGCTTCAAGGCCTTCTGCAAGGCGACATAGGTACCTACATCGCCTGCAAGTAAAGGATATAGGCTGTTGAGATTAGCAGATGGCGAGGCTATATTCTCCAGTGTAGCGGTGGCCAAATAGCTATCAAAATTTTCAGCTAATAGTGGCGGGCAAGGATGGGTTTTGAAAAAGGCTCGCAGACAGTTTTGAATATGCTGCGGAACCTGTTGAAGAAAAGAGAGTTCGGCGTCACTCACACCAGGATGAAAGCACTGTCCATTGCGCGACTGCCACTGGACACCCCCCGCCGCCAGCCCTGGCAAATAAGAATTGTGGGCTTGCAGCGTTGAGGCGTCTTCTTGAAAGGCCCGCTCTATGAGTTTGTTAACCCCCCGCCGGCCCGTATGTTCACCGTTGGTGAGTACATAAAAGTGAGGGTCAAAGGCTTGAGTCGCGCTAACATAGCTAGGCGAAATTTGGCGGGTGATCGGATCGTTGACGAGCTGCATACAGACCCCATCGAGATCTTGAATAATGAGCAAATTTTCGGTGCTCACTAGGGTTTGAATAAACGCGTCGTGATCTAAAGAGAGCGTTTGCTGGTGGAGAGACACTGCCATAGAAGAACTGATGAAAACGATACTGAGTTAGGAACTGAGTCAGGAACTGCGTTAAAGCCTGATTTAGGCCGCCCGTTACGCCCAGTTTTTACCTCTAGAAACGGCCTCAGACCATTTGTCAAAGTGAGCGGACAGATCGCTACTTGTCTGGGGCTCAAAGACGCGCTCTACCTTACGAGTGGCAACAATGGTTTGATAGTCATCCCAAAACCCAGTGGCTAAGCCAGCCGCAAAGGCGGCCCCTTGCGCAGTCGCATCTAAAATCTCAGGTCGCTCTACAGAAATGCCCAACACATCTGCTTGAAACTGCATCAAAAAGTCGTTGTTACAGGCGCCGCCATCGACTTTTAGACGGTTGATGGGGGTTGTGCTGTGGGCATTGACCGCGTTCACAACTTCCTTGACCTGGAAGGCAAGCGATTCTAAAACGGCGCGCACCAGATGCGCGCGCTGGGCGCCGCCAGTGAGGCCTAAAAAGGCACCGCGCGCTGACATGTCCCAGTGGGGCGCCCCTAAGCCGCTGAGTGCCGGGACAAAATACACCCCGTTGGTATCGGGCACTGAACGGGCCAGCTCATCGGTTTGGCCCGCATTGTCAATAATCTTGAGGCCGTCTCGCAGCCACTGAATACAGGCCCCACTCGTAAACATCGCCCCTTCTAAGGCGTAACCAATCTTTGCCGAATGAGGCCCGTTGCCTTCATTGCTGGCGCCTTCGCTCCAGGCAATCGTACTGAGGAGCTGCGGCGCTTTCACCACCTCACTGCCTGTGTGCGCCACTAAAAAGCTGCCCGTACCATAGGTGCATTTGAGCAAACCGGGGCGATCGCATCCATGGGCAAAGAGGGCCGCTTGCTGATCACCTAACACCGCCGTAATCGGAATCTCTACACCTAAAATACTTTTATCTAACAGACCAAACTCGCCTAGACTAGGGCGCACCTCTGGCATTAAATGAGCAGGAATGCCAAAGAGAGCCAGCAATTCGCTATCCCATTGATGGGTGCCAATATTCAGCAGCATGGTGCGGCTGGCATTGCTATGGTCGGTCGCGTGAACCTTGCCGCCCGTTAAGTTCCAGAGCGCCCAGCTATCGATAGTACCGGCTAGCACATTGCTCAAGTCGCCCGCCCCTGAACGCTTGGCAGCATCGATGAGCCAGTTCAACTTCGTAGCTGAAAAGTAAGCGTCTAGAATCAGGCCCGTTTTGTCATAAATCAACTCGGCTTTGCCGTCGGCTCGGAGGCGATCGCACAGCGGCGCCGTCCGGCGATCTTGCCAAACAATGGCTTTATGTAGCGGTTCACCGGTGGTTTTGTCCCACAGCAAACAGGTCTCGCGCTGTACGGTGAGGCCCACTGCCGCGACCTGGGAGGGTTTAATGTCTGCCTCTGCAAGTACCGTTGTCAAAACCCAGCGCACGGCTGCCCAGATTTCGGTGGCGTCATGTTCTAGCCAACCGGGCTGGGGATAGTGCTGGGTAAGCTCTCGGTAGGCTTGAGAGACAATTTGACCTTTGCGGTCAAACAAAATCGCACGGTTGCCAGTGGTGCCTAAATCCAGGGCAATGATGTAGTCAGGTTGGCTCATGGCAAATTAACTATGTATAGAAATCAACTTTATTTAGCAACTTGAATCGACTGGCTTGACGCTACTGGCTTAACGCTACGGACTGGACGCTACTGGCCTTGATTCTGGCCTTGATTCTGGCCTTGATTCTGGCCTTGATTCTGGCCTTGATTCTGGCAACTTCTTTTCAAGTAAAACAGCTTGACCGTCTTCTAGCGTTAAGCCCTGCATTTGGGCAATATTGTCAATCTTAAAATCTGGCGAGGTCACCACAATCGACCATTCGCTCGGATCGAGCTGAAGCCAGTCGAAGAGCATTGTTTCGACGGGGTCTCCTTGCATGTGAGCGAGCATAGCGACTTGTCTATCGCCTTCAACAGGCCCAGTTTCTGTCTGTTTATATTCGGTGCGAACCCCGTAAAACAAGGTATGTTGGGACTGAGAGATGCGATTAAAACGGTCGGTGCAAGAGAGGTTTTGAGCTAGCCACGGATTGGCCTGACGATATTTGCGCAACGCTAAGTTAAACGCGGCGCGATTGCCACAGTGTTTTTTAAGCAGTTGCTTACTGGGGCGCGGATAGCGATCAGAGAGACTTTTATAGGGAAAGGTATGTGCCTGCAGATCTTGCTGACAGAGGTCTTGATTGGACCGATTGACCTCCTCAAAGAAGTGAGAGACCCGGCTAAACTCATGACTATCTTCCATGAAGGCCAAGGCAAAGTCTTTAAGCCGAGCGGCATTGAGTTCATCAAAAAAGTGCTTTAGAGGCCAGTTACTCTGAACGGCGACGGTTGCCTGATGGGGCTGCTCTGGCGGTGAGTGCTTTTGGGAATGGCTGCTAGACACGCTACCGGATCCTATTGCCCACTTGCGACAGGCCTCTGCCACCAACTCTAAATCGTACTCAAAGGTGGCCATTGTTTTATCCAGCACGGCCGCAAAATTTTTCAGGAAGGGCAGGCTCTCAAAGCCTATGCGCTTGAGCTGAGGAAAAAACTGGGGCTTTTCATAAAACTCAGCGGTCACTTGCCAGTCTAAAAAGCCCAGCTCCTCAGCAACAACCTTCACGCCATACAAATCATCCGTATTGCGAAAAAAGCCCCAGCCGCTGTGCATGAGCGCGTTCAGAAAATCCATTGGCAACCCAGGGCTAAAGCCATAGACCCACAGCGTCGTGGCTGGATTATCGTAGGCATTGTTGAATACCTCTGGAAGGGTTTTCCCTTGGTTCCAGTTGATATTGGTATCCGTTGCAATTTGATTACCCCGGCGGACGGTATCGTGATTGCCGCAGCCGGTAATCCAGCGATCGCCCTGCTGCATAATTTCACACACGCGTGGCCACTTATAATCCCAAAACCCCTTAAGGGCCGGAGTATTGTGTGCAAAAATCAGCGGACCCCACTGAAAAGAATCGGGCCGTAGATCAATTAGCTCTCGGTAGGTTGAGCTAGTTTCCCAGCCATCGTCTGGCCAGGGGCGACCGTCTTCAAAAATGGTAAACATCAGCCGCTGGCAGCCATTGATGTCTTGAACAACATCGCTCATCGCCAACAGATAGTTATCGTCGTATTCTAATCGCCCCGAGAAGGGATTAAAGAACTTAAAGTCTTGGCCCCCATCAATCCGAATGCCGTCAACCCCTGTGTTGACTTTTCGCCGCTGCATTTCAAGCAATATGGCCCGCACCATGGGTAGCGTATGGCTTAAATCTTGCCCGTACATGTTGGGACCGGCCAGAAACTGTCGGCTCAACAAGTCCAGCGCCTGATTATCCGAATGGCCATAGACCAAGTCATAAATAACTTGTATGGGCTTATCAGGAAAGCTGTGCATATCGGCGATGAAGTCAATGACTTCGTCGGGCCGCAGCGTGCTAAGCAAGGCTGGATTAGTGGTCGATGACCCTAAAATTGGCACATCGTAACCCCAGTTTTGCGTATCGGGCTTGCGCAACTCAACGGTCAAGACCGTATCGTCATGGGTACAAACCGGGCCGTCGGTGCCATAGCCATCGAGATCGACAATCGTGAAAAAGTCTCGGCTGCCATCTTCAGCGCGATGCTCAATCGTTGGTTCTGTGGGCAAAAACTGAATGGCCTCGTAGCCGACATAGTGCTGCTCGGCAGGGGTGAGCGGCGCCTCGTTTTCTAGCTTGTCAGCGATTTGTCGATAAATGGCGCCAAGTCCGGCCAATGTCCCCTCTGAGGAGGCCGTTGGAATATGGATTTGCAAAATGTTGCTGGGGGCGCGCTCTCTCGGCAGGGCGGGCTCTTGACCTGTTTCAGCCGGCGTCACCGGCTGAGCCTGAGCGCGATCGCGCAAATAATCTAAATCACGCCGAGTTTGCTGCACAGCCTCAATGTCATAGAGTTCAGCAGGTGCAAAAACACCATAGGGCAATGAATACGGGGCCACATCACGAACCGTTTTAAGTGTTCCATGGGTGAGATCGCGATAGCGCAGCCAATACAAACTGCCTAGGCGATCGCGCGAACCCACCTGCATGCCGCTCACCACTGCCCACACAAACTCGCCTTGCAAAGGCACTTCCACACATTCATAGCGAAAGGAGACCTGCTGCTGCGAAGCACCAAAATCCACCGATTCAACCGGGGTAAACACTTCTAGATAAATAGTCTGCTCAGAAGCATCTAGCTGGCTGGCTAACTCAGGCACCCAAAAGCCAATTTCTGTTAGATCCTTTTCAATAGGATGAGCACCCAGTCGTTTAGCTAATTCCTGCCCAATTTCAAAATAAGTACGTTTAGAGCTAGCAATTTTAACGGCCCAATCCATCAATGCTTCTGTTTCAGGTTCTTGCAGCTCAACAGACGGCATCGAAACGACTCTGTTGACAGAAGATTTGGTGGCAAAAGATTGGCTCATCAAAAGGAATCCTAGACGTAATGTAAAAACCTAAAAAGATTCAAACGCGGCTCATTTCTCACTCTATACTTGTTCCCCACCCTAAAAACATCATCTCGAATGGAAAAGCTTTTACAAGCTGCTTTCTTTAAGATTTAAGAGGGTTTGTTTCAATATAAAAACAAACTGGTCACCCTACCTTAGAGATAGGGCCAGAAGAGATAAGGCCAGAAGAAATAAGGCCAGAAGAGATAGAGCCAGAGATAAGTTCATAGGCAGACTGGCTCTAGGCAAACTGGCTCTAGGCAAACTGGCTCATAGGCAACGTATTTGCAGACAGACTAAACGCACTGCAACCTAACAGAAAATGCGGAATCGTGAACAATCCACGGCTCTCTCAATTTGTCAACCCTTCAGTTTTTTGTCAATCTCTCAGTTTCATGTAATGTGAGGAGTAAAGTTAGGTAACATTTACAATGCGTTAGGTTTTCAGTTCTTAATATTTCCCGCTAGAGACTTTCTAATGGGAAATTCTCCCCCGAAACTTTCCCACTAGAAACTGTTGGAAAGTAGCCCGTTTTTATCAATTTATATAGCTGTTTTGCTATAGTCACGAGTCTTCTAAAACGTTGTTTAGCACCGAACCCATGAAATCATCTCTTGTGATCCTCTATCACCGTGAACCTTACGATGAAGTTATCGAAAACGGTAAAACAGTCTATCGGGAGAAGAAGAGTCCTAACGGCATTTTGCCAACCATCAAAAGCCTATTTGCCAGCGCGGATCAAAGCACCTGGATTGCGTGGAAACAAGTCACTGTCAAACAGAAAAATAACTTCAAAGAGCGAATGAGCTTTGAGGGCAATGATAGAGGTGTGGTACGTCGGATTCCGCTGAGCGCAGAGCAAGTCAAAAACTTTTATCACGTCACTTCTAAAGAAGCTTTCTGGCCAATTTTGCACTCTTTTCCCTGGCAGTTTACCTACGAAACATCTGACTGGGAAAATTTTCAAGATATCAATCGCAAGTTTGCCGACGCCGCCTGTGAGGATGCCGCTGACGATGCGCTGATCTGGATTCATGATTACAACCTGTGGCTAACACCTTATTACATTCGTCAAAAGCGCCCGAACGCCAAGATCATTTTCTTTCACCACACTCCCTTCCCAGGCTCAGATGCATTTAATGTATTGCCCTGGCGCGAAGATATTATTGACAGTCTGCTGTGCTGTGACGTGTGTGGTTTTCACATTCCACGCTATGTGGAAAACTTTGTTTCAATTGTCCAGGGGTTTCGTGATATTGAAATCGTTGAACGACAGCCCGTGGCTAAAAAGTTTACCCCCCGTGGGACAGCCCTAGCGGCCCCTGAAATGACCACCAAAATTCGCTACAAAGATCAGACTGTGAATTTGGGGGCTTTTCCAGTCGGTACCAACATAGAATTTATTCGTTCCACGGTTGAAAAACCCTCTGTTCAAGCGCGTGTTACAGAGATTCGAGAAGAGATGGGCGGCGATCGCCAGTTGATTGTCTCAGCAGGGCGGGTGGATTACGTTAAGGGAACAAAAGAGATGCTGCTTTGCTATGAGCGCCTGCTAACCCGGCGCCCAGAGCTACAGGGCAAAGTCAACTTTGTGCTCGCGTTGGCCAAGCCTGCGACCGGTATGCGCATCTACCGCACAGCCCAAAGCGAAATTGAGCGCCTGGTCGGTAAAATCAACGGTCGATTTGCCAAGCTGAGCTGGACACCTATCATGCTGTTCACGACGGCGCTGCCGTTAGATGAGATTTTGGCCCTTTACGCCGCTGCCGACATTGCTTGGATCACCCCGCTGCGCGATGGCCTCAACCTCGTCGGCAAAGAGTTTGTAGTCGCCAAGGGCGGAAAAAGCGGCGTATTGGTGTTTTCTGAATTCGCCGGAGCCGCGGTAGAACTTCCCGATGCCATTTTGACCAACCCTTATGCCGATAGCAGCATGGACAAAGCCATTGACCAAGCATTGGCCATGAGCCTTGAAGAGCAGGCTGTGCGTATGGGGCGTATGTATGAAGCCGTCAAAGCGTACGACGTTGATCAATGGACGACGGAGTTGCTGGGCGCAGCAGATTAAGCGCCAAACTGATGCAAGCGCCAAACTGATGCAAACGCCAAACTGATGCAAACGCCAAACTGATGCAAACGCCAAACTGATGCAAATGTTAGTCTGATGCGCTTATGATGTTGGGCGATCGCACCTTAAGGAACATACGAAGGGGCAGGCACTTACAATAATGTCCCTTCGCATATCCAAAACCCGGCAGGGGCCGCAGCAAGCTACGCCCCCTACCGGATAGGACGTTGTTTCTCAGCGATTCCCTAAGTTCTCTTATCGCCGCTAATTCGTTTTTATGAGCAACCAACGTTCCCTGTCTGATCTGGCTCAATCTCCATTTGATTTAATCGTGATTGGTGCAGGCATTAACGGGGCTGGGACAGCGCGAGATGCTGCCATGCGGGGGCTTAAAACTTTACTCCTGGATAAAGGCGACTTTGGCGGGGCCGTCGGATGGTCATCTCGATTAATTCATGGGGGTCTGCGTTACCTTGAGTATTTTGAGTTTGATTTGGTGCGCGAGTCGCTGCGAGAGCGAGAGCGGCTGTTAAGCAATTCGCCGCACTTAGTTCATCCGCTGCCAATGACCATCCCGATTTATCAGGGCAGCAAGCGGGGGCCACAACTCGTGCGCTTGGGGATGATTCTCTATGACATCTTGAGCTTTGATAAAACCCTGCCTGCGCATCGAATGCTTGGTAAAGCGTCGTTTGCGCAGCTGTTTCGCGGGGTCAATCACGATCGCCTCGTAGGCGCAGCCCAATACTTTGATGCCCAAGCAGAATATGCTGAACAGCTCTGTTTAGAGAATGTGCTGAGCGCTCAGGCCGCTGGGGCCACCGTGCTTAACTACGCATCGGTTACTCGATTGATGCAGCCGCAGGCGGGCGGAGCAGTTACCCAGATTACGGTCAAAGATCAGCTCACAGGTGAAACCGTTGAATTAGAGACCAGTCAAGCTGTACTCATCAACACGGCCGGCCCCTGGGTTGACCAGGTCTGTGAGCGTGGTTGGCAGGGAAATCATCCCGCCCCCTTGAGTCCTCGCCCTTTGATGGGTGGTACCAAAGGTAGTCATATTATTGTTGATCCGTTCCCAGGGGCACCGACGGATACAGCGCTGTATGTAGAAGCCGAAACCGACGGTCGGCCTTATTTCATCATTCCTTGGCTGGGCAAGTACCTGATTGGCACCACCGATTTGCGCCACACCGCTAGCCTCGATGAAATTAAAGCAAGCGATGAAGAAATCGATTACTTACTCAATGAAACCAATCGAGTATTGCCTCAGGCTCAGCTGCGCCGAGAAGATGTGCGCTTTACCTATTCGGGAATGCGCCCCCTGCCTTACGTAGCGCCATCAGGGCAGACAAAAAAGAACAGCAGCATCACCCGTAGCCACATTGTCCATGACCATAGCGCCGCTGAAAATGGTGGTATTCGGAACTTTATTTCCCTGGTGGGCGGCAAGCTAACCACCTATCGCCAGGTGGGTGAAGAATTAACCGAACAGGCTTACCGTAAGCTGGGCTATCAGATGCCGATGTGTCAAACGCGATCGCAGCCCCTCCCCGGCGGCAAAAACTACACAGCTACAGTCCTTGTAGAAGCACTAACTCAGTATCGTGACATGCTGCCAGCAGACGCCATTGAGCATCTCTTTAGCCTTTATGGAATGCGCATTTGGGAGGTGTTATCGCTGGTGAAACGCAGCCCTGAGTTAGCCATACCCATTCAGGCTGGATTACCTGATATTCGCGCCCAAGTAGTCTATGCCGTTGAAACAGAGATGGCTAAAACCTTAATAGATATTGGATTTCGGCGGTTGCTGTTGGCCCATCGTGCCAACTATGGACGCGATGCGCTGCCGGGCATCGTAGAAACGCTGCAGCAGCATTGCGGCTGGTCATCCCAACGCTGTGAGCGCCAAAGAGAAGACTATTACCGATATCTAGAAACGCATGCGATTCCTGACTACCAACTCTGCGCTCAACAGCAGGAAGTGGCAGAATCGTCAGCGGTACGATAGGTCAATGCAGCGTATTTTTCTGTCCCTACTCTATGTTTTCTAATGCAGACTTCCCCAGATATTTCTAAAGCAGCCAATAGCGCCTCACTCGTTAAAGCGTCAGCGGGTGAGGCACTTGCCCAGAAGACCTTAACGGTGCTGGGGGCTGGGGCTTGGGGAGGCGCGCTGGCTCGTTTAGCTCAACTAAATGGGCATTCCATCAATATTTGGTCACGGCGAAACGGGTGCGATCTCGCCGCGGCGGTGGCCAACGCCGATGTCATTTTGTCAGCAATTTCTATGAAAGGGGTTGTGGAAATTGCTCAGAAGCTCAAGCAGATGACGATTCCATCCAATACCATCATTGTGACGGCCACTAAAGGCTTTGATCCTCAAACCACCCAAACGCCTTCACAGATTTTTGCTGAGGCCTTTCCCAATCATTCGATTGTGGTGCTATCAGGGCCAAACTTATCGAAAGAGATTGACCAGGGACTCCCCGCCGCGACCGTCATCGCAAGTAAGGATCAGGTCGCGGCTGAAACACTGCAGCAGTTATTTTCATCAGAACAGCTGCGGGTTTACACCAGTGCTGACCCGACTGGGGCCGAGCTAGGCGGAACGCTGAAGAACGTTATAGCGATCGCCGTGGGTGTCTGTGACGGGCTGAACTTAGGCACGAATGCTAAATCCGCCCTAATTACCCGCGCCCTGCCGGAAGTCATTCGGATTGGCATGCATCTTGGTGCCACTGAGGTAGAAACCTTTTATGGGCTAAGTGGATTGGGAGATATGCTCGCAACTTGCAGCAGCGCCTTGAGCCGAAACTATCGAGTGGGCTTTGGTCTGGCAAAAGGTCACTCGCTATCCGAAGTCATTGATTCTTTGGGGGCAACGGCAGAGGGCGTCAATACCACGCACGTATTGATTAAAATTGCCAATCGTGAAGGCATTCCCGTTCCGATCTCTAGGCAGGTAGAGCGTTTACTTCGCGGTCGAATCACGCCCCAGGAAGCTGTAGAAGCGCTGATGGAACGTGATTTGAAACCAGAAGCTTGTGACCTAGGTGAATAAAGCAAAAGGCGAATAAAGCAACAAGAAAATAAAGCAACAAGAGAATAAAGCGAGGCCAATAAAAACTAGGAGGAAAGAAAAATAAGAGAGAGATTACTTCTGTCGAGTTAGTTCGGGCAATAGTAATTGCTAGAACCTTTTAGCTTCAATAGCTAACTCGACCCGCGTCGCCTCGCGTCGCTAGGGAACGCTCACCAAGACAGCGATGCGACCCTGGCGAATCGAATTCGCCTAAGGAATGCGCATTAAGACAGCGGTGAGATCCCGCGTCGCCTTGCGGCGCTAGGGAACACTCACCAAGACAAAGTAAGCACGCATCCTTACTTTGCGATAAAACAAAACTGATAGCTAGCAAACTCATCATCCGTGCAAGAAAGTAGCTACGACGGGTGTATGATGAATGAATGTAAAGAAAAAAGAATAAATACAAGCGATCTCCGCTGTTTTCGTAACAGAGCTGTTTTTGGGGCAGCTTCTATAAAAACTGTTTTCAATTTAAGTCACCCTATTGAAATAAAGCCAGTCTATTGAAGTAGGTAAGCCAAATTGACTGTGCTGGCCCTTTTCGTAGGCGCTCTGTTCTAAATCTCTGCAGTATGAGTCTCTGCAGTATGAGTCTCTGCAGTATGAGTCTCTGCAATATGAGTCTCTGTATTGTGCATAAAGCAATAGCTTTTCTTTCTGAAACGGCTGTTTGAAACAGCTGACTTTCTCAAGTTTCAGCTATCTGTACAGATTGAGCATTTAACCCATACGTATTCAACCGATGAGCATTTAACTAATGCAACGGTGTTGGCTGCTCTTTTTTTGACAGTCTCTCGTCATCATCAGATCTGTTGTAAACGCGCTTTTATCTCTGAATCGCGCTACAAACTGTTCCCCATCGATTTCGTTATATATACTGCAATGTCAAGTATTCAAAAAGACACTTACACTATTTCTAAAAATCGTCCTGCAACAAATCGGCAGTCAGATTTACAGTCTGAGGCAGCTCAGTCTCTCCCTGCCGCAAAGGCCTACTGCTCAGGCACTGTTCAGGACTATATACCCTATAGCCGCCCGCGTGAATATCCTCAGCAATATCCCAATGCTGATCGAATTGAAGCTGTCAAAGCTTACATAAAAACAACTTGGCAAACCTTACGACGCGGCCATGATCATATTTTGACAGCAGCCAAAGATTCTAAAGTAGAACATGAATCTGGCAAGTCTTGGCCGGTTTATATTTCTGCCGAAGAAAATCCGCAAGAGATTGCCAGCACGCTTAAACAAACTGTAGGCGCAGATTTTGAGCACATCCGCCTGGAAGTGCTGCCTGCTCACGAAGCCGATATTAAAGAACACGGCTTATTGTATTTGCCGGGTGACTATGTGGTTCCGGGCGGACGCTTTAATGAGCTGTACGGCTGGGATAGCTACTTTATTTTGATTGGGCTGCTGCATGACGGAGAGCTGACGCTGGCCCAAAGCTTGACCGATCAGCTGTTGTATCAGGTGACGCACTACGGCAGCGTTTTGAACGCGAATCGGACATATTTTTTGGGGCGATCGCAGCCCCCGCTGCTGGCTCGGATGGTGCTGCGCCTATACGAGCACACGCAAGATCAGGCATGGTTAGAAACGACCCTGCCCGCGCTCATAAAATACTATGACTATTGGATTCGCTCGCCCCACTATGACACGGTTAGCGGTCTATCTACCTATCACGCCACCGGCAACGGCCCCGCGCCAGAAGTTGTCGTTTCTGAGTGCGATGAGCTAGGCCGGACCCATTTTGATCGGATCCGTGAGTTCTACAAACGCGAGCGCGTAGAGGCGTATGATGTTGATTTATTCTACAACGCAGAAAAAGATGAGCTAACCGATTTGTTCTTTAAAGGCGACCGATCGATGCGAGAGTCCGGCTTCGATCCGACCCATCGCTTTGGCCCCTTTAGCGTCGATATTATCCACTATTTACCGGTGTGTCTGAACGTGTTGCTGCATCAGATGGAACAGGACATGGCAGAAATTTATCGCCTGCTAGACGATGCCAATCATATTGGCCTGTGGAATACTCGGGCCGCCGCGCGTCAGCGCAGCATCAATCAGTATCTGTGGGATGAAGAAGAGGGGCAGTACTACGACTATCACACGAGCCGAGAGCGCCGCAGCCACTACGAATTTGCAACAACATTCTATCCGCTGTGGGCGGGCATTGCCTCTCCTGAGCAGGCCGCCAGCGTAGTCGCAAATCTTGCTAAATTTGAAGCGCCCGGCGGCGTGCGCACGAGCACTCACTTCTCAGGCAACCAGTGGGATGCGCCGTTTGGCTGGGCGCCACTGCAGCTGATCGCGATTGAAGGCCTGCAGCGATACGGCTATACCGAAGCAGCAGAGCGATTGGCGAGGCGGTTTATTACGCTGATTGTGAATGACTTTGAGCGAACGGGCAGTTTGCTTGAAAAATACGATATTGAAGCTTGCTCCGGCGATGTATCGAATGAGATTCACTTTGGCTACAGCAGCAATGAAGTCGGCTTTGGCTGGACAAATGGTGTAGTGTTGGCATTGTTGGATCTTCTAGCGTGAATTTGTCTAGCGTAAGCCGTCTAGATTAAACCCTATGGACTCACTGGCCGAAGCGCTGTTAGAACTGGCCCTAGCGTCTGGGGCGCAGGTGGCGGAGGTGTATGCCTCTAGCGAATTACTACGGCCAGTCATTTTTGAGGGCAACCGACTCAAACAGATAGAGACAACCCAAGCAGAAGGCATGGCATTGCGGCTGTGGCGAGATGGCAAACCAGGGCTAGCAGTGGGTTATGGGCCTGTGGATCCAGCGCTGTTAGTGGAAAAAGCCCTGGCCATTAGCGCGCTGAACGCGGCAGAAGACCCCGATTTGACGGTGGATGTGCAGGCAGAAGATAAGCCCATGTGCCAGTCGGCTTCGGTGAAGGAGATGGTGGCGCTGGGGCAAGGGGCGATCGCTCAACTTAGAGACGCTTTTCCCGAAGTGGTGTGCGAGGCCGAACTCTCTTGCGATGTAGAGCGCACCCGGCTCATCAATTCACTGGGGCTAGACTGCCGCAGTGAAGAAACCACCCTCAGCAGCTTTATCAATGCGGAGCTGGTGCATCAGGATGACTTTTTGTGCGTGGGCGATGGGGATAGCAGCCGCAGCAACCTTGATATGAATCGTGTGACGGCGCGCATTCTGCAGCGGATGAAATGGGCCGAGCACACTGTAGAACCTGCCACAGGACAAGTGCCGGTGATATTTACAGCGGCAGCCAGCTGGCTACTGTGGGATACGCTGCGCGCCGCGCTGAATGGAAAACGCGTGGAAGAAGGTACGTCACCCTGGAGCGATCGGCTCGGGCAACCCGTCATAGATAAAGCCATTCATCTACGGCAAGACCCTGCCGTTGGCCCCTATAGCTGCCGGTTTGACGATGAAGGGGTGAAAACCCAGGCGCTGACGTTTGTAGACAAGGGCGTATTGAAGGGGTGGTATTGCGATCGCGCCACTGGGAAAAAATTGCAGCAGGCCCAAAAGCACCCGCAAGCGTCCACTGGCAACGGCATTCGCCCAGGGCTGGGCAGCTATCCGACCCCTGGCACCATCAACCTGCTAGTGACTCCTGGTAGCGCAGATTGGGACACGCTGATCGGCCAGCAAAAAGACGCGATTATCGTCGATCAGGTGATGGGGGAAGGCGGTGACATCACCGGGGATATGTCTGTAAACCTAGAGCTGGGCTACCGCGTACGCAACGGTGAAATTATTGGGCGGGTAAAAGACACGATGGTGGCAGGGAATGCCTACACAGCCCTAAATCACCTGATTGCCCTAGGTAGCGATGCTGATTGGCAAGGATCCACTCATACCCCATCAGTTGTCGTTGGAAGTCTTTCTGTAGCAGGTTAGTTCTAATCCCGTCATTGCGTTAGGATCAGGCAGATCCCTCATACAGGAACTAACCAAATGGTCACTAAGGTCGTTAAGACAGACGAAGAGTGGAAAGAACAGCTGTCGCCTGAAGCGTATCAGGTCACCCGTAAAGCAGGGACAGAGCGCGCGTTTACCAGTTCTTTGAACAACAACAAAACAGAGGGCGTTTACAAATGTGTCTGCTGTGATGCTGAGCTATTTACATCTGAGGCAAAGTTTGACTCCGGCACTGGCTGGCCTAGCTTTTACGAGCCCAGTCAACCAGAAAATATTCACAATAAAAAAGACTTTAGCCACTTCATGATTCGCACAGAGACCACCTGCTCGGTGTGCGATGCGCACTTAGGGCATGTCTTTAACGATGGGCCTAAGCCTACTGGCAAACGCTACTGTATGAACGGGGTCGCGCTTGCTTTTGAGCCTATGGACGTGAATGGGGATGGCCAGATTAAAGGAGAAAGCGCTGCAGCTGCAGCTGGCTAATGAGACTAAACGTCGAAATTAGGCGAGCAAACCAATTTGACAATAGGCCTTCGCCTTTTTCAGGGGCGGGGGCCACATTAGCGGATAGCCAGTCTCCGGCGCCTCGTCCGAGGTCGTGTCCGGTGCTCTGTTTACACGGGCATCCAGGCAGCGGTGCAGCCATGAGCGTGTTTACAGATGCCCTGACAGCGGCGGGCTTTGATACCTATTCACCCGATCTTCGAGGCTACGGGAAAAGTCAGACGAAATATCCGTTTGAGATGACTAGCCACCTAGATGATATAGAAGCGCTGTTAACAGAACACAACATCAAGCAGTGTTTGGTGTTGGGCTGGTCTTTGGGGGGCATTTTGACCCTGGAATTAGCCCTGCGTCGGCCCGAGATGGTGCGCGGCATGATATTGGTTGCCACAGCGGCGCGACCTCGGGGATCGCATCCGCCGATTTCTCTGTGGGATAACGTTATAACAGGGGTGACAGGCGTATTGAATGTTGCGCTGCACTTTATAGCGTCAAATCCTGTAGCGCCAGGGTCTATGACGTCAGGGTCTATAGCGTCAAGTTCTACGACGTCAAATGTAGAACCGATGGGGGGATGGGTGCGATCCCTCGGAAAAAAATCTCTCTTTCGCTACCTCATTCAACAGCACACGCCCGTCGCCTACCAATATTTAGCGAAGCAGGGCGCACCTGCACTGATACGCATGAGCCGGCAGGCCGATGCGGCGTTATCGCGAGCGATTCGAGCAGGCTACAGTCGAGTGCCGGATATTAAAGCATTAGAGATGCCGGCATTAATGCTGTGCGGGGAGTGCGATCGCCACATTACTGCAAAATCTAGCCTAGAAACGGCAAGGGCCTTGCCAAACTGCGAAACGCGCTGTTACCCAAACACCGCTCACCTTTTTCCTTGGGAAATTCCTGACATGGTCAATGCCGATATTCAGCATTGGCTGATGACACACCCAACGCTCTGGACATAAGTTCTGTTCTTCTTTCACCTATCTCCTTTCACCTTTTTCCATGGATACCAAAACGCCGGATATCAAAACGCCAGACTGGGTCAAGCACGCTGTTTTCTACCAAATTTATCCCGACCGTTTTGCCCGCACCCAAAGCCCACACCGAAAAGAGAATTTATCGCCCGAAATGCAGGTCTCTTTTGAGCCGTGGGATAGCCCGCCAACGCAACAAGGCTATAAAGGCGGTGACCTTTGGGGCGTAATAGAACAGCTCGATTACATTCAAGACTTGGGCATTAACGCCATCTATTTCACCCCTATTTTTCAGTCAGCGTCTAACCACCGCTATCACACCCACGACTATTACACTATCGATCCGCTGCTGGGCGGCAACGAAGCCTTTGCTGATTTATTAGCAAAGGCCCATGCCCGCAACATAAAAGTTGTTCTTGACGGGGTGTTTAACCATGCTAGCCGAGGCTTTTTCTACTTTAATGACATTTTAGAAAACGGCCCCAATTCCCCGTGGCTCGACTGGTTCAAAATTCAAGGCTGGCCGCTCTCTGCCTACGATGGTGCCAAAGAGGCTAACTATAAAGGCTGGTGGAATAACCGCGCCCTGCCAGAATTTAATCACGACAATCCACAGGCGCGCGAATATATCATGCGAATTGGAGAATATTGGATTGAGCAGGGCATTGATGGGTGGCGGCTAGATGTGCCCTTTGAGATTAAAACAGAAGGCTTTTGGGCAGAGTTTCGTCAGCGCATCAAAGCCATTAACCCAGAGGCATACATTGTTGGAGAAGTTTGGACGGATTCGCGGGAATGGCTGCAGGGCGATCAGTTTGACGGTGTTATGAACTATCTTTTTACGGCGCCAGCTATGGCTTTTGCCGCAAAAGATAACATCGCGATGCCCCTGGTTGAAAGTGTTGGCTATTTTCCGTATCCGGCGTTAGATGCGGCAGGGTATGCGCAGGCAATTGAGCAGCTATTGAACCTATACGACTGGGAGATACAACAAACCCAGCTTAATTTGCTCTCTAGCCATGATGTGGCCAGAGCTTTGAGCGTGATGGGTGAAGATCGAGCCAGCGTGAAGCTTGCTAATCTGCTGCTGCTGACTTTCCCGGGTGCACCCAGCATTTACTACGGTGACGAAGTGGGCCTAGCCGGTGGCCTGGATCCAGACTGTCGGCGCAGCTTTCCTCAGAAAGCAGACTGGGACACAGATTTGCTGCAAATGCATAAAGAGTTGATTGCACTGCGGCATGCGCAGCCAGCCTTGCGAACCGGCGCATACAAAACGCTGGCAGCAGAAGGGGAGTGCTATGTGTTCTCTCGCATTTTGGGCAAAGACATGATTGTGGTGGCCATTAATTCTGGAGAGCAGGCGGTGCAGCTAAGACTCGCAGATATGGCTGAAGAGAATGGGGAAGTTTTATATGGAGAGGGAACAGTGGAGTGGCTGGGCGAGCGCACCGCAATGCTAGAAATTCCGGCTCGCGCTGGCATGGTGTTGGGCAGCGCGAGGTAATTTGCAAGATTTGTGATGGGCCAAAGCCGCTGACCAAACCTCCCGAAACAAGCATTGATAAAAGTCAATTAAAAATCTATAACAATAGAAATATAGCTAAAACGTATTTATACTCATTGACATTTTTATGATTGATCGTGTCTAAATCCATTAAATTATTCATGTAGGCAATAACGCAGCCTACGATTCACTTCAACATAAGGAATTTCAAGAAATGGCTATCGTCTTGGCGCTCGTAATTTTGGGTTGGCTTGTCGCGTTTGCACTGGCAGCGCAGGCAGGCTTTCAGGATGAGCCCTCTGTTACAGCTACAGCCACGTCCGCATCTGTTGCTGAGCCCGCACAGCCCCAGGCTCAAGCTGCTTACAGAGATCCGGTTTCTGCCGCCTAGGCTGTTAAAGCAGTCAGGTGGTAACAGCGGGCTGCTTCGTGTTCATACGTTTTTCCTATCAAAATCTCCAACGGGCACTGTCTGCGCTGCAGGCAGTGCTTTTTCTTGCTATAAAAATTGACTCCATCCCAAACGCCGCGCTGGCCACTCCTTCAATTTTGGTTGTTTTAAAGTGTGAAGCGGTGAAGATGGGCTATAAGAAAATCAGACACTGCGTTTAACGGCTTGTTTTTATGACAGATCCAGCAACGGCGCTGACGGTAGGGGTAATTGCAGAACTGGCGTTTAAGACATTTTTGGAGACGGCAGCGGGGGCGGCAGCGACTAAGTTTACGGAAGCGGCGCTGAGCAAAATGAATGAGCTGCGCAAAAAGATTGTGGGCCGCTTGAGTGGGGTGGCCGGGGCGAAGACAGCCATTGACAAGCTGGAAGGCCAAGCGGGCACCTCGGCAGATGTGGAGACGGTGGCAGATTATTTAAAAATTGTGATGCGCGAAGATCCGCAGTTTGCGGATGAGCTGAGACTGCTGGCGAAGGAAATTAATGCTGGCAAGATTCAGGATGAGAGCCAGATGACGCAGAACATTTATGACAATGCGACGGGCTACCAGGGCAAGGCGGAAAATAACAGCACCCTGAATCAGGCCCAGACGATTAATATCAACTACGGTGTGAAGCCACCGACCGATTAGCTGGAGTCGCCTGCTGGGGAACAGGCAGAGCTAACCCCAAAGTTACATGAGCTAAAGCCGACTGACTATATTAACGATGAGTTTCGCCCGGATGTGCGGCACTGGCAGGGGCGGCAAGATGAGCTGGTGCAGCTAGAGCGTTGGTTGAGAGATGCGGCTTTGCAGGTGGTGGGCGTGAAAGCGGCGGGCGGGTTTGGGAAATCGGCGCTGGTGCGAAAGCTGATGGAGCAGCTGCAAGTGGCTGATGACTCACCGTTTGAGCGGGTGCTGGCGGTGACGTTTTCGCAGGGGTATGCCTTTAGCCTGTGGGGGCGGTGGCTGATGGCGCACTTTGGGGAGCGGGTGGAGGATAGCACCGGGGATGAGGCGCTGGCACAGATGGCGGCGAACCGGCTGCGGGAGCGCGCCTGTGTGGTGGTGATGGATAACTTGGAGACGCTGCTAACGGCTGCTAACCGACGGTGGATAGATAAAGGGTATGAACGGTTTTTATTAGATTGGCTGGGGGAGCCGGGGCACAGCGTGGTGGTGCTCACTAGCCGCGAAGAGCCGGAGATTCCGAATAACCTGGGGCGATATTGCCGGTGGTGTGACTTGGTGGGGCTGACTGTTAATGCGGGAGCAGCGCTGCTGCGTGATCTGGGTGTGAGGGGTGAGCACGCAGCAATGGCAGCATTTGTAGCAGAAGCAGGCGGGCACCCGCTGCTGCTGAAGCTGACGGCGGGGTGGCTATGGGCAGAAGAACCAGAGGCGCCAAGGCTTGAGTATTTGGATAGGGACGTAGACGGACTGAATTTGTTTGAGTATGTGGGTGCCCATCGCAGCGATCCGGAGACGAGCGTTCGAAAAATTTTGGAGGTAACGCTGGATCGGCTACCCGCGCCAATGCGGGCGCTGCTGCCGGGGCTGAGTTTGTATCGGCTGCCGTTTGGGTTGGATGCGGCGCGGGTGATGGGGGCCGATGATGCGCTGAGCGAAGCTGAGCTGCAGCGGCTAACGAAGCGGGCGCTGCTGCAAAGTAAAAAGGTGACGCTGAACGGGGAACGGGTGCGGCTGTTTGAGTTTCAGCCGTTGGTGCAGCGGTATTTGCGGGGGGTGGCTAAGCGGGCCAGAACGGATGGTGCGGGGCACAGCAAGGCCATTGAGTATTATCAGCAGCGGCGACAGCCTTTAGGTTCAGAAGATGGCTTGGCTGAAACGGTGCCGTATCAGGAGATTTTTCATCACTATTGTGAGCTGGGTGAGTATGCTCAGGCGCTGGCGACGATTCGGGTGCAAACCGATGAGCAAGATCGCTACAGCAGTTGTGACATGGTGCTGCAACTGCGAGGACACAATGCGGTGCGGCTGGCGCTATATGAGCGGGTGGTGGCGGAATGGCATCCTGAGGGCGATCAGGCATTAGATTTGCGGGGCGATGCGCTTAAGGCGATGGGGGAGGTGTTGCAGTTCCTCAATCGAAGAGATGAAGCGATTGAAAACTATGACCAAGCCTTGGGGCTTTATCGGCAGGTGGGTTCTCGCTTAGGCGAAGCCAACACGCTTCAGGCGATGGGGGAGGTGTTGCAGTTCCTCAAACGCAGCAGTGAAGCGATTGAAAACTATGACCAAGCCTTGGGGCTTTATCGGCAGGTGGGTTCTCGCTTAGGCGAAGCCAACACGCTGAGGGCGATGGGGGAGGTGTTGCAGTTCCTCAATCGAAGAGATGAAGCGATTGAAAGCTATGACCAAGCCTTGGGGCTTTATCGGCAGGTGGGTGATCGCTTAGGCGAAGCCAACACGCTGAGGGCGATGGGGGAGGTGTTGCAGTTCCTCGATCGAAGAGATGAAGCGATTGAAAACTATGACCAAGCCTTGGGGATTTATCGGCAGGTGGGTGATCGCTTAGGCGAAGCCAACACGCTGAGGGCGATGGGGCGATCGCAAGACAACATTGCACAAGGCATTGACTACCTGCTTTTGGCTCAAACCCTATACGAACAAATTGGCGCTCTCTACAGTCAGGGCGTGAACCTGTATTACCTGGGCGGCATGTACACTCAAACCCAGCAGCATAGTGAAGCCGTCAGCGCCTACACAGCCGCCGCCGCCCTGGGCAAGCAAATTAACTTTGCCCCCTTAACCCAAGCTGCAGAAAAAGAACTCAATGGCGATACCTGACCTGAAAAGATATCTAACCTAAAAAACGCGAAGGTTACGGTGTCAGGCTCGATAGGGCGATTTCCCAAACTAACCGGGGCTGCACATAGGCCAACAAGTAAATCCGTGCCTTTTCAAGAATCTTGAGGGTGTCACCATCCGCCAGTCCCTGCTGCCAATATCGATGCTGCAGATAGTCCAGCAGCCAGAGCTGGGCCTCGGTATCGAGGGTTTGATTAATGTCGCGGGCCAGTTCTAGGGCGCTGCGCAGCGTTTTGGGCGGCTCACTCAGCTGAGAAAGCAGCTCAGCCGGAAGGGCTTGGAGCTGCTGCCAGCTTGCGATCGCCCTGCCAGGAGAGCCTTGGGCAATGGCCATCACTTCCACTGACTGCACAATTTCTCCATGGCCATTTTGGGTTAAAACCTCAGCCATCTGCTCGCCATTGAGCCGCCGAAATGGAATGGACTGACAGCGCGAAACCAGCGTTGGCAAGATGGCCTGCTGGTTGGGCGCCATCAAAATCAGCGTCGCATTGCCGGGTTCTTCTAAGGTTTTTAGCAGCGCATTGGCGGCGGGTTCTGCCATGCGATCGCACTGCTCTACAATCACAACCGCCTGCGGTGACTCTAGCGCCGGGCGGCTCAAAAACTGGGCAATTTCTCGAATCTGGGGCAGCCGAATCCGCGGCGGGCTCTTGCGCTTTAGGCCCGTTTCCGCTGCCTGTTTGGCGGTGAGCAAGTTGCCATTGTGCTGATAGGTCGGCTCTACCCAGAGCAAATCAGGGTGATTGCGATCGCGAATCCTTCTGGCCAATACCGGATTAACCGCTGGTGTCACCTCAGCGTTGCGCCCCTGCTGTAATAATCTTTGGGCAAAGCCAACGGCCGCTAATGCCTTACCTGTGCCTGCGGGGCCCACAAACAAGTACCCTGGCGCAATCCGATTCAGGCTAATGGCTCGTTCTAGCAGCTCAATAGCTTGCTGCTGACCGATCAAATCAGAAAACGCTGAGTTGGCAAAGGCCGAATCAGAAGACGTTAGTTCGGAAAAAGATGGGGATACCACTGTTTAATATGTTGCTGAATAACCGTCTGAATTTGATCAAACACCGCCTCTAATGGCAAATTTCCATCGATCTCGACCGTTGGGCCGCTGCTGTGAGGAGGGGGGCTCCCATCGGTAGGCCTTGCTAAAGCGCTAAATCCCTCGCACACGCGCTGATGAAAATCACTGCCCGCTTGCTCCATACGATCGGCTTCGCCCCGCTGACGCATTCTACTTAAGCCCACGCTTGGCGATACATTTAGCCACAGCGTCAAATCACTCTTGAGCCCCCCGGTGGCAATTTGGTTAAGCTCATGGATCAAGGGGAGATCGAGCTGGCGACCATAGCCCTGGTAAGCCACCGTGGAATCCGTGAAGCGATCGCATAATATCCAATGCCCAGCGGCTAACCAGGGCATAATCGTCTCTTCCACATGCTGGGCTCGATCCGCTGCATATAAAAGCAACTCCGTACGGCTGCAAATCTGAGTATCTTGGTCGCGTTGCCGAGGCGTGAGCAACAGCTGACGGATATCTTGGCCAAGGGCTGTGCCACCCGGCTCTCGGGTAAGCTGCAGACCATTGACCTCGCCTTGTGCCTGCAGCGTTTTAAACATGACGTGGGTTAAAAGCCAATCGCGCAACTTTTGGATTTGAGTCGTTTTGCCGCTGCCCTCACCGCCCTCAAAAACGATTAACTTTCCTACCATTTCATGCCCCTACTTTGCTACCCCCATTTTTCACCCCCATTTACCACTGCTTTCTGTAACGATGATTTCTGTAACTAATAGAAACAACGCTACCCTAAGCAATGATTCTTGCTAGGATAGCAGTCAAACAGCCCACCGCCTGCCGGTAGGCTTGGTAACGTTGGCTTGGTAAAGCGCTCTACCAAATTTTTCCGACCCCTACTCCTCTGTCTCCTCGTCTCTATGGCTCGTTATACCAACTTTTTTATGACCAGCTCTTCCCAGGAAGATATTAGTCAAATGCTTGTGAGTGCCATAGAGGCGTGCGACCTCAATTTGGTCTATAACGATCCGGTGTGCATTGTAGCCAAAGAGCGTCCTGGTAAGGTCGCCTTTGCTCAGCTAGCAACCATAGAATTGCTCATTAGCCCACCGACGGCAGAACACGGTGGCGCCAAAATAGACTTGGTCGTAAAAAATGAAGAGTTACCACTCAGGGCGCAAAATCACTGCAAGGAAGTTTTTGGTGAAATTGATCAGGCAATAGCCGCTGCCAACGAAGCGCTGCAAGCTGAAAAGCTAGCAAATTCTGCCTAAGTGGCAAAGGTTGAATAAGTGGCAAAGGTTGAAGTAAGTTGCCATTGTTCAACGGCTTGATGCCCGCCTTAATGCCCTCATCCCCAGCCCTTCTCCCAGCGGTAGAAGGGAGCTACATTACGCCCTCTCCTGCTGGGAGAGGCTTGGGGTGAGGGCAAAGGGATGTCGTGAAATAACCACGTTATTTAATCCTCGCGCCTAAGCCATCTTTGTTAAGGCCACCGTCATTAAAGGCTGCGGTAATCTGTTGATACCTCTCTTTTGGTAACAAGTGCCTTATAACACGGTAGGCTAACCGTACTTGGTTAGGGGTTGGAGGCAATGCGCACCATGTCAAATATTGGCCAGTCAAATACCGAGCAGTCAAATACCGAGCAGTCAAATACCGAGCAGTCAAATACTGAGCAGTCAAATATTGATCACTCGGATGTGGCTAAACGATGGCAGCAACGCATCTCTAAAGCCTCCCATGATCACGCGGGCCAAGCTCATTCTGGCCATGAGCATCCAAATTTCCAGAGCTTCACTACCTACCAAGCCGAAGTTCGCCGCGTCCTTTCTATCACGCTCGTTCTCAATATATTCGTTGTCGTGCTCAAGCTCGTTGTCGGTAGCTGGACAGGTTCTCTGAGCCTGCTTGCCGATGCCTTGCACAGCATTACCGACAGCGCCAATAACGTATTAGGCCTCGCGACCAATCAGCTTGCTTCTCCCGAACCCGACAGAGATCACCCCTACGGACATCAAAAATACGAGGCCGTTGGGGCCTTAGGCATTGCCGCTTTTTTAGGCATTGCCTGTTTTGAAATTCTTCAAAACACTGTTCAGCGGCTATTTTTTGAAAGCGAGCCTGTCACCATGAATGTGGCCTCGCTTTGGTTCTTACTCGGCGTACTCAGCATCAATATTTTTGTTGCTTTTTATGAGCGCCGCGTAGGAACGCGGTTAGGGAGCAACATTTTAATTGCCGATGCGCACCACACCATGAGCGACATTTGGATCACCATTGCGGTGCTCGGCGGGCTCATAGGTGTGTGGGCCGGAGCGGGCTGGTTAGATGTGCTGCTGGCTTTTCCGGTTGCCATATTGGTGATTCGGAGTGGATGGGTAGTCCTGTGCGCAAATTTACCTTGGCTGGTGGATGAAATGGCGATCGCCCCCGAAGCTATCCATACTGAAATAATGCGCGTTCCTGGCGTTTTAAACTGCCATAACATTGCCTCGCGCGGACTGCTGGGTCGTCAAGTCTTCATCGACATGCACCTCATTGTTGAACCCAAAGACGTGCTGAGCGCCCACAATATTACCGAACAAGTAGAACAGCGCCTCGACCAACAGTTTGGCCCTGCCCGTGTGACCATCCACGTCGAGCCGCCTAGCTACGTAGAGCCCGAAATCACCTTCGGTTCAGGCCATCACGATTCAGGCCATCACGCATCATGAATACAATCAATCTTCCTACCTGGATTACCATCTCTCGGTTATTGGGCGTTCCAATTGTTCTTATTGCCCTTCTCGACCCGATAGACACTCACCGTTGGTTTAGCGTTGTTGTCTTTCTCCTCTTTGCAGGAACAGATTGGCTCGACGGCTACCTTGCCCGTAAGCTAAATCAGGTGAGTGATCTTGGTAAGTTCTTAGACCCACTGGTAGATAAGCTGTTGGTACTTGCACCCTTGACAGCCCTTGTAGAGCTTGGAGACATTCCGGCCTGGGGGGTATTTTTGATTTTGGCAAGAGAACTCACGATTTCAGGATGGCGTGTCAATCCAGTTTTTCAACAGGGAAAAGTTCCTGGCGCAGGCATTTGGGGAAAAGTTAAAACAGTGGTGCAAATTGTGGCTATTGCTATTTTGCTCGCGCCCTTATCGGGTTTTTGGCACACTAGCGGTGTCTTTCTTTTTTGGGTTGCCGTTGTGCTCACTTGGTTCTCAGGGCTGCTCTATCTACTGCCTGCAAAAACTGACGTTAGCCATTCAGCCTGACCGTATTGAACGTAACAGGGGCCATAAAGTGCTGCTGTCAAGTTTGGTTGGTTGAGGGGACTTGAACTTACTTAACTTGAACTTACCTAACAGTGAACTTACTTAACAACTACGCAACGAATGATATAGCAACGCAAGGGTGATTCCTTACGTTGCAGCTCGCGTTAGCGGTTGAAATTAAAGGATTATAGCCATCCACTCGCTATCGTCCTAACGAACTCGGCAGCAGCCATGAAGGGTAATACCCCCTTGAAAAATCAAAGTAACATTCGCTATAACCTACTGACAGGGTTAATGCGTAAAGAACTACCGATATATGCTTCTACTTGATGTGCTAAACGCCCAGCCGACAACAGCAGCAGCGGAGGTGATTGCCGGAGAAGAGGTGATTGCCGGAGAAAACGCAACGCCCATTGCTGAGCTGCCTGAGAGCTGGCAGGCGATCGCACAGGGTGAATCCAACACCCGCCTCAGCGCGCCCCAAGTGACCGTTGCGATGGCTCAGCTTTTTCATTACAAGCTCACCCACTGCGATCTAGATTTGTTCAAGGAGCGCCCCGAGTTATCGCATCTTCAAGGCTGCACTCGTGACCTGCTCAGTCAGCTCGCAACCGAGACCTTAGAATTCTACGGTCAAGACTTTCGCGTTCGACGATATCCCGACTTCGACACCGTATTTAGAGAACTTGAAAAAAGGGATCTCGAAGAAAGACATCTCGAAAAAAGAGATATCGAAGAAAAAGAATTAGAAGAAAGACATCTCGAAGAAAGAGAACTTGAGAAAAGAGGCCTCGAAAGAAGAAAACTAGCAAGAGCGCCTAAACCACTAGCCCCTACAGCAAGAGAACAAAGCATTCATCGCTTTAACATCGCCCGCATTGGTGTCGATCTCTTCTCAGAGTTTGGCTACGATCTACCTGCCAGCTTTTATCACGTTCATCTCGCACCACTGCAACGAGATCACGTCTTTGAAGAACGCGCCCTCCGCTTAGACCCCCGCGACCAACACCATAAACGTCCATGGGATGCGGTTCTGCATGCGGGCAAGGTATTCGCCATTCAGGCCAAAATACAGAGCATTGCGTCCCAATACGGCCTTAGCTATCAGCACAGCGGTGGCGATAGTCACATCTCTGCTATCGACAAAACCGCAGGCGCGTTTGAATACACCCTAAATACGCCAAAGCGGAATCGTTGGCTGCGCAGCTACCTTTGGACGATGTGGTACGAATACGCCTTTTTCGACCTGATTCCAAATACAGCGTACTTAACCCAATCGCTGCGATAAATCAAAGCACGACCCTCTCCAAATTTGCTAGTCATACTCAGCTTGACAATCCGGGTTGCCCAGCTAGAGATAGGCTCCCGTTTTGGAAACACAACCCAGAACAGAGGCAATTCTTAATGCTGCCTCCAATGTCACCTGCATATTATTTCAAACTCGTCCTAAGTAAAAAGGGAAGGGGAAAAGCCCCCAGCGAAAACACACTTTCTACTTTAGGACGATAGAACAATGAAATTCTTCAAGCGCTCCAGCTCCGTTCTCGCAACAGCAAGTCTATTGCTTGTCTCAGCGCCTGCTCTTGCAAATCCTTTCATGCCCAGTGTAGATGGCATTTTCATTACACCTGAAGTTCCGCTTACGCCTACAGTGCCTGCACCGACAGCGTCTGCGACGACTTCCCAAAGTGAAGATGTTGGCAATAGCGAAGTACAAGGGCTTGGGGACCACGATTCCTGGGTTAGTCAGGAAGTTTTAGCCGATGATCCTCGGGCGCTGTGTAGTGATGTGGGTTTGGGAAACAATACCTACGCCAGCAGCAACCGCGCCTCTTCTAGTAGCTCCAATCGCACACGAACCAGCAGCTCCAATGCCTCTTCTCGTGAAGGCAGCGGCGGCGTGAGCGTGTTGTGGGGCTTGGGCAGCGGTGGTGGCGGCGGTGCTGGATCGAGCAGAGCACGTAACAGCAGTGACCAAAGCAATCGTGAGCGGCAGTCGAATGCTAGCTCGGTAGAGACTTCTACGGTTGTTGTGGGTCAAAATTGTGATGCTTTTGTAGAAGCTGCGGCTGCTCGCGATATGAACTACGAAGATAACCTGACTGAGCGCTACAGCATTCGCGTAAACCGCCGCGGGCAGCAGGTCGATGGCTTGCTAGGGCGTTAGTTTCGGTTACTGTTTCAGGCATTGCATCTAAGCGCACTGCTTCTAGCCAGCTACATCCGCGCCCTCATCCCATCACCCCTTCTCCCAATTTTGGCAGAAGGGGGACTTGAGGCCGGCGGTTCACTCAAAACACGCCAGTTTCTCACACCTGCGAAACACCATGAAACGCACACTACTAATCGTTGGTGCAGCCTTTGTGCTGTCACCTTTTTTATCAGCCGATGCCCGCGCAAATCACGATGCTGAGTTTGCTTCAGTGGAACCGACAATTCTGCTGCGCTGTCAACAGCGGCACTCGAGCGAGCACTCTTCTTTTGAAGAAGAACAGATAGCGCATCATACATTCCACCACGAGTCTTTTACAGAGCGGCAGGCAAGGCAGAATTCTCACATTAGAGACCTCTTGCGGCAGCGCCAAACAAGTCACAGCCAGATAGGCTCGATAGCGTCTGTGCCTATCGTTATCGAGATTCAGGGCGACTGTAATGCTATTCGAGTGGGCATTGGCGCTGCGTCACAAGACGAGCTATTTCCTGGCGAATTCGATCATTTGAGTGACTATGAAGCATGGTCAGAAGCACTCCGTGGCCATCACAGAGGCGCTTCTGGCCTTTGGCTAACTCGTCCTGGCTCAGGCTGGGATTGGTTCTTAAGACGACGGGGAAATTCAATCCGCTTCCCTGCATATCCTTCTGAATCTGTCCCTAGAGATAAATAAGCGGATACAACGCTTTTTCATCCGGCTTTTTTATCTGTCTTAGGAGTCCATACCATGAAACTTCAATCTTTCTTGAACTTAACTGCTTCTGTTGTTACTGCGATCGCCCTCACCACAGGCTCCACTCTCCAAGCATCTGCCCAAGAAGTGCAGTCTACAGACCCTACCGCTGCTACATCAGCCGCTGTTCCTTCCAGTCCTAATACGTCTCAACCTATCCTCTCTCCATTAGTAGAAGCTGCCCGAGCTCAACGCGATCGCAATATTCCAGCTTCTACAGGCGTTGTGGTGACCTTTCTCGCCCCCATCGCTATCGATGTGAACGAAGCTGCCTATCCCATGACATTACCGCTGACTTCCCCCATTCACGATTCTCTCGGTAATGTGGTTGCGCCTGAAAACAGTCCTGTTAGCGTGATGATTCAGCCGGGAGATGATGGTGCCAGGGTTGTCGCACAGTCTGTTTTAATCAATGGCCGCATCACACCCATTCAGGCAGCCAGCCCACTGATTCCAGGCACAACCATTACCCACATGCGAGCCAACGATCGCGCTGCCGATGATGGCGCAACGTTGGGCCGAATGGCAGCCAGCGGCTTTGGATTCCTCAACGGCGGCGATCCGGATGCTTTTGACCGGGGCGGTATGTTGGGCAACCTTGTCGGGATGGTGGCTGGTCGGCGGGATGAAACCTCACGGGTTGTTCAGATTCCTCAAGGCAGCGTATTTGTCTTGCCTCTAGAGCAGTCTGTTCAGATTGGCCAGTGAAAGATCACCAGTAGTCAACCAGTAGAATAATAATCACTCGCTTGGTATAGCTATCATGTGTCCTGTCAGCCTCGGTACCAGCCAGTCTATTCATACGGCTTCTGTCAAAAAAAGAGAGGCTGAGCAAAGCGATGAGCGAGCGCCTAAGCTCTGGCTGCTGCTAGTCGGCGTAAACCACTATCAAGACCCGCATCTACCTGACTTACAATATTCATCTATTGATTGTCAGGGTCTGAGTGAAGCGATCTCAGAAGCAACGGTCGCCTTTTCCGACCAACCAACCCAAATCCACCATGACAATACCGAGAACAAACCGACATTAGCCACCGTCGAACGCAGCCTACAAAAAATCGTCACTCAGGCACGAAGCCAAGACACTATTCTGTTCTATTTCTCAGGGCATGGCTTTCAAGATCCGCAACACCAACAAGCTGTTCTTTGCCTAGCAGATACTCAAAGAGACCATTTACTTCCTACAGGGTTGGGATTGCAGCGGCTGCTAGATGCTTTGAGCCAGTGCGCGGCTAGACAGCAGCTAGTATGGTTAGATGCCTGCCATAGCGGCGAAATGACGTTGCGAGGTGCGAGCAGTGCAAGCCCAACCGTCAGCCTCAAAAATCCAACGTCTCAGCTCGTATCGGTGTTACGGCAGCAGGCGTCTCGCAGCAGTGGATTTTACGCGCTGCTTTCCTGCGACCAAAACCAGCGTTCCTGGGAGTTTCCAGAGCTAGGTCATGGCGTGTTTACCTACTACCTGATGCAGGGCTTACGCGGAGAAGCGACCAATGCACAGGGTGCCATTTCTGCGGATAGCTTATATCGATATGTGTATTACCAAACCCTGCGCTACATCGACAAAACCAATCAGCAGCTCCGGTTAATCAATCAGCAAAGGCAGGCAAAAGGCGACACTGAGATTCAAAGAGAATATCCGCTGCAAACGCCGAAGCGAATTGTAGAGGGAATTGGTGAGAGTATTTTAGTGTTAGAAGCACCCAAAGCCAAAACGCTCTCTGCTCGCAGGGCTGTTTTGATTGACGGGCTGGGTACAACCAGATCGAACCTATCGCTGGGACTATCTTTAAGTAAGACTCTACGCCAGAAGGGTGACTTTGAGCTGGCCTACTGGCCCCGGCCCCAGACAGAATGGTCTGAGGTCCGAGGGGCTATTGAACAAGCGCTGACCAGCGTTGCCGATACGGTCTTACTGTATTTGCGCGGCCAAACCCGAAAAACGGCCTCTGGAGAGGCGGTGCTGGTATTGCCAGAAGGAACACAGCTCGGTCGCACTTGGCTAAGGCAGCTATTGCGATCGCCTTCTGTTGCTCAGCAAATTATTGTTCTAGACTGTCCCCATTCGGGAGATCTCGCTGAGTGGGTAGAAGAACTATCATCAGAGCGTGCATCAGAACAAGCCGTAGCATCTGTTGATCATTCTGCTGGCAATAAAGAGCTGTGCGTCTTAGGCGCGGCATCGCCTGAGTCTTCTGAGCATACATTTGCTCAGGCCATACTAGATACTCTCGCAGAAAGTGATCCGGTCGCTGGCCTGCCGGTTGCAGAACTCATTACGCAGCTGCAAGGGCGGCTAGCGCTTGCCAAAATAACGCCGCACTTTTGGCTGGCTGGCAAAGGTATTATTGAAGTGCTGCCGGGGGCGGGCGGCAAAGGCAGTGCGGAACAAGCGGCATCGTCAGATATTGGGATTTGTCCTTACCAAGGACTGCGGGCGTTTGGAGAAGCAGACGCGGCCTTTTTCTTTGGCCGAGACGCGCTTGCGCAGCGGCTGTTGCAAGCTGTTAATCACCATTCTTTTTTAGCCGTAGTGGGCGCTTCAGGCAGTGGTAAGTCTTCGGTGGTGCAAGCCGGGCTGATGGCTCAGCTAAAGCAAGGAAAGCGTATTCCAGGCAGCGATCACTGGCATATTCGCAGTATGCGACCTGGCAACAATCCGCTGCAGACGTTAGCTCAGGTCATGACAGACGGAGGCGGCAAAACTGCTGATACATTCGCGACGGCAAAAGACGAAAAAACAAAAGACGAAAAAACAAAAGAACGGCTACAGATGGAAGGACTATTGCATCTGGGCACAGAAGGTTTTGTGCAGTGGTTGCGTATCCGCCCTGAACCTATCGTTGTTCTTGTGATCGATCAGTTCGAAGAGTTATTTACGCTCACTAGCGAGCCCGAACGGCAGGCATTTTTGACCCTTGTGCTGGGCGCGTTAGAACATGCAAGCGATCGCTTTAAGCTCGTCGTCACCCTCCGCTCAGATTTTATGACGCCTTGCTTAGCAGTGCCTGCGCTAGCGGCCCAGCTACAAAATATGAGCGTATTAGTGCCACCCACCCTCTCTCAGGAAGACTATCGACAGATTATTTTGCGCCCTGCTGAAAAAGTAGGCTTAGCCGTTGAACCAGAGCTGGTGACCGTGCTTTTACAAGATCTCAATCAGGGTGTTGGCGATCTGCCGCTGTTAGAATTTGTGTTGGAACAGATTTGGGAAAAGCGTCAGCCCGGACATCTAACCTTGCAGGTCTATCAGGACGAAGTCGGTGGGCTAGGTGGCGCACTAGAGCGAAAAGCGCAGGCCGTATACGACGCGCTACCGCCAGTGGCGCAAACGTGTGCGAGATGGATTTTTCTTAATCTGACGCATTTAGGAGAAGGCACAGCGGATACCCGACGACGGGTATCTAAAGCAGATCTCGTTGTTACTAAGTATCCAGAGTCTCTTGTGGAGGCGACCCTGCAAGCCTTGACTGCGGCCAAGCTAGTGGTGGTAAATGCCGAACACAGGTCATTAGCGGCCAGAGAAATGGCACGAGGCGCGCGCGAAGACAGCGTTCAAGAAACTGTTGCCGCCTACGAAGCAGATGAGTCGCCCGTTACTATTGAAGTGGCCCATGAGATTTTGATTCGGCACTGGTCCACGTTGCGATGGTGGTTAGAAGAGAATCGGACGAAATTGCGATCGCAGCGCCAGGTGGAACAAGCAACCGCTGCCTGGAAACAAAATCATTACAAACCCGATTTTCTGCTGCGAGGGGTGCCTTTAGATGCCGCTGTAGAGCTCTATATCAACAACAACGATGAGCTGCCAGAAGAGGTACAGCGCTTTATAGAATCGGGGATTGAAGCGAGAGAAGCTGAGCAGCAGCTCACCCAAAAAAGGCTGAGGCAGGCTCAAAGTGCGATCGCGCTCATCAGCGTATTAGCGCTCGGTGCAATTGGATTGGGGGGAACGGCCTACTTACAGCGTCAGCAGGCCCGTTTACAAGAAATAGAAGCGCTCAATGCACTCTCTTCTGCGCAAATGGCCAACGATCAGTATCTGGATGCTACCGTTACGGCCATTGAAGCGGGGACTCAGCTAAAGTCGATGCGGACACTCGGCATTTTAGATAGGCAAGCTAACCTTGTGCGCCAACAGACCGTAGGGACGCTGCAACAGGCCACGACCCTTTCGACAGAGAGAAATCGACTGGAAGGACACAGTCAAACAGTTGGTTCTGTTGTTTACAGTCCAGATGGCCAGAGAATAGCATCTGTGGGCTTAGATGATACGCTCAAAATCTGGCAAGCAGACGGTACGTTGCTTAGGTCTATAACCACCGCGCCTAATTCCAGCAGCTATGGTAGAGGCGTTGTTTTTTCACCTAACGGTGAGTGGATTGCGATCGCCCACACAGAAGGCCAAGTCACCCTCTGGAGCCTTACCGATACCGCTCTAAAGCAAACCCCAAATCGGACCCCAAGCCGGAGCCCAAGCCGGGTCATAGAGGCCCACTCAGCGCTAGTTACAGCGGTTGCTTTTAGCCCCGATGGCACAACATTAGCAACCGCTAGTCGAGATGGGCTAATCAAACTATGGAATATCTCGAATGGAGGGCTGATTCGTACCTTGTCAGGACATCAAGGATGGGCGAATACGGTGAGCTGGCATCCTGACGGGCAGCAATTAGCATCGGGTGGAGAAGATAAAAAGCTAAAAGTTTGGGATACGGCATCGGGTCAGATGCTGTGGGAAAAAGATAGTCACCGGGTCCGCGTGAGCAGCGTTGATTGGAGCCAGTCGAGTGAATGGATTGCCGTTGGAGAGGGTGATCGCACCGTTAAGCTTTGGAACGTCAGCGATCGCACTGCGCTGACGTTAGGAGAGCACGAAACCGGTGAAGGCGACGAGGGTGTCGTGCAAGTCAACAGCGTTGCCTTTAGCCCTGATAGTCAACATTTACTCTCGACGGGAGACGATGGCACCCTGCGCGTTTGGCGAATTGAAAGCGAAGCGCAAGTTGCAGCCTTTAAAGGGCACCGTGGAAACGTTTTAGAAGCTGACTGGCATCCAGATGGCCATACAATTGCCTCCGCTGGTAGTGACAATGAGATTCGACTGTGGCGTCTACCTTTCAGTGAAGATATAACAGAGCTCGATCTCTACGGCTTAGAATTTTTGCCAAAGAATCATCTACTAGAGAAACAACAAATTGCGGGCATTCGCTGGGATGGTTCTGTTGAGGTGTGGAATTTTGCCGTGGGAGAGCGTGCAAAGGGTGTTTTGAGCGGGCCGGTAAAGGTGCTGCCGGAGCAGGGCGCCTATGTGAGCCAGATAGACTTTCTAGGCAGCTTACTAGCCACCGCAAATGACGACAGCATCGTGCGGCTATGGGACGTTAACCAGGGCGTGTTAACCCAGTCACTGAAGGGGCATGAAGATAGGGTAGCGGTGGTTCAATTCAGTCCTGATCGCTCGCAGCTACTCTCGGGGAGTGCGGATAGAACGCTGCGACTGTGGGATGTGGAAAGCGGTGAGGCAATAGGAAAGTGGATAGCCCATGATGATGAGGTGAGTGCGATCGCTTGGCACCCAGACCATCCGCTCATCGCTTCTGGTGCTTGGGATGGTTCTATCAGCATTTGGGACAATCAAGGAAATCTGAAGCAGACGCTGCCGCCTCACGGTGCAATGGTTTCTGCTTTGGCCTTTAGCCCAAATGGCCAGCAGATTGTCACCGCTTCTGCAGACAAGACTATCAAGATCTGGCAGCTTCGAAGCGGCGATTTGCAACATACGCTCACAGGCCATCAAGCCGCAGTGACAGATATTGATTTTGCGAATAGAGGACGGGTGTTGTTGTCGAGCGGAGGTGAGCTGAAGCTTTGGAATGTGCGTACTGGAGAGCTTCTACAAACTGTTGAAGGCATTATGCCAGAGTCAGCAGAGCGCTTAGTGTTGAGTAATGACGGGCAGTGGCTAGCAAGCAGTAGTGTGAATGGGGGTACGCGTCTTCATACGTGGGAGTTAAACGCTTTGCTACAAGAAGGGTGTCAGCAAATCAGGGCGTATTTATTGTCGAATCCGACGGTTAAAGAAAAGCGCATTTGTACGATAGCTCATTAGCCAGAAGGCTTTTGTATTCGAGCATCTAGGTTAGAGGCATCTAGGTTAGAGATATCTAGGTTAGAGGCAGATGGTTCAGCAGCGTATGGTTCAGCAGCGTATGGTTCAGCAGCATATGATTCAAAGTGTTTGGTAAAGCACAGGAATCGAGCTAGCGAAAGGAAACTGATGCTCAATGCCCTGTAGCTTTTCTCTCGCTTCACGTACAGAGCATGGTAAGGTTTGCCCTTGTGAAAATGGCGTGAGAAAGTAGCGAAGAAAGGTTTGAGCGACCACATCCGGAACAGGCTGTCGCATGGCAATGGTTGCGGGTAAACAGAGGTTGTTGTTAAGTTCTCTGCTCAGTTCTTTGAGCAGTGTCAGGCTATCGCAGGTATTGAGAATTAGGAGCTTGAGATTTTGTGCGATCGCTCTTTTCAATCCATACTTAAGCTCGTTGAGAGATAGGCTTTCGTGCGCGTTGAGCTGAAACTTGGTTTGGCACTGAGCGTGATTGGCGCACTCGCTGTGTCCTGCAAAGAGAATAATATCCCAGGGATTATCCCAAAGGGCTTCATTGAGCTGCGATCGCATCGGCTCTCTCAAACAAGTGACAGCTGCATTCGGCAAGTTTTTGAGCAACGCGACATCATGCTCAATATCTAGACCCTGACTATCACCCAAAACAGCTAAGATCCTGGGGTGAGCTGTGAACTGTGAATTTGAACGACCGTCAGCCTGAGCGTATGTATTGCTGCCCAGTATCAGCTCAGCCTGTGAGTAGCGATCGAACCAATCCCATCGATGCAAAGGCAATTTTTGAATTTGCAAATCATCTGTTTGTAGGATCAACCGAATGCTTTCACGAGGATGACAATACGCTAGCAGCGTTTCTCTCACTGGCCGAAAAAGCTCTGAATTTAGCCACTGATTGATACGCCTAACTAAAATTTCTTCAGCCAAACAGCAGCGCTGCCAAATCTCTTGAACACTTAGGTTAGTGACTTGGGCAGCGGGCGTACTCAGCCTACTGACAAACCCATCACTGCATGTAAAACCTTGCTGATAGGGTTTTTGCCAGTCTTCGTAGGCGGTTAGTAGGCTCGCCACTGGCGGCAACCATCCGGTCATGGCAATGTCAGGAATGTTGTCTTCATCGCCTATTTGTAGCGTAACGGGAATACCTTGCGGGAGTGACTTTCCCAGCGCGAGAACAACGCGCTTTCGCTGTTTTATTTCTCTTTTCTGTAAGGCTAATAAAGAAGCTGCAGCGCTAGAATGAAAAACTCGTAGATGATGATTATTTTCCTGCTTATTAACGGTTCTGAGGGGAAGTAGCGTACCCATTCACATTATCCTTTTCATAACCCTTTTATTCGTCAGGAGGTTGATTCCCCCATTCGGTATTTACTTAGGGTCAAGAGCGGATGATTATGCAGTCATGAAGCGCCAAATACACTGCAGAAGCTAAAACAGGGGCAGGTTTATCCCTACACCAACGCCAAAAGAGAGATTGCGTAAATCGACGGTTGGCTCAGAGGAGCGACCAAATGAATAGGATGCGAATCCGCTAACAAAGGTATCTCGGGTGGGCGTATAGGTAGTTGCGGCCTGAATCTGATGTGTTGTATCAGCCCGACCGTTTTGAGTGAATTCGTTAAAGGCGAGCCGATAGCCAAGGCTACTTTGCCAATCGGGCGAGAAATCGTAACGCAAGCGTGTGCCTAGCGTATTGCTAATACGGCTGCGATCGTCGGGGTCGGTAAAGCGCGCGCGCAGTTCGTAAGAAGTATCTAAGCGAAGATTCTCATCGAGCTGGTCTTGCCTGCCGATGATGAGCCTGGCATTGTTATCAGAAAGAGTGCGATCGCCCGATTCAGTGCTGTAGAGCTGATTGTTAACCCAGCCAATTTGGCCGTAAGTTGTATCGGTAAATCGCTGCTGAACACCCAGACTAAAGTCCAGACTGTTGTAGTTGTTTTCGCCGGCTGTGGCAAAACGTGTCAGGCCGCCCCCTGCTGTAGCGATTAAACGAGTCTTGTTGCCTAGCTTTGGCGTCACCAGCAGCGTTACGCCATTAACAATGGCAATATCATCAGTGGAGGTCAAGTCATTGCCAGTGACGTTAGAGCTGCTAAATGCAGACGAGCGGATCAGCAGTTGACCGTTGGGCTGAGGCGGCGTTTGACTGGGCGAAGACTGATTTGATTCAGGCAGCGGGCGAAGTTCACCCACTTCATCGTCCAATTCTTCTGAGACCTGATCGGATGGGATAGCCGCAGGCGTCAAAAAACCATCGTCTAAGGGGTTTACCAGCGGATCTTCGTCCAAGGGTGTTGACGAAGGAATTGCCTGGGCATGAAACGTAGGCGCTGCCGGTGATGAAACCGGTGATGAAACCATTGGCAATGAAGCGCTTAAAGGGGGTGACAATAAAGCAGTCGGTATTGAACTGCTTGCATCTGTCTCGATACTCGCTAAAGCACTATCTGCAGACACGCCTGCTTGGCTTTGAACGACAGGTGTCTCTCCTGAAAGGGGTTGGTTTTTGGCTAATGCGCGATCGCTGACTAGCCAAGGGAGCGTAAGCGCAGCTAGCCCCAGCAGCGATAGTCTGGTTGGAAGGATGTCCATTGGTCGATGCTCCATCAGCTAAATAATTTAGAACAGGTCCTGATTGTTATGAGAGCCACAATGTTAGTAGGCTGATTAAATCTAGAACAACAGCGTTAGGGGTTGTTGTTAGGCCCTGGAATATTGGTTCCTGGAATATTGGTTCCTGGAGTATTGGGGCCTGGAATATTAGGGCCTGGGTCATTACGGCCTGGATCTTCGATAGGAGGTGGCGCGGTATCTTCTCGTCGGTCTTCAAATTCTGACAGCGGATCGTCCGCGCTGGTGGTCACGCAGTTGGATGATAAGGTGCTGTCGCCCCCGCGAGCATTGAGGGTGCAAAGGCCTTGAAGCGAGGACGCTTGGGATGCAACCGCACTCAATGTGTTGCGTCTAGCCTCCCGCAGCGTTGCTTGAACCTCCTCTGGCTCTTGGGCTAGCTGCTCTTCTTGGTCTGGCCCCAGTCCAGACGTTAACTGCGAAGTCCGGTATAGCTGGCGCAAATCGAAACTTTCTACAGGGCCAAATACCCCATCCTTGACGGTTACCGTCTGTCCGCCCTGAAGCGAAATTTTGTTATTCCCCAACAAATCAGAGACAGATAAGCCATCTGTTAGAGAAACAAACGTAGTGCCGCCCGGCTTTACAACAATGAGCGCTACCGTGTGAGATGACATAGACAACTGAGCATCTGGCGTCTGCGCCATCATGGCCAACAGCACGGTTTCTCCATCGTCGCCACCGCCAAAGCCATCGAGTGCTTCGCCGCCAGTCGGGCTGACGACCATAGCCACGCCCTGCTGTAGCTGCAAAATCGTCTCCGCACGAGACCCACCATCTGGTAGCTGGTAGCGCCGAGTTCCCGGCACAAATCTAAAAACGGAGTTAGAGCCAATGCGAGCAACAGAACCCTCATTAAAAAGCAATTCAGCGCGAGAGCGACTGCCGGTTTGCATGGCATCTCGTGGCGCCAGAATATCTTGAATTCTGGCGGGGCGCGGCGATTGATTTCGCAGTAAGAGGTCAACGATATTTTGCAAGCGATAGACTTCAGCGCGAGTGAGTTCGCCAGATTGAGCCAGTGCCATAGGGGCACACAGCAAACTTAGATAGCCACCGAGGACGATGCCTTTAAGCCAATGCGACAAAGGTGCTTGCTTCATAGGGATTCTCCTTTAAAAGTGGTGATCGCTCTAAACAATAAGGACGGATGCGCTTGGGTAAGTGTTCTATTTCTACAAAAGGGTTCATAAAAAATTTTTATGCCAGCGCTTTTCTTAAACCATGGCTGTTTCAACGGTTTCACGAACTGTATGACAAAACGCTTGTCTTTAAGCTATAGCTTATTGTCCACCCTATCTATTACCTAACCGGGTACTATTTGTAGAGCGTTACACTTTGTTCTCTAATCAATACATATTCACTGTAGTCGGCTAGCGTATCCACTCCAACGGCATTGAACAAAAGTTCAAGGAGTAGCCATCCTGTCCTCTTGAGTAATACCCGCGACCAGATCCCTTTCCTCATTGACCTTTTCATGACGCTACAGAAATGGAGGAATCATGCTACTTATCTCGGCTGTGTTGTCAAAAGCTACAGAGGACATAAGGCAAGCGTTTCGCGGCTTTGGCATCACGCCTGGCACTGAGCATAAAGTCCAGGGTGTTGCCCATGGAATCAACGGCTCGGTGGAAATACTTCCAGACACCTTTGACTTTCACATACGTCTCCTCTATTTGCCAGGAATCACTGGTGGGCCTGAGGTACGGGCGACAACACTTGTCTAGGTTCTGGGCTACAGGCCAGAGCCCAACGGTAGATCGTCGTGTGATCGACCTTAACGCCGCGCTCCAGCATCATTTCTTCTAAATCTCGGTAGCTCAGACTGTAGCGAAGATACCAGCGCACGTTTAGCAAGATCAGGTCTGACTGGAAGTGACGAGGTTTGGGGAAAACATGGAATGGTGGCAACGGATATCTCAACGACACCGCAGGGTGCCCTGCGTTGGCACAGCCGCGCCCTTAGAACATCGCACTAAGCTAAGTTTTTGCAACACTAACGGTTATGGTGACACGGCAAAACAGGCGTAAGGTCGAGATGCGATCGTTCATTTGTTTTTCAAATAACTATTAGATATGTATTCCCTCTACCAATCAATAAACGAATGAGCAATACTGAATTCAGCAGCAGAGGGCACGACTCACTTTCATCGAAAATCAGTGGCCAAGTCTGCGACTCTCATTCGAACAACTAACAAAATAAACAGCGTATAAACGAAATTTGAGGAATTGAAAATGAGCAGCAATTTTACTGTAAAGGTGTTTTTTAGAGGCGATTGGTGTCCGTGGTGCTCGGGCTACTTGAAAGACTTTAACGAGCAGGCTCTTCATAAAATTCAAGCACTTGGTGGAACAATTGTTGGAATTACATCTCAGTCAGGAAACCAGTCTCAACAACAGCTCGGACTCAACTTTAATATTCAAATTGATGAAGAAAACATTGAAGCTAAAAAGTATGGAATTTTCATTACGCCTAAAGCCGACACTCCCCTCAAAGATGTGGAGGGAGCTTATCCAAACGGAATGGTTCAACCCGGCGTTGTTATTGAAGACACTGAAGGGAAGATACTTTATAAGTGGGTAATTGTTCCTAGTGAGATGAATCTAGGTGGGGCTAGTGACAGACCATTAGTTGCAGATATTGTTTCTTCACTTGAGAAAATTCTTGAAGGCCAAGAAAGCGGTAATTCGTTTAATACAACAGACATGAATTACCTTGAGCAAAACCATCCTGACGAATACCAGAAGGTTCAGGCCTACATTGCTTCTTTGAGTCAGTAGGAGACAGGCATAATCAGAGTGTCGCTTATCTAAGCCTGAGGGTAACTCCAGGCTTAGGTGACGGCCTAGAGTACTGCGAGTGTTACCCTAAATCGGCCTTTTTTGAACCAAGCCTTTAGGACGACCCTTTTCTTTAGTGTTTTTCTTAAGCTTTGTTCCTGAGAAATATTTCCAACGTGTGTGTCCCTACATACGTTGTCTGTACGAACTGTTTATAGAATTCCTCCCCCCACTGCTTTGCCCCGCGCAGGCACAGTTCTAGATACTCTCTATTCGGAAGAATGCCATTATTCTGTTTGCCAGGATGTCCGAGATAAATGTACGTAGCTTCAGAGCATATCGAACAGGAAGTGTCTGTAAAGTGAGCTAACTGTGAGCAGTTGATGGTGATACGCTCATATCCCTTTTCTCGTTTATCGAGGTGCTCAAAAGCGCTATCGTCTTGAATATCGACGAGCAAGCCGTTGAAGTAGTCTGTGGCAGATTTTACGATATTCAAAACTGCTCTATGTTGATTAAATCCTTGTCGCCAAGAAGGCTCTTGATTGAAGATACGCCTGTATCCTTGGATGAACACTGGACAGGCTTCAGACTGTAAGTTCAGTTTCTGATAAAGCTGCGCTTTGTTGATCAAACTGCCATAAACGATGAGTGAAGACATTAATTTCTAAAAATGTCAAAGTTGAGTAGCCAAATTATATTGCATTACCGTAAATGCAATACAATTTGGCTACCATTTTGGGTTAAGTCGTTAAGAACAATGCTGCCAATTCCTCAACCTCCGCAATTTATTGCTTTTTCCCAGACACTATCCATCACTAGCGGTGACGATCTAGAAGTCGCATACTCTCATCAGTAAAACCAATTCTGAACGTGATGGTGTCAATACTAGCTTTACTGATTCTCTACCGAACCTAACAATGGTGTCATTTACCCTACAACTTATCCACTTAGCCGACCAAGAAGCAGGCGTACCTGCACTTGAAGACGCCCCTAGAGCATCTGCTGTTCTCAATGCGCTAAAAGATGATTATGAAAATACGCTAGTGCTCTCTTCTGGAGATGCTTACATTCCAGGGCTGTTCTTCTCTGCTAGTGAAGAGGCCTTTGGCGGTGCAGGCAGAGCCGATATGCTGATTCAAAATGAGTTGGGTATTCAGGCGATCGCACTCGGCAACCACGAAGCTGACTTAGGCACTGCAGTCATTCGAGACATGATTGCAGGTGAAGTCATCGCCGAAGATATCTCACTGCAGGAATCTCAAACTCTCAGAAAAGACAATAGCGTAGATACACCTTCTACAGGCACCTTCACCACTAGCTTAAAAGGCAACCGCCTCACTGTCTCTGGCGAATTCAGCAATTTGACCAGCCCCCTACAAGAAATTGGCGGCATCGATGACCACGGCAACCCAGAAAGCGCTATCCATATCAACATGGGGCAAGCAGGCAGCGTTGGCCCTGTTGTGAGCAACCTCACCGTTGAGGTCGATGAAGAGAATCCAACATCAGGCCCCATCTCAGGTAACTTCGAAGGCACAGTCGATCTCAGTGACGAGCAAGTAGAAACGCTGCTTTCAAGGGGTTTTTACATCAACCTAAAAACGCAGAACCACACGGGTGGCGAGCTGCGTGCTCAAATCAACCTTGAAAAAGACAGCCCTGCCAACTTCAGCGGCGCAAACTTTCCGTACCTCAGCAGCAACATCGACTTCAGCACTGACGACAACTTGGCTGATTTAGTGGTTCCGGACGATCAGCCCCCTGTTCCCAACAGCATTGCCGCGACGAGCGTCATTGATGTCAACGGTCAGAAAATTGGCGTCGTTGGCGCGACTACCCCAACCCTACCTAACATCTCTAGCCCTGGCGAGCTGACCGTATTGCCGAAAGAATTTGCAGGCGATCCAACGCCGCAGCAGATAGACGCGCTCGCAAAGATTATTCAAACAGACGTGGATGAGCTACTTGCTGCCAACCCTGGGATGAACAAAGTGATTCTGCTCTCACATATGCAGCAGATTTCCATTGAAGAAGACCTAGCTACCCGTTTAGAGAATGTAGACATCATCATTGCAGGCGGGTCGAACACGCGTTTGTTTGATGAAAACGACAGGGCACGAGATGGTGATACGGAGCAGGGTGTCTACCCCATTATGAAGACAGACGCAGCGGGCAAGCCTGTGGCAGTGGTCAATACTGACGGTAACTACAAATACGTTGGACGCTTAGTCATTGACTTTGATGATAATGGCCATCTTCTGGTTGATAGCTACAATCCAGACGTGAGCGGAGCCTATGCCACTGACGAAGCAGGCGTTGCTGCTTTAGAAGCAGAAGATCTCATCGACCCAGACATTCAAGAGATTGTTGACCAGCTGAATAACGTTATTGTTGCTAAAGAGAGCAATCTTTTTGGTCTCAGCAAAGTATATCTAAACGGACGGCGCAGCAGCGTACGGATTGAAGAGACTAACCTGGGTAATCTTGTCACTGATGCAAACTTAGCCACCGCAAAGCAGTCTGACCCGAAAACAGTGATAGCAATTCAGAATGGCGGTAGCATTCGCGATGACATCGGGCAGGTCATTGTCCCTGCTGGCAGCACCGGCGAACCCATTGAAAAAGCCACTGAAGAAGTCCCCAATGTGAAGCCAGCAGGCGGAATCTCTGAAACTGACATTGCCAACACGCTGAGGTTTAACAACGGTCTGACGCTAGTAACCGTAACCGCTGAAGAACTTGTCAATGTGGTCGAACACGGCGTTGCTGCCACGACCCTGGACGATGCGAATACGCAAGGACGATTCCCGCAGGTGTCTGGGATGGCGTTTAGCTTTGACCCAACAGCGGCGGCAGGCGATCGCATTCAGTCGCTTGTCGTTACGGGTGAAAATGGCAAAGATGCAGAGGTTGTTGTCGAGAAAGGAGAGATTGTAGGTGATGCTGAGCGAACCTTCCGCGTCGTCACCGCAAATTTTCTCGCAGGCGGCGGCGATGGTTATCCTTTCCCACAGCGAGACATCATGCCCTTAGTTCAGCCGGAAGAGGCTCCTCGCACAGGCGCTGCGACCTTTGCCCCCGACGGCAGTGAGCAAGATGCCTTTGCTGAGTACCTGGCTGAAAACACCAGTGAACAAACACCTTTTGAAGTGGCAGATACTGCCCGAGAAGAAGATACACGCATTCAAAATCTTGCCTTTAGAGAGGATACCGTTATCGATGGTTCACCGCTTTCTACTTCGGGGCTTGGCAGCGCCTGGCTCCTGATTATAGGTGCAGGCTTGTTACTGCCACTGCTGTTTTGTGGAAAAATGCTCCTGCAGAGAAAAGCCGCTTAGACGAGAAAAGGAGTGTCTCAACAAACGTACTTGCTACAGATGACCTCCCCCGTCCTTTTATAAGGGCGAAGGAGGTCATCCGACCTGATTCTTTTTGACGGAGCTCTCTTTTGCTCTCCGTATCTCAACGAGATTATTGAAGTACAGCGCCCTGCAGTACCTTAACTTGGGAATATGACTGTACAGCAGGCAAATCAATCTTTACAGATTCTCCATTGGCCCAAATCACTTCTACGCCTTTAGTCCCTAACTGACTTGTAACATCCAACGAGACCATGTACTCACTGATCGCAGGTAAGGTAATATCACCGCGCTGGCAATCGAGCACCTTGAATCCCCAGTATTCTGGTTGCTGAACGTAAACCAATGGCTGTAGCATCACCTCTGTATTGAGGTTGGGTTTCTGCCCACCGACAATTAATAGCACTGTGTTGGTGACAAAGCCAGGCCGCAAGTCAGCTTGGGCAACCTGACCATTGACCTCTCGTGTAAGGGGCGTACAGACCAGATCTTCGTTACCACAGGAGCCAATAGGCTTAGCTATAGGTTCTGTGCTAACCACTCTGCGCTCACCATTGATTTGTGTCTGAACCAAACGAAAGTCACCATCGTTGTCTTTAGGTGCAACTAGGCTGAGGCTGCTACTGAGCGGGCTACCAGCAATGTTGTAAAGCTGGCGTTCTTGGTCACTGACATCTGCGATCTCCAAGCGTTCGAGCGTAATGTCAGTCGTTTGAACAGCAATTCGGGTACAAATTTGGCGATCGCCAAACGCACCCAGAGAACACAGATTAGGATCGCACATCATGCGCCCAGTTCCGGTTTCAAAGTCAAGGTCAAGCGTAATTTGATGGCAATCCTCAATTGGATTGACGAGATACGGAGTTTGGATAGAAATTATCGCCATGAATATCTCCTTGTTCAATAACGAACGATTGTTGGCGACTAAAATCTAACAACTGAAACAATAATTTTTAGTACCCTCAAGAGTAGTATTACTAAGCTAACTCAGCATCAACTATCTAAATAAAACCATCAAAGGCAGTCTGCTTTAAGCAAGATATTACCGGCAAAGGCATCCGTTTAATATCATTTAGCCTCATCAAATGTTCCCTCTTGGGTAATATCAATTTGCGTTGAACTCACGCATACTATCTTCACTAAAATAGGAGGAAAAGCACAGCTAACATAGTGAGGACTCACGTAGGCGAGAGCTTGATGCTGATACGTTCATGCAAAAGTGAATCTCCTAAGTGATTTAGGCAAATTTTTTATCAGATACTCACAGCGCAAGACAATGCCGTTTTCAGAGTATGATCCCTTTGTACTCGTCGCTTTCTTCTATTGGAAGAGCCGTTTAAAATCACCATGCGAAAGCTTAAGCTCCTTTGTCTTGCTCTAATGCTGACTATTCTTACAAGCTGTGGAATGCTTGCTCAGATACCACCTGACAAAGCTGTGTTTCAGGCAATTATGCTACAGCAAATAGACATGCAATCAGCTGTGGCGAAAGGGCTAAATATCTCTACTGGAGCAGGCGTTATCTCTGACTTTAAGGTGGGTAAAGTTTCTATCGAAAGCCGAGAAAAGCTATCAGATCCAGAAATCAAGAAACAAGCGGCTTCTCATGGTGCTTATATCAATGAGCTGTACAAAGTTACAGGTTCCTATGATGCTACTTTAACAAAAGGCGACCAAACCGTTACACAAAACAGTCCTTTTGAAGTTTATTTGGGGAATCGTCCAAAGAGTATGCGCAGTACGGTCTCTGCCGTTGAGGCTGCTGAGCAGTGGTATTTACTGTCGCCTGATGCCGCAAAACCGCTCTAGTGCAGCGTCAAGATTTGATTTTGGGGTAGATGGAAGTGAGCTTGATTCTCGCATCTTCAACTTTCATCTGCCAATCAACCCCTCGTTGAGTAATGCGCTGATGGTATGGGTGTTGAGCTGGTCGCAAGCAATCACAACCTTGTCACAATTTGCGTAGCGTCCCTCCATCAAAACCGTGACTTCTGCGGCCCAATCCACTTTAGTGCGTCGCGCTCGGACACTCGCTTGTCGCCATCCCGCTAGTGGCTCAGTGAACATAAAGATACTAGCGGTACCGGCTCGTTCATATTCATAGCCCACTCGCTTTGGATGGTTAGCACTTGCCGGAATCGGTTGTCTTTTCTCTTTGTGTAACTGAACCGGCTGCTCGTCCATACAGAGCACAGGATAACTTGGGGCGTAGGGGCGCGCATAGACATCCAGCACCCGCTCCATGTGCGCGACAAACTCAGCATCAGCTTCAGGTGGTATCACCCAGTAGGCTATCTTGCGATTGCTCATGCCATTTTTTTCAGGGTTTGGCGCACGGTCTCATGACTCACCGCTTCGACGATGCCGAGTTCAACGACTTTTCGGGCCAGCAGTCGCAGTGACCAATGAGCATAGCCTTTGAGAGAGGCTTAATATTTAAGCGCTGTCACGGAAAGATGCTACAAGATAATCTGCAAAGGTGCGAGCAGAAGGCTTTGCACTTTTTCCGCCAGCAAGTAATGCATTAACTTCGACAGTCCCAATTTCCCAATCTGTAAGCAGTTGAATAAGTTCACCACTTTCGAGTTCTGCCCGACACCCCCAGAATGAAGTGGAAATAATTCCCATCCCGGCCACAGCCGCAACTGTCGCAGCATCATTGACGGTTACCATGAGCTGACCTTCAACTCTGACTGACAACGTTTTGCCGTCTTTTTTGAAAGTCCAACCAGTCGATCCCATACTCGAAGGGCCAATGATCACCTGATGGCCTGCAAGGTCGGCTGGCGTCTTTGGTGTTCCGGCTTTCGCCAAATATGCAGGAGAAGCGGCTATCAACCGTGGCGTTACCCCTAGCCGCCGCGCAACCATCGTTGAATCTCGGAGCGGGCCAAAACGAAGGGCAACATCAATACCCTGATCGATTAAATCCTGGAACGAATCAGTCAGTACGAGATCAACATTCAAATTCGGATGTTGCTCGAGGAAATCGGGAAGGCGAGGAATGATTTCGCGGACTGCGAAGCTGATGGCACTCCCCACTCTCAAGCGTCCCTGCAACTTTCCATCACTACGAACCAGATGGTTAGCCTCTTCTAAGGCACCCAGAAGCGGTTCAATTCTTGCTAAATAGTCTGACCCAGCCTCCGTTAATTTCACGGCATGGGTGCTTCTGACAAAGAGCGCCGCCCCCAAATCCTTTTCCAGCTTGGAGATGATTCTGGACACAGAGGGCTGGGACAAGTCAATCTCTTGGCCCGCAGCCGTAAAACTGCCCAGTATGGCAACACGGCAAAACAAGCGTAAGGTCGAGATTCGATCACTCATTCATTTTTCGAATAACTATTAGACGTATCTTACCTCTACCACTTAATAAGTAAATGAACAATACTTAGTTATAGGCAAAGGAAATAGTTCACAAAAGCCTGAAAGCATTGTCATGCTTCATGTAGGAGCTAATGAAAACCTCTTACAACTCAAAAAAATACAACAGGAATAACACGATGTCTCTTCAAGCAAAACTCGACGCGTTTAAGGCAGATTTTGAAGCCAACAAAGCCCCCGCAGCAGCGGT
>JBCCOO010000025.1:0-63267 GCA_039025345.1 Cyanobacteria bacterium P01_D01_bin.105 | reverse complement strand
TCCCTCTTTAAATGTGCTAAAGGCAATCTGCGCCAGCAAATCTTCCTTCCGCTTTAGCGACAGCTTTCTATAAATTTTGTCTCGCTCAATATTGCGCGTTGCATCCCACTTCTTCAGCAGCACGTCCAGCCCTTCTTTATACAGTTCTGCTCTGTTCTGCGGAAAGTCAGCCGCTTCCCCAAACACCAAACACAGCAAAGTCAGCAACAGTGGATTCGTTGCCAGCTCTTGAATAGGCTTATTGTCTTTTAGTCTCTGAATAAAATTCTGTCCTTTTTTCTTATCCTCTTTTGCCACAAACCATTTTGTTACAAACTCGTTAATCTGCTCTTCATTAAAGTCCGCAATCTCTACTTCTGTGAACTGCTGAAACGTATACTCCCGTGCCGCAATCCGACAAGTCATCACAGATTGGCAACAGTGAAACTCTTGTGTAAACCCTTTAATGCAGCGCAGCACCCTATCATGCTCTGTTTCCTGCACTTCATCTAACCCATCTAGCAAAACAAGCGCATGTCCTGCCTTCAGCAACTCATGGAAAGACGTATCTTTTGCCACGCCGAAAGCAATCCACTGACTAACGATGTAATCCAGTAGGGTTGGATGCCCCTCTGCTTCAGCAAACTCCTTGAGGGTTACAAACACTGGAACTCGCTCAGGCTGGAACTTGCCTTGATTACATAAAACGGCTAGCCGTTTCATAAAGGTCGTCTTCCCAGCTCCCGGCTTACCCAAAATCATCAGCCGGTCATATTTCTCTACGGCCTCCAACCCAGGCACTCGCTCCTGCCGCACCTGACCAAGCGTAAACCGATCAAAATCTCTAATATCACAGTCTTTCATCAGCGCTGCAATATCTGATCGCTGCCGTCCCAAAACATTCTCCAGAATGTTGACGCTCGTGTAGATATCACCGATTCCAATCGGCTGCGTCATATCCAACACACGCATCGTGCCACAGCGATGCTGAATATCCGCCTTCACTTGCTGGCGAATCTCTGCAACCAGCAAATCTACGTCTAGCGCATCCTCCTCCTCAGATGACTGTGAATCAGGACTTTCCCTTTGGTATCTGGCAAGCAACCTATCGTGAAGCTCACGTAGCTTACCTGGGCCATCTCCGCCCACCGAAAACTTCGTGTAGATTCCGTTCATCCGACTGCTCAGAGCGCTCTCGGTAATATTCAAAGCTGCCGCATCCTGAACGGCACTACTACGTTTGCTGCCGTGACATAACCGCTGAATCAGTGCTTTCTTCTGCGTATCTCTTAGTCCATACTCATCGGCAACTTTCTCTAAGAACTTTTTAGGTAGCGGCTGCATGTTGGTTGTAAGCAGTGTCAACTATCGACAGCGTAGCTTATCCGCAGCGGCTTCTAGTTGCCGTTAGCCTTATGTAAATCAAAAGATTGGCACTTAAGTCAGGCAAGTCAGGGATAAGTCAGGACAAGTCAGGCAGAAAAGTCTAAAACACAGACGGCATAGTGAATACAGACGAATTCACAACACGCCTTAATGATGAAAAAGACTTTCTTTGTCGCTATCCTCTTCCTAAACCTTGTCTCTGGTGGAGCCGTATTCAACCTTGCCACGCAGCCCACCCTCACCCCCCAGCAAGAACACCTCTTCGCCATTGCCTTAGAAGCCTGGGCAATCAGCACCGCAACCACCATTGAAGCGCTCAGAGATCGATGATGGCGGATTTAGGCTATTCTCGCGATTGCGCAGCACTTACGCTGGTTCTACCCCACCACTCGTCACTTATCTGTTCTCACAGACCATGTATAAAACCAACAGGAGTAGACACAACAGAAGCCGAAAACGCTTCGGCCCAACCTACTGGCTCCCACTCATCGCCAGCATAATCTTCTGGCTGTGGATACTCTCAGTACTCATCATCCTGCTGTTGCGGTTCGTACCCGCACCCACCACCAGCTTCATGCTCCAAACTGCCCTCCGCAATGGGATTTACACCTACCAGTGGCAACCTTATGAACAGATTTCGCCAAGCATGGCCCTAGCCTTGATCGCTGCTGAAGACCAACGCTTCCCCACCCACAATGGCTTTGACTTAGAAGAAATCAAAGCAGCCATCGAAGATGCCCAACGCGGCGCGGGCCTACGCGGGGCCAGTACCATCACACAGCAAGTGGCCAAGAACATTTTCTTGTGGCCCGGTGGCAGCTTCGGTATCGGTTTTGCGCGCAAAGGCATCGAAGCATGGCTCGCGTTTTTCATCGAGCTGACCTGGAGCAAGCAGCGAATTTTAGAAATGTATTTGAATGTTGTGCAGTTTAGCGATCGCACTTTCGGCGTAGAAGCTGCCAGCCGCCAGTTTTTCCAACTCTCCGCGCGTGATCTCACCGCCCCCGAAGCGGCCCTACTCGCAGCACTCTTGCCGGGGCCAGAACTGTATGATTTAGCCGCACCCTCAGCGCAGGTGAGCAACCGGCAAGATTGGATTTTGGTGCAGATGAGCCAGCTTGGCGGTGAGGTGTATTTGCAGCAGCTTTATGGAGATGAGTGATTCTGGCGGGTAGATCCGGGTTTCGGCTCTGCTCAGCCCTCGGTGCCAGTACAGCTCGCTTGCCAGTTCAGAGTCGTAAGCCTTCAACATACCCCCCTGGCTAATCAGAGTTGTTTGTCAGCAGCCAATGCCAGCACATCCCGCTGGCTGAGCGGAGCCGAAGCCACAACTCACCGATCACCCACTATAGAGTCTTGTTGCGAAGATGCGATCCATGACGGCCATGTGCTCTACGATTTACCCGTAATTTTGTTACTTGATGTCATTATGATCGCGATCGCATCTAACCCCACCCGACCTCAACTCCACGACATGCGAGGAAACCTGCCGAATATCTGTGGGTTTGAAAGCGCGATCGCTCATGCCACCAACCATACAAACCCCGTCTTCCTCCCCAACACCAACCTCACCCTAGACAACATTACATCCAGCTTTGCCTGCGCCCTCCACATGCACCAGCCCACCATTCCTGCAGGTGCAAATGGCGAACCGATCAGCAATTTGCAGCACATGTTCGAGCATCATGGTGAAGGCGACAATCACAATGCCAGCGTCTTTGCCTGGTGCTATCAGCGCATGGGCGAGTGGATTCCTCAGCTCGTAGCCCAAGGCGATAACCCCCGCATCATGCTCGACTACTCGGGCAATCTGTTCTGGGCCTTTCGCCAAATGAATCGCGAAGATATCATCGGTAACCTCAGAAAGCTCTGCGAACCCCAATATCAGCCCTACGTAGAGTGGATGGGCACGATGTGGAGTCACGCGGTGGTGCCCTCTACCCCCATTCCCGATATCAAGCTACACATTCAGGCGTGGCAGCATCACTTCGCCGCCATGTTTGGTTACGACGCTCTGGCACGGGTCAAGGGATTCTCACCACCAGAGATGCACCTGCCCAATAATCCAGACACGCTATATGAATATGTGAAGGCGCTCAAAGAGTGCGGATATCGGTGGCTGCTGGTGCAAGAGGATTCGGTAGAGCGCCTAGATGGAGAAAGATTGCATCACGACGACAAATACATTCCCAATCGCCTCGTGGCCCGCAACTCACGCGGCGATGAGGTGAGCATTACAGCCTTGATCAAAACCCAGGGCAGCGATACCAAACTGGTGGCGCAGATGCAGCCTTACCACGAGGCGAAGGGGCGCGGACGGCAGCAGATTGGTGACAGAGAAGTACCATGCTGCGTGTCGCAAATAGCCGATGGTGAAAATGGCGGTGTGATGATGAATGAGTATGGTCGCGATTTTGTTCCTTTTTGGAGTGGCATTAAAGAAAATGGTCGCAGCACCGAGGGCACAGTGGGCGTGAACGGCACTGAATACATTGAACTAATTGAGGCAGCTGGTGTAAATCCAGACAATTACCCTCGGTGTCAGGCAGTCGGTCAGCACAAAATTTGGAACAAAGTCGATACGGTAAACCCCAACTCTGTTGCAGCAGCTATCAAAGACTTACAGGAGAACGACCATTCTTTTCATATGGATGGAGCCTCTTGGACAAACGATCTGAGCTGGGTTAAAGGCTACGAAAACGTGCTAGAACCCATGAATCAGCTCAGCGCCAAATTCCACGAAAAGTACGATCGCCTCGTACAAGCAGATCCTGGTGTAACGCAGCAAGAAGATTATCAAGAAGCGCTGCTGTACTTGCTGCTGGTAGAAACCAGCTGTTTCCGCTACTGGGGGCAAGGCCGCTGGACAGACTATGCGCGTGAGCTATACCGCCGAGGCGAGGCCGCTTTGCAGTAGGCATAAAGTAAACCCTACAAGCTATACCAGCCCTTTTTTCTTCATTTCACTCAGCAGCCAATTAGCCATCGTCGCCCGCCGGGTCAGTCTCGGCACAAGCTGATCGACTGAGTAGCCCTTAAACCCCAATAGGGTTTTGAGCAGCTGTTTGTTTTCCTTAGGGATAGAACGCGTCAGCTGTACAGTTGCGGGTCTGCTCTCAATAAAGTTAGGCGGCTTGGGATACTTTTCAGCCCAAGCCGCGTCCACATTATCCAATAGCCACTCGTCGGCGTTTGAAGCCTCGCCCAATCGATAGCCTAAATGGTGCCACACCAGCTGATTTACGGTGCCATCAGGCAACTCATTGTTCAAAATAGCCCACAGTGTTTCAGTCGTTAGCGGGGGAAGATGAGTCATCAAAAAATAGGGAGCGTAGCCTAAATTTAGGGTAAAAAATTTAGGGTAAGAACTAAAGCTGATAATACCAACGAACGCTGTCACCTACCCCATAGCGTTTTTCTGACATATAAAACGTCTCCCTATGGGAAACTCCACTCTCAAAGTCGAGAAAATTCAAGCAGCCCTAGCAAGCAGCCCAGCTGATTTAGGCATTTTGCCAGCATTTTGCCAGGTGCGCTCCCAATTCGATGTCCACACGTTTGAAACCCTGCCATCCACCAGCACAAAGTTATGGGACATGCTGGCTAAGGGGGCAACGGCAGGCACCGTCGTCATTGCACAGGCGCAAACCCACGGGCGGGGGCAGCGCGGCCGCAAATGGCAATCATCGTCGGGAGGGCTCTACCTATCACTGGCCTTAGAACCCCATTGGCCCGTTACTCACATTGCTCAGCTCACCTGCATGAGCGCCTGGGGCATTGCGATCGCCTTCAACAATCTAGGCATTCCAGTCAAAATCAAATGGCCCAACGATTTATTTTTTGAGGGCAAAAAATTAGGCGGTATCCTCACAGAAACGAAACTGTCACAGACTGCTTCGGTTTCTTCTGCCGACCAGCGTCACGCCAATCCCTCGCCCCGCGTGAGACAAGCCGTCATTGGCGTCGGCATTAATTGGCACAATTTAGTCCCAAAGACAGCGACCACACTGGCAACCATATTGGAGTCATTGCCTGAAAATGCCACGAAAACCAAAATAAATTGCTTGGAGATGCTCTCTGCGCTGGTCTTAAAGGGAATTCTACAGGGGTACTTATTCCAGCAGCAGGTAGGCAGTCAAGATTTCATGAAGGTCTACTCAAATTTACTGACACAGTTAGGTGATGTTGTTTCACTAGATAGTGAATTACTGAGCTTGGCCATGGTCAGTCAAGACCGCTTAGCTGAGCTAAGACAGCTCCAAAAGTGTTCCGGAGAAGTTGTGGGGATTTCAGAAGAGGGTTACTTAAAGGTGGCGCTACGTGATATTTCTGCTAACTCAGCGAACGATTTGGGAAAAGTTTCGTCTAGCACCTTATCGGGTAGTTCATTGGAAAAGTCATTAGGATGTATCACAGACATTTTGCTACTGAAACCCGCTGGATTGTGCCGTTAAGATAGTGTGCATCTACTTAATTTAGATGCTGTATCAAGTCTCAATCCAGTGCACTGACCAGAAGCGCTGGTCAGATGTCCTGGCCAGAAGCACCGGCGAGGGTTTTACATAAGTTAAGATTGACAGAAGCTAGGATTCAGTTTTTTAGGTATCGACTAGGTTATTGACTATGAGTGCGCCCCAGCATAATGCTCCGGAAGGAAGACACCCTCAAGGCGAAACAGCCATAAATGAGGCAATCAGAGATGAAGTTACCGGAAGTGAGGCAATCGAAAGCCAAACAGCTGTCTGTGAGGAAGCTACAGAAAAAAATATGAGTCAACAACCTAATCGGCCTTCCCTTGGCTACAAGCTGCAACGGTGCTGGTTTATTGCGCTAGGTCTAGTGGGTAGCTTTGGCTTCATTGTGAGTCAAGTGAGCTTTGCTCGCGCCGAAAGTAGCTTCTTAATCAATGACTACGCCACCCAATCCGAAAGCGGTAACTTTTCAGTCGCCGATACTACGTTCTCGCCATCGGGTTCCTTAGCCAGCGCTGACTTTAACCCACCTTCAGCAGGCACGCTTCCCGGCGAGGTCCTTGGTGCATCATCGGCTCCAGCCACTGACAAAACTCTTGCTGTTTCAGCGTCTGCCGCTACACCAGAGCCGGCGGCTAGTGCGTCGTCTTCTGAGGCCGCACCCATCGCAGCAGCAGCGCCTTCTATCACCATTGAAATTGAACAAGCTCAGCCCGCTGAACCAGAGGTGACAGCCGTAGCGCCACCTAGCTTCGTCGCGCTCACATCGTCTAAAAAGCCTGCCGCCAAGAAGGTTGCTCGTCGCAGAAATCCGATTCTTGGGATGATAGAAGCCAGTGCATTTGCAGCGCCGCTGTCTGACTTAGCCAATGCTTCAGGCAACCGCTCAGCGTCAGCTCCCACAACCGCTAGTGCCGTCCGTAACCAGACTTCAACAGCGAGAGCCGCCGCTGCGAGAACGGCCACCGAAAGAACGGCCGCCGCAGATACTGCAGAGACAGTCAGCGTCGTTGAAATTGCTAACAGAAGAGCCGGGACGCTCGTGGTGGCAGCTGGAGAAGGCGCTACAAGTGGTGTGCTGGGGGCATCGCCTTTAGAGGTGGTTTCTGACTCTGCACCTGCTACACCGGATGTATTGCCAACCTCTCCCAGCGCTGTGAGCCCTGAGGCCGCAGCTTCTACGGCGACTGAGCCTGTGCCCGACATCGCAGAGATTGCGCCAGGAGCCCCTGTTCAGCCAACTGAGATTGTGCCAGCATCTTTGCCAGAAGGGATGGCCCTGCCAGAAGAGTACAACAGCATTTTTGTAGACCCCACTGACTACAGCGTTGGTGCAACAGAGTCTCCAGATGTAGCTGCTCCAGATGTTGTCATCTCCGATCAATCCACTGGCTGCGAGTTTACCGTCGAAAACGGACAGGGCGTACCCGCCGGCGCCTGCAACGCTGCTCCGGCTCCGTTGGGCGCACCTGAGTACGATCAAGCGCCCATTGCGAATCAGCCTGGTGCACCTGCTGCTAATGGTGCTCAAGGTCAGCCGGCACCCGTTGCTAGCGCACCTGCTGTGAACGTTGGCCCAGTTAGCTTTAGTACAGCTGGCATTCGCTTTAACAGCTCAACCACTGCAGCAGGCCGTGAGTACCTCAACCGTTCAGTTCGGCCAATGGTGAATCTCCAGGCCGCAGAGCAGTTCATCTTTCCGCTGGCGATTCCATCTCCGATTACGTCTCTGTTTGGTTTCCGCGTTCATCCCGTGACAGGGCAATATCGCTTCCATGCAGGCACGGACATCGGGGCTGAGTACGGTACACCTGTTCTAGCTGTTCAAGATGGCACCGTGGTCTCAGCAGATCGCTTCGGTGGCTATGGCTTGATGGTGGTGCTGAACCATGCGGTAGACAACACCCAGCTAGAGAGTCGCTACGCTCACCTGTCGGATATTTTGGTGGAGCCTGGGACGGCTGTGAAAAAGGGCGATGTGATTGGCCTAGTCGGTAGCACGGGCGTTTCTACGGGGCCACACCTACACTTCGAAATGTTGCAGAACACAGCGGATGGTTGGGTGTTAGTCAATGCCGATAGTCTGGTTCAAAATTCACTATCCAAACTTGTGCAGGCGCTAAATAACCCTATGCAGGCAATGAACTTCAGCCTTGCCGACCTCAACTTAAACTTGGGTTCTATCCGCAGAACGCCTGCTCCATCGCAGCCGGGTGGCAATAGCGTTAACCAGCCTCAGCCTGGTCAAAACGGCATCCCCTTCCGCCCAGCGCAGCCTAATGCTAGCTAAGCTGCATAGAAGAGGTTCCATAATAGAGGTTTCATAGCCGCTCACCCCTGAGTTAGGTAGATATGTGATGCCTTTTGTCTATCGTCGGGTAATTCGTTTCCATGAAACTGATGCAGCTGGTGTGGTGTATTTTGCCTCTCTGCTAAGTCTGTGTCATGAGGCGTACGAAGCTGCGATCGCATCCACCTCCACCCTCAATCCACAGCAATTTTTTTCGGGCGCTGAGGCAACAGCCGTTCCGATTGTTCATACGGCGGCTGATTTCTATCAGCCGCTTTTTTGCGGCGATGAGATTGCTATCACGCTGACCCCCAAGCAGCTCACCTCCCACAGCTTTGAAATCAATTATGTTGTTTCTAAGGTTGCTATGTCTAACGCAGACAGACTTCAGCCAAACAGTAATCAGCCCAATAGCCATCAACCAGACAAACTGCTCCAAGCGCTGACCCGACATGTCTGTATCGCCACAGATACGCGTCGCCGTTCAGCCCTGCCATCCGCGTTGCTTAGCTGGATAGCGGATCTATCGGTTCCTGATGCTGTTTCTGAACCTGAACCTGAAGCAGGTCTATTAGAGCCTGGCGATTAAGCTTGCCTTGCGCGTTTCGGGGTAACGTTTCTAGCGCTAGCCAGCGCTTGGGATGTTTGTATCGGCTGAGTAGCGGTGCGGGCTGATAGGCCGGCGATGCCCGGAGCGCCTGTTGGAGCGAGCAGGCATTAACTGCTTTATGGCAGGGCACATAGATGGCCGTGACCACTTCGCCCCATTGCCCATCGGGCATGCCAACAACGCAGACGTCCTGGACTTGCCCTGTGCTACGGATAGCCGCTTCAACTTCAGTCGGTGAAATATTTTCGCCGCCGCTGATGATGGTTTGGCTGGCTCTACCCGTAACGTGAAGATGACCGCTAGGCGTGAGATAGCCGAGGTCTGTTGTGAGTAGGCGGTGGGGAAGCGGTTGGCTTGCTGAAGGTTGAGCAAGGCTGGCTGGCTGGGCGGCGATAGACGGGCCGTGGATGGCGATTTGGCCCGTTTGATTCGGGGGGAGGGGTGTCGTATTGTCTTTGAGAATTTGAAGGGTGATGTGGGGAAGCGGCGTGCCGCTGCTGCGATCGCCTGATAAAAATTCTCTAGGCTTTTGGGCCGTTATCATTGCGGCTGTTTCTGTCATTCCGTAGGACAGTGAAAGCGGGATGTGATGCCGCTGAGATGCCTCGAGCAGACTGGGCCAAGGTGGTGCACCGCCTAGCAAAACGGCGTGGAATTGGCTCAGCCATTGCGAGTGGCCAGCCTGGAGAAGACGGTGAAGCTGGGTTGGGACTAAAGAGAGAACTGTGAGTGATGGCTGAGAAGAGGGTGCTGAGGCAGACGGCTGTGGAGACGACGAAAAGGGCAAAGCGTTAGCCGATGTGGTGGCTTCTAGGGTTTTGAAAGGGGCGATCGCAATCTGCCCGCCACTGATCACCGTCCGCAGCACCTGCATCAATCCGCTGACGTGATACAGCGGCAAAACGCAGTAGCTGTGCACGGGCGCAGCTGGTGCGAAATGCTGCCGAAAGCCATTCACAGCGGCTAGTAGCGTTGGCCATGTATGGTGGGCGAATTTGATGTGGCCGCTGGTGCCGCCCGTCGGAATTAGAATTTGAGGCGCAGAGATTTGAGCAGCAGAGATTTGAGCAGCAGAGATTTGAGGCGAGCACTTGGCTGCTGTCTCTAATGAAAAACTGGCCTCTGATGAAAAACCGGCTGCGCCAAAATCGGGTGGAACAGACCTTCCCCAGATAAGCGTTGGCGCAATCAGCCTGCTGACAGACTGCCACTCCTGATGGCCCCAGTTGGGGTTCGCTAAGGCAATATCCCAATTGGCCAATAGCGCCGCCCAAAGTGCCGCTAAAAATTGCTGTGGGTCTGACTCTGCGATCAGCGCAAGCGGCTGTGTTGGCTTTGGGTGAGTGGCTTGCTTTTGCGCCTTGAGCTGATGGCGGCGATCGCCCACCCATTCAAGCCACTGCTCATGTCCATACGGTTCTGCTTCACCGACTAAAATTAGCCAATCTGTTCGCAGCCTTTCCCATAGCACCGCAGGATTTAATACGGTATTCGAGGTCACTATCCCAGCCGATTCCATAGTGCGTCCCAATCTGGATCGTCTAGGCCGTCGTTAGGGAGCCACTGCTGAGTTCCCAACCCCAATATGCGATGCGGTGCATTGGGCAGCATTGACGCTAGCTCCATGGTCAAATCAACTAAGGCCTGCCTGCCGATATCGGTTTCAAACACCGAGGAAATTACCCAATCAATGGGATAGTCTAGACAAAACTGCTTCAGTTGCCCCGGCGAGCCTAAGATGGCCGCTTTGATGACATAGATGCCTTCCCAACCTCTGAAATAATGTGTTTTTAGGCTATCTAAGGTGGTGATGGATTCATCGAGCGCAATCGGTGTTCTGTAGCGGTGAGAAAGTTTGAATAAATTATCAAGGTGTTTGGGCGGTAAGGGCTGCTCTATGAATTCGATCTGATTGCCAATGCGATCGCAGTAATCTAACCAGTGATGGGCCGCTAATTCATCTAGTCCGCCATTCGCGTCCAGTCTTAGGGTTGCTCCCAGCGGCAGCTGGTCCATTAGTGCCTTTAGCCAAGCCATTTCCACGGCGACAGGCGCAACGCCAATTTTCCACTTAAACGTGCGATGCCCCAGGGCCCACAGGGCCGGCCAAGCCGAAAGCGCTGCTTGGCCGGCTGGCAACAGAGCGCTGTATTGCGCGGTTGCCAGCTCAGCACAGTGAATGTGGCGGTTGAGATTATTCATGGCCACTTCAAAGCCAAACTTACAGGCCGGTAGGGTGGGCAAAATGGTAAATCCCCCCGACGAGCACAGTTGATCGGGCACCTTGCGGCAAAAGGTCAAGGCCTGCTCCTGCGTTTCTGAGCCAAACCAGGGCAGGGGCGCAACTTCTCCGTAGCCCACCCGACCTTGAGCATTACTCAGACGTAGAATGATGCCCTCTCGGTGTTTCCAGGTACCATGGCTTGTTTTTAAGGGATACCGAAAAGGCCGCCGGTAAGGACGAAACTCAAAGGACAGCCCTATGTCTGGTGCGCTCATACCTGGGGCGCTCATTGACTAAGCCACAACAAAGAATTGCCCGGCAGAAGCGCTGCCGAAAGCAGTAGCCCTGACACCAGCAGTAACCCACTCCACACATGAAAATGAATGGCTAGAAATTTGGCATTACTGACGCGTGCGGGCTCTGCATGAAAGCGCAGCACGTGTCGGCAAAGCTTTACCGCAGCTGGCGCACTCCCTAACAGAATGAGCGTAGCGAGGGGAAAGCCGCCGGCGATAAAGGCGATCGCCCAAACCAGAAATACGCTGAGGCAAGCCCACACCAAAACGTCAGCGCCCCTTTTCGTTCCCAATCGTACGATGGGCGATCGCTTACCGGCTTTCAAATCATCGTCTACTTGGTGAAAGTGTGAGCAAAACAGCACCAGCGTGGTGGTAATGCCCACTGTGAGCGCAGCCGGTAACAGCGGTTTTTGCCAGCTCCAAACCTGCCAGTTCCACAAAGTATCGTGCCAAGCCTGCCAGCTCCAAACTTGCCAGTGAGTGACAACCGGCAGCGTCTTTTGGATTTGTGAATAGTAAGCCGCGCCCACCGCCAACGGGCCAAAGCTCAAAAAGCACAAAAACTCACCTACCCCCTTGTAGCCCAATCGAAACGGGGGCCCCTGATAGAGATAGCCAAGGACACAGCAGCTCAGCACCAGCAGCAGCACAGCGGTGTCTTTTTGCTGTAGCGTGATGCCCACAATGCCTGAGATACCGGCGAATAAAGCGATGTTGGCCAGCCACAATATCAGGCTACGGTTGCGCGTTAAGTTCACCAGCGAGTGATGCTTATTTCGATCAATGCCGGTGGTGGCATCAAAAACATCATTGGATAGATTTTCCCACACCAAAATGAGGATGGCTGAGAGGGCAAAGGTTAAGAACGTAGCCAGATGGAAGCTGCCCGTTTGTAGGTAGGCCACCACGCTGCCAACACAAATTGGCATTATCGCCACACAATACATCGGTGGTTTGATAGCGGCCATCCAAAGTTGGGAACGGTTGGGACGGTCTGATGCAGATGAGTCTGAAACAGATGAACTGGAAACAGATGAGTCCGGAGCAGACGAATGGCTAGACTTAACCGTTTGGGTGGTCATAAAAAGGCTTTTTTAAGTTAAAAAATCAGCATAGCGGCTCAGCTTGGAGCGTTTGGCTTATGGCAAAAAAACTCAAGATTCAAAACATGCGGTTCAAAACATCAGGCTTGAGACATTCTTATAGCGTCTTGCTAGATAGCGTCTTGCTAGCCGAAAGAATGTTCGGATTATCTGTTACAGTTCGGCGTGATCGAGCCGGATCACAGAGCAGCCATTAAAAATTAAACGCAGCGACATAAAAGGCGACTATGCAGTCAGACTCTACCGCCCAAAGCAACGCCCAAAGCAATACCCAGAAACAATTGAAAACCCAAACAGACGCGGCCTCTAATCGCGTTGAACCCTCGACCGTAACCGGCAGTAAGTTTGCGCTTCATCTGCCCAAAACGCTCTCAAAACCGCTGATGCTAGGCGCGGCAATTTTGTTGGCGGGTGGGGCGATCGCCTCTTTTAACTTTGCCCAGCGAGCGCCGCGCAGCCTGTCGCCAGCTGGGACTCAGCTCGTGCCCAAGTCGGCGCTGGCCACCATGACGGTAACCACTGACGAACTCACTTGGACAAAGCTGCGACAGTTTGGCACACCTGAAACGCAAGACCAGTTTGATTCGCTGCTGCGGATGTGGAAAACGCGGCTGTTTACAGACAATGGCTATAGCTTTAAGCGCGATATCAAACCTTGGATCGGCGATCGCGTGACCTTAGCGCTCCTGAGCGCCGCTAAGCAACCCGCAGATCAGCCTGCCATTCAAGGGCTGGCGGCGGCAACGCAAAATCTTGTTCTCGTGGTGCCCATTGCCGACCCGATGAAAGCCAAGGCGCTACTAAAAGATGGACGCAACGCATTAACCAGTGGCAATGAGGGCGAAAATGAGGAGACCCGCGCCTACAAAGGCGTGGACATTAAAACGATTGAAACCGAAGATGCGACGATTCAGGCGGCTGTTATCGGCAGAGATTGGCTGCTGTTGAGCAATGGTGCGGCGGGCATTGAGCAAGCCATCGACACTTATAAAGGCGGGCGCTCTCTACTGACGGTAACCGGCTATCGCAAAGCCGCTCAGCGCATCGAATCGCCCCAACCTCCCGGCAAAAACTTTGCCCAAATTTATTTCAATATCCCCAACATTACCCAGGCACTGCAGCCCCCGGCAGGCCCTGCCGATAGGCGCATTTCGCGAGCTAGCATCGTCCCCCTGCAAGGCTCCCAAGGCATTGTTGCAACGGCTTTAATCGAGTCCGAAGGCATTCGTTTAGCAGGTACCAGCTGGCTTCTCCCTCAAAATGACTTGGCCTATAGTGAGTTCAGTAACGAGGCGAGTGAAATGCCCCGCAGGCTGCCAGATAACACCCTGATTATGATGTCAGGCTCTAATCTGCAAACATTCTGGCGCGGCTTTCGCGAAAGCAATACGGCTCCGCCATTTTTTCCCAATCCGCAGAATTTAGAAGCAGGGCTACTGACCCAAACTGGTCTGAACTTAAACGAAGACATTTTGCCTTGGGCCGCCGGTGAATTTGCCTTTGGCGTGCTGCCGCCGGTGGCTGAAGCAACGCCGTCAACAGAGGGATCGGCATCAGATGATCTGGAATCGGCATCAGATGATCTTGCCAATGATCCTGTTGTCAGTGGCGAGGGGCTAGCTGAAGGTAATGAGCCCAATGTGGTTGAACCTGCCATCCAAAATGCGCCGCTGGTGATGATGGTGCAAACCAATGACCGCCAGCTGGCAGAGTCTGCCTGGAGCCAGCTAGATGACGTCATGGCCAGTCGCTACCGCTACGACGTCACCACCGAGTCGTTTGACGGGGGCTCGATTACCCAGTGGGTCTCTCCCTTTGAGGGGGTGCAGTTCAGCCATGGCTGGTTACCTGGCAATGTCGCCTTCTTTACGGTAGGGGCAGGCGCGGCCACCGCCCTTGCCCCCAAACCCCAACGCACCCTTGCAGAAGTTGGCCAGTTCCAAACCCTCACCGCCAAGGCTCCCAGACCCAATAACGGTCACTTTTATTTGGATTTGGAACAGATCAATGCGTTAGATGGCAACGTATTTCCGCTGCCAGATCTGCCGGAAGACGGAACACAAGCTGCCATTAACGCGATTGGGCTAACGGCCACTGTGGGCGATCGCACCGGCAATCGCACCATGGACTACGACCTCTATATCAAACTCGACAAAGGCCCTAAGCCTGATCCCCTATAGCTCATTAGGGAGCGTGCTGGGGAGTTCACTAGGTCGTTTACTGGCAACAAACGCACCGGCAATAAACACGCCTGATGGGTGAGCCTGCATAAGTCTAAATACCTAGATGGATGGGGGGTGAAATAGTCTGATAAACTCGAAGATGGCCCTAATTAAAGAATTAAAGACTCTTTTAACATTGGCTAGATTCGGCAGTTTGGAGGATTAGAAACCCCGTGGAAACCACCCTCGGATTAGAGATTATTGAAGTTGTTGAGCAGGCAGCGATCGCATCTGCTCGCTGGATGGGCAAAGGCGAGAAGGATATTGCTGACGAAGTTGCGGTAGAAGCAATGCGTGAGCGCATGAACCAAATTCACATGCGCGGCAAGATTGTGATTGGTGAAGGCGAGCGTGATGATGCGCCTATGCTCTACATCGGTGAGGAAGTGGGCATTTGCACACAGCCCAACGCGGATGAACTGTGTACTCCTGACGAGCTCATCGAAATCGACATTGCGGTGGACCCTTGCGAAGGCACCAACCTCTGTGCGTATGGTCAGCCTGGTTCGATGGCCGTATTGGCGATTTCTGAGAAGGGCGGCTTGTTTGCAGCGCCTGACTTTTACATGAAGAAGCTAGCTGCACCACCAGCAGCCAAAGGCAAAGTAGACTTGAGCAAGCCGGCTTCTGAGAACCTCAAGATTTTGGCTGAGTGCCTAGATCGCGGCATTGATGAGCTGGTTGTGATTGTGATGAAGCGTGAGCGTCACAACGATCTGATCAAAGAAATTCGCGAAGCTGGCGCTCGCGTTCGTTTGATTAGTGACGGGGATGTTTCTGCGGCTATTTCCTGTGGCTTTGAAGGCACTAACGTCCATGCGTTGATGGGAATTGGCGCGGCTCCTGAAGGGGTGATTTCTGCGGCTGCAATGCGCTGCTTGGGCGGTCACTTCCAAGGTCAGCTCATTTACGATCCTGCCATTGTAAAAACAGGTTTGATTGGTGAGAGCAAGGAAGCTAACCTAGAGCGTCTGGCTTCGATGGGTATCACCGATCCTGACAAGATTTACACGGCTGAAGAGCTAGCCAACGGCGAGAACGTTCTGTTTGCAGGCTGCGGCATCACGCCCGGCACTTTGATGAACGGCGTTCGTTTCTTCAATGGCGGCTACCGCACTCAGAGCTTGGTGATTTCTAGCCAGAGCAAAACCGCTCGCTTTGTCGATACGGTTCACATGGCTGGCAATCCTAAGCGCGTTAGCTTGAACTAACTAGCGCTTGAGCGAATAGCGCTTAACAACAAAAGTGGCATCACTCGCTAGCGTCAGCAGCTAGTGTAAAGCCAAATAGAATCCGATTTAGGATAGAACCTACTAGAACAGAGAGTGCAGGCCAAAGCTTGCGCTCTCTGTTCTAGTTTTAGTGCCGTTCTGTTTTTCATTAGGTGGAGTTTTGTTGAGTTTCCTTGAGATAGCCCACAGATATTTAATACTTTAGGAGGGAGGGCACTTCGCTCGCTCACTATTAATCAAGCACACCTTTAAGAACCGACCCCCACAGAAAACCGAATGAATATTGCTGTTGTTGGTCTCAGTCACCAGACTGCGCCCGTTGAAGTCCGAGAAAAATTGAGCATCCCTTCCGCTCAAGTTGCTGATGCCATCGCCTACCTCAGCGCCTCTCCCGTCATCGAAGAAGTTTCTATTCTTAGCACCTGCAACCGCCTAGAAATTCACATTGTCTCTAGCGAAACCGAGGCTGGCGTGCGCGATGTGATGCGTTTTCTCTCTGAGCACAGCGGCATCAGCCTAAACGAGCTGCGCCCCCATTTGTTTGTTCTGCTGCAGCAAGACGCGGTTATGCACCTCATGCGCGTCGCTGCCGGGTTGGATAGTTTGGTGTTGGGTGAAGGGCAGATTTTGGCCCAGGTGAAACATGCCCTTAACTTAGGTCAGCAGCACAAAGGGGTGGGTCGTGTCCTCAACCGTTTGCTCAAAGATTCTATTAAAGCCGGTAAGCGCGTTCGCACCGAAACTAACTTAGGTACTGGCGCGGTTTCTATTAGCTCTGCGGCGGCTGAGCTGGCGCTGCTAAAGGTAGAAAATTTCGATGATTGCCATATCGCAATTTTAGGTGCGGGCAAGATGGCGCGTTTGCTGGTGCAGCACCTGATTTCTAAGCGGGCTAACAAAATTACCCTGTTGAACCGGACGCTGAAGCGAGCCGATGAGCTGGCTGCGCAGTTTGGTGATATTGAGATTGCCACCGGCACGTTGGATAACATGCTAGAGACGGTCGTTGCGGCTGATGTGGTCTTTACCTGCACCTCTTCAACAGAACCGATTTTGCATAAGGAGAATTTAGCGCCGGTTTGTGACGGGTCTCAGACGATGGTGTTTGATATTGCGGTGCCCCGTAATGTGCATAGCAACATCGCTGAGATCGATCAGGTCTTTGCTTTTAATGTGGATGATTTGAAGGCGGTGGTTGCCCAAAATCAAGAGAGTCGCCGGCAGATGGCGTTGGAAGCAGAGGCGTTGTTGGATGAGGAAGTGGAAGCGTTTATTGATTGGTTGCGATCGCTCGAAACCGTGCCCACTATCAGCAGCCTACGCAGCAAGGTAGAGACCATCCGCACCCAAGAGCTAGAAAAGGCCATGTCTCGCCTGGGCTCAGAATTTTCTGAAAAGCATCGCGGCGTCGTAGAAGCCCTCACACGCGGCATCGTTAATAAGATTTTGCACGACCCGATGACTCAGCTGCGCGCCCAGCGAGATATTGATGCCAGAGACAACGCAATGCAGACGCTACAGGTGTTGTTTAACCTAGAAACGGCTTCGCGGAAAGATAAGGTTGCTAGCAAGCAATAAAATGCCTTAGGAGCGAAGACTAAATAATTCGCTCATTATGTATAGCAAAGTGCGGATGCATACTCGCGGAGAAAGCTAGCGCCTACGCACTTTATTACTTGAATGAGCTGTTGTCGTGTGAGACTTCTAGCGATCATTAGTGTCCTAACTCACTCGACAGAAGCAATAGATCTCGCCGCCCTCATCCTAAATCCTTCTCCCAGGCGGGAGAAGGATTTTGAATCCGGCTCCCTCTCCTGCGGGAGAGGGTTGGGGTGAGGATGACGAGAGCAAGTGAAATAGGTCAGTTATTTAATCCTTTACTCCCTAATAGCTTTTCTCTTCGTGACCGTTTTTCATCGTTTAAACCCTGCCTAGAAACGTTGCCCGCGAGCGCCGGACAGTGTTTGAGCGCTGGGCCTAGTACGAACAGTTTGCAAAGAGGACTAGCCAGTCCTGAGCATTCAGCTTTTGTGTCTAAGCTGCAGATATAGCAAAGTGCGGATGCATACTCGCGGAGAAGGCTAGCGCCTACGCACTTTGTCTTGATGCGCATTCCTTAGGCGAATTCGATTCGCCAGGGGCACATCGGTGCTAGTTGAGTGAGCTGTTGTCGTGTGAGACTTCTAGCGATCATCCTAGTGATCACTCGCGATCATCCTAGTGATCACTCGCGATCATTAGTGTCCTAGCTCACTCGACAGAAGCAATATATTGCTTCTGCGCTGTAGATCGTCGCTGCTCAACGAGTCTCTTTTTCCATGCTTTCACGCTTACGCCGTACGGTTAGACGTTTTTTCAACAAATCTCGTCAGATCAATCATGAGCCGATTAATAAAGTCAGCCTGATTGTCATCATCATTGTTGATTTATTTATTCTCTTCAATGTGTTTGCCGGGCTAGATGATATTAGCCGCTGGCCCTTGAATCCTCAACAGACTTACCCGTGCCAAAGCAGTTGGCACGCCTATCGTCAAAGTATTGCTGACAATAAAGACTATGACATCATTCGTCAGGCTATTTCCCCTGATGATCCGCTGTTTCAGCAGGGGCAGTGGGGCTACACGCAGCTTGCGGAAGGGTATTTAGGCAATGTCTCTGAGGTTTGCTTAGCTTACGAGCAGGCGCAAGCTGATATTGACACCTCAGAGAACAAGCAGCTGGCTAAGCGCATTAACGATGTGCAGGCGGAGGTGAGTTCTTTTGAAACTAAAAACGCCACGATTCGTCAGCAGTATGATTCAACGTTGTTAGAAGATATTGCTGGTCAGCCGCGTGAGCAATCTATTAATAATGTGGCGGCGGCGGATGCTAAGGCGGAGATTGAGCGGAATGATCGGGCGATCTCACAGCGAAAAAACACTCTTGAAGACCTCAGCTCAGCGCTGCTAAATAAGCCTGAAAGCCAAGCCTTTTTAGCCCTGCTTAATGACGGTGCTCAATTTGCCACGGTCGAAAATGGTTACAGTCGCGCTAGCTTTTGGTATCCCAGCATTCAGCTATTTTTTCAGGGGCTTTTCCTGCTGCCGCTAATTGTGCTCGCATCGGTTGTTCACCGCACGGCCCAGCGCAAACACTACGGCTACGTTGCCCTCATCAGCTGGCATTTGCTGGTCATCTTCTGGATTCCGCTGATTTGGAAGCTGTTTGAGTTTATGCAAATCGGCTTCATTTTTGAGTGGCTGTTAGAGATTGTTGAAGTACTCTTCGGCGGGCTGCGATTCCTGCTCAACTATCTCAACATTCTGCTCATTCCGCTGATTGGCTTTGCCATTATCAAGTTCTTTCAAAAAGTTGTTTTCAACACGCGTCTGCAGGCGGCTAACCGCGTTCAAAAAATGCGCTGCGTTCGCTGCGCTAAAAAAATTCGTAAGCACGATATTTACTGTCCGCACTGTAGCTACGCCCAATATCACGTCTGTCAAAACTGTGGCAGTCTCACCTACCGACACCTGCCTCACTGCAAGCACTGCGGTGCAGATCAGCCGCTAGATCTATAGCCTGTCCGCCCTTTGCTATGTCTTCTGTTTTCCGACTTCTGTTTTACCAGCTGACTCTGTATTTTCCGTTGTATTTCCTGATATGAGTGCTGATTTTAGTTTAGGATTCATTCAACAGTGTTGAAAAGAGCGCTTTCATCAGCTCATCGCGATGTCCATACATCTCTTTTGATGTGGCAGGAGCAGCAGAATTTGGCAAGTGAGCCCTTAGCGCCACTTGAGCACTGCTCAAGAAATGTTCAAGATGGCCGTTATATCGCGACTGCTCAAGAAAAATTTCCTGCAAAAGGCGCTTTTTTTCAAAACGATATTCTCCATGAATCATGCTTATTAGCTTGTTCATATCTTCAAGCAAGGGCAATCTGTCGGTTTCCGGCAACAACTTTAGCTTAAGGACCATGCAGGCTGCTGAAAATATTTTACCAATATCGGCTACTTCACTCACCCGGCGAGGGTACAAATCTCGCACCGAGTCAATTTCTCTGGATGTGTATTGACTTCTATGGGTGCCTGTCTTAAATGAGCGGGTAATGCTCTTCTTTTGAGGATCTACTTCATCACGAGCTAAGCCGCAGCCGTCTTCTGCGATCGCCCAGGCCAAATCAAACAGCCGTCCAGCTAGCTCTAGCTTACTGGGCCAGTCAACAGGATCTTCCGGGGCGCTACTCCGACGAAATTCTTCGTTGTCGTTGCTGCATAGCAAATACAGTCCACGAGCTAAGAAAATATGGCAGGCGTTTGTACCAAACAGATAGATCGTTTTGCTAGGCGGATTGGTCGTAATGTGCGACAAGGTCTCTGGCTTGATGGCCAACAGTGAAATATCAAGCGTCAAGAACTCATTGTTGTCACTTACCTTACGGCCCCTGTGTCGTCCCCTAGCTTCGAAAATGGCCGGTAGCTTTTCAATAAAATAGCGCCCGTATTCATCAAACTCTTCAGGCTGGCCACTTTTTTCTTTAATGGCGTTGTAGCATAGGCGGCCTGTTCTGGCATAGGCTAATAGAGCATGATCTTTGAGCCGCTTAGCCCGGCTCAGGCAGTGGTCGCGGTCAAAGCTGTGGGTTTTCCCTGCCTCTTGCTCTGACAGAATCAGTTGCTGAGGGTCTGTGTATGCTGCGGTGAGATAATAGCAACTTTGTAAAGCCGCATAGTAAGCATAGCTTTCGCCGTCCCCTTCTGCAGCAATATAAAGCCGCGCTTTTTCCAATAGATACAGCTTCCCCCAATGCACCGATGCCTTTGTTCTTTGCTGACGTGAGAAATTTTCTGTGGGTAGATAAGATTCGGCATTTGGCACCATCCGAGGAAAAAAGGTCAATAGCCGTGCCCGTAGTAAATAGATGCGGCTGAGCAGCTTATAGTGAGGGCTAAACGTACCCTGTGAAACCTCACCGACAACCAAATATTTTTTCAGCCGAGCTTTAACATGCTCTTGGGCACTCTCGAGAATGTGCCAAGTTTTTTTCACTAGCTGCTGCCGAGTGACCTGAGCCGAAAATTCGCGCTGAATATGTTCATCAATAGGCCCGTTCAAATCATAGAGATAGTAGTAAGTAGCCTTGCACAATAGGTAGCGAATAATCAGCTGGCTTGAAAAGACCTCGCAACTGTTGATATCAATATTGGCACTGTTTTTAGGCGCTAGACTTTGCACAGCGTAAGTATCCAACAGTTCTAATTTTTTGAGGTTATGATACGCAGCTCGATAAGCGCCTTCATCCAGAAAAGCTTCAGTAATGGAGAGAAAAGCGTCATAATAAACGCCCGCATCGGTGCTGCAAAGGGCGCGATGCTTGAATTTATCTTTGAGTACTTTTTGGTGAATTATGCCAATCATCCCCATAGAGGAGAATGGATAATAGGTTAGGGTCTGCCGCGCCCGCTTTAGGGTAAGCTGCCGCTCCACTTTTTCACACAGCTGCTGTATATAATCAGTCGGATTTATGCCCGTGTTGAGAATGGCTTGCAGTCTGGCCTGTACGGCAGACTGTGCCTGAGCAATGAAAAAATCGAATCCACAAAAATCACCCTGACCAATAGGGTCTCCGAAGGAAAATTCCTCCGAAGACGAAGGCTTGTTGTCTTCATATACCCAAAGCGCCTGACCGACGGCGCGATTGTGGCAAAGCTTTACTAGGCTGTGCGCCCAAATAGGTGAAGACACATTATCTCGGATGATGGTTTGCGTAGAAGCAACATCGCGAACAATTGGGAAAAACCGACTCAAACAGGCAATATCTTGAATTAGGGTAGTGTTGATAACTTTGATAATGTGAGAGAGCGTGCCACCAATACCCGTACTGCTGTAGTCAAAATCGACTCGACGGTAGGGGTATGGCTGCTCAGTGCTGCTGGCTAGCGTAGAAAATACATCTGGCACCACACTTTCATAATCGTTGTCTATTTTTATGTAGAAGCTAAGGGTAAGTTTAGTAACCCCTTGTGAGGCTAGCTCATAATCGCTAGGGCTAGGAATTTCATCAATTAAGGCATGTTCTACATGGCCATCTAGCTCCTGCAAGTAAGGATCAAGCAGCCTGGGATAGGTATTTCTGTACTGATGGGAGCCAATGCTCGTATCGGTAAAAGGCAGTGGTCCCCTAGCCTCAATGGTAATTTGCTTGAGATGAACTGGAAGCTGGGCGGTTAAACGTTCGTTGCTGACGATTGTCTTAGAGAACTTTTGAATAAATGCAGGTGGCAGATAGTGACTAATAAAGGGATGTTTGGTTTCATTATCGACTAAGAAAACTTGAGTATTCCCGCTGCGTACCAAGAGCCTGCGTACTTCGCGCTGAGCCTTGCGACTTAGCTCTTGGATAATATCTTCGCTACTTGGCTCTGATCTTTGTTTGTGAAATCGCCTTGGTCTATCTGGTAAGTGCTGCAGCGCAGCTCTGACCGAGTGCTCAATCAGGTCGTTGACCTGATTGAGATTTTCCAGGGCCTTCTCTGAGCTTGTGAACTCTAGACCTACTGCTTCTTTATAAGCTTTGAAGATAGATTCGTAGTTGGCTGAACCGTCTTTGAGCTGTAGTGAGAGCAAGGTTTGCTTAAGCAGAGTAAGCTTGTCACCTACCGGTAGTCCTAGGCGTGATCGTTCATCTGGTGCAAGCTCTGTTAGATGATATAGCGCTACTAAAATGTCATTAGCCGTTAAAACACGGCTGTAGTCAAGATCGTAGGCTCTATATTCTGCAGCGAGGGACGCTTTTAGCTCTCCGAGCATTTCAGCCACTCGGCCAGTGGTGAGCCCGGCATCTCGGCTCTTTAAGCTAACCGTTTGGTGCCAGGTTTCTTCATCAGCTAAAACTGCCGAGATGATTTTACGTAGGTTATTGTCACCCACCCGCCGTGCGGTCTGTTGGTTGTTAGGGGCACCTTTATTACTGCGGCTAATCGCTAAACGACCCAATAAATAACGGTATAAGAGATAACCCCGCGTGCTATCTGCCTGCCTGTAATCATCCATTTTTCACTCACAGCAGGTAATTTTTTCGGTAATTGTGGAATCTGCTTGTCAAGTAAAGAAACACATCAAGGTTCCGTAATTACACTAGTTTAGCCAAATATGGAGGCTAACTGGTAGTAAAAGATATAGAAAAGAGTGCATCAGTATCTTTTGATACGATTGTTGTGGGAAGCAGCAGACAGAAAGTGTGAGGTGAGCGCGTCTGCGGGGTTCCAGTGAACCACAACTGAATTATATGAGAGTTATTAAAATAATCGATAACTGGAGAAATCACTCGTTCAAGTGCATTTTTTCTCCAGTTGTGTCGCGTCAGTTGGAGGGCTTCCATTATGCCGCCTGATTAATATAGCTCAGTAACACGAACATCTCGTGTGAGATCGCATCAAATTTAATTAAAAAATTACCTGCTGATGAAAGCTATAGAGCTTGGGTTACTTAGCTTGCATCACTATCATTGGCTAATTGCACAACACAGCAGGCTTAAGTGATTCGCAAAGTAGCAATATCCGTGCTTTGCTATTGCAACCCTAGGCAGGTCAAGTAGTAAACACACATTTTGAGGCTAGTTATCTCATGGCCAAACACTCTTTGGAAAAAGTCGAGCAATTTCACATCACGCACCATTTGGAATGCCCGCGCTGTCATAGTCACAACATCGTAGTTCACGGTGAAAACAGATATGTTTGCTTGAGTTGTGGCTGGGTACGCGATGTTTCCAGTGGTTGGATTGAGGGCCCGCCGTTGTTTCTAGTTTTCTTAGCGATTGGGTTCATCGCCTTTGTCGTGATGTCTGGAGCGGGTTAATCGCAGATGATCTAACGTTGTTTGTTTCAATCTGCTCTATTTCGCAATAGTTCTATAACCATATTCTGAGTGGCCAAAAAGCGGTGATGCCTTCGCAAAGGCATCACCGCTTTTTGCTGAAACATTCGGTTTATCTGAAACGGCTGTTGCCTGAGAAATCTGTTCGGTTAGCTCAGACTTTTTATAGACGATGGCTGTAGCAGCTGCCCACAGCCATCGTATGCACTGCTTTAGAAATAGGTGATCGCAGCCTAATCTGGACTGACTTCTGGGCTAACGCTAAGCGCAGGATCCTCTGAATTGGGGAGCAAAAGTTCCTCCACCCCACTGGTATCTTCCACCTCTTGAATAATGGCAGAGCCGTTGTCGTTAGCCCCTTCAAAAATTGCACTTAACCCTTGCTCTAGGGTTTGGGCCATGGCAATTCGATTTTTGTACGCAACAATCACGCGGGCCAAAATCGGTAGCCGGTTCTGCTCAGCCTCCAAATACAAAGGCTCTACATACAAAACAGAATCATCAATCGGAATCACCAACAAATTACCTTGATTGGCACGGGAGCCTTGGGTGTTCCAAAGTGAGATGCGCTGAGAAATTTCAGGCTCTTGGTTAATGCGCGCTTCAATTTGCTCTGGGCCAAACACCAGCTCTTGCTTCGGAAACTCATAGAGCAGCTGTTTGCCGTAGTTATCGCCATCTGAGCGGGCCGCCAATAGCGCAATCAGATTGTTTCGCCGAGCCGGCGTAAAAGGCCGCAAAAGAACGAACTCACCGGCTTCACCATCCGGCAGTTCCATGGTGATGTAGTAGGGTTTTACCACCTGTTCTTCATTGGCATAAATTTCGTTTGGCGCCCGCCAAAGATCTTCTCGGTTATAGAAAACTTGCGGGTCGGTCATGTGATACGTAAACAGCTGATCGGATTGAATTAAGGAAAAGTCGTGGGGATAGCGAATGTGCGTTAACAGGTTGTTAGGCATGGCCGCGAGCGGCTCAAACATGTTTGGAAAGATGCGCGACCAGGTGCGAATAATCGGATCGTTTTCATCTGCCACGTAGAAATGTACTGAGCCGTTGTAAGCATCTACAACAACTTTTACAGAATTTCGGATGTAGTTGAAGCGGTTGCGGTCTGGGTCTGAATAAGGATAGCGATCGCTGGTCGTATACGCATCGATGATCCAATACAAATAGTTCTCATCTTCGCCGCCGTTCACCGGGGCATAAGAATCCTCTACATCTGCAATGACCAGATACGGATCGTCATCAAATTCGAGAAAGGGGGCAATGCGTTTTACCCGCGCTTCAATGTTGCGGCGAAACATCAACCGGGTATCAGGCGTAAAGTCGTCGGTTAGCAGCATTCTCCAATCGCGTAAATGCTTAGCAAACAGTAGCCGCCGCCAGAGCGGGCCAATGTTGATGCCTCCTTGCCCGTCGTAGCGGTTATATACATTTTCACCCCCGCTGGGGTAGTCCAGCTCAGATATCCGGCTGTCCGGCATGATGTAGGTATTGGTGAGTTCGCCGTAATAAATGCGGGGCTGATTAACTGGAATAGAGCGCGCCACATCTGGCGAGCTGGGCGTGTGGGCAATATCTTTGATGAAATATTCAGGCAGACCGCTGGGGCCAGCTGTATTAACCGGGCTCATGGTGAAGCCATAACCGTGGGTATAAATGAGGTGTTCGTTTACCCAGGTTTGCGCCTCGGTGGGCACTTGTTCATAGTTCAGCTCACGGGCCGAAATCAGCACTTGCCGGCGATCGCTAGATTGATCGTCGCCGATGAGGGTGTAGCGATCCACGTCGGCATCGGCAAATTCGTAATACAGCCGAATCTGCTGCAGCTGTCGGTTAGATTCTAATAGGGGGCGGGTGTCCCATAGGCGAATATTGCCGATAGTTAGCTCATTTTGCTGAAGGTTTTGGGCCGTGAGGTTGCCTTGGGGGTTAAAACTCTCTATTTCAATATCATCCAAGCCAAAGGCTTTGCGCGTAAAGGCAATGGTGCGTTCGATGTAGGGCTGCTCTCGCAAAAGTTCGTTTGGCTGCACCACGGTGCGCTGCACGAACCACGGAACCAGCGTATTGCCTAAAATGGCACAGCAAAAATAGAGAAAAATAATGATGATGATGGGGTGCCCAAAGAGCACGTGCCGCCATCGTCGTCGCTGCTTTTGCGCTGATGAGAAAGGCTTCAGCGACTGCCTCAGGCTGGCCCAGGCGAGTGTGCGCCAAGCTAAAAATAAGGCGAGCCCCAGCGAAATTAAGCTCAGCGCTGCATTAACCGGCAAATCGACATGAATGTCGGTGAAGCTCGCGCCGTAGGTGACCCCTTGACCCGAATACAGTAGCTCAAAGCGATCTAGCCAGTGGCTCAGCGAGGTGATGAGCAGCACGCTGGCAGCGATCGCATATAAATGCCGCTGCTGCTGCGGAGAAAACCCGACAAACCGGCCTTGCTGTAGCGTTTCGCCGGCGAGCAAATACATCAGTAAAACAGCCGCGAGCACAAACAACAGCAGACCTGAGAGCCACATATTCACCAGCTCCCAAATGGGGAGCTTAAAAATATAAAAGCTCAGATCTTGACCAAACACCGGATCCGTTTGGCCAAAGGACGTGGGAGTGAGGGACGGCAGCAGCCGCGCCCATTCTTCAATCGCGATGATGGCGAAACACGTGCTGATCAAAACGGCGCTGATGCGAATGAGCAGGCGCGGCAGGGTGATCAGGGCAACGGCGACCCCGCTGAGCAACAGCAGCAGCCACGGATCGCTCACGAGCTGCTGCAGTAAGTATGCATCTAGCTGGAAGTCGAGACCGAACGGGGCAGGAATTGCAACGCGATCGCTGGTTATTTCATAGACTGCTAGCGATCCGTGATAAACCAGTAGGCCGCCGATAAACAGCCCCAACCCAATCAAAACCAGTAACAGTCCCCTTAAGCCGAGGCTGCGGCGCAGATTTTTACGAGTCGGCAACAGGCAGCTTTGATTGAACTGTAGCCGGTCGGCTAGGCGGAGGTTAAAAAAGGTAATGCCCAAGCTCACCAGTAAGGTGATGAGACCCGAGGCGACTTGCGTTCGCGATCGCAGCCAAAATTCGTTCAAAAAGGCGAGTTCTTGAAACCACAGCCCTTCTGCCCAGAAATAGGTAGCCGTGTAGAGCGCTGCCAATACAAAGCTCGCTGTGAGAACGAATATTGTTTTTAGTCGCGATCGCGGTTTCCTAACCGTTCGCTGAGGCAACTGTCCCGTTTGAGGCGGGTAGGGTTTGGGTTGTGCTGGGAGGACATCGTCAAATCTGGCCATACCTCAGCCTCCTGACACCAAGCGGTTAAAAAACAATGCGGCAAAAAACAATGCGGCAAAAAAACAACTAAAAAATACTACTGGCTCCAGAAATCTATCGCACGATAGCCTAAATCCGCCATCATTTGCCTCAGCAAAGGAATGCTCAGACCCACAACGTTTGTATGACAGCCTTCTATTTTTTCCACAAACATACTGCCCTTACCATCAGTCGCAAACGCCCCTGCACAGTGCATCGGTTCACCTGTGGCAATATACGCTTCAATTTCTGGATCGCTCACATTGGCAAAAAAGACCCGCGTCATGCGGTAGCGTACCAGTGGCTCACGGCCTGGTGCAATCAGGGCATAGCCGGTATATAGCTCACCAGAGCCACCGCGCATTTGTTTCCAGCGGTAAATCGCTTCTTGTGGGCTTTCAGGCTTGCCGTAAATAACGCCGTTAATAGACAGCACCGAATCGCAGCCCAGCACCAGTGAGTTCGGAAACTGTGGCGCAACCGCTTCGGCCTTGCCACGCGCCAGCACCTGCACTAACGCTTGCACGTCGCTCACCACTACCTGATCTTCATCGAAGTTGCTGGGGCAAACAAATGGCTGAATGCCCGCCTCTACCAGCAGCTTTCGTCTTGCCACCGAAGCCGATGCCAGCACAAATTGAGTATCAGCCATAGACGTTATCAGAAATGAGCAGGAACGATTAATAGACAGAGAAAGACGCGACCGTTTGCTTAATGGTCGTCTTCATTTTTTCCCAGCGTGACTCAGGGATAGACGCATTAAAGGTGTAGAGCTGACCGCGCCGCACAATAACGCTGGCTAAGTCATGGCGAGTGCCAGACGGCAGGTTCGCAACATATTCCAAAATGTAATAGAGCTTCTCGCCCGTATCAAAGGACTGGGCGTTGACCAGCTCTACGTTACGGCCATCAGTGCTTTGAGAGGTAATGCTTTTAGAGAGTTTGTAGCCCACTTCAGTGGGCGTGCCGAGGTCGGTGAGCGTTTTGCCATCCGAAACAGGGCTCACCACCACGCTGACATTCTCGCTGGCGTTGATGATGTCGTGAAAAACGGTATCGGGCCCGCCAGGAACGGTCGCTTCTACCCAGCCGGTGGGGTATTGAAATTCGTAGCCTTCGTAGCTGTTGTTGTAAGACTGCAGGCTGGTGGCGTCTGAGCAGCTCTGCAAACCCAGGGCAAGGACAACTAATAGCAGCGCGGCGAATCGCTTTAACATCTCTGGGGTTCCTTAACGTTACAGTTCCTTCTATTCTCTAGGTCTTTAATTGTGCCACGAGGCGGCAATTCACAGAAATGCCCTAGCGCCAAAATAGTTTAGCGCTTTCCTAGTGCCCTCCTAGCACCTTTCTAATACCCTCTCCTCTATGGCAGTCCAAAGCTGGCAACTCTGACCACGAGCGTGCCGTCCTGCGGATTGTGATCAAAAACAAAGCTGCCTTTTTTGCGCTCGCTGCCAGAGAGAAAGTCAAACTGCTGCTCACCGTTTTCTGTGTCACCGTCAGGTAAGCTCAACTCTGCAATCACCTGTACCGTTCTGGCAATGCGCCCACCTGTGTTGCGCAGCGTAAACGGCACGTAATAACGCCCTTGGGTGAGGCGGGTCGTTTCACTCACTTCTACTTGAAACGCTGGCGGCAGATTTTTGCTGAGCTGCCAGTCGTAGAGAACCAGCCCTACCAGCACGGATAGCAACAGCGCAGAAAGGGTTAGCGTGATCCATTCCGCAGGCGATCGCCGTTTGCTATGAGCGGTTGGCTCAGCGGTTTTTGACGCGGTCTTTGATTCAGTCTTCTCTCGCTCAGCGCCCATTCATCACACTAAAATCCGACCAGCAGCGCCGCCCACTGACGCGGGCAGACCTAGCACAATTATATTGCTTAGCCAGGCTTGCCAGGGGTCGTCTATGCCAAGCTGCTGAAAGAAAACCAGCATCAGCGCCGATGCCAGCAGCACGACGAGATAGGTCACGAGTGTTTCGGTGAGGGGGCTGAGCAACAGACCCCTTTCGGCTCTTTGGCTGCGATCGGTAAAGCCAGAAGCAAACACAATAATGTAAGAAATCAGCAGCGAGGCTCCCATAATTAGCAGCAGCCAAAGCGGTGGCAGCGCTGAGGCAATGATTGTAATTTCTTCAGTGGGCGCGATGCTAAAGGCAATCACAATGGCTCCGATAATCGTTGCGTCAATATCAACCAGGGTGTCGGCAATGGCTACGCCCAATGTGCCGCCCCACCGAGCACTGACCCACCGGGCACTCAGCAGCTCAGATTCTCGGGTGCGCCGATCAAGGTTAGGGCGGCGGCTCAGCGTAGAGCGGGCCAAGGTGACCCCCAGTGAAAACGGTACGCCTTCGAAAATTAGCTTGCCGAGCGCTTCAGACAGGGGCGTTTCTAAGGTGATGCGGCGCAGCAGCATGAGTGCGATCGCGGCGCAAATAATACCGATACCCAGCGCTTCAATACTTTCCAGCACCGTCTCAACAGGGTCAATGGAGAGCGATCTGCGAAATCCTTCAATTTGAGTGAGCAACACCACCACGACAAAAGTTGCGGCTTGCACCCACAGCAGTCGCAAAGGCTCAGTCGCTGAACCAATGGCCCAGACTTCAACGGTATAGAGCAGCGGAATGCCAAACAAAAAACTGCCTGCCGCACCGCGTAGAATGGCGCGAAGCTCTGCAAACCAAACGGGTGAAAGACGTAAATCGCGAAAAAAAGCGTATAGATTAATCAACACAGCTGTTTAGTTGGTGGCTCAGCGGGTAGCTTAAGCTCGGTGAGGAGAATTAAAGAATGTTGATAAAGACCTCTGTAGAGAACACAGCAGAGGCAATCCTGAAAAGATCCTAGTCGATAAAACGATACAGGCGACGCCTGCTTACTGTCGATCTTATGGTTTACAGCAGCCGGATTGATAGCAGCCGGATTGATGGCAACCGTCGAATGCATGCGGTTGCGGGCCACTTTGAGGCTGTCTTACATGAAGAGTGTCTCATACAAGGATTTCAGCCTGTCAGCATCCGTCCTCAACCGCAGAGAACCTATGGCTTATGCACTTCCCCCTGCTGGTCGCGCAGTTTGGAGCACCCCCCCTATGCTCACGCGTTTTTTAGCTCGCCCTCTATTAGCTCGCCCTTTAGGCATTGCCGTGGCAGCGACGTCTGTGCTGCTGATAGCCGGTTGCAATCCAGCTAATCTTGTCGCCCAAGGCATTGAACGAGAGCTCCCCAAATATGTTGGCCCAGCGGATAGTTACGATGTGAACATCGAGGGACTTCAAGTGGGTGAAGGTAGTGCCAAAAGCGTGGTAGCCGTTGGTGAGCGTGTTCGTCCGCAGGGTGCGCCAGTGATTGAGCGATTGGAGCTGCAATTAGACGATGTGGTGTATGACCGCAGTGCCGATAGGCTCAAATCAGTGGGCAGCGCCCAGCTAACCGCTGTGATTAGAACAGGAGATCTGGCGAATTTTTTAGAGGCTTATCGCAACGTCCGTGAAGCGGAGGTATTTTTACGTTCTCCCGACCAGGCCACCATTCGCTTGCGGCCCCAAGTCGGTAATTTGTCAGTGCCTAAAGGCGTTACCGTAAACGTGAGCGGCCAGCTCATCGGTGACGGTACTCAATTGAGCTTTGAGGTGAATGAGGTAAGTGCTGGCGGCTTTGATCTCAGCATACTCACAGCCCGGCCGCTATCAGAGCTCATAAACCCGCTGGCCGATTTGCAAAATCTACCGGTGGATGTGGAAATTACTTCAATTATGGTCGCTGGAGAAACCATTGGATTAGAAGTGGTAGGCGATCCTAGTAGCTTTGAGAGATAGGCTTGTGGGTATTGGAGAGAGAGAACATTGTGACCGCAAAAGCATCGTGACCGCAAAAACACCGTGAAAGTCCTTTTTCTGCATCAGAATTTTCCGGCTCAGTTTCGCCATTTGGCGATCGCCCTTGGCAAAGATCCCAAGCATCAAGTGGTCTTTGCCACCACCCGTAAAGAAGGCCAGATCCAAGGCGTTCACAAAGTCATCTATCAGCCGTCTAGAACACCTGCTGCGCAGACTCATCACTACGTTCGCCCGCTCGAAAGCGCTGTCCTCGAAGGCCAAGCTGCTTACCGCACGCTGTTGCAGCTCAAAAATCAAGGTTTCTATCCAGATGTGATCTATGCGCACTCAGGATGGGGGCCGGGCTTATTTGTAAAAGATCTGTTTCCCAACGCAGACTCGCTTTGCTTTTTTGAGTGGTTTTATCATGCCAGAGGCACCAACGCTGATTTTGATCCGAGCGATCCCCTTGATGAAGATACTGAAGCCAAGCTGCGGATTCGTAACGCGCCGATTTTAATTGATTTGTATAGCTGCGATCGCGGTCTTACCCCCACCCAATGGCAGCAAGCGCAGTTCCCGTCAGAATTTCGCAGTAAGCTCTCTGTGTGTCATGACGGCATCGATACTGGCTATTTCAAACCTAATCCCAACGTCAAACTGGTTCTTCAGCCGCCCAAACCAATCGACTGTCCCCAACTATTGGATCTTTCCAACCAAACAGAAATTATCACCTACGTTGCCAGAGGCATGGAACCTTACCGGGGCTTTCCTCAGTTCATGGCCGCCGTTGAGCAACTGCAACGGCGCCGCCCTAACTGTCACGTTGTTGTTGTCGGAGAAGATCGCGTTGCCTACAGCAAAACTTTGCCAGCAGGTCAAACCTACCGCGAACAAGCGCTCAAAAAACATCCCAAGCTAGACCACTCGCGCCTTCACTTCACCGGGCATCTGCCTTATGGGCAATATCTCAAAGTGCTGCAAGCGTCATCGGCTCATGTCTATCTCACCCGCCCGTTTGTTCTTTCTTGGTCAATGCTAGAAGCGATGTCTGCAGGGTGTGTTGTGATTGGCTCTAGCACCCCTCCGGTTAAAGAGCTGATTCAAGACCAAAAAAATGGTCTCCTGGTTGATTTTTTTGATATCGACCAAATAGTGAACCGTATCGTTGAAGTGTTGAATACACCTGACCGGATGCAAGCGATTCGATTGCAGGCAAGGCAGACGATTGTAGAGCGCTATGACTTGGCGAACCTCCTCCCTCAACATTTGGCTTGGATGCAGGGCTTGGAGTCGGAGCTGGGAGTCGGGGCTGGGATTCAGGAAAAACAAACCTAAAAAAAACGCCCTAAAGCATTTAGCTTCAGAGCGTCAGCAACCTACTCATAACTTGGAAAAATGAGCTGGAGAAATTTAGTTGGAGAAAACTGGCTGGCTACAGCCTAGCCTCTTCGTCATCCACCACAAAGGCGTTGGGATCGACAACAAAGAAAAAGATTGTGGCCACAAGAGCTGTAAGACCAAACAGTAAAGCGCGTAGCATGACAAACAACCTCAGAAAATGGCCAATCAGGCGATGGCGAACCAAAAGGTAGCCAAGTAGACACCAACTAAACAACTATCAGTAAAAATAACGATGCATCCCGTATAGTCCCGTTATATTCACGTAAGTACTTAAAAGGTAAGGGTAGAGGCCTTTAGTTCTCAGATTCTTCATACTGGCTGCTTGTATGAAGATTTTCTTTACACAGATGGTCAGTCACACTTCACGCAGACGGACTTTATACGGGCTGTTTTGGTATGGGCAGTGCCCACCGACGTGGCTCGAAGTCTGTGAGTTTTGTGAGCACTTCATCTGCTGCGTTATAGAGCTCTCGCGCCATATGGGCCGCAGGCACTGCGACAACGTTCATCCCTGCGGTTTTACCGGCCTTTACGCCTGCCGGTGAATCTTCAAAGACAAGACACGATGCCGGATCGGCCTTCAACCGTTGGGCTGCTACCAGAAAGCTATCGGGTGCAGGCTTACTGTTTTTAACGTCTGGATCGCTGCCCAGCACGATTGCGCTGAAGGTCTCTAGCCAATCGGCGTAACGCTGCACTTTAAGCTTGAAAGTAACCTCGGCTGAGCTGGTGGCGATCGCCATGGGCACACCTAGTTCGTAAAAATACTGTGTCAGTGCTCTGGCCCCTGGCATCGGCTTGGCTTCAGGCAACATATCGAAAATAAGCTCATTGCGCGCCTGTAAATGTTCTTCTGGCGTCAATGGCAGATCCAATTCTTTAACCAGTATTTGGGCGCAATCTATTGCCTGACGGCCCATGATTTTGCGATGTATTTCCCTCGTGAAGGCCTTGCCATAGCGGCGGGCGATGATGTCATTCACTCGGCAATAAATGGGTTCTGTATTTAGCAGCAGTCCGTCAAAGTCGAAAATGATGTGGGTGATTTTTGGCATAGCTTTGAACGGAGGCTCGACAAGCGGAGACTCGACGAGCAGGGTCATAAACAGCTTTGCTATCACTATGCCACGTTGCGCAAATTTTCGGGGTTGCTTATGTTCACGCCCAAATTCATGGCCGGAGCAAGCCGTGCTGAGAATAGAGCAGTGCCAGCCTCAAACAATGCCAAGCCTTAAACAGAAATAAGCATTCAACAGAACGGTGGCTGCATCCTTCACGTTACTAAAAAGAAAACTGTATGCCACCATCCACTGTCAGGCTGTCACGATTATTCCAGGTATCTTGTACCCGCACGTACAAACCAGGGCCGCGCGATCGCCCGGTGCCAACCATGGTTGGGATGCGATCGCCCACCTCATCTAAGACAAATCGATTGATTGCCACTTCCACCACATCGCCAGTGGCCGTTGCCACTTTTTCCATGCGTGGCTGACCGTTTTTATCCATCACAGGCTCAGTCTGATACAGCGCCACGGCTTGGCCGGTCTCATCGTACTGATAAGCTTCCCGCTGCTCCTCTCCAAACGGATGGAAAGTTAAGGCTGCTCGCCAGCCGGATGCGCTGCTGGCGCCCCGCCCTAAAATATTTTCTCTCAAGAAAATTTCGGCCCGTAGCGTATTCGCTGCTGCCGTCCAGGGCGTGTTGCCAAAGTTCAAAACGCCCCCAATGGCAAGTTCACCCTGTAGAGGCGTTGCATTCGCGTAGCTATCTGATTGGCTCCCAGCATCCGCAGTCACCATTTCAGTGCGATCGACCAACACCTCTACCGACTCAGTAGTTGTCGTCTCGGCGAGTACTTCTTCGCCCCTTTCTGGCTCAGTGGCTGTCGCAAGCACGCGGACGGCAGTCTCTGTTTGAGGGTCAGATAATGGGGTAAAAGTAGCATCTTCTAATATTCCCTGACGGTTAATATTAAAGGTTGCTGTACCGGTTGTTGTGGTTGTTGTGGTTTCTTCTAACAGGGTTTGCGATCGCTGCGTAACGGGGGTTGAAAAGAGATTGTTTACCTGCCGAGTGCGCATCTGATCCGTTGACGTTGTGAGCGTGCTGCTGCTGCGATTAATTTGATCGCGCTGATTGCCGATTCCACCTGAGAAAACGCCGCTGATATATAGTCCGGCAGCGCGGGTTGTTCTTACGTAAGGGGTTTGGCCAATGGTCGCTGCAGGGTAAATCTGGTTGCCCACACGGGCATCGACTTCACTCGGCAGAAGAAGATCTACAGTCCTGGCCGATTCCCCCGAAGGTTCTATATATTCTCCTTGCACACCATTAAACAATGCTGTGATCATATTGCCTGTTGGCAAGGTATCTTCTACCGCATAGATATCAGCTGACTCTTGTAAGAAGTTTTCAGGTTGTTGGTCGGCAGAGATAATCCGAAAGCCGCCGTCAGCGATACGATAGCCATCGAAACTTGCTTCAACGCTGTAGCTTTCGCCCAATTCCAATGCTTGCCCTGGCTGTTGAGGCACTAGCGCATACACAATGCGAATCGCTTCGCTGGCAGTGAGGGTAATGGGCGTTTGTGCGTAGCCATCTTTCGTCCACTGCGGCTGAAAAGAGAGGCTACCGTCTGGGCTTTCGATGAGCAGTCCGCCAACGTTATCGCTGTAGGCCGATTCACCTCTACCCACCGTTTGCGGATCGGGCGGTGCGATCACAATAGACTGGTCAGCGGGGAGATCAAAAATGCCGTTGACAGCCCGCAGGCGATCGCTATTCATTTTTCCTGAGAGCAGACTCTCTTCAACCGTCTCTGTTTGCGCCGGAACGTAGCCCACCAAACGGCGATTGTTTAGCCATCCTGTTGGCTCCAGTAAATTAGGGCCATCTTCAGTTGTAATAGGATTGCCCATTAAGTCTGTCGCTGCACGATGCGTTCGGGTGACAAACTGAGTAACACCAGCTGACGCCACAAAACCGGCTTCGTTGTCACTGGCAAATGGATTAAAAGAGAGCTCACCGGTCAATAATGTCGGCAGCGCTGCGGGATTTTTAGAAAGGGGGGCTAACTGCCCTGTTGCGCTAATGCCATCAGATCCTGCCCGGATCTGGCTTGTGTCAGCATAGCGACTGTATACGGTTTGTTCATCGTTTGCTGTACGCACACCGGCGGCATGGCCTAGGCGAGTCATCTGATAATCTGGTAGGCCAACGCTGCCATACGTTCGTGATTCAGTCGTTACGACATCTTCAGAGACTTCTACCGTTTCCATCGTCTCTTCTAGAATAATCTCTTCCTGGCGAAGCTCAGGCTCCAGCGGTGTCTCTTCTATTTCGGTTGTCTGGGTGACGGTAGTTTCTTCTTCAGCGGCCGCCGCACTCCCTTGACCTTCTGTAAAGTTCAAGGGATCGCCATCGTCAAAGTCGAGATCCCCGCCGCCCTCTAAGTCTTCAGTAATTAGCTCACCCTGTTCCGTAAAATATGCCCCAGACTCGCTGGCTGCCGTATTGTTATCTCTTAAATTCAGCACTCTAACCGTCACTTGCTGATCTTCGGTGTAAGTGACGGTTAGTCTCTCTTCCGTGTTTAGCACTTCTCCATTTGGGCCAATGGTTACCCCATCACCACGGACAAAAATACGATTGCGCTGCTGGCCGTTGCCATCCGTAACCACGGCATCAGGAATTACATTGTTGTCGCTATCCAGTACTCTGACTTCAAGGCCCTCTCCATAGGTGTGCTGACCGGGTTCTTGCTCTAATGTGATTTCAGTCGTGACGCTGATCGAACCCTCTTCTAAGGTATATGTGCGGCTACTATTGTCCGCTGGATTGTTGGGACTGCTGTTGATCGCATCGTTAAAACTATCTCTGATGTAATCTGAGTCAGTGCCAAAAATAACGGTGCTCGGGGCTAATGCACCGCTTGGATCAGGAGGAATAGCCTCCCCGACTTCGCTAGGGACAAACGCAGGGAGAGGAATGTTCGAGGTGTTAATCAGCGGGCCGGTTTCTAACGTGTAAGCATTTCGATCTACCGTGACTGCGCCTGTATTGGCGTCTCGGTTCACGGTGACTGGATTAGCTGCGGATGTATCATCTGGGTTAGCTGTCTGGGCAGAGGCTTCTGTCTGTAAAAAAAATAGACCCGTGCTACCCGTACTCATTACAGCAACAGCTAATTGAGGAAACTTGACGTAGACGTTAGAAGAAGACGACATCAGCTGATCCAAAGTAGACTCTCCGTAAATACTCCAGGTAGAGCCCTCTTGCATCCTGCTATTTTTTAGCGACATATTAGCGGTAAAAAGGCGTTAATCTCTTTGTACAAGAGAAGTTCACGCCTTTTTCTGCCAAGAAAAAAAACTTTGAAACTTCATATTGTTGAATATAGCGTGTAGTTAAATATACTGACTAGAGTATTAATCAATACAAGATTGCCTCAAAAGACAAACGGGAAAGGTCTTTTGAGGCAATGCCTTGCTATTCATTTAATTTGCTGTCATTTAATTTGCTGTCAGTAAGTTAGGCTCATCACGGAGTGAAGTAGCACCCCAGATGAGCCTGACTGCTTCGGATTAAACCGCTTTGGACTCACGTTAGAAAGTTAGCCCAAACTAGTTGGCATTAGAAGGTGAACTGAAGACCACCGTTGACAACCGTGTCGTCATCGCCGTCAAACTCACCTTCTACCCTGACGTATACACCAGGACCCTTAGAACGGCCAGTGCCTACTTTCTGGGGAATGCGATCGCCATTTTCATCCAGCACAAACTGATTTACTGGCACCCCTACGACCGTGCCATCGGCAGCAGTTAACAAATCTACGACTTGCTCACCGTTTTCCATTACAGGCTCTGTCTGATACAAAGGCACTAAGTTTCCGGCTTCATCATATTGGAAGCCCTCGCGACTCACTTCACCGAATGGATAGAACATCAGCTCAGCGCGCCAGCCAAAGTCAGAATCATCGCTACTGCGACCAAATACAGTCTCTTGAGCAAACAGCTCAGCCCGTAGCGTGTTAGCCGCTGGTGTCCAAGGGGTGTTCCCAAAGTTCAGCACGCCGCCAAGGGCCAGCTCACCTTGAACAGGCGCTGCGTTTACATAGCTATCAGAGCCATCCACTGTCGAAACGTCTTGTTCAATAATCCTGCTTGCCAAAACTTCAGTACGCGTCTCCTGGTCAGAAGAAACGAGCGTTTCCACACCCAGCTGCACTTCTGGATCCAAGGTCGCCAGATCTCGAGTTGTTGTCACGCTGGTGCCCTCGTTGGTCGGCTCAAAGCCAACCTGGCTTAAGAGCCCCGATTGCCCAATCTCAAAAGTGGCAATGCCATCGCGCTGCGTGGTCGTTGTTGATTCCACCTGTGTGGTTGTGACCTGATTAACCGGCGTCGAGAAGACACTTACCTGCTCGACAACGGTTCGCACATCACTCTCGATATTGCTTGTTGACACAACTGAGCGAGTCGTATCGCGCTGGTTACCCAAGCCGCCTCTGAGGGCGCCACCTACGTAGAAGCCAGCGGCCCTTGTCGTTCTTGGATACACAAGTTGACCAAGTCCCAACGGGGAGAGCAAATTACCCACTCGGGCATCGGCTTCTTCTGGCAAATTGGGATCAACCGTGGGTACTAGCGCTGTTCCGTCGGGTTCTATATACAGCCCGCGAATGCCGTTAAAAACACGAGTTGTCGCATTTTCAATGGTCGGCAGCGTATCTTCTACGGTGTAAATTTCACTCGATTCTTGGAAGAAGTTATCAGGATATTGATCTGCTGCGATGATGGTAAATCGGCCGTCGGCAATCCGGTAGCTGCCGCCACCAGTTTCTACGTCATACACTTCACCAAGCTGCAAGTCTTGCCCAACTTGCTGTGGCACGAGGGCATAGATAATGCGACTGGCTTCACCGGCTTCTAGCGTTAATGAATCTTGCTCATAGCCTTCTTTTGTCCACTGCGGTACAAAAATAACACCGCCATCTGTCTGTTCGATGAGTAGGCCACCGACGTTATCTGTATAGGCAGCATTGCCTGGGCCCACTGAGGACTGGGCGGTAGGCGGCTGTATGACGACACCGCGATCATCAGGTAGCTCAAAAATCCCATTAGTTGATTCGATGGTGCCTTGCGCAGAGTCATCTAAACGGGGCGGCACATAGCCAACTAACCGCCGATTGTTAAACAGGCCCGTGGGCTCAAGTAGACGACTTTCATCAGGGCTGACAATAGGATTGTCAAACACGTCAGTAGCATTGCGGTGGGTACGGGTCAAAAACTGGGTGAGGCCAACAGAAGCGCCCAAAATCGCTTCGTTGTCATCGGCAAACGGATCAATGACAACATCACCGGTTAACAGGGTCGGCGCAGCATTTGGGTTGCTGTTGAGGGGACGCAACTGTCCGGTTGCCCCGATACCGTCCGTACCAGCTCTAAACTGTCCGACGCTTGAATAGCGGTCATATACCAGGAGCTCGCCAGTTTCACTCCGTGCACCGACAGCATGACCTAGCCGCATGGTCTGGTTGTCGGGTAGCTCGATGGTGCCATAGTCCACTTCTTGGCTGAGTACGTCAGTCACGGTGTCGCTTTCAGTAGAGACCGTATCTGACTCGACGATTGCATCACGTCGAATCTCTGGCTCGAGTTCCACTGCCTCTGTCCTGGTTGTGATCTCAATGGTTTCAGATTCTTCGATGCCGTTGGCTACGCCGGCGCCGCCTTCTACCTCAAAATATTCACCGTCATCAAAGTCTAGGTCACCCCCGTCAGGCAAATCCTCTGCAATCAGCCCGCCACTTTCAGTGAAGTAAACCCCCGACTCTGTAGGGGCAGCGTTGTCTGAGCGTATGTTCAGAACCCGTAGCTGCACGCGCTCATCTATGCCGTACTCCACAGTGATGTTCCCCGTGGTGGGTAGCGTCTCACCATTGGGGCCAACTGTAACGGCATCACCCCGAACAAATCGAGTCTGTGGCGTTCCTACGACGTTGCCGTTTGCATCGAAGACGGTTACCTCAATACCTTCTCCAAAGTTGTGTTCGTTAGGGACGTAGTTCAACTCAAACTCAGTTGTTGTCTGCACTGAGTCGCGCTGCAAGGTTACATTGACGTTATCTCCCGACTGCTGATTAACCTGGTTTGAAAAAGACTCTTGAATAAAGTCAAAGTCTGTTCTGATGTCAACCGTATTGGGTGCTAGCTGACCGGGTACAAACTCAGGCAGTGCGACACCCTCAGATGTGCTCGGCGGCAACAACCCAGGTAGTGGAATATTCGACTGGTTAGTTAGTGGCCCCGTCTCGATTTCAAAGGCGTTGCGATCAATTTCAACTGAGCCTGTAGCGGGATCGCGATTGACAGAGATGTCGGTTTGGGCGATCGCCTGCTCACCTACCACACCACCGCCAACACTTATGCCACCGGTCGCCAAAATCAGCGCTGCGATTTTCGTGATCAGCTTTGTCGCAGAGGAACTGGGGCAATCATTAAAAAATAGCGACGAACGAAAAAAATTAAAAAGGTTCATTGGCGTAGAGACTTCAGCTAATTGGGGACTTCAGGAAAACAAAGAACAGCAGCAGTGAAAATAATCAGTCGGTGGGCATCAATTGAGACTGGCGAGACTGAAAGTGAAACCAGAAAGCTGTTCGTGCAGATACAGTTGAGTTAAGAACGAATAGCCAAGACTTAAACATGCAGAACAATGGAACCATGGCAGCTTTGGGAGGGTGCAATTAACTTGTGAATTCTGTTAACCCGCTTTCTACATCAGCTCGCGTATCACAGCCCGTATGCCCATACAGAGCATGCGGCTTTTGGAAACGGAGCCTTATGGACAGGGTTTCATTAGCACATGAGCCCTCAGATTGACCGGTATTGATTCGTTTGATGCAACACATTTCACACAGAGCTTTAGAGACATATAGCTTAGAGACTTATCCTGCGCTGCCTTTGACAGATTTCGGTAGATGTAACAATACGAAAGTAACCTGCTAATACGTATTAATACAATTGACTTTATAATTTCTTCAATATAATCACTCAGTATTCAGCCGTCCTTTCTCCTTTATATGGGTAGCTACACAACATCCGACATAGTTGTTCAAGTGAGAACTTGAGGGCATTTCAGCTCCCAAGGATTGCAAAGTAAACTCGAATCACAGAAATTTTATCGTTCAAATAGATCAGTGCGAATTTATACGGTTAAAGCAACATTACTTCACAAGAAGTACTGAGAAAACACCGTAGAATCCCTTAGTTATCAAGAAAACTTGCTTCAGTAAAAAATACTGCGCTGTTAGTTGTTACGGCTAGGTCGTTGTTAGAAAGAGATATCTTCACAAATGACGGTTGAACAGCCTCTCACTTCAAAGTGTTTCTTGTCTAAAGGTTTTCTTGTCTGAAGGTTTCTTGTCTAAAGAGTTTTGCTTGACATATCTGGGTTTTGACCTTTTGGTAACGCTGGGGTTTTGCTACCTTGCCGTTTTTAATGTTTGTTAGGCAAGATGTTTCTCAAGTCAGATACGCTGTTAAACAGATTCGTTAAGTAAATCTGTTGGGCAAACAAGTTTGTTTGATTATCGTTGTTGATGGCAGGTGATTAGAACGCGAACTGAAATCCTCCAGCAACAACGAGGCCCTGATCATCTCCAAATGCATCTTCTACGCGAATGTAGATGCCAGGACCCTTGGCTACGCCTGTCCCAGTTTTCTGAACGATGCGATCGCCCTGCTCATCGAGCACAAACTGGTTTACCCCGATCACGACCGTATCCCCGTCCGTTTTAGTTAGTGTTTCCATCCTCTGCTGGCCGCTGACATCTAACACAGGCTCGGTTTTATACACCGGTACGACATTCCCTGCCGCATCGTATTGAAAGGCCTCTTGCTTGACCTCTCCAAACGGATGGAACAGCAGCTCAGCCCGCCAGCCTGTCTCGCTGCCGCTGCGCCCCAAAATAGCGTCCCGAGCAAACAGCTCCGCGCGTAGCGTGTTCGCCGCCTGGGTCCAAGGCGTGTTGCCAAAATTGAAGACCCCGCCCATAGCCAACTCTCCTACCAGTGCCGAAACATTGGCATAAGCATCACTGCTTTCGGTCGTGGTGCGATCGCTCTCAATTAGCTCGCTGCGTAAAACACTAGACGTTACGTCTGTCACTGCCGAGCCGATTTGAGTCTCTTCCCCTAGAACAATTTCACTGATGCGCTCAAGCTCTTCTTCTTGCACTTGCCGATTAAGCTCGCCAGTTTCAACAAAGCGGGCATTTGTGAGTTCACCGTTGTTATCCACATCAAATGAAGCCGTTCCCAAGCTATTGGTAATGACGGTTCTTGCTGTCACAATCGAATCCACTTGTCTCAACGGAATTTGGAAAGTGTTTGTGATGAAGGCCGACTGCATTTCATCCGTTTGGAGCTGCATTTCTGTGATGGTGCGGCGCACTTGATCTTCCTGGTTGCCGATGCCGCCGGTGAGCGCTCCTCCCACATAAAAGCCCCCCGCACGGGTGACGTGCGAGTAGGCCATCTGCCCCGGATTTCCAGGAATCAACGCTAAAGAAAACAGCTCATTGCCAACCCTGGCATCCGCCTCTTCTGGAATGTCAGCATCTACGGTAGGCACTCGCTCAGGGCTATCTGGCTCAATATATATCCCCTGTATCCCATTAAAGAAAGTAGTGACCGCATTGTTACCCGGCAGCGTATCTTCCACCGCATAAACTTCTGGCCTCTCCTGCTGAAAGTTTTGGGGCTGCCTATCGGCTGAAATGATCCTGAAGTTACCTTCGGCAATGCGATAGCTGCTGCCAACATCCACAACGGCGTAGCGCTGATTGAGCTGCAGGTTCTGACCAGGTTGCTGAGGCACCAGCGCATAGATGATGCGCTTCGCTTCGCCAGCTTCTAGGGTGATGGGATTGGACGCGTAGCCACTTTCTGTCCATTGTGGAATAAAGGCCAGCTCGCCGGTAGGACTCTCAATCAGTACCCCACCGACGTTGCGGGTATAGGCTGCATTGCCTCGGCCAACGACATTCGCATCAGCCGGGGCGATCGCAATCTGTTGAGTCTCTGGAATTTCAAACACGCCATCAACCGAGAGAATCGGCTCGCCTAGCACCGTCTCATCTGGCGTTGGCGGCACATAGCCCACCAGTCGCCGGTTGTGAAATAGCCCCGTGGGCTCTAGCAGCGTATTTCCCCCGCTGGTGGGTAAATCACCGCCAAACATATCGGTGGCTTCACGATGTGTTTGGCTTAAAAACTGCGTCACGCCCAGCGTGCCCACTAACCCCGCTTCGTTGTTGCCTACAAACGGGTCAAAATTGGCATTACCAAACAGCAGCGTAGGTGGCACTTTCGGATTGCGCACGAGCGGCTTCAGTTGGCCGCTGATGCCTGCGCCGTTGCTCCCGACGCTGAACTGATTGCTGGCTGAGTAGCGATCATAAATCAACGGTTCACCATTCTCGCCAACAGCGCCTCGGGCATGTCCCAACCGAGTCAAATTAGACGCAGACAGCTCCACTTGGCCCCAGTCTCTCTCTTCTTGAACCCTGGTATCGGCTGCTTGCAAAACGGTAACCATGTCTTGCTCAATCACCTCTGTTGTTCTGAACAGTGGATCTAATGGCGTCTCGCGGATAGTCTCTTCAATCGTAATATCGCTGAGCTGGGCTGCGGCGATCGCTTCCCCTTGCCCATCGGGTTGTTCCACATAGTTGCCATCATTGAAGTCTCGATCCCCGCCGTTGGGCATATCTTCTACAACAAAATCTCCTGCTACATCAAAATAAATTGCCGATTCTGTGGGCGTAGCATTGTCTGATTGAATATTGAACACGCGCAGTTCAACAGTGTCAGTTGCACCATACTCCACAGTAATCTGAGCGTTTTCAGGCAGTTGTTCACCGCCTGGGCCTAGCTGCACCACATCGCCCCGCACAAAAGCTCGCTCACGGCTAACCACCAAGCCATTGACGTCTGTCACAATCACCTCAATGCCTTCCCCGAAATCGTGGTTGCCTACGCTATGGTTGATATTAAACTCTTTTGTAAACTGCAAGGTGTCCGGCAAAATCTGATATCTTGAGCGTCCGGCTTCCCCCAAAGCTTCGTCAAAGGCATCGATAACGTAGTTAGTGTCGATGCCAAACTCAATACTATTAGGTGCCAGCAATCCTGGCCTGACGGGCAGTGCGACCCCTTCTGTTGTCTCACCCACAAGCCCTTCAGGCAGAGGAATATTAGATGTATTGGAAAAATTACCGGTCCCTATCTCAAAGGCATTGCGATCAATTCGGACCTCACCGGTATTGCGCTCAAAGATAATGTTGGGGAGGGCTGTTGCCGATGTGGGAGAGGCGCTCTGGGCAGCGGCATTTTGGGTTTCAAGACCCAGCCCACTAACTGCCATTAGTAACACCGTCATCAGCTGAGGCAGTACGTTTGCTGTAAAAAGGAGTTTAGAAGAACATTTTTGACTTACTTTTTTCATGGCAGGAACTTAGGTAGAGCATATGTTTCTCTTGGGAATGAATAGCGATGCCCGCTGCGGCTGCAGATAGGACATTGCATAAAGCATTTCCCGGTTGAAAGCTATAAAACAAGAATTGTTGATATGACAAGTAATAATATGTGCCGATAAGATCGGTGACCTCTTTAGTGCGGAATCTCACACTTTATCCGTGGTCATTGCTGAATAAAGACCACAACGATATTTTGGGATGCCAAAAGAAATGTGACAATTTCAAAAAAGCCACCCTTTCGCAGAGACCAAAAATTAGCCTGATTCCTTTTCTGCTGTTATTCACACTCAAGAACAACAGACAAAGCAACCACTGGCACAGGCCTTACAGGAAGATGCCTGGAAGAAAACACTTTCAGTGCATGTGGTATGCAACTCGTTTAAAGAGCACGAGGATTTCCCATATACGGAGCCTTATTACGGGCCAATTACAGAAATGGACGGCCCCTTCCACAAGGGGAGGGAAGTGCCTTAGTTGATGTAGACGCACCGTTAAGCACCTAGAAGTAAATACTGAGAAGGACTGAACTTCTCAAATCACTAAAAAGCGGTCATTTTCTGCTGATAGCTTATTCTGACGGCTTCTTAGTAAGTTATTCAGGGCAAATATTGCGTAGGTATACTTTACACCAAGCTTACATTTCTATACATCGCCTTCATATTTGATTTGCGCATAGAGGCCAATCAAACTCGTTGGGGCAAAGATAATGCCTTGTTTTAAGGAAAGTGTAAAAATATACTTAAGCTTGCTTTGTGACCGATTTGCTAAGTCAGTCAAATGGCTGTAACTTCCTTGCTGTACGGGATAACGTCATTAGAAAGAGGCTTGTTGTGGAACGCTTTGAACCTAACAGCCGTAGGTGCTCAAAGCCGCAAATCAAGACATCAGGATTGAGGCATCAGGATTGAGGTATCAGGATTAAGACATCAGAGCAAAAGCCTTAAGATAGTCAGTAAATTGTGCATTTCATATGCTTTCTACTATTCAAAAGATTGCGGCTAAGTTAGAGCCGCGTTTAATCGAAATTCGCCGTCACATTCATGCCCATCCGGAAATCAGCGGGCAGGAATATAAGACCGCAGCCTATGTCTCTGGCGTGCTGTCTTCATACGGGTTTCACGTTCAGGAAATGGTCGGGAAAACGGGCGTTGTTGCCGAGTTGCCGGGGGCAGGCAGTCCCCGAAGCGATATTCTTGCGATCCGCGCTGATATGGATGCTTTGCCCATCGCGGAAAAAACAAATCTTCCATTTGCCTCCAAAAGTCCTGGGATTATGCATGCCTGCGGCCACGATGCTCATACAACCGTTGGCTTGGGTACTGCAATGGTGCTTTCAGAACTTGTTCAAGCTGGGCAGCAGCCCTTTCCTAGTACCACGCGCTTTTTATTTCAGCCAGCTGAAGAAACGGCCCAGGGTGCTAAATGGATGATAGAAGATGGCGTCATGGATAACGTGGCCGCTATTTTGGGTGTGCATACCTTCCCCAGCATTCGCTCTGGTGTCATTGGTTTGAGGCAAGGCCCACTGACCGCTGCTGCTGATGATCTAGAAATCATTATCTCAGGTGAGTCAGGGCACGGCGCTCGCCCTCATCAGGCGGTTGATGCGATCTGGATTGCGGCTCAAGTGATTACACAGCTGCAGCAATCGATTAGCCGCACCATTAATCCACTGCATCCAGCGGTGATTACTATCGGAAAAATTGCGGGTGGCCGGGCTTCGAATGTGATTGCCGACCAGGTGACGCTGACCGGCACAGTGCGATCGCTCCACGCAGACACCCACGCCCTGCTCCCAGATTGGATCGAAAAAATCGCCTCTGATATTTGTCAGCTCCATGGCGCAACTTGCACCGTCAACTACACGCGCCGCTGCACATCTGTGTTGAATAACCCCGATCTGACCAATATGGTGGCCACTTGTGCGGCAGAAGCGTTGGGTCGCGATTGCATCGAATGGATTCTGGATGCCTCGATGGGCGCAGAAGACTTTGCTAACTATACCGATTTAGTGCCTGGTACGATGTTTCGCCTAGGTGTTGGTTACGAAGACAAACACAATCATCCTCTGCACCATGCCGAATTTGAGATAGATGAAGATGCCCTATTGGCAGGTGTTGTCACCATGGCTTATAGCGCCTACACCTATTGGCAGCAAGGAATTGGCAAATAAGGAGAGCTGCTAGAGCAGTGAGTTAATAGACAAAGTAAGCCTGGCTAAGCTGATAGAAAAGTAAATCTGTCGGTGTTAAATAAGTTACCGATTTTGGTCTATAGACACATGCAAAGACTAAAGTTTTAGTGGTGTAATACACCTATTCGTTAGCTTAGGAACATGGAAACGCCATGACTTTCTTTCAACGCAGTCGCCGCTGGATGGCCTCACTAGCTGCTGTTTTCAGCTTGGTTATGCTATTGACTTTAACCACCAGCTGCTCGGCAGCGACAACAGAAGCGCCCACCGGCAGCTCCGTTAGCTACGGTCAACTAGAACGCGGCAACTCTGTTGCCGGACAAGAATATGGAGATTGGGTTGTTGGCGCAGCACAAGGGTTAATCTCTGATGCCTATGTAAGAGATGACAACAAACTCGGTGTTGTCATTACAGAGCAGGTAGAGCCTTCAGAGGTGAGAGATCTCTCTCGGTCTTTGCTGCAGGGTTTTCGAAAAAGTTTTCCCAATAAAGATTTGACTGTTCTGATGTATGCCCCTGATAAGGCGCTGATTTTGACCGCAGACTACGACGTGCAAAGTAACGAGGTGGAATACGGCACAGGCGGATGATCGGATCTAGGCGCTGTTTGGTCAAGGTAACTCGCCAAAGACAAAACGTATTTGACCTTTGCTCACCTTTGTTTATCTACTCTACAGATTTGGAGTGTCCCCATGACATCTAGTGATCAATACAAACGCGAGATTATGAAAGATCTTGCTGCTGGCAATAAGGAAATCTTGGAGCCTAATGGCAACGACTCTCTCGGAGAGAAGTACAGCAGTTTTGATGACTTTGCGGATAGATCTTCTCGTGATGAGCGTCACGGCCTTCTGAAGCGCTCCTTCAATCCCGATCGCGTTCCATCTACGCAAATGGATCCTGAGCTGCGGCAAGCCCTTGAAAAAATCAAGCCCAATCAGCGAGACGATGTGGCACGTGAGTTCTTTAAGCATTTGAAAGAGCGCGGCTTGAGCGAGAAAGATTTAGAGCGGCAGTTGGGCCTTTCTACGCACAAAGCTCGCAAAATGAACGCGGATGATGTGGGTAAATTGGCCTCTTTTGCATACACCGCTCACCCTGATATTTTTCATGAAGTGCTTGCTGATCAGCCTGCGCTGCTTAAGTTTTTAAGCAATCCTCTGGTGGGCGCGGCCATTGGGGCGATCGCATCTAAGTGGCTCGGTAAATAATGACGCTACTCAATGGCCGCTCACCCTACTGAGGGTGTTGTGCTAGCTGAAAAGGGTGCCTTTTGGCACCTTTTTTTGTCAAAAGTCGGGGGTACACTGAAATCAGCCTACGTTGATTTATTACCACTCCCGCATGTTCCAGCGACCTCTCTTTCCCTGGCCTTTTCCCATGGCGTCTGCCAATAAGTCACTGCCCGATTTATTTAATCCGCTAGGTCTAAATCCACTCGTTTCTGCCGGCGGCTGGGCCGCGTTTTCTATGGGGGCTGCCTATGCAGGTATCTGTGTCACGCTCTACTGTGTGCAAAGAAAGCTCATGTTCCGTCCGCTGCCAGCGCTTTTGCGCACACCAGCTGAGTTAGGGCTGCCTTACGAAGATGTGTGGATTCCAGCGCAAGATGGTGGCAAGCTCCATGGTTGGTGGTTGCCTAACCCCAGTGGTGTTCAGGCGGGTGAGCAAACGAGCAAGCAAACTAAGGTTTTGCTGTTTTGCCACGGAAACTACGGCAATATCAGCTACAACACGGAGCGGCTTCGTTTTTTACATCGCTTAGGATTTTCGATTTTGGCCTTCGACTACCGGGGCTATGGTCAAAGTGTCAGTGCTGACAACGCATCAGGCTCCGAAAAGCCAGCTTCTGAAAAGACTCAGCCAAGGCCAACCGAAGTGCCCCCGCCGACTGAACAGAGCGTTTATGCTGACGCTGAGGCTGCATGGCACTATCTGACTCAACAGCGCGGCATTGAGCCCAACCAAATCACCACGCTGGGTCATTCTATGGGCGGGGCGATCGCCATTTATCTGGCCACTCGTCCCTTTGCTAAAGATATGGCCCGCCTGATTGTCACCAGCTCTTTCACCACTATGGAAGATGTCGTTCGCGCTAAGCCCATTTACGCGCTCTTTCCTATTCGTCAGCTGCTGACGGAACAGTTTGACTCCTTGAGCAGAGTAGCCGATTTGCCGATGCCTGTTCTCTACGTTCACGGCGATCAAGATTTTGATGTGCCCATGCCGATGAGCAAACGACTGTACGAAGCCTCTCCTGAACGAAAACAGATATGGATTGCGCCAGGCGCAGATCACAACAATATTTGTCTAGAACTGAGCGATCGCTACCAGGAGGTTATTCAAGCCTTCTGCAATACTTACCCAACGCCCAGCGAATCGGAAACGGTCAGAGTATCCACAGCAGCGTAGAATAATGCCAAATCGGCACTAGGCCAAATCGGCACTAGGCCAAATCAGCGCTAGGCCAAATCAGCGTTACGCAACATTGTCATCACCAAAAACTGGCATCACAAAAGACTGGCATCACAAAAGACTGGCATCACGAAAGATGAGCGTTATGAAAAAGTTCTGGATAGTCTGCGCAGTTCTGCTCGTCATCGGACTCAATAGCTGTTCTGCACTTGCAGAGGTCCCGCCGGAAGCCGCTGTACAGCAGGCCGTTACTCAGCAGCTTACCAATGCCCAAACCGTCATTGCCGAAGAGCTGGAGCTACCGGCACCCGCGCAGCCTAACTTTAAAGTGGAGCATCTCAGCATTAGCCGCCGCGAAAAGCTAACTGAACGCGTATTTGAAACAGAAGGCTATCCGAGCAATATTTACAAAGTCAGCGGCACCGTAGAAACAACGCTGACCACCGCCACCGGCAAAACCCAACAGGTTGCTCCTTTTGAAGTTATTTTAGGCATCACCCCCCCGGTTGAATCGCCGGTAACAGCACCCGCGATAGAAACTTGGTATCTCATCCCTTCACCTGAGGCGAGCGCTCGTTAACACAGCGGCTTGCTTTAGCGTTAAAACAGTTGCTGACGGCACAGCTCACTCTACAGATGCTGCCTCAATAAAAATTCGTTTGACTTCTGAATGTTCGCCGCGAATGTTTTGCTCAATGCGTCGCACGGCAGCTTCAATTTCATCGGCTGCAAGATCATCTAAAAACTCAATATTGAGCGCCACCATCACATCTCTTGGTCCTAGGTGTAGGGTAATTGGTGGCTCGGAGTCAGAGACAGCTTCGTCTGTACAGACAATCTTGCGAATGCTCGCTCTGGTCTCTGGCGACGCGCTTTCTCCCACCAGTAGTCCTTTTGTTTTGAACACTAAGGCAGTCGCAACAATCGTAAGCAGCAAGCCAATAGACATAGAGGCGATCGCGTCATAAATTGGATTTTCCGTCATTTCGCTAAAAAATACGCCAGCGAAGGCGATCGCTAACCCTACCAACGCCGCCGAATCTTCCACAATCACAATAAAAGCGCCCGGATCTTTACTCAGCCGGATTGCCTGCCACAGTCCTAGATCAGGATTTTCCTGCGTTTTGTTAAACTCGCGAATGGAGACAAACAGCGCGGCTCCTTCAAATATTGCTGCTGCCACCAGTACGCAGTAGCTCACCACCGGATCGCTCGAAACACTTTCCGCCTGCAAACTGCGAATGCCCTGAAGCACAGAAACCCCGCCGCCTAACGCAAAGATCAGCACCGCCACCATCAAAGACCAAAAGTAAAGCTCCTGGCTTCTGCCCAACGGATATTGCTCATCTGGTCCTACCTCGCTCTGTTTTAGGCCATACAGCAACAACACTTCATTTACCGAATCTACAACCGAATGGATGCCTTCCGAGAGCATGGCTGAGCTGCCGCTAATGCTAGCGCCCACAAACTTAGCGATCCCAATCGCAATATTTGCAGCCATTGCCGCATAAATCGAAGTTTTTGAGCTACCTGTAGACATAGAAAAAGAGGGTAAAAGCTACCTAACAACCTAAAGCAAAGAGGCCCTTTCCACCATGTATCCACGGTAAAAAGAGCCTGGTTTTCTGTCACGAATGTTTTCTGTCACGAATTGAGTGCCGCAATCGCCAAAATCCTGCGTTTTTACGGTTGCCCTTTTCCAGAACTTGCATGTGCGGCTGTTTTGGGGTTGCCGTTTTGCTGATTGTCAAATTATTGCATCTGTCGAGTGAGTTAGGACACTAATGATCGCGAGGAGTCTTAGACGACAACAGCTCACTCAACTAGCAGCGATGCGACCCTGGCGAATCGAATTCGCCTAAGGAATGCGCATCAAGACAAAGTGCGTAGGCGCTAGCCTTTTGTGCGAATATGCATCCGCACTTTGCTATATCCCTACTGCCAGAGCTGACTAACGACTTCAACTAATACGGGAAGAGACTCTCGTTCTTCTGGCTCAGTTGTCAAAATATTCAAAGCGGGAGCAGGATCGTTATTATTGTTCAAAATCAACAGCGCTAACTGAGCGATATTAATGATGCGGCTATTGTCGCTACCCAACAGATTTCTGAGGGCCGGCACCGCAGGTAAAGCTTGCCTGCCTAAATAGGTCAGGCTGAGCGCTGCTAACTCACGCGTTTCCACGTTGCCATCCGCTAGCGACGACACCAGCGTTGGTAAAATCAAGCTGCTATCTTGCGTCAGCGTCCAAAGCGCATCTGCCGCGTATAGCCGGGTCAGGGCATCATCACTGTTCAATGCTTCCGTTAAGCCAGGCACAGACTGTCTGCCAATTTTAAGCAGACTGCTTGCGGCTGTTTCGCTGACGCCAGAATCTTCTCCCAGTAGCGCTCTAGAAAGGGCTGGAATCGCCACATCTGCCAGCGGGCCAAAATCACCCAGTGTTTCTGCGGCCGCGATGCGAACGCTGCTGTCCCCATCCCCGAGTGTTTCCGCCAAAATAGGAATAACAGAATCAATCGCTCTATCACCGAGCTCATCGGCCTGATTGATATCGCCAATTAGGGTTGCTGCCACTTCCTTTGCCAAAGTGCTCGCCGCATCGTTTTTGAGCACTTCGCCCAGTGCCGGAACCGCATTCCCCCCAATATTAACTAGCGCATCTGCAGCCACATCTTTAACGAGGCCCGTCTCGCTTTGCAGCGCTGCAACCATAACACTCACCAGAATGTCTTGATCTAAGCCTACTTGAGCAAGCGTACTGGTGGCTAAGGCCCGCACTAGCTCATCACTATCTTGAATGGCATCTAGCAATGTTGGGGTTGCTGCTGCCGCATCTTCACCAATCTCATTGAGCGCGTAGGCTGCGGCTGCTCGGGTTTGCACACTATCCGATGCCAGCGCATTAGCCAGTTCAGGCACGGCGGCTTCTCCTTCTGCTGCCAGGGCATCGGCCGCCGCTTTGCGATCGCTTGTGTTTTCACTCCCTAGTGAAGCCACTAAATCAGCAAATTCATCTTCTGGGCTGGGCGCTTCTACAGTGGGTGGTTCGACTGCTGGTGGTTCGAGCCCTGGCGCAGGGTTACTTGCAACAACAGGGACGTAAGGAGAATTAATCGCATTAGCGCGCCCTCTGCTCACTAATGCTTGGTGTGCGATCGCCGCAATCTCTGAGCGGGTTGCATTTCGGTTAGGGTTCAGCTCACGCACATTGGGATAGTTCACAATTAGCTGATTGTTTGTTGCTGCCGCTATAGCCTCTACAGCCCAGCTCGGGATCTCCCCTTTATCGTCAAAGGCTGCCAATAGCTCATCCGCACTGATGTTGTTTTCACTGCCATTGGCTTCACTAGTGTTGATGTCAATGCCGAGCCCGCTGGCCAAAGACAACAACACTTCTAATCTGGTGATGGGTCGATCTAATCCAAAGGTTCCGTCTGGATAGCCGCTCAAAAATCCTTTGGCATAAGCCGAAGAAATGGCCCCCGCTGCCCAATGGTCTGCAGGTACATCACTGAAGGTCTTAGCTTCTCGAACGGTCGATAGCGGAAACGCACTGCTCAAAATAGAGGCAAATTGCGCCCGCGTCATTTCTTCATTCGGGCGAAACGAACCATCTGGGAATCCGCCAATTACGTTTGCCTGTGCCAACGACTGCACGTATTGACTTGCCCAGTAGCTACTCGGGACATCGCTAAACTGAACTTGGGCAACGGCAGCCGGAATGAATGCCGGTGGAACAGACGCCGCTAGCGTAATGGTAAGTGCACTTGAAAGGGCAATGGCAGCATTGGAATATCGATTTTGAGCAAACATGACTAGAACCTGATGTCTTGGAGTGAAGATGTTAGAACAATATCTCGCTCTATCCAAACACTGCATTATTCAGAAGCCAGTTTTACGATGCGGCTCAAAAACGTGAGTCAGATCACTTTAAATCCAAGCTCATTTGATGAATTTAAAAAAGTCTGGAAACCTTCTGTAAGTCAGGATCCTGTCCTTTGCTCTGATGATTTTTGCTGTTCCGGAAAGATAAGGCCGGTTACAGCATTGGCTCATCATTATGCGTTCCTAGACCTTGCTTTCAGATCTCGTTCACAGCCCCGTTTACAGCGCTGTTATCAGTCTGTTGCATGTTGTTTTAGCTCGTCTAAGCTCACATGATTTAATGCGGCTTCGTGGGTAGATGCCAGCACCACAGGCGGTGCAATGCCATCCTCCATGGCCTCTTTCCACCGCGACGCGCACAAACACCATTTATCTCCTGGCTTCAATCCCGGAAAGCGATACTCTGGGCGCGGCGTGCTCAAATCATTGCCTTGCGCTTTGGTGTAGCTCAAAAAAGCTTCTGTCAGCTCAGCGCACACGACATGTACGCCCCTATCTAACGGTCCTGTCTGGCAGACGCCATCGCGATAAAACCCCGTCATTGGCGAAGTACAACAGGTTTCTAACGGCGTACCCAGCACGTTTTTTAAACCGGTTTTTTCACTGGTCATGGGTTTGTTCTCCTTGAGAGGCCTCTTCTGGATACGTTTCTTCTGGGTTCAAAACTGCTGCGGCATATTGCGCCGGCACGATGCCAAGAAATAACACCCACCACACAGCAATGACGGCAGATACAGGCAATGTAATCCACCACAGATGCAACAGTCGCCAGGAGCCGAGCGGAATGGCTAATCCTGTGAGCACAATTGACCATGGCTGGCACCACCAGGGTTTTATCGCCCACATTGATGTATTTGTTTTATCCATATCTCTACTGAATCATCTCTTTATTGAATAATGTCTACGGGTTCAATCTCGTCAGCGAGTTCAAAGCCGAATATTTGTGAATAAAAAGAGAGTTCGGCGTCTAGCGATCGCTTAATGTTCTCTGCCTTTCTAAACCCGTGCTGCTCTCCCTCAAACAGCAAATAAGACACGGGGATCTTTTTCTCCTTCAGCGCATCTACCATCGCCTCAGCCTGGTTCGGCGGCACGATTTTATCTTCTGCGCCCTGTAAAAAGATAATCGGACAAGACAGCTTCTCCACCGCCTTAATCGGAGAGCGTTCTTCATATAGGCTCTTTTTCTCCGGATATGGCCCGACCAAACTATCCAAATAGCGAGACTCAAACTTATGGGTCTCTGCCGCCAAGCTCGCCATATCGCTTACCCCGTAATAGCTCGCGCCGGCTTTAAACGCATCTCGAAACGTCAGCGCCGCCAGCGTTGTGTAGCCGCCTGCACTGCCGCCATCAATTGCTAGACGCTCCTTATCAGCCTTTCCCTGCGCTACGAGATAAAGCGCCCCGTTTACGCAATCTTCTACATCCACAATGCCCCACTGACCCTTCAGCCGGTTGCGATAGGCACGGCCATATCCAGTGCTGCCGCCGTAGTTCACATCCAACACCGCAAAGCCTCGGCTCGTCCAATATTGAATAGACGGGTTAAACGCACTCGAAGCCGCTGCCGTTGGCCCGCCGTGACTTTTCACGAGCAGGGGCGGGCGCTCCGTTACCAGTGGCTCATAGTCTTTGTTTTGCGGACGATAGTAAATACCATAGGCGTTCAACCCGCCGCTGGTTGGAAACGAAATCACCGCTGGCTCTGACAGATAGCCCGGATCAATGGTCACGCTGCTCGATTGCCGCAGTTCCACCATCTCCAGCGTCAGCAGATTCAGCCGTACAATCGCCCCTGGTTTAGTTGTGCTTGCTGCGCCAAACACCGCAAAGCCATCGCCCACCTGCAAGCTACCAATGCCGCAGTAGGGCATTTCAATGTCATCCATCGACCGCGCCAGCGTATCAAACCGGCCTAAGCGCACTGCTCCCTCATATTTATAGGTGCACAGAATCGTGGTGTTATCTTCAAAGCCATAGCTGCTCTGCCCAAAATTCCACTGCGGCCCTGCAAACTCTGCTTCGATGGGATATAGTGGCTCGCCCCGCTCCCCTTCCCACCGATACAAATTCCACCAGCCCGTTGCATCACTAATAAAATGAAGCGTCCCAGCTGGTGACCACTGCGGCTGACACACCGACTCTCTGACATTGCCCACTAGCTTGCGAACGCGGCTCAAGCTGCCGTCATCGGTTACATTCGCCATCCACAGCTCTGTTCCGTCCCACGGCATTTGTGGATGGTTCCAGGTAATCCAGGTTAGCTGGCTGCCATCGGGGCTGAGGCGCGGTGAGGAATAAAAGTCGTTGCCGCTGACGATGATTTTTGGAGAACCGCCCGACAACGGAACGGTCGCGATCGCATTCATCGCCTCCCCACTTGAGCGGTGATCTTCCACCACACAAATCAGTCGCTCTCGCCGCGCATCTACCACCATGTCCGCGTAGCGCAAACCTGCCGATGGCGATACCTCTGGCGTGAGTGCTATGGGGTCTGCACCCGCTTTTTGCGCATACAAACGCTGATCGGCAAAATTCGTGAAATAGACCGTGCCGCCATGTACCACATATGCGCCACCGCCATATTCATGCACCCGCGATCGCACATTAAACGGCGCAGGTGTAATATCACTCACCTCACCAATGACATCCTCCGGCCCATATCGCACCACTAGCTGCCGTCCACCTTCGGTAGGTCTCAGTTCACTCCAATAGATGTCTTGATTTTTTGGGGCTGCCGGATTCTTTGGGGCATTATCTAGCTGAACCGCACCCAATCGAATCGAGCTAGACACAATCAAATCTGAGGTGATTGGAGACTTCCAAGTGCCATATGAAGTTGAGTTACCCATGCAAATATATAGAGAAATCCTGTGTATGAAATCCTTTATAAAAAAGGTCTTCACCAGTCTATAGACTCTCATAGCTGGCCGCCATCCAATTACTGAAATTGATACATACTGTCCACTTTCATCGCTTAGTCGTTAACTCACGCGCTAGGCTGGGCGCGATATTCGTCGTATATGTATCGTCTGAACTTATCAATTAAGGACACCATCTAAACTTACCGTCTGTAACTAAGGAATCTCGGCTATGACCCAAAATCGTAGACTGTACTTTTCGGCTTCTCTCTCGCTACTTCTCGGCACAGTACTTCTGGCTGGCTCGACTGCGCTTCCTGGCAATGCTCAAAGCAGCGATCCACTGCCTGATGTAGATCCTCAGGCCGAAGGCAATGCTCCGATTTCAGACGATGTGCGCTTTGAGTGCCAGCTAAGCAATGGTCAGTATACGGTGATGTACTTACCCGAAAGTCAACCGAGTCAGGCCTATCCTTGGGCGACACCGACAACAATGGGCGGCGGCTGGACGGCTGAGAACCGGTGCTTCACGATTGCTGATCGCTTAGAGTCTTACCGTCCCGAAGGTCTCGCAGAGCTGCAGGTAGGCACTGAAAACGGTTACGACATCGTGTGTGCTACCACCGAGCAAATTCCAGGGCTGTGTAAGATCGTCTTTACCGTTCCCCCCGGCCAAGACCCTACACTCACCCGCGATCTAGTCTTTGAAAATCTCACTCTGGCGGATAGCGGCACAGACACTACCATCGTCAATACCTACACAGGCGATGGCAGCAACAATATATTGGGCGATATCGGATCAGGCAGTATCGGGCTGGGCCAAATTGGGCAAATCTTGGGAGAAATTAGCAATACGGGTAGCCGCCGTGCAAGTGGGATTAATCTCAAGCCGTTTTTAGATAGTTCTGATGGTGGAACCGGCGCAGCCCTCACAAGAACAAGCGCAGCCCCTGCGCGTATTCTTAACCCAGACAATTTCCGGTAACCAGTCCATCCGGTAATCAGTCTATTAAATAAAGAAGAAAGCCCTGCCCTACATGCAATACGTAGGACGGGGTTTATTTGTAGTTACGTCTTTCCAGTAGATCTAAACCTTGGCCACGTCCAGAACTGAAGTTTTTTCGGCTGAGAAAGCTACAGTTTTCAACTTGGACGTGGTCTATCTGCACCCCAATTAAGCTTATCCATACAGACTATGCAGGAAGCTGTTGTTTGCGATATTTGCGCGCACCGACATAGCCCAGCATTAGCAATCCGCCGATGACAGAAGGCTCAGGAATTTCCTGTGGCCCATCATCGGTGTTCCACTCGATGCCAGAGATAGCGCCACTACCAGGGTATTTGAACTCCACATCGCTGAAGCGACGACCTGCAAAGAAATCCTGATCCAAGTCGAACTGATACATGGAGTTGTCGCCACGCTTAGCGCCAAGCTGGGTAATGGTCACACCATTGTTGGTAAAGATGCTGCCTTGTTTGTTTCCATTTGCTTCGTAGTGGTCATTAATGAGTGCATCGATATCGATGACCAAATCTTCGCTACCTTCAGCGCCTGTAGCTGTCACCGTAATGCCGTGACCATTATCATCGATATCCAACATGGAGAAGCTCGTCAGAGAAATCGCACTATTAAATCCAAAGTTGATTTTGCCACCTTTGCCTTCATCGTCCTCAAACCACTGACCGTTTCCAAAGTTTTGACTGCTTTCTTCCTGGATAATGAGAACGTTGCCCTGGGCGGTTGTTCCGTTTACTCCTCTGTTGCCATATCTATTTTCATCTCCTGCTACGTAACCCGTTTCTAGATCTTGATCATATCTATAGTTAGTAGGGTTTGCTTTTCTTCTACCAGTATCGTAAGTATTTAGCTTGGCGGCATTTCCTGTGCGATTGTTATGTCCACTAAGCGTTACGCCCCAACTTTCCCACTGATCTAGCTGAAGCGTACCATCGTTGTTATATAGAACTGAGCCACCGTCAGCGCCCTCATCAAAGTTGAGGTTAAAGCTAGCAGCTTCTGCTGCTGGCGCGACAGAGACAAGGGCTGCTGTCGCGACGCCAACAGACAGTGCAAGACCTCTCTGGGTGAAATTGAAGTTTTTCATCTTGGTATAATTCTCAGGTGTAAAATTTGCTACCTACGTATGTTTAAGCACTGGAATCCACGTAAGTGAAAGAGCAAGCGCTAGACCTTTTCAAAAACACAACACTTAAGTGCCCTGTATTAAGCAACTAAAAAAATACAGCATTGGCACAGCGCACACCTCTACCCCCAACCCGGAATCACCGTATATATACGGACTTAAGATTTAGCTCATATGAAGAAAAGAGAAAAAACGGACGGCGCAATGAGTAAATCTTGTGAAGCACGAATTTCTATGTGCGTATGTTTGAGGATGGTTTCCTCTAGGCCCTTCTGAGCATGGTCGCTACCCCGCATTCTTACCTAAAAGAAAACTGTCACACATACGCAGGAGTATTCTTTTAGAGAATAACTACATCTCGTTAGAACTATTGACAGCCGTTCTAGGGGGTGAAAATCTACGTACTTCGATGCAGACTTTTACGTACGTAAAGTGCGCAACACAAATCAAATTTGAGCCATATTGAGCTCAAGTTACTCCATCGAAAATCCTTAGGTATATCAATCGTTTCAGGTGAAATCGGTGTCCCGTAAAATCAGGGAAAGCAGTCTACGTATATTCCGCAGCTGAAGGGATGCGATCGCTTCGTTTTAGGGTTTTTACACGTGCGTCTTCTCACTACCTTTAAGTGTAAATCAGCAATATCTAGGTATGAGGTTTCACTGAGACGGGGTTAGTTTTGATTTGTGAATGATTTTGATACGGAGCTAATCACGACAACCTATGAACAAGAACAAAATTTCTACTTTAATTAGTGCAAGCGTCATTACCGCAACGTTAGGCGTTGTTTCCCAACCTGCAGATGCCTTTACCCTTGTAAGCACCTCTGCCTCTTGGGATAACGTCACCATGTTATCGGACGATGTTGTAGGCTCTGATGGTGTTGCTGCAGATGATGCAAACCTTGTTAATTTTTTAGATGCAGATGGCGTTAGCCAAGTTCGGTGGGGCACAGGCATCGCATCTGGAACCCGGGCGGCCCATTGGTGGGAGAGCAGAAATTGGTGGAGCCGTCGGTCTTATGGTGTTAGGTGGGGAACCTACACCGATTATCACGGTCAAAAGCAGAGCGGCTGGGTAAAAGACTATGAATACTACTCCACTAACTATAAACACCAGAGCGGTTTGGGTTATCAAGGCGTCAACGATCTTGAGATAGAAGTGGGTGATATTTTCAATATCGGTACGCTCACTCACTTCAATCAAACCATTACAGGGTCTTCTTCTACTATTGGAAAGAGTGCAGAATTTAGTCTGAATTTGGATTTGGGCGATCAAATTGGTGTTCAAGACTTTGACTTTACGCTCTCTATTGATGAGACGCTAAATAATAAGGGCTATAACAATAACGGTGCAGCCTGTGCTTATGCGACAGAAGCTGGTCTGGGATGCTCTGATAAGATTAATTGGGACTTTGCTCTTGACCAAAGCAACAGTTTCACACACGAAGGTGAAGAGTACTCTTTAGAGCTGATTGGCTTTGCCGATTCTATGACGAACCCTTCTATTGTGACTAACTTTATCTCACAGGAAGAGCGCAACAACTCAGCTAGCATTTTTGCCAGACTCGTGAAAATGGACAGAACTCAAGATATTCCTGAGCCTGCCTCTTTACTGGGATTAGCAGGACTCAGTATTTTCTTTGCACGTTCTCGAAAAAAGCAAGCTGAAACGCTAACTGTGTAACGACAGCTAAAGAGATTCACACAGACCTTTTGGTCAGGCCCGTATCTACCCTGTCACTGCTATTGGCAGTAACAGTTCAATCACAGCAAAAATGCATCAAGTAGTGTCAGCTACTTGATGCATTTTTTTATTGGCAACTCCATCAGATGCAACAATCGTTAAGCGGAGGGCTGTTTTCTAAGGTGTTTTGGCAGTGGGATGTTTGTAGTGGGATAAGGGATGAGCTGTCTGTAACGAATGATAAGATTCACTTCTAGATAAGCGGGCAGGAATGCGCTCATGAACGTCATCCATCTGATTACTCAAGATTTGTCTAAGCCAGGGATACCGCTCAAAGAGTGGCAGGTAGAGGCAGCGTTGACGTTATTGAATGAGGGCGCAACGGTGCCTTTTATTGCACGCTATCGAAAAGAGCGTACGGGTGAGCTAGACGAGATCCAACTGCGGCAGGTCGCTGAGCAATATGCGTATTTAAATGAGTTGGCTGCGCGGAAAGAGACAATCTTGGAGGTTATTGAAAAGCAAGGCGCCCTAACGGCTGAGCTACGGCAAAAGATAGGCCGTTGTCAAAGCAAAACTGAGCTAGAAGATCTGTACCTGCCGTATAAGCCGAAGCGCCGTACCCGCGCCACCATTGCCAAAGAGAATGGGTTAGAGCCTCTTGCGGTAGAAATTGCGAAAGCTAACCGTAATCACCAGCCTCTGGATTTGATTGCGGCTGCAAAAGGCTACCTTTCAGCAGATATCCTCACGGTAGAAGAGGCCTTGAAAGGGGCGTCTGATATTTTGGCAGAAGCGATGGCGGAAAAAGCCGATCTGAGGGCATATGTACGTCAGTTCTTTTTGAAAAAGGGACAGTTTGAGTCCAAGATTAAGGCGGATTATCCGGAAGGCAGTACTAAATATGAGATGTATCGCAGCTATAGCACGTCGGTGAGTAGGATAGCGCCACACAACCTATTAGCTTTATTGCGAGGCGACAAAGAAGGCGTGCTTAAGCTGGCTTTAACCTTTGATGAGGCAGCCATTTTAGAGCATCTTTTGGGTGAGCAGTTGCGAAGTCGAGAGGCCGCGCTGCGTAATTTTTATGGGGTGATGGTCAAAGACGGCTTTAACCGGCTAATGAAGATGTCTTTGACCAATGAGGTGATTGCGCAGAAGAAGGCTTGGGCAGATGAGGCCTCTATTCAGACGTTTGCTGAGAATTTGCGTAATTTGATGTTGGCAGCTCCGGCAGGAATGAAACCAACGCTAGGAATAGATCCGGGGTTTCGAACGGGCTGCAAAGTTGCGGCGATTAGTGAGACGGGTCAGTTTTTGGATTATGAGGCGATTTATCCCCATTCGGGTCAGGGAAAGCGTTTGGCTGCTTATCAGGCGCTGAGCCAGATGATTAAGCGGCATGGGATTATGTTGGTTGCCATCGGCAACGGAACCGCGAGTCGGGAGACGGATGAATTTGTGGGTGAGGTGATCGCGGGATTAGACGCCGATACGCACAGGCCAGTGAAGGTAATGGTGAATGAGTCGGGGGCGTCTATTTATTCGGCCAGTGAAGTGGCGATCGCTGAATTCCCTGAGCTAGACATTACCGTACGCGGCGCAATCAGTATTGGTAGAAGATTGCAAGATCCGTTGGCTGAGCTGGTGAAGCTAGATCCTAAGTCTATTGGTGTGGGTCAATATCAGCATGATGTGGATCAAAAGCGCCTGAAGCAAAAGCTGGATGATACGGTGGAAAGCTGTGTGAACTATGTGGGCGTGGATTTGAATACAGCGTCTCGGGAGCTGTTGCAGTATGTGAGTGGGGTGAGTCGGGCGATTGCAAACAACATTGTGACTTATCGGAATGAAAAAGGGCGATTTGAAAACCGAAAAACGCTGCTTAAAGTTAGTAAGCTTGGCCCCAAAGCCTACGAACAAGCCGCAGGGTTTTTGCGCATTCGAACCGGGCAAAATCCGCTAGACAATACAGCAGTCCATCCTGAAAGCTATGGTGTTGTGGAAACAATGGCTAAGGATGTCGGCCTACCGCTCAATAATATTTCAAACGCAGCAGATAAGCTCAAACAACTTTCACTCAAAAAGTATGTGACGGAAAAAGTAGGAGAACCCACGCTGAGAGATATTTTAAGTGAGTTAGAAAAACCGGGAAGAGATCCAAGGGCTGAGTTTAGTTATGCCACGTTTGCCGAAGGGGTTAACGAAATTAGCGATTTGAAAGAAGGCATGATGCTAGAAGGCATTGTCACTAATGTGGCTAATTTTGGGGCATTTGTAGATATTGGTGTGCATCAGGATGGCTTGGTGCATGTCTCTCAGATGGCCGATCGGTTTGTGAAAGATCCGAAAGAGATTGTTCAGGTAGGTCAGGTTGTAAACGTGAGGGTTATGGACGTTCAAGAAAAGCTGAAGCGCATTAGCCTCAGCATGAAATCTGGCAATGCTGCTGGTGACAATCAGAAAGCGAAACCGTCAAGTCAGGCTGCAATAAAACCTCCTCAGGTAAAGGGGAAGCCTACACCGAAGCGAAGCCCTGTGACTAAATCTAGACCTAGAACAGGGAAAAAATCGGATGGTAATCAGGGTAGTCAGCAAAGTCAAGCTTCTATATTGAGCGCAGAAGACCTCAAAAACAGATTCAACCGTTCCGTTTAAGGTCGACGATAGAAGACAGGCGCGTTTGAATAAGCTGTAGCTGTTAGTTTTAATCAATAGAAACGCTTGTCCACAACAGGTTTAGTTAATAGTCAAGCTGAGGCCACCAATGGATTATCTGCTAAATGTGCTCCATGCTGTGTTGGTAGGGCTATTTCATTCTAAAGAGAGATTTGAATAAATCGAGGCCCTGTCAAGCTTTCCGCTGGGCTTGAGCCATATTGACAAAGCCATGGTCTCGGTACAAATTGAGCGCTAAATTACGGGCGATGGCCAAGATGTTGGACAAAGAGCGTTCTCTTTGTTGTCTAGAATGAAATAGCCCTATGTTCAAAGTGCTGAAAGCAGAACACACAATCAAGGTCGTTCGTTTGTGGACGCACTACGAATAATTTCTCTACAAGGCACTAAGTTATAATTTTTAGCATTTTGTTGCCACCTTTCTGAAGCTCATACATCACAGGGACAACAGCGCAGGTAAACCCGCGCGCTTCAAGATATTTTGTGACGGGTTCTATGTGAGGCGATTTCTCTCGCCCGAGTGTCAGCAGCGGAAAGACTCTGACTTCTTTACAAACCCGGAGCATGGCCGCGATCGCCTCAATATGAAAGTCCACATCTAGCTGCTGAGAATAGAGAAACAAAAAGTGAGAACACAGCCCCAAATCAAAGGCATTATCTGCATAAGGCAAATCAGGTAAAGCCCCTGTGGTGTAGCGTCCTTGCTGCTGCCCCTTTTGATAGTCAGCGGCAAATCGCTCTGTGACTTGAGTGCGCTGTGCTTGCAGCGCATCGGGCGATGCGTGATAGTGCCATACCCAATCTTTTGGAGTGTCGCGTATTTGTTGAATAATGCCATCGCGAACAGCGTAAAACCTGTCTTTAATCTCATCGGCGCTAAACGCATATAGCGGATCGAGCGATTGAATTTTGTAGCCTCGCTCAGTGCCCTCTGCGTTAAAGCTCGCAGGGCCATCAGCAACACTCAAAATAGACCGGTGTAAGTCGGTTGCTGTGAGCAAGAACATGTTGATATATTCATCAAAAGAGCGGCCAAACGGCACAACGCTATCTAGCTGCATTGCCATAACGTGAGACTTTCCTATACTTAGAACCGCCTTTAGAACTGCCTTTAGAACGGTGGAATGGTTCCAGCTTAGGCGTTAAATCCCTTTTGCGATAATAACGCCTCTATGCGCGCCTGATGCGATCGCGCCCAATCTTCTAAGCTAGTAGCTTCGTCCTTATCCCTTCTCTCTTTTGCAATCTGAAACACGGCTTCTCTTTTTGCCTGTGGCACCACGGCAATCCCTTCTTCATCAGCAATCACAATATCCCCTGGGGATACTTTCACGCCGCCACAGGCAATCGGCACATTTAGCTCACCCAGCTGTTCTTTAACCCCCGGCTTAGGGAGACAGCCCCGCGCAAACACCGGAAAACGAGCCTCACGCACCTCGGCAATATCGCGAATCACCCCGTCGATGACAAACCCTACAATTCCTCGCTTTTGTGCGATCGCACACACATTTCCACCCGCCATGGCATAGTCATGGTTGCCAGCATCTACCACGACAATATCTCCTGGCTGAGCGCGATAGATCGCCGCGTGCAGCATCAGATTATCGCCCGGAACACAACGGACGGTAAAGGCAGGGCCAG
>JBCCOO010000024.1:0-63515 GCA_039025345.1 Cyanobacteria bacterium P01_D01_bin.105 | reverse complement strand
TTGACTGCTTGAGTGCGTAGCGAAATCCGCCTTTAGTGGAGCGATCAGGATCGCTGAGCAGGCAAACGCCACCAGGTGCTAGCACCGTCTGGATGAATTGAATCAAAGGTTTGATGTTGCGTTCTTCGTAGATGACATCGGCAGCCAGAATGACAGGCACTTGAAAATTAGGGGCTATTCGCCAATCTAGAGGTAGCGTTTCAAAGTCGGTGAAGCCATTTTGTGTGGCATTATTGGCGGCAAACTGTACAGCAGTTTCATCGTAGTCACTGAAGATAACGTGTAGCCCAAGTGAGAGCGCGACGATGCCAGGTAGCCCGACGCCGCAACCTATTTCTAGCGCTGTCGTTTTGGCTGTCCAGGCTTGCTGCGCGGCTTCTTTGAATATGGCTTGGCCGAGCATTTGAGAGGCGGGCCACAGCTCGGCCCAGTAAGGCATATATTCATCCTCATCGAAAGCTTGGTGGGTGCTGGGATGATCTAAAAGCTGGTCGGCGTTACCGGGGTAGGCAATGTTGAAGGTGCGATCGCTAATAACTACGGTGCGATGGGTGAGCTGGGCGATCGCTTCAGTCGGCGTCGTATGTAAAAAAGGTGCAGGAGAGGGCATGTATGTTTTGTCCGCAGATCCACAGAAATCCTACGCTATGATTTATCCCACTGTCGAAAGAAGATTTCTATCGACAGTGCCTCTGCCTACGTTAGGTCGAGTTAGGCCAAGCCGGATAAGGTCAGCCAGGCCGATCAGCGCTGCCTTTGTTAGGTTAAGCAGGTGTATCTATGCTCCTTCTGGTTCGTATCGTCGTTAATTGGCTAGCCGATAGGCTAGCTAATATATGTGCTTTTATATGTGCTTTCACAGTCTGTCTTCTCGTCGTGGGTCTGTTTTCACTGAGTTGCGCTGGATATTCTGCACTGGCCGATACATCTATTCCTTCTTCTAATCAGCCCTCTTCTAATCAGCCCTCTTCTAATCAGCCCTCTTCTGATATTCCACCTGCCAACATTCATTGGAGTTACCAGAATGAGACAGGCCCGGCCCATTGGGCCTCTTTAGACACAGCTTTTGAAAGTTGTGGCAGCGGCCAGTCCCAGTCACCCATTAATGTTACGGCTACAACATCTACTGATTTAGTCAATCCTGACTTTCATTACCAGGCCGTTCCGCTGAACCTACTCAACAACGGACATACGGTCAAAGTACCCTACGCGCCCGGTAGCTACATGACGCTTGACGGTATTCGCTACAACCTATTGCAATTTCACTTTCACAGCCCTAGTGAACATGCTGTAGAGGGCCAACTTTGGGATGCAGAACTGCACCTTGTTCACCAAAATGATGTGGGAGCGCTGGCGGTTGTTGCTGTTCTGTTGAAAGAAAGTAAGCATCCTGAAGGGATACAGCCTGAAGATGCCTACAACAACATTGGTCAAAATCTTCCTAACAAAGCAGGGGATAAAATTCGAACACAAACCACTATTAACGCTCATAATCTGTTGCCCTCCCAAGCGACAACCTACCGCTATACAGGCTCCCTAACGACGCCCCCTTGTTCTGAATCGGTGACTTGGCTGGTGATGACCGATCCTGTTGAACTGCCTTCGGCAGTGCTTAAACGTTATAGACAGCTTTTGAACAACAACAATCGGCCTTTGCAGCGATTGAACAATCGCACTGTGCAAATGGATATATCACTCTAACGTTGCCTTTTCTGAAGATGCTTCTGATTCGATTGCTGTCGTTTCTAGTGGAGCTGGTTTAGCTGTTTCTGTTTCTGGCGTTTCTGTTTCTGTTTCTAGTGTTTCTGGATCTATCGGCAGCACTTCTTTAAAGCGGATCATTTCTTGACGCGGATCGGCGAAGCTAACTTGTACATTAATTCTTTCACCCAACCCAACCGCGCGATCAAAGCGCATAGCAAATTCCAGCCCAAGGTCTTCAAAAATAATCAGGCCCAGTCGTTCGTGTTCGCGTAGCCATCGCACCATCACCACTTCCCAGCTACTTCCGCGATCGGCTTCCTGGTGGCGACGAAGGTATTCCGTGGCCCAGTAGCGCTTGGTTTGACGCTCTACTTGCACGGCTTCGTAAGCCGCGTTAGAGACGCTCATGATAATTTCCGGTAGGTCGCTGACCGAAAAAGGGAGTGGTTCACCCTGCAAGTGAGCCTTGATCTGAAAGTGACCGATGAGATCGGTGTAGCGGCGAATGGGGGAGGTGACTTGGCAGTAGCGGTCTAAGCCTAGGGTGGCATGGCGGGCCGGGTTAATGCCCATTTCGCTGCGGGTCATGCAGCGGCGAATGGCAGAATCTCTCACCCAGCCGTTCTCAAGCTGCATAAGTTCTGCTTCGGAGGGCAGCTCAGGCTGAGGCTGGCTGCGGTAGGGCAGGGGCAATTCATTATCTTCGCCGTAGCGAGCCGCGACTTCTCCGGTCAGAATCATCATCTCGGCGACCATATCGCGAGAAGCGGAGGCTTCGAGCATATCAATGGTGATGCTATCGGCGTTAGCATCGACTTTGATAGAAGACTCGGGGAGATTAATATTGATAGCGCCTTGCGACTGACGCCAAGCGAGGCGGGTTTTGGCGAGCTGAGCGATCGCCAACAATTCTCCTTCAGCATCTATGCCCAGCTCAATCATTTCATCCGCATCTTCATAGGTGAGCCGATAGGTAGGCTTTACCCAGCTGGGTTGAATGCTGTATTCAGCCACACTGCCGTCTTCATTGAGCACGACGCCAAAGCTGAGGGCGCACCGCTTTTCCCCTTGCACCAAACTCATTGGTCCAGCGGCTAGCTCAAATGGAAACATCGGAATCGCACCCGTGGGCAAATACACCGTCGTGCACCGCTTGCGAGCTTCGGCGTCTAGCGTGTCTCCTATGGTGAGCCAGCGCGTTGGATCGGCGATATGAATCCACAGCTTTTGTCGGCCGTCGGTAAGTGTTTCACAGCTGAGGCCGTCATCAATCTCACGGGTGCTCTCATCGTCAACGGTGTAGACCTTGAGGTGGGTGAGGTCTGTTCTCTCTCCAGACTCTGCAGGGGGGGCTGCGATGATTTTCTGGGCCGCTGTGTAAATTTCTTCGGAGAACTGGGTTGGAATTTGGCGGCGGCGCAGGGCCAGGTTTTCGTGCTCGTCCCAGACGCCTAAATCAACGAGTAGCTTAAAAGCAGAATCGGGATATTTATCGCGATCTAGGGCGGCTAAAATATCTTGGGCTGCAGCTTTTTGGTTGGTTTCATCCCCTAACAGCGCGTAGCGTTCAACGAATTCTATGCGGGTGTGATCGCTCTTCTCTAACGCAGCGTCTTCTCCGGCCAAAATTGCCTGGGCCCGTGCCAAAAAGCCCTCCCACTCAGCCGCTTTGGCCGCTTCGCGCTCAATTTTGAGCTTCAGGTCTTCTACCTGCGTGGCAGGGCGCGGTTCGTAGCGATCGCCCTTCTGCTTAAAATACAGTTTATCTGTGCTCAGCAGCTTATGTGCCGCGTAGCATAGCGGCGGACGCGTATCGGAAAATAAAAGCTGTGCCAATGACTCAGGCGTGGCCGATTCTTCTATTTCGGTCAATAGCTCCCAGGCAATTTCTAAATTATCTGGGTCAATGTAGTCTTGAGCCGTTTGAACAAAGCTGTCTAATTCCGTATAAGACTCGTAGGTCGCCTTCGGAATTTCGTAGATTACTTGGCGCGGATGAATGGTGTGGGCATGGCCGCGACTGTCTATGAGCACCCAGTTCTTTTTGCCTTCGGGGCGGTCGGCAATCGCCAAGACAGGCTCACCCTTCAGCTTAAATTCGACCAGTTTTCCCTTTTCCACCGCCGCGTCTTCCTGTAGTGAATTCGGCCAAAAATAGCCAATAAAAAAGCTACCGGCCCCTAATAAAAGTTACAAGAACAAAAGTAGTAGTGTTCTGCGTGGGGTCGATAGCAACGAGTTACTTAAATTGCGTTGAGCTTAGCCGTCTTCGTTAACGTAAGGCAATAGGGCGACGATGCGAGCCCGCTTGATTGCTTTGGTCAAGTCACGCTGCTGCTTAGAGGTGAGGCCAGTGATACGACGAGGTAAGATCTTGCCGCGCTCGGTGACGAATTTACGGAGCAAATCTACGTCTTTGTAGTCGATTTTTTCTTCGGGCTGAATGGGAGAAACTCGACGACGGAAGTAAGCCATAATCTTTTTCTTAGTTGGGTTCTACAGTTGTGTAAGTGGGTCAATGGAAAGTGATAGGGAGTGTATTAGTTCGCCAGCTGATGGGCTGAGCTACTAACAGACAAGCTGGCTTGACGCCGCCTATGGCCTTTTCCTATCTCACCGACCGGTAGAGATTGATTGAATCTCAGCTTATTTGATTTCTTTGTGCACAGTGTGCTTGTTGCAGTGCGTGCAAAACTTCTTCAGCTCAAGGCGAGCTGTGGTGTTGCGACGGTTCTTTTGAGTGGTGTAGCGAGATACGCCGTTGGAACGTTTATCAGGATTGCTACGGCACTCAGTGCATTCGAGTGTAATTACAAGACGGACGCCTTTTGCCATGATCGTTACTAAATGTTCGGGCCAGAAGTGCTTGGGCTAGATATCAATGCTAGTCAATGCAGTCTCTAATTATTACACAAGGCCGCTGAATTCACATCAGTTTTCTTCATATCATTACGCTCATACGGCGCTTCACACGACTTGCCGACTTGGCATGGCCATCTTAGGGGTAAATAAACGCTGGTGATAAGGAAATTAGTGCATTGAATCTACGCTCTCAAAGTGGTGCGGGTAGCCCTTGTTTAGATGGCGCCTGTTAGATGGCGCCTGTTAGATGGCGCCTGTTAGATGGCACCTGTTTAGATAGAACCTGAGCGTAGCAATCGAGCGGCCTTTGGAATATTTAAGCTCATTGCAGCCTGTACTGTTTGCAGGAGCTTTAAATTAGGCAGATCAGGCTGTTGTTTTGCGGCTTCTTTCAAGGGAGCTCGGGCCTTATCTGGTTGCCACTGGTAAAGATGCAAAAAGCCTAGATACGCCCAGTTATAGGGATTGTTTGGTGCAACTTCAGTGAGTGTTTGCAAGGTAGTCGTCGCTGCCGGTGCATTTTGTTGCAGCACCTGAGAGAGTGCCTGTGTATATAGCCAGTCCAAGTTGTTAGGAGAAGCAGAAAGGCGGTAGGCCATGGCTTTTTCTGCTTGCACCAAATAGTCTTGCAGTGGATCGTACTGATTGATGCGACCCACTTCAGAAAAGATGGGATCGAGATTACCGGCTTTGAGTTCAGGGGCTAGGGTTGTGTGGAGGTAGGTGAATAAATCTTGAAAAACATGCGTATCTGGTGAGGATGCGTCTGGTGATGGCGCGTTTGGCGTCACCTCAGTACTGGTTACATTTTTATCAATGACATAGTGCTCACCTGTTTCCCGGTTAAGATATTCAGCCGTAAGATAATAAGTGCCTGCTGGAGTTGTAGCAGGTGGGGTGATCGATAGGTTTTCAATCACTTCAAATGCCTGATATTCAGGGGTTTGAGAGATTTCTGAATCTGCTGTCTCACTCGCCGTATGCAGATAGCCTAAGCCAATACCATGGTCACTAATCCATATATCCTCTGACTGAATATTCTCCTGATGAGCGCTGTTCTGGCTGTCTTCAAGGTGCCACGTCAGCAAGAGCAGCCCCTGCCGCAAAGCGGTACCTGTGCCTTTAAGCCGGTATGTAATTGGGTAGGTTTTGCCAGGGGCAACTCGCGGCGTGGTTTTTACCTCATCAAAAGAGACACGCTCTCCGCCCTGTTGAGCGCCGACTTGTCGAGCTTCCTGTTGATTTAATGCGGTCACCACAATGGGAGGATTTTGCCGATGGTGCAAGCGTAGCTCGCTGTCGTCGGGAAGTGTCCACGCCTTTTTGACTGTTAACTCAGGGGCCGATTCAAGCGCTTCTCGTAAGGCTTGCTGGCCTTCTTCTATCGTGTCATAGGCCCCTTGATCGCCTGTTTTGGTGAGGTACCAATCTAGCCTTTGGCTATCTTGTTGGGCTGTTTCAGCCTTTGCCGCCAGTTGTCTGGCCGACAGGCGAAAGTCGGCGATCGCCCCATAAAAATCCATATTGAAGGGATTGATTTGAGGCGTATTGACAGCCAGCCCTAGCGTGGTGTCGAGGAAGGGGGTGGTTTGAACAATTTCATCGATCACGGCTTGATTGGGCCAGGAAACGGGTTTGAATGACACGGGCGCAGAGCCAGGTACCCAAAACAGCGTATGTAAGGTCGTGATCACAGTTAAGCCTACGGCCCCCCAACGCACCGCTGGCAACCCTCTCATTTGAAGGCTTGCCATCCCTTGAGCCAAGGCAATCCACAACAGGGGCAAACACGGGATAATCAACCGCAGTTGCTTGTTGGAACCCAAAGAGAATAAGACATAGATGCCGACAATAAAAAACAGTAGCCAACGCCAGCTTTTCGCACTGCTGGAAGGGTTGGGCGATCGCGAGAGCGTACGAACCAACAGTAGGAGGCAAGTGAGCGCTGCTAACCCAAACAGCGGCCAAGCCAACATCTCTGGCAAGTGCTGCGGATAAAACAACCATCCCGCCAAGGTATTGGCTTGAGGATCTCGCCGATAAATCACCCCATGGGCGGTTGATTCGACCGTTGTGCTAATCACCGTCAGCCAGTTGGTACTAAACCAGGGCCAAAGCGTCATCAGCCCCAGCCCTAACCCCAGCACAATCTGCCCCAAGCGCATCCATTGTCGCTGGCCAAGGCTCACGCCCAGCATCCAAGCAACTGGCGGGATAGCAAACAACAACCCAGAGGTTCGGGTCATGAGCATCAGCCCAAGACTCACGCCCCATAACACGAGCGTCAGCCAGCGAGTCGAATTTTTAGCGGTAAACCAAAAGTAGGTCATCCCCATATACATCAATGCCACCATGGCCGTGAGGGGATAGTCCAGCAGATAATCTTTCTGCAGGTTGATGATGATAGGCGATAGCAAGGACAAGCCTGCTGCCCAGAGGCCAACCGCTGGAGAAAATAGCCGTCGCCCAGTGCCATAGGTCGCCCCCAGCAGTATGGCGGTAAACAAAAAATTAACCGCGACCCCTTGGTCAAATCCTGGCCCGAGAAGCATAAATACCAGGCTGGTAGCAAGGTAGGTAAAGGGTGCTCTTTGACTGGGCGCTTGTTTCCACAGTTGTTGCCACCACTCTCCCGAGAACCACTGGGGGTGTTGAAGGACTTGCCAATGGTTCATCGCTTTCGAGAGGTGATCGCCTTGGTCCCAGGCAGGCGGCATAGTATCAAGCCTTATCCAGAGAGCGATCGCTGCTACCGAAAGCAGCCAGACCCCGAACAAAACCCACCCATCTGATAGGGAACGGTTAGGCGCCTGATCTGTCTGAGAAAAGCGAGAACGCAGAAACTTCATAGTCCCAACTGGAGAAACAACTCATGGGGTTGATGATGTTGATGATGTTTAGGAAATCGGCGAGAAGCCCCGTGCTGTCGCTGTGGCCTCTAACCCGCGAGCTTTTTCTCGACCCCAAAACCGACGAGGGCCAGTTCGCTAAGGGGCTGACCTTCGGGGGGCTTCATATAGTTAAAAATTCGGCGGATGCGCATATTGGGATTGATTAGCGTGATGGAGTCTACTGAGACAATTTGGGTGTAGCGGGTGGTCATCAGTAGCTCACGGGTGCGGCTGTTGAACTGGAAGTGGGAGATAATGGGGCGATCTTCTTCGTAGGCGCGATCGCGCAGATAATCCCCTTCTAGCAAATAATCATGTTCAGCAGGTTTGCCGCTGGGTACGAAGGTGAGATTGACTGATTTATCAACTACTTCACCATGCTCTGAAACCGTGTGGAAGGTGAGGTGAAAGCCAGGGCAGTTAGGCACTTTTTCGGCTTCGATGGTGTAGCTATTGTCAGCAAAGACTTTGTTTTTTTGTTCGGCAGTGAGGGGCGATACCCCAAAGTTAGTGTGCGATCGCTCAACATTGGCGCGACTGAGGTAGTGATACGTTCGCTCAGAATCCCAACTGCCAACGCAGATATCGAAAAACTGATGGAACACAGATAAAGCTGACATAAGAAAGGGGCTTAACTCCAGACATTAATAACAGACTATATGGCTAGACAATGCAATGGACGCATAGCGTTTAATTTCTTTGCAGCTAGCGATTAGGTTGGTTGTGCTCTCAATAGCAACCTTGGCTTTAACGGTATTTGTCCATTGAGGCGGCATAGTCAATACCGTACAGGTCCACGATTTTCGGGATAAATATCTTTCGCATATCATCGGTGTCGGTTTTCGCTTCTTGAGAAACTTTTCTCTCAATACCTAACCCGACCAGTTCTGGCTCGCTTAACGACTGACCTTCCAAGGGTCTGGGGTAGTTGCAAATTCGCCTCAGGCGGATTTGAGGGGTGAGTAAGGTGATGGAATCTATGGAAACGATTTGGCTGTAGCGCGTCGTTAACAGCAACTCACGGGTGTGGCTATCAAATCGAAAGTGAGCGATCATCGGTCGCTGTTCTTCGTAGGCTTGGTCGCGTAGATAGTCCCCTTCAAGAATGGCGGTGGTTTCTACTTGTGGGTCTGTGTTGGCCTCTGGAACAAACACAAGGTTCATGGTTTGTTCCACAATTTCACCGGTTTCAGAAATAGTGTGATAGTTGAAGTGCAAGCCAGGGCAGCTATCGAGACTGATGGGGTCTTTGGTGTAGTGATTATCTGCCAAAACCTGTTCCTTTTGCTGCTCGTTCAACGGAGCCACGCCAAACTGGGTGTTTGATCGTTCGACAGAGTCAGGATTGAGGTAATGATAGGTACGGTCTGAATTCCATTGACCAGCGCATACCCTAAAAAACTCATGGAAGACAGAAATAGTTGACATGATCATAGAGAGCATACGATTACCCCTCTAGTTTAGGTATTATTTCTTACCTTTGACAGCAGTGTTGCTACTATTTGACAGCAGTGCTGCTACTTATGCGGGGCTATATCGTACTTAGTTTGGCCCGTACTAGCCAGTGCAGGTCTGCGTTATCTAAAGCGAGGGGGAGTGGCTGCGGATCGTTAAGTTGAGTCAGGGCTAAAAGAGCAGCGTATTGCAAGTCCCAGATAGGGATAGTGAGCGCGTTGCGAAGTTCGGGGATAGCTTGAGGATTGCCGAGTTCGGCTAGGGCGATCGCAGCGGCGGTACGAGACTTTTGAAATTGGGGTGCTTTGTTGTTCAGCGCTTCGACGAGCAGATCGTATGCTGCTGAAACTTGCAGCCAGCCGAACAGCCGCATGATGTGATAATGCGCGCCGTAGTCGTTATAGCCTTCGGCTTTGTAGCTTTCTATTAAAGCTGCGGGGGCTTCTTCAGGATAGGTTTCTATCAGCGTTTTAGTGGCTAAATAGCAGCGACCAAAGTCTGTGCCATACAGCGCTTGAACGAGGCTGGGTAGGGTTTGCGCTTGGTCGTAGCGATGCACAAGCGCGAGCTGATTGGGATGATCTTTGAGCGTTTTTTCGAGGATGGGCTGAATGTCAGTGAACGTGAGGGCGTTGCTGGCGATGCCAGATTGACCCAAAAGGCTAATCCCTCGTAATCGAAACACCATGGAAACGGGACATTGTGCAATGTGGGGGATGGCTTGGTAATAGTCTGCATCGATCAAATCTTGGATGCTGCCTCGGCGGGCGTTGACGTTGGTGCTTTGCAGATATTTTTTGACCTGAGCGATCGCACGCTCATCGCCTTTCAACCGATACAGCGCTGAAAACGCCGCACTTGCAATTGGCGCTTGTTCGCTATGGGTAAACCGCTCTATCCGTTCTGCCGCAGGCGTATATCCTGCCTTTGCTAAGGTGTGAATAATCGTCCGATAGCTTTGCCCGTCTCGATCAAGCTGCTGGGCCAGTGTTTCTAAAATTTGTTGATCGTCGGTGCCAATTTCATCGATGGCCCAAGCCGCATTTTCAACCAGATAGTTATCTGCATCGTTCAGACAGTTCGCTATTACGCTCAGCGTAGAGGCTGCTTTTAATCGACCTAAGCTCTCTACAGCCTTACGACGCACAATGCGATTGTCTAAATCATCGTCGTCATTTTGAACAGCTCTTACTAGCGCTGCGATCGCCTCTGGCGTATCAAAATTCACCAAGTGAGAAGCTGCAATGTATCGATTTGACGCCTCATCAGAGTCATTTGCTGCGCCATCGAGTACTTCAATGGCCTGCGCTTCAGTAAGATTAAACAGACGAGAGAATCGATTGTCCATATGAACAGCTCCGAAAATAGCAAACCTGGCCCACTTTCCCAGCCAGAAGCTGATGCTTTGATCATAGAGGTTCAGCGTCAGCTTAATACAGAAACCTTTGATAGCTCAGACGAGCGGCAGCTGGTGCAGCTCGTAGAAGGCTTCAATGATACAAGAGGCATGAAGCGGCTTGCCTTTGCTGAGATTTTGGGACGAGTAGGGAAACCGGCAACACCCGCCCTTATCGATGGACTCGCTCACCACAAAAATGAAGTGGTGCGTAGAGCGTGCGCTAAAACCATGACGCTGATTGCGGATCAAACCACAATTCCCACGCTGGTTCATTCACTGTTGAACGATGAAGATACGGTTGTACAAGGTTCAGTCGTTGGCGCATTGGCAGTTATGGGTGAAGACGCCGCACGCGCACTGCTCGATATCATTGCCTCTGATGACTATCCTGATAGCGCTAAGGGACTCGCCACTTGGGGGCTCTCTTTTGTCGGCACAGCCGGGGCCAAGCATTTGTACGCTGCTGCCGATTCAGAAAGAGAAGAAGTCCGTAGCGCGGTGGTCGGCGCGCTCACAAGTTTGGCCCAAGAGAGCGAAGATCCCAAGGCACTAAATTTAATTTTGCAAGCCCTCCAAGACGAAGCTGCCATGGTGCGATCTGAGGCCGCCGCCGCGTTGGGCAAGCTAAGCAATAAGGCTATGGTGACTGAACTAACCCCCGTACTTAATGATTCAGAGAGCCTCGTGCGAAAAACAGCCGCAATGGCACTGATGAAGATTGGAGCTGGAGAGGCGATCTCACCGCTTCAAGCTGCCCTTGGCAACGAAACTGATGAAACCATTCAACCCGTCATCAAGTTAGCCATTTCTCAGCTAGAGAAACAACAAGAAGAAGAGGACGATGGCTGGGACTGACCTCCGTCGCAAAAATAAAGCTTTAGCGACTGCCCTGTAATTGTGTTTCCTATAAATTAGTCAATGTCATTAGAACAGACTGACTTAACTGTACATTTCGACTGTTGCCAGCTCACTTAACAGTTTAACTTTTCAAATCTGCATGCACACTTCCATCGGGAACAGCAGAGACGAGCCGTTGTTGAAGATAGGTTTGTATAATTTTCGGATTCAGTAGTTTGTTATCAGCAGTCCGATATCAGTAATTCGATAAATGAACAGCCGCAACGTAGCGCTTGGCAGGATTCTCCAACAGATGCTGAGGTGTTTAAACTCCCTACATGGCTTGCTCTTCAGGGAGCTGAAATATACTTAGAGAAGCCATTAGACATTGCTTTAAATCATTAGTCATTATTTGATCAAACACGCATTAGCACTCCAAATAAACACTTTGAAATGCTAATGCGTATAACGGGCAGAGAGAGCTCTGACGATACTTTAGGCCGATACTTTTAGTTAAGTTTGCGCTCTACTGCTCTCTTCTAAAGAGGAGAGCAGTAGAGCGCAATTTCTATATCTGATATCAGAACCTTATATGAGGGCAATGCTGACGATTTTACCGCCAAACTTATGGATGGTCTGAATCTTAGTGGACATCTGAGCAAACCCAATCTCGTAGCTGGCTTTACTGCGAGGATTGCGGCCATTCCCGTTATTTGCTTTCTCAACCACAATACGGAAACGTCCACCAGTCCCTGACTGGCCCAAACCTAGGCTCTTCGGCACTCTAACTTTGGTGGGCAAGTTTACCCCTAAATCAGTGGTGAGCTTTGCACGTTTACCCGCTACATTCTGAGCATTGCCACCGGTCAAATTCAGAGTACGGTTGAATCTAACGGTCTTAGCACCTACTTCAGTTACGTGACCGCGCAGATAAGGGACAGTGTGCTCACCGAAGCTATTCCAATATTCATCACTATCGATGTAGGAATCAATTTCGGCGTTGTAACCTAGTTCTTGGAGGCTGATTGTGTGGGCTGCGACTTCAGCTTGGTCGTCAGGGGCACGACCGAGGAGGTTGTGGAAGTTCTTCTCAATAAAGCTGTATGGAGAAGAAGATTCAAAGAAATAGCTGCGATAAAGGTCAGACTTAGCGACTGCACGGACAAAGCCACGAACATTAATATCACCATTTCTCAATAGTGATTCGGCACTCTCAAGGCGCTGACTATCCATGATGTGATGGTTGCCCAACACATGCTTGTAAACACCCGTAATCACGTTCTGTAGATCTGATTCTGAGGCGTTTGGCTTCAGCTCTAAGGGAGCAGCATTGGTCACCCAAATTGACATGTTAAGTTTCTCCACTATTACATTTGGAATTTTAAAGTGAGGCCATTAGGTGATGACCTCAATTGTCAGACCAGCTACTAACCAGATGTGACCTCCAATATGGGAAAAGGCTAAACGAAACAGAAGACATAAAGACTTTACGATATGCAAAAGTCTCGGCGTATCGTAACCATAAGGCTTAGTGAGGGTTATAAGGCTCTACCCCATTAGCTCATTACGCTTCCACAAAAAGTTCAAAATTGTATTGCTGAACCCATTAGCCCAAGCACACTTCCATAAGAGCCTGTCCTACAGTTTAAAAACTACGACACAACAGTTGTCTATGAAATCATTTATGAGAAATGATTAATATAACGAAACAAACGTATCTGTCTAATAATGAATTTATTGACAGATACGTTTCTGTAGGCGTCCGAAACTAATTTGCGTTGCTTTAGATATTCTAAGTAGTAAGGCGCTCAAGGCTGTGAGAGCTCAAGGCCTTGAGCACATAATCGAGTTCATTTAGTAGTTGTATTATTTCTTCATATACCCGCTAGATATACCTGCTAGATCTGCACTGGGAACGCTGTGGATAGAAACGGGTGAAGAATATACTTGCTCTAATCCATAGTGCCCCTACTGTCAGCAAAGTCAGAGGTTAGCGCCCGATTGAAATTCATCTTGATCGGACGCCAATTCTCCGTAGAACGTTCGTTTCCGCAAGATAAAGCCTTAACTATTTGTCATGGTTTTCGATGTCCTCCAATCATAGGATTATGAAGACGGGACTCCATTGACTCATAAAGCAACGTGCTCCGCTAAAATGCGCTCCGCTAAACAGTTCTCAATTAAGGCCTATGGTAGCTGGACTTTGAGAGTGCACTATTGATAATATTTAATCTGCTGCTTGACTGACAAATAAGGATTGATGTTCATCAGTCGGAGCAATAGACTCATGGTTTGTAGTCTATGTTGTTCATTGCTGCGTCATGCCTAAGAACTCTATCCTGATCATCTGCTGCGAGCAGAAAAGAGAGCTCTAGGCTCTCTGGGGTTAGGCTTTTGAGCGTTCTGTTTAGTTAAGCTGCTGATATTCTTCAGATGAAGGGTTTACGACAGTAAATTTAGGCCAATAGCACAACAATATGATTAACAACACTTTATTTCGCCCTTCAGTCTTACGAGAAGCCAGAAAAAAATTTAATCCTGAAGGATTTGACTTAGCCAGAGCGATAAAACGACGGGAGGAAGCTGGTGATGCCGAGCAGACTCCGCTAAGACAGTTCTCTGGAAACACTTATTCATTGAGCGACAGTGAACTGAGGGCGATCGCAAAAGCGCCCGCTGTAGAGCTCATTAACGGTGCTTCTGTCGAGGAGGCAGATGTAGTCATCCGGGCGGCTTATCGGCAAGTGTTTGGTAACGCCCACTTAATGGATAGTGAACGTTCTCCCCTCGCAGAATCTCAGCTCCGCAGTGGTCGAATCACAGTGCTAGAGTTTGTGCGCCAGCTAGCTAAATCAGACAGATACCGCACATTATTTTTTGATGCTTGCACGAACTTAAGAACCATTGAGCTGAACTTTAAGCATTTGCTAGGTCGTGCGCCTGAAAACTCCGCAGAAGTGTCTAGCCACCTCACTACTCTGACGCAAGAGGGGTTTGATGCCGAGATTGATTCTTACCTTGATAGTGATGAATACCTGGAAAATTTTGGGACGGATATCGTGCCTTACTATCGAGGCCATGCAACCCTAACGGGTAAAACATTAACCTCTTATACCCATTCCTTTTCCTTGGTCAAAGGGACTTCCAGTAGTAACAAATCTATGTCCACTGCTGGCAATGCCACAGCACCTCAATTACAGTCCGCCCTTCTTCAGAACCAACCCTCTCAGATTATCCCTCTCGGCAGCTTGCCTCCGGTCACTCCTGCAATCACCCTTCCTGTGCCCAAGCCGCCAACCTCAGAAGATCTACTGGCTAAAGCTGTTAGGGCGTTTGAATTATCCCCGGCTATTAGACCTGTTGGATATTACAAGTCGCCAGAGTTTTTAGAAACTCCCCAGCGACTCGGGCAATGGATAAAAGAGAAGGATACGCTCAAATCACTCTTTCTTTCTGATAGGAAGAGACAACCTATTAAGTTGTCTCCCGGAACTAACTTCGAAAACATTGAGCTGGTTGTTAGAGCTGCCTACAAGCAAGTTTTTGGCAATGCCCATTTGATGGAAAGTCAAAGATTGCTGAAGGCAGAATCACAGCTCAAAGACGGCCAGCTCACGGTTAAGGAATTTGTTCGGGCATTGGCGAAGTCAGAGCTGTATCGTGACTTATTCGTGAATAAGTTTCCTAATATTAGGGTCGTAGAGATTAACTTTAAGAATCTATTAGGCCGTGCCCCAGATTCTGGTCAAGAAGTTTCTCAACACATCAAGACACTGACAACAGAAGGCATAGACGCTGATCTCGACTCCTATATCGATAGTGACGAATATGCACAGAACTTCGGGGAGGATATCGTTCCTTACTACGTTAGTTATTCGACCCAAACGGGTAAACCTGTTGCAGGATACAATCGAATTCTTGAACTGGTGAAAGGCTCTTGTAGCAGCGATAAGTCCGTTAATGATAATGGGCTCCCCCAGCTACAAGAGGCGTTGCTCAAGCCGCCAGTCTATAAGCCGCAGCCCTTAGCTACCGCTAAGGCTGTAAAGTTATTCACTGCGAAAAGATTTAACCTAGCCAAATCGTTGGGGAGTGACCTATACAAAGATGAATTATTCCCTGATGCAATTTCAGCTCCCTATGTTAGTGCGTTCGCAGGCAATGACCCCGTAGAGTTAATTCCTGGGGCATCTGTACCAGAGCAGGACCTCGTCATTGCAGCAGCTTATAAGCAAGTCTTTGGCAATGCCTATCTCATGGAAAGCGAAAGGTCACCGCTCGCAGAATCAAAGCTTCGCGGCGGTCAAATTACGGTCCTAGAATTTATTCGCCTGTTAGCCAAGTCGCAACGCTATTTTGATTTGTTCTTTAGCCCCTACACCAATGTAGAAGCTATTAAGCTGAACTTTAAGCATCTGCTGGGGCGGGCGCCTCAAAGCTCCGCTGAAATTTCTGAGCACATTGAGATTTTAGCTACAGGTGGTTTTGAGGCAGAAATAGATACTTATCTAGATAGCGACGAGTATCGCAATAATTTTGGAACCATGTTTGTTCCTTACAACCGGGGTTATACCACTCAAACAGGTATCCCTTTAACTTCTTTTACCCATTCTTTCACCTTGTTGAAAGGGGCTGCCTGTAGCAATAAGTCTATTGATAGAGGGGCTTATGTTGCTCTCGATCAATCACTTCTAGAAAATCGTCCGACAGAAATTTTGGAGCTTTCTACACTGACTAAGGACGGTTCTCTCATAGCATTGTCTCAGGCAGCCAGTTCAAAAACAGCATTTGAGCAGACATTGGCGAACCTACCGCCGATGAAATCGGCCATCTCTTACTACCAAGGTGGTAACACAAATCAAAGTGCTCGCACAAGCCAGCCTTATGCAGTTACCGCTGCAATGCTAGGAAAGGGTACGGGCGTTAAGTACGTAGCACCAAAACAGTCGGAATACGTAGCACCAGATCAGCCACAAATAACATGGGTAACGCAGCCCCCAGAAGCTCCTGAGCCGATTACGTGGGTCCCAGGCTCTTCGGCTCAAGAGATGGAAGTGATTATTAGCGCCCTATATCAGCAGGTTCTAGGTAATGCTCACATTATGGAATCAGAGCGTTTAATAGTGGCTGAGTCACAGTTGAAATCTGAGCAGCTCAGCGTCCGTGAGTTTGTGCGGATTCTGGCAAAGTCGGATTTGTATAAATCTCGGTTTGTTGATAATTCTCCTCGCTATCGCTCTCATGAGCTGAACTTTAAACACTTACTGGGTCGTGCGCCTGATAGTTATGACGAAGTTAAGCAGCACAGCAATGTGTTAGATGCGCAAGGGTACGATGCTGACATCGATACTTATATCGATAGCGATGAATATCAGTCAGTATTTGGAGAAAATATTGTTCCTTACTATAGAGGGTACAAAACTCAGTCAGGGCAGAGCATGTTGGGCTATACCAACATGTTTAAGATGCTACCGAGTGTCTCTACTAGTGATAAGGCAATTTCGAGTTCAAATGCGCCTCAGCTCCAAACTCAGATACTCCCTAAGGGCAGCTTTAATAATGGTGTGGCAGGGGTGGCAGGGGTACCTGATCGTGCCAATGATTTGATCCGCAAAGCCCTTGGCCTTTCTTAAGGTTTAAGCCTGTTGATCAAAACGCAGTTTAATTCTGAACTGGCTCAGGCCGCTTAGGGACTACTGTTAGTCATCTACTATGACAAAACAGCATTACCTAAGCGGCCTGATTTTATTGGCTTGATTCTATTGGCTTGATTCTATTGGCTTGATTCTATTGGCTTGATTCTATTGAAAGTGCTCAGTCGCTGTTAGTCGTTTCGATGGGACAGATGACATTAACGCTCCCCTCCCTTCATGTCACCTAGCGCAATCATTTGCTCTAATCGAGGTAAGGCACTTTCTGCTGTTTCACGGATATAGCTATCAACTGATTCGTCTTGGAGCAGTTCCCGTAAGACTTCGATGGCGCGAGGGTCACCGATTGACCCGAGTGTATTGGTGATAGTAAGGGCGATCGCAACATTATCTGTCGTCTTTAAAGCGTCTAGCAGTGTATCGACAGCAGGCACACCCACTTCACCCAACGACATTACCGAAGCAATTTGCACAACCGGATACGGATCTTCCATGGCCTTGCGCAACGCGGCTAGGGCTTCCTGCGGAAAAGGCGTGTCAGGATGGTTGACAGCAATTTGAGCCATCGCCTTCGTGCAACTGGCTCGTACCGTATCATTTTCACTATTCAGCATTTGCTCTACCACGGCTGGGATTGACTCCAGGCCAATTAATCCAAGCGTTTTGACTGAAGCACGCCGATAAACAGTATCTTCTTCGCCCAATGCATCCATTAATCGCGGGATGGTTGTTTCATCACGAGTGTCAACAATTTGGACCATCGCTCGTTGGCGCATGGTGGGATTGGGATGCTTGAGCTGGGTAAAGAGAGAATCGGCGGACATTAGTTTCAAGAATGTTGATTGAACATCGAAAAGAGACAACAAGCCAGGGCCATAGTGGACTAAGCCATCATCACAAGAACATAACAACAAAAGGCAAAAAAGACCCCTAACACAACCTTCTCGAACAAGGCATTAGTTAGGAGTCTTCTTTAGATGCCTAAGCCAGATGCATACGCACTAGCCTAAACAACAACAACCTAGGAAAGGGAGTTGATTACATAGTCAAGAAGAGCACGGAACTCAGTGAGTGCCTGAGGAGACATGTCACGAGGAGCGCAAGCGCGGTCACGAGTGAACTGCATAGCTGTCACGTAAGGAGCAGTAGGCAAGTTCAAGGAGCGGTACACTTCACGTGCACCTGCAATGCCCCACTCGTCCAAAGGACCAGTGCCGCCAACTACCAAGCTGTAGTTGATCAAGCGCAGGTAGTGCTTGATGTCGCGAAGGCACTTGTCCTTCTTAACTTGGTCGCCACCAGCTTCGCCAGCGTCGTTGAGGTAAGGGTACTTCTTGAATGCAGCATCGTAAGCTTCCTTAGCAACTTGGTCGATGCCAGCATTTAGCTTCTCAGCAGCTTCTAGGCGAGCAGCCGCACGCTGCAAACCACCTTGAACAGCCTGCAAGTCAGAAGCGCCAGGAAAACGGCCAGCTGCATCAGCCGAAGCGATAGCAGAGGTTACAACAGATTTCATGATTTAATTCTCCAAATTGATGTTTGATCGGTTAACTAAGTAAAAAGTCAATAGTTGAGTCAGCTTTAGGCTAATAGCGATAGTCAATAGACTAGGTCACTACTAGGAAATAGCAGAAACAACACGATCAAAGTAACCAGCAGCTTCAGAAGCCAATGCAGAGCAATCGCCTTGTGCAGCGTCGTTCTTGTTGTAACGAGCGCCACCAGCCTCAGGGCTGTTAGTGCCAGTTAGGTGAGCTACGCTAGAAGCCTTCATGATGTTAACTGCGCGAGCAGAAGAACCTGTAGGAACGCCCAAAGCAGCGTAAGTTTCTTTCAAGCCGTTCAAGCAGCGGTCATCCAATACGGATGCGTCGCCAGCGAGAAGCGCATAAGTCACATAGCGCAAGATGATTTCGCCGTCGCGGAGGCAAGCTGCCATGCGACGAGTGGGGTAGCAGTTACCACCAGCTTGAATCAAGCCAGTGTTCTCACAGATCATGCCGGAAACTGCGTCAGAAACGATGCAGCTAGCGTTGGAAGCGATTGCACTTACAGCATCCAATCGCTTGTTACCTTCAGAGACAAAGCTCTTAAGAGCCGCAAGTTCACCACCGCCGATAGTAGCAGTCTTAGTGTCAGCCGTGACAACGGCTCTAGAGAAAGCGTCAAGCATTTAAGCTCTCCTTCTTCGTAATACAGCATCTGGCTTTTTCACCAGTGAATACAGATTAAAAGATGGGGGGTAGAGCCGTCCGCTTTATTAAAAACAAAGCAATAATCCGTTACAAATAAATTTCTGTTTGGCTACATCCCTTTCAGCGAGAGGGATGTAGCCTTATCATAAAAAACGGTTCCCCGTAACCGAAAAGAAGTCTTTCTTAGTATTTCGTATCATCTGTCTCTTGCGGCAGGCTGATCGGCATCTGCCTTATGCGGTTGTTTACCTCTCCACTGGCGTTTTGGCTATTTCTTACTTTAGCTAAAAAAAGGGGCGCTATGGCGCTATCGATAACGTGTATTAGAAGCGTATATTCCGTGTTTGATTAGGGGTGGTTATCAGGTTTAAACGTTATGAAAAAGCGGATGGGCTTTGGCAAACAAAGGCACATCCGCTTTTTCTATATATGAGCGATTTATGTGGATATATCTATTAAATCCGCCTATCTTCTTGAGTCGCAGTCTACATTCGGCGAAGCATAAAGGTTTTGCCTATGGATAACTTGGTTAGACCGCGTAGCGTTAAGCCTATGCGTTCTTTAGCAGATGCTTAACTAAGTTGTCCTTCACCATCATCTGACGCATTACCTCAACAACATAATCTTGGGCCTGCTCCAAGCTAAGGCTTTGAACTTGATCCTTGAGCACTTTAAGTTTGAACTGCTGTTCCACGCTCAAGTTTCCGGGCATCGTATCCTTTCCTGATTTGCTCATAATGTGGTCTCCTCCAAAAGGTTAGAAAGACATTGCACCAGACTATTTACTGGGCAAGATCCTTGTAAGTCTGTACGGGTGAGTCAAGACATTGGAATAAAAGTATTCCTTGACTTGATATGCATAATAGCGCAAAAAAGTAAATATATTCCGTAGCGAAAGTTACTTAAATTAACTGTTGAGATGAATGACATTGATGTCACCCATAAGAACTTGCGAACAGTTAACCCAGTTAGCGCGTCTTGATAGACGTTGATTGCAAACTTGTTAGATATGTGTGTGCTCACCAGAAGCCAGAAATAAAAGTTGCTAGAGAAATTAGCTCAGATAAACAAGACGATCTGATATGTGGGCTACACAACTAGAGGCTGATGCCAACGCACTTAACTGACAACACCCCATCTGCCCCTTTGTTCCGTTAAGCCGCGCTATATTAAAAAGAGAGCACATGCCTTGTAATTGCTGTGTTAGTTAGGTTTTTGTAAGAGAAATTAGAAGGCGACGTTAATTCATGAATGTAATGGAGTTTTTCCAGCAGAGCGCTGGACAATGGCAGTCTCAGCGGACAACGCACCATTTACCATTTCGCAGAGCAGAGCTCGGGGGCTCCAATATTGCAGTAGAGGCTTTACCTGCAGATAACGAAAAAATTATTGAAATCTGCAAAATGCATGATGTGGATCCCACAACCGCTGTGGGTGGCGCTTATGTGACTTGGGAGGGTGAAATGGCCTGGGATAAGGAGGGCGAAGATCACAAAGGCTCTACGGTCTTTGCGCTCATTCCAGATGAGGGCAATCCCCAAACGGGTAATTTGCTGCGTGAGCGAGGCTACGCAGAGATTGTGCCAGTGATTGGCCGCTATGAAATGGACTCGGAAGATGGCCTAGTACTCACGACTGACTACGAAACCATGAGTTCAGTAGAGCGCTTTTGGTTTGCAAATCCTGATTTGCGAATTCGCACCAGCGTCGTCAAGCGCTTTGGCGGTTTGAGTACGGCTTCTTTCTGTGCAGAGTCCCGAGTAGAAACCGTGCCAGAACAAAGTAAAGATGATGCAGCTGCGCGTGATGCATTCGATGTCGCGTCGCAGTACTCTTCATTTGGCTGGTAGGCTCATTTGCCTAGTAAGCTTCAGCGCCGCAATCGCAGAGGAGAGCAAAGCTCTGCAGCCTACGGCTCTACTTCGTGATCGTAACGAGCAACTTTATCAAATTCAAAGGGGCCAGCAATAGAGCCCCACATAAGCTTATCGGTTTCAGGATCGCGGCCTCGGTCATAGCTGGTCATATGCGCTGAGGTGACAATAAATTCGTTATCTAAGTAGGTGCTCATGCCTTTGCGCATGACCATGCACTTTTTGCCAGGCTCTACTTGCCCGCGAAAGCTCTCGCCTGTCCAGTTTACGATGATGTCGCAGCCGTCCATCGTGTCAAGATCGTTGGCGGTGAGGGTGGCAAGTTTGGCACGATCGCGCGCCGCACCATAAAATCGCTCCGCATCTTTCACCTTGTAGTTCTCGAGCAGCACATCATTTTCACGCTGAATAAAGTGCAGAACCCGCACACGATAGGGCTGGTTGAGCTGATAGTGATAGGCCTGCTCTAAATAGAGACTGATGCCCGAGAGAAACCCCTTGGGTAAAGGCCGCATACAAACCTGAATATGGGCGAAAAAGGGTGGATTCTCAATCGCTTGAGGCTGATTGCTAAAGTCAGCGGCCATCCAGCGAGTGAGCTGAACAACATCAGTATGTTGGGTCATAAGAGGTGCTTATCTATTCTCGCTTGTCAAATCGGGTGCGAAAGCTCCCGTACTTAATCCAATATTGATTTAGCTCATGGTGAGGCGTGTGCAAACTCGCCTTAGCCCTGTACAGAAGAACGCGGCGATGATTACCAATCCAGATTTTTTTTAACGGCTCCACTGAGATCAACGTACCGCCCAACGCTTCCACACAGTCTTGAAACTTATCTACAGTAGAAAATTCCACCGTCTCAAAGATATAAAAGTTACCCGAGCAAATGAGATGACGGCTGCGGATCCACGCCTGCATTTTCTTTTTTGCGGGGGGTGGCAGCATTGTTTTTAGAGCAGATGGTTCGGGTCTAACTGGGCTGGGGAGCATTCATCTAAAGCCCCTTCCTTTAATATCCATTCATCTAATGGCGGTAATTCATGGGCAAAGCTTTCTTTTTTCTCAAAGCGCAAAGCCCCTTCCGTCGAGCCCCAAACATGTTCGTGAGTTTCAACATCCATTCCCTGATCTAGGCTAACCCAAGTGTTTTCAGTCAGCTCTACCCGGCTCACCAAATAGGTTTTTTTCCCTTTGCGCGGAATTAGGCAGTTGTTCCCCGGTTCCACACCACCCACAAAAGTATCTTGGCCGTTTAACTGCTCACGTTTAAACACCATCGAACAGCCCTTGCGGCGGATGGCACAGTCTGCAGGGATCGTTTTAAGAATGTCAGGGTTGTGTCCAGAACCTGCGTAGGGCACCCCATCTTGAAATCCGTAGTTTTCAATGTAGATACCACCTTCACCGGTATTGATTAACCGATGTAACCCCTGGCGATAGGGACTCCATAGGTCGTAGTCATAGACTTGCTCAGAGTAAAACCCAATGCCACCAGGGAAACCCAACGCGGTAAAAAAATCGAAGGGCAGAGGACGGAAAAAAATACGAATATGGGCAAAGTCTGTAGGGCTTTCGTAAGACTGCTTAAGGTTACTGAAATCCCCAGCCATCCAGCGAATCAGGTCGATAAAATCTTGGTGTTGAACGGAGGAGGGTGTCGTAGAGGCGACAGTGGGAACGGTCATGTTTTGGACTTGAAAGGGGAATTTGAAAGGGGAGTTTGAAAGGGCGGCTTAAAAAGTGAAGACTCTGAGTTTTGACTTCAATGGTAGAAACCTTAATCTAATTGTAAGAAAAAGGAGGCCAGAGAAGACGCCTATATCTAGGCTTTCTTGTGATTAAATCTTTTGACGGACTTCTTTTATCTAATTTTTCTCTGCATTCTTACTTCTCTGTATTCTTACTTCTCTGTATCCTCCTTTGGGAGGCGTAGCTCTGATGCAAAGGAGGATGTAGTTACGCCTTTACCGTCTGAAGTTTTAATCAGTGACACACGGAAACGCAGGTTATCCGTTGCAAACCAAATTTTTTCTTCGGCAGCGGCACGGTCGTAGCCAGTGGTGAGCACAAAGGTTCCGTCTGGATGAATGGTGTAGTGGCCTGCAGCAGGCACCGTTTCAGCGTAGCCTTGGTCGCGCAATAGTTTGCCGCTGTGATGACCTTTTTCAAGTTCGCTCAGATCAGGCACAGGCACCAGAATCGTTTGTCCTTTGAGCACCTCGTCTTCATCCCAGTCGGTCTCGCCTTCCCAACTCATTTTAAAGGGGCTAGTAATGGTTGCTACCTCAAAACCTTGACTTTCACACAGTGCAAGTACGGCCGGATCATCTGCAGCTAGTGGCTCAATATCAACGGTAGAGCGGACTTCTTCAAAGTGTGCGAAGGCGAGGTGATGAGCGCTTCGCTGCGATCGCCATCGACCTAAAGAACGCGCCACAAAGGTATCAATATCCATCATAAAAAGATTCAAAGATTGGAGAGACTGTATGTATGATGATGCCTTAAATGAGGCCCTGACAAGTGTCCTTGCAGGCGATAAATGCGGTTTAGTTCATGGTCGATAGCGATGGATTCTATGGACTAATGACGACTAGCGACGCTTACGCGTTTTCTTTCGAGGCGCTTTAGCGGCAGGCTTATTGTGCTTGCTAACGCCTTGAGTGACAACTGTTTTGGCCTCGAGATTGACATCTTCAGCAGATGCATTTGTATGCACAGATAGCTCAGGGGCCTTGCCCATTAGACGAACCGCAGCGACCTTACTGCCTTGACGGCTAATACGCTGAATCGTTTGAGACAGCTGACTATAGGGCACATGCACTGTGTAGCTGGCAGTTTTGTTCACAGCTTGTTGGCAAACACCTGTTACCTCAACGGTTACGGTGCGGCCTTGGTAATCGCTAATCTCAGAAGTTCCGAGGATATTCATACCGTTGTTCTCCATACGAACTGTTTTGTTGTGGGGCACTGGGCGCGTGCTCTGACTGGGGCGTTAGCTTCAAAACAAACGAGCCAGTTAGAGCCAACGCCCACACATCAAGCAGTTTCTACTCCCTTAATCAGGAAGCCCTTAATCAGGAAGCCCTTAAGCAGGACTGATACTGACGATGGTGCCACCGGACTTGTGAATGCTACGGATTTTATTCTGTAGCTGAGCGTAGCCTACTTTATAAGTGGCATTGCTGCGAGGGGTTCGCTGACCGCCCAGATTTGCCTTAGAAACGACAATTGTAAACTGACCGCCACGACCAGTTTTACCCATACCCACACCCTTTGGAGCCTGGATTTTAGTGGGCAAGTTTCTGCCTAAGTCAGCTGTGAGTTTAGACTTTGCGCCAGATAGGTTAGAGGCATTGCCCCCAGCCAGCGTTAGCGTACGATTGAACCGTACATTCTTGACACCTGCTTCAGTATTTTGGCCGCGTAGGCACGGCACGGTATTTTCGCCAAAGCTCTGCCAGTACTCATCACTATCGATATAAGAATCGATTTCACCCTCATAGCCCTTTTGGACACAGGTAAGCGTGTGAGCTGCAATCTCACTTTGATCTTCAGGAGCGCGGCCTAGTAAGTTTTGAAAATTGCTCTCTATAAACGTGTAAGTAGAAGAGGCATCAAAGAAGAGCGCACGGTAAAGCTCAGACGTTGCAACCGCACGAACAAAACCGCGGACACTGATATCGCCATTACGCAACAAAGACTCTGCACTGACAAGCCGCTGGCTGTCCATTACATGATGGTTGCCCAACACCTGCTTATAAACAGCAGAAATAACAGTTTGCAAGTCTTCTTCGGATGCATTAGGCCGTAGTTCAACTGGCTCAGGACTGGTGACCCAGATAGACATTGTTAATGGTTCTCCATATTTCTAACAACACAAAGGCACAGGAGCTACACCAAAGCATGGGCGCATTTGTAATCTTTGATTGCCCTTAACTATTGTCTGACGTGGCTTGTGAGCAACGCTGCTGATACTAGCGAAGGGACGAATACTACAGATACACACACTTTTTGGTATAGTTGCCTACTTCTAGGAAACCGGACTGTGAACCTACAAATGAGAAAACGTTTAACAAATCCAACTAACTTAACAATGTGGCAAGGAAACAACAAAAAACACTGAGAGTGGACTAGGTTTCTAGCCTGCTCTCAGTGTTTTTTGTTAGATGCTTTTGATTGAAAAGTCTTCAAAAAAGCACCCGAAAAGTATTCTTGAAAGTCAATTCAACCGAACAGAACCAACTTTTCAAAACGCTACTTAACTTCAGTGATGCTCACGATCCTGGCACCGCTGCGCTGAATGCGCTGAATTTGAGGTGTCATCTTCGTAGCAGAAACAATGTACTCGTTGAAGCTAACGCGACGGGGCTGATCAAACTTAGCAGCCGTTGTCTTAATCTTAAAGCGCTTCTCAGTTACAGAACCTGCTGATGGTGCCGTCGTTGTGATTTTGTTTGTGCTGTTAGTTGCAACTTCATACACAAGCTGAGAAGCAGTAACCGCACTGCTTACCTGCGCAGGGCCACGATTTACCGCAAAGTTGCGGTTGTACACAACTTGCTTGAGACCAACTTGACTGACGCTGCGAGAGTAAGGAACCACATTCTCACCAAATGCCTTCTGATACTCTGCACTATCTACATAGGAGTCAATATCAGCGTCGTAACCTTCTTCTTGGCAGCGGCAAATGTGCGCAGAGACTTCCGCTTGAGACTCAGGTGCACGGCCTAGAAGTTGCTGAAAGTTAAGCTCCGCAGAACGGTAAGGGCCACAGCACTCGAAGTTGCGCGCCTTATAAAAGTCAGATTTCGCAACCGCGCGAACAAACTCACGTACAGACAGAGAACCGTCAGCAAGCTGGGACTCAGCTGTGACAAGACGCTCACTTTCCATCACGTGCGGATTACCAAGCACTTGCTTATAAACCGCACGAATAACGGCCTGGACATCGTCAACAGAACTAGTGGGCCAAAGTTCGTAGGTGTAGTCAGACATTGGGCTCTCCTTCTAAATTTTATGGTTAAGTTAAAAATCTCAACAGATGAAAGCGCTGAACAGCCAACAGCGCCAATAGGGGCTACAGAAAATCAAGCTCGTAGCCAGAATAAATGCAGCAAGGTTTGCTTGCCGCAAACTCAAAACAACACAATCAAGGCAAGTAGGTTACCTACTTGCCTTGATTTAAACCCGCTAATCTACAGCAGTGATGCTAGCGATTACGCCGCCTGACTTATGGATGCGCTGATACTCTTGGGAGAGCTTCTCGTAAGGCACCAAGTAAACCTGATTGGAGCGACGAAAACGAGATTTTGCACGAACAGTGTTTGCCCGAATAGAGGTAACTTCAATGCGGTAGACCTTGCCACGCTCACCGATGCCTGCACCCACACGGACAGATGCAGCCTTAGGTGGTTCAGTGAATGCCCACCCATCAGAACCATTAGACGGTGCTTTCACCGCTGTGGGTACTGCGTTGATCACAAACTTGTTTAGGCGAGGTTCGCTGCCAGAAACACTACCCTTTAAAGAGCTGCTAGATGCGCCCCGAACCAACTCAAAGGTGTGGGTGAAGCCAACCATAGTTCCAGCTGCTTCGCTCTTATAGCCTCGGACATAAGGAACAACATTTTCCCCAAACGTATTTTGATACTCTTCACTATCTAAGAAGGTATCGATGTCTGCTTCAAAACCTTCTGCATCGAGTATGTTGCTGTGGAACTTCATTTCGTCATAATCGTTAGGTGCGCGTCCCAACAGATGACGGAAATTAAGCTCGGTGTAGCGGTAGCGAGGGCAGGCCTCGAAGAAACGAGTTCGGTAAAGGTCAGATTTGGCGACAGCACGGACAAATTCACGGACACTGAATTCGCCCAGCTTAAACTGAGATTCAGCAACCTCTAGTCTCTCGCTTTCCATGACGTAGGCGTTGCCGAGCACCTGACGATAAACGGCGTTGATGATGTCTTCGCGATCATCAGGTGAGAGACCGGGTACCCACTCGATGGGTGGCGTTTCGTCGAAAAGCGCAACGCCTAACCTCGATGCTGGTCCGAAAGCCATGAATGCTATCTCCTACTCTTGTGATTAAAAATTAAGCAAACCTTTCACAGGCATATAAGTTAACGCTTAGCGTAAACATTACTTGCGCTCTCTCATTTTGGCGGCAAAAGGGGCTGAGTTCTGTCAAGTTTTGTAAACTAGCTGACGACCACTCCCATTGTTTTGATGAGCATGTATCGGTTTCCAGGTAAGGAATGCGTGCCTTTGGAGGGGCTTAGATGGATTCTGAATTGTGGTCAACAGGGTAGGGTCAGGCACTCGAAAACCGTTACCTGGCGTTACAAAACTTTAGAGTATGCTTGGGGAGTAAATGTAGATGGCGCTCTACAGGGTGAGGCTCTACAGGGTGAGGCTCTACCGGTAAAAACTAGTCTCTGAAGGATGTTTTCGTTTAAGAAACAGGCGTGGCGTCTAAGAAATGAGCCATATGAGTTATGAGATGATCAAAGTACGGTGTCATTAACTCGTGCTGTTCGGCTGGTACTCGGCTTAAGCTTGCTTTTTTAATCCCTTTTAATCCGGTTACCATTGCCGGTAGCGGCACCTTTAGTTCCTCATAAAGCTGCTCCATTGCTGCCAGTCCTTCGGCACTAGTGTATTGCTGATGTGCGCTCGCGATGCCGTAGGTGATGCAGCGCAGAAACTGCCAAAAGTCTCGCCAGCAAGCCTCAGCTCGTATGGCTGGATACAGTCCGCCGCCGGGTTCTAAAATGCCAGGATGAGCTTGGAGGACTTCAGCGCGAGCTTCATCGACAATGGCCGGAGCCTGGTCACGGAGCCGTTGGAGAGTGCTTGCGTGATGAGCGCCAACAGCGTCTAAGTCTTCGTTGGTGAGATAGCGCTTTTCTTCGTTGGCTGTGTGAAAACGAGCGATCGCCTCATTTGACATATCTTGCCAGCTTTCAAAGCTAACAATTTGCGCTTTAGGAATGAGCTGTTTGGCGCGCTCGCTGAGTGCTTGCATCCGTTTGTCCTTATTATGTGTTTGCCTTTGAATATTGCAGTGATGGATTGAGGCGTCGCAACTTAATTTTGGTTGACTTATTTTGTTTGCGACTGGAGCTGTGTGACGACTAACGTTGCAACTCGCTGCACTTGGGGAGAGGGATCTTTAATAAGTGGCGTAATTGTTTGAATAGTGCCTTCTCTATCGAACTTGCCGAGCGCCAGAATAACGGACTTGCGTACCTCAGCGTCAGGATCTGTCAGCAGTTTGACGAGGATTTGATAAGCGTCTTGATCGTTCAGGCGAGCCAGATCAGCCGCCGCTTCTATGCGCACTTCTGAGGACGGATCGCTCAGTGCTTGGCGAATCGTCTTGGATGCTTTCGGGTCTTTATGCTGACGGGCGAGCTGAGCGATCGCGCCTATCACGGCTGTTCGCACCGTCGGCGATGGGTCGTTCACCGCGTCATAAAGCTGCTCGCTAATTTCGCTGCTCATAGAGGCGATCGCCCAAGCCGCCTGACCCTTACAGCTGGCATCTGCTGTTTCAGAAGCCAGTACTTCACACAAGGGTGCAAACGCAGATTGACCCACACTTGCCAGGGCAGTGGCGGCTGCCCCTTTAACAACAATATCGGTGTCATTTCTCAAGGCCTGCACCAAGCCCGAAACAGCTTGCGGATCGCCAATATTAGACAGTGCGTGGCAGCAGGCTTGGCGCGCTGTGGTTGTGGCCTGGTGGGCAAGCCCTTCCATTAAAAAGGGGGTCGCGGGTTCTCCAATTTGACCAAATGCCTCAATGAGACTCAGCCTGATGGATGGTCGCGGATCGGCTAGCCCGTCTACCATCTGTTCGAGTAGCTTGGGCGCCGGTTCGTCAAAAGCGAGCAGCTCTATTTGCTCATTGACATAGGCAATAAGCTGGCTGATGGCAGGTTGATTAGTTTCTTCTGGCGCGATCACGAGGTAGCGGCGTTGGCGGCTGGTTGTGTGTTTTGGTTGGGGGCTGCTCCGCGTAGCTGAGCTAAAGAAGCGTCAATTTTGACGATCTCGGGATGGTTTTTGAGCTGTGCCATCACCATTGACTTAGGGAGTTTGGCTTTTTTTGCGGTATTCGTGAAATCTTCTATGAGGCGATCGCGATACTGCTCTAACTCAGCAATCACGCTTGCAATTTCTGCTTGTGAGGGATTCTCTGGGGACGGTGCATTCTCGGATAGCTCACTTTCAGACGCAGTATTGTTAGATGGGGCATTGTCAGATAGAGCATTATCAGTCATTGCTTTTCAACCTCCTTAATACAGTTGTGTGTTGTGTATTTTCTCCTAGCTCACGATGTTACCATCTCCCTCTGCTGAGAGTTTGCCATGCAGAATGTTTCTACATACAAACTTACGCTCGCAGCGTCCTGTCTGGGAGCCTTTTACAACGTTAGTGTTAGGAAGTTACTCTGCTCAGTTGCCATGTCGGATCGAATAGATATTTCAGAAATAAAGACCTTGCTCGCCAGCGAAGATCCTCAGCACCGACTGCGAGGGTTAGTTGCGCTGAAGGATCACGATAGTGAGGTGGCCGTTCCATTACTGATTGCTCAGCGTCAAGATCAAGCTTTTTTAGTTCGCTCTTTTGTGGCGATGGGGCTGGGGCGTAAGCGTTCAAAAGCCGCTTATGCCGCCCTCTTAGACATGCTGCAAGCAGAGAGCGATCACAACGTCCAGGCCGAGATCTCTAATTCATTAGGTCTGTACGGCCCAGTTGCCGCAGATCGTTTAGTAGAGCTGTTTTTCGCAAATAAAAACTGGCTAGTGCGGCGCAGTATTCTGGCGATTATGCCGGAGCTAGACAGCCCTCAAAAACTGCTAGAGATTTCACTGGCAGCTTTGGAGGATGAGGATGATACGACGGCCCAAGCAGGGATGAGTACGCTGAGCACATTGGCGGGCACCGAGCATGAAGCCATCGTCTTAAAGGCCCTTTTGCCCATGGCGCAGAGTCCGAACTGGCGATCGCGCATGTATCTTGCCTATTCCCTAAAGCCTTTCAAGGCTGAATCGGCTAAAGCAACGCTGATCCAGCTGCGCGAAGATACCCATCACAAAGTGGTTGCGGCAGCGCTAGAAGATTTACTGCCCAGTTAAGTGAACCCAACGATTTCCCTTCTATATTCCTTAAAAAAAACAAAACGGTATCGTAGTCTGCCGAACGAATATTGTGGGCTGCGGTTTAATGGTTTAGATTGAGATGTAAACAAATGTTTCAGTTTTAGGCCATTTTGCCTGTTAGGGCCGCTTGGCCATTAAAGCCTTTTGAGGAATGATTTATGCTTTTGACTTCGACGGCTGCTCATCAGCCCTCCCATTCATCCCAGACTCAGGGGATGAATGGCTGCGAATCGGACGGTATAGAAAGTTTGGTTACGGAAAATGCCACTCAGCAAAGCACACTTGAAAAAAATGCGATCGCGTTTTTCCAAGCATCGGTGGGCAATTGGCAATCTCGCCGTCGTTACTACACGCTTTCTAGTGGTGAAACACAAGAAGTTGTCAGTGACCTCACAATTCACTTTTTAGAAAGTGACAGCTCCGCACTTGCTGAGCTGGGTGAGCGCCACGCGCTAACGGTGCCTATGGTCTGTGGCGTGAAAGTAACCTGGGAAAGCAATTACCTCTCTCCGGCGCGAAAGCCCTCTACGGGGTCTACAATTTTTGGCATTCGTGGGGATGTGATGTATCGCGATCGCGGGTTTGCTACCCCTAAGCCTGTCACTGCGCAATATCGATTTATAGGGGATTCTCCAGCGGAAAGGCTCCGTCAGCGCACCATGGTATTGCGAACCGAATATAACGGCTCCGCCTTTGAAGAAGAACTCAAGCTAATTGGTGATAGCTACCGTACCCGTCAAACCATCATTTCCCGTGCAGGCGCAGAAATCATGATTGGTCAGTACCTAGAGACACGCGTTTGAGTCCCTGCAGGCCGTACAGAGTTGCTAGTAGCTGACCATGACTAGTGGCTTACCATTAAAGGGCGCTCTATATAGAAGAGCGCCCTTTTTTTGTGTAATCTATTGCATCTGTTGAGTTGCTCAGGACAATTTTGTTGGCTGAACCCGTTACGTAAGGGCAGGCAACTCAATCAGCAAGGCTCAATCAGCAAAGTCAGAATGCTTGTTATAGAAATCTGTAAAACTTACTTATAAAGGTTATCTGTGAAATTCAAAAGTACGCCCAATCGCTGCATCCAAGTGGATGGTCAGGAAATATGGATTAGCCGGAGTGTAACGGTTTTACCCGTGTTGTTTTTTAATCAGGCGGGTGATCTTTACGTACCCCTTGGGCAGCGCGGTGAAGAACTCCCTGAAGGTGTAGGCCTATGGGGGCTCCCTGGCGGCTACCTAGACTACGACGAAACCGCCACAGAAGCGGTCTACCGTGAAGTTTGGGAAGAACTCGGTCTAGACATCCCACAGCTTCTCAATCAATTCCATTTTGAGGGAAACCTTGAACATCCCTATGAGGTACACAGCATGCCTTTACGGCGACAAAACGTTACTCTCAAATACGCCCTCATGTTCCATCTCGGTGATGCCGACTTACCCGAACTCAACCCCCAAGTCTCTAAAGGGGAAGTCGTCGAAGCCAAATGGGTAGCTGTTAAAGACGCCGTTAACAGGCAGCTTGCATTTAATCATCACCAAGTTATTGCAGACTGTCTAGAGCGTCGCTACATGAGCACTAACCTCATCAGCACTGCTCCCATAAGCACTGCCATAGATAAATGAATGCCACAGTTTTCCTAAGCTTGCTGTTCTTTCTAAGCTTATGACAAGCACTAAAGAATTAAGGTTCAGAAGCTATCGTATGAGCTTCTGAACCTTAATTTTTTCTAACTAATACCCCCAAGGGAATTCGAATCCCTGTCGCCTCCGTGAAAGGGAGGTGTCCTAGGCCTCTAGACGATGGGGGCCTGTTTTTCAGACTCATACAAACATACCTGTTCCCTGCAGTTCGTGTCAAACATTTTTGCAGCCGGCTGAAGTCATCGCTGTTGCTGGGTTAGAAAGGCTTTTACATAACGAATACCTAGCTTTCCTAACCGAGGCTTTTCTGATCCATCGCTCTAGAATAGAGGGGCTAAATCAAAAATAGAGGGTCTAAATCAAACGGCTGGAGTTCTGTAAGCGGATGAGCTGTCTGCGCATTTGAGGTGATGCGTTCTCCACATCGTGCAGCTGCTGAATATCTACATTGCTATCTAGGGTTTCCAAATATTCATCGCTGCCGTAGGCAAACGCATCTACTAGGGTCTCTACCAACTCATCTTTGTTAGTCATTGTGAGCTGTTCTTCAATGATGCGAAACTTAAGGCGCACTTCACACTCATAAATTCCAACCTCACTATCGGATAACGCTCTTTTCGTTGAACTGTCCATATCTTAAAAGTTGAGTTCCGCAGGCTATATAAACTAAAGAATTCGGCAGACCCTTAAACCAGCGTCTGAGATATTCCTATAACGGCCATATTTGCCGCTCCAATTCAGACATCTGAGTAACTATTGAATTCCCTTAATCTCTTTTGAGATAACACCTTGAGAAGTTGATATGAGTAGCTTTATCTCCTATTTCGCAGAATCAATTTTGTTCGATTAATTGTGTCAGTGAGGCGGGTTCTGGCTCCAACGAAATGACTTTTTATACATAGACGATCATTGACGGTTACAGGCATAACGTTGTGCTTTATCGAAAACACTTGCATTTGATCTAAACGGAGTAAAAACGAATTGATCTGTTCAGTTTTATCCTCTAACTAAGCAACAACAAGCATGTTCAAACCAACAATCGTAAAGATAACGATTACTTTGCTTACTTATAGTATTGCGTGATTAATGGAGTGATGCAGCCTAGCTCGTGTAAGCACTTTTTCAGATAACCTATCCTTATTATTCGTAACATCTGTCACACAGTGTTGAAGTTCATAAGAATGTGGATCCACGCCATATTCGACTACACCAGAAGTCTCGGTGTGTTGATTTGTCTGTGTGTCTATGGTTTGCGTACTCTACGATTTAACCTTTATGTAAAGGATTTGTAAAGCCAGTAGATAGCGTATGGGGAACGTGAGTAACTTGGCTCGCTATTGCATAATGCTTTCAGTGAAAAACTCCACAGTGAAAAACTCCACAGTGGTTATGCATCGCCGTCAGATGCAGTGGCTAGGTGATTCGCACTACATTAGGCCGCTGTATCACATTAGGCCGCTGTATCCAATAGAATGATGCTTGATGTTTGACTCTTCCGTTCCAGATTATATTTTTGGACATATTTCTTTTTAGGCCAACGCGGCAGAATTTTAGTGGCAAGATTTTCTAGGCGGCCAGACTCAAAGGGCCCAGATTTAACAGGGCTAGACTCAAATGAGTCAGATTCAACAAGTCCAGATGCAACAGGGCCAGATTCAGAGGAGTCAGACCCAAAGCGAACAGGTCCAAAGCGAATAGGCCAAAAGCAAACAGGCCCAAAGCAAACAGGCCCAAAGCGAACAGGTCCAAAGCAAACAGGCCCTAATCGACCGGGCAGTGATGTTTTGAGTCGATTTCAGCTTCTGGCCGCGATGGCAGCGACAGCATTGATTTTGCTGCTGATTGCGAGAATTTGGATTTTTTTCGAGCCGTCTGCTCAGTTGACAACCCAGCTTGGGTGGGCAAATGCGGCATTAGGTGTTCTCATCGGTTTAAGCATCTCTGCCGTAAGCGTATTGGTATATAAGCTTTGGCCAGCCTATCGGAAAAGTGCAGATTACTATCTAGATTTTGTGTTGGCCCCTTTAACGCTGGCTGACTCTATTTGGATTGGCCTACTGCCCGGCATGAGTGAGGAGCTTTTGTTTAGAGGGGTAATGCTTCCGTCGATTGGCCTAGATATGACAGGTGTTTTAATCTCTAGCGCATGTTTTGGTGTGCTGCACATGTCTAGCCGACAACAATGGCCTTATGCTGTATGGGCCAGCGCTATTGGGTTAGTGTTGGGCGTCAGCGTGCTAGCCACCGATAATTTGTTAGTTCCGATTGTGGCTCACATCACCGCTAACTTTGTGTCTAGTCTGTTTTGGCAGTATCGTCGTCATTTGCAGTCTATCCGCTGATGGCCCAACTTCTCGTCGGTCAAGCTTCCTCTCGGTCAAGCTTCCTCTCGGTAGTGTCGCAAGCGTTGTTAAGCGGCTGCAGCGACTTGATTGGGCGTGACTGTATCGAGAAAAGGGGGTACGGGACAGCCCAGTGCAATCAAAATGGCTCGGAGTAGTTCGGCTTCTGAGTCTGTTGTGTGTTGATCGGCTAACACAGTGTGAGCGCAGGCTTCGGCAATTGACTGCTTAAGTTTTGGTGAGGTGAGGCGTAGGCGAGAAAGCGCTTTACTCACGTCGTGCAGTGATGCGCTGGGGACAGACGTTGGGATAGCTTTTTGGGCTGATCTGGGGAGCCGCTGAAGACCGTCTCGGAACGCGTAGTCTATGTGAGAACGATCTGTATGACCAGCTTTTGCAAGGGCCGACAGTACAATAAGACTATCAGGCCAGATATCAGTAGACTGAGCCTTTTTGGCTTGTTCGGGGCGGAAGTGGGGCGCTAGCCGATATTGCAGTATCGTTTGGAGTGCAAATTCGCTAAGGGATAGTTTGCCGTCGGCCTTGACTAGGGCTTTGATGCGCTTAAAGCACTGGGCTGCGACTTGAGGCTTTAGCTGTTTGAGTGTTGGAATGCAAATTTCGAGTAGGGGTAGGCGCGATCGCACAGGCAGCTGATCCAATCGGGATTCAATGCCTTCGAGTAGTGCATAGACTGTCTGAGAGCTGTCCAAGATGATTCGCTTTTGACGCGATCTCACTTCGCGATCACTATCCAGCAAAAGGCCATAAACCACGGCAACCGCGCCGGGTTGCGATCGCACAATTTTTGTAATTTCTGTGGGTAAGTGGCTCAAAATTGAGTGGGCCTGCTTTAGATGCGCGGGTGTCACTGTTCCAATATTAGAAACCACGGATTCAGGAGCTATGCCCGCTTTGCCTGCAGTCGCCGCAGCCACTGCAAAGCTACTGATTTGAGCAAGCGGTGTCTCGTCAGAGCTGCCTGGTATCGGCATTGCATGAGTGATGGACGCTAAAGGTGCATGATTTTGCGCGTTTGGGTTGGCTACAGATGCTTTGCGATGAGCTGATGAGACTTGTTTGGACGGTGAGAGTGATTGGGAACCGCCGCCCAATCGACGGATGCGATGGGCCAAAGGGGGATGGGTTGAAAAGGGCGCAACAAATGCACCGAGCAGTGAAACATTGTTGAAAAATAAGTGACTAGCCGATTCTGCTTGAGCTGAGCGCATTTGAGCGCTGTGAACCGGCTGCTGCGCAATCCGTCTTAGCGCGTTGGTGATACCGTGAGGGTCTCGGGTAAACTGCACCGCTGAAGCATCGGCTAAGTATTCGCGCTGGCGAGAGACGGCGCTTTTAATCAACTGACCGAAAACCCAGCCGATGGCACCAATGGCCATCATGGCAAAGGCAATGCTGAAGGCCGCACCTTTATTCTTACTAAACGCTCTGCGGTGACCTCTGCTAAAAAATAGCTCACGTCCGATTAGGTGGATGAGAAACAAACCATGTATTAACCCCATCAGCTTAAGATTAAGCGCCATGTCACCATTGACGATATGGCTAAACTCGTGGCCTATTACCCCTTGAAGTTCGTTGCGATGAAGCTGATGTAAGGTGCCTTGAGTCACGCCAATGACGGCGTTGTTAGGGGTCAGGCCAGCTGCGAAGGCATTGATACTAGACCCGGGCAGTAGGTAAACTTCGGGTACGGCGACACCCGCTGCGATCGCCATTTCCTCGACCACGTTTAGGAGCTCTCGCTCCTCTGGATTGGCTGTGTCCTGACGCACCAGCTGTCCGCCTAATCCGGTTGCAATGACCTGCCCGCCCCCTCGCAAAGCGGCCATCTTATGCATGCTTCCAAACCCAATAATCGCGCAAGTCCCCACCGTAATGGTTATGAGCCAACCGGGCTGCCAAAAGGAGTCGCCTGGTTTCATAACGGCCATTATGCAAGCGATGTACAAAGCGATGATAGTGGTGACAATGGCGCAAACAAACAAAAACACAAGATAGGCCGTTGTGCGCCGGGCCTGATCTTGATGCTCAAAAAAGTTTTTCATAGACAGAAAAGCTGCGGTTTGGAAAAAGCTGCATGAAAAAGCTGCATGAAAAAGCCGCCTGTAGGCCAAGCGACTAAAGCTATCGCAACCAGGTAGCTGTTCGTTTCACAATGAAAATTCGCTACTGAAAATTCGCTGCTTAGAACGCAACCTGAGGTGCCTGACGCGCTTCGCTTGATAGCTCTGCCCACAGCTCACCTGCGGAAAAGTTAAAGGTGTCAGCAATGAGATTGTTCGGAAATACTTCGCGGCTGGTGTTGTAGAGCGTGACCGCATCATTGAAGGCTTGCCTTGCAAAAGAGATTTTGTTTTCTGTAGAGCGCAGCTCTTCCATGACCGTATTCATAGACTGATCTGCCTTGAGCTCTGGATAAGCTTCACTGACGACCATGAGCCGGCTGAGCATTCCGGAAAGCCCGGCTTCTGCCGCCGCCGCCTGCTGAATGGCCTGGGAATTACTGGGGTCGGCAGCGGCGGCGCGTGAAGCGCTCATGGCTTGGTTGCGAGCCGCAATGACAGCTTCTAGCGTTTCGCGCTCGTGGGCCATGTAGCCTTTGGCTGTTTCGATGAGGTTGGGAATCAAGTCATATCGGCGCTGCAACTGTACGTCAATTTGGGCGTAGGAATTTTGATAGCGGTTTCGTAGGGTAATGAGGCGGTTGTAGCTTTTCCAAATAAAACCGCCAATGAGTACGATGGCGATGACTAATAGCAGCAGCAGGATCCCTGCAACAGACATGGCTGAATTCTCCTGATAACGGATGGCATCATACGCCAGGCTAAATATGCTATGCCTGGCGTGCTTTTCCAAGATGCCCGTCAGACCAAGATGAGTTTGTAGATGGTTTGACTTAGATTGGGCTGCGCAAGTGTGGTTTTAGGGGAGGATAGCCTTTGTTTTGTAGGCTTTTTTAACTAAAGGCTTTTTTTGACTAAATTAGGCTAACGCTAACTCACTAAATAGACAGTGCTTGTTCAGCAGCTTGCTGATGAGCGAGTGCTAATTTGGCGGCTTTTGTAACTTGCTCAAGTGCGTTTAAGACCACTTCTGCGCCTGCGCCTGGTTGCCCTGACTGTTCGGTCAGCGATCGCTTCCAAACGCGGCTACCGGGCTGGCCGTGAAACAAATGCAGCATGTGGCGTGTAATGCTATGTAGCCGAGTGCCTTGATTCACCCATTTATTGATGTAAGGCACCATTGCCTGCACGACCTGCGCTCGGGTTGGTGGCGTAGCGTTTTGGCCAAAGAAATCTTGATCAGCCGTTGCAAATATAAAGGGCGTATCGTAAGCAGCACGCCCAATCATCACAGCGTCCACTTTCTCCAACTGCATTTTGGCCTGAACGAGGGTTTTAAAGCCGCCGTTGATTTCGATGTTGAGATGGGGGAAATCTTGTTTAAGCCGATGCACATCGCCATAGCGCAGTGGCGGCACAGTTCGATTATCTTTGGGACTAAGGCCTTGCAACCAAGCTTTGCGGGCATGGACGCTAAATTGCTCACACCCAGTTGCAGAGACCGTCTCGACAAAATGAGCCATATCTTCGTAGCGGTCTAAATCATCGATGCCAATGCGATGCTTGACGCTAACCGTTAAAGGAGATGCGCTGATCATGGCTGAGATGCAGTCTGCAACTCGTTCTGGTTGGGCCATTAGGCAGGCGCCGAAGTTACCGCTTTTAACGCGATCGCTCGGGCAGCCCACATTCAAATTAATGCCGCTGTAGCCAAACTCAGCCGCTATGCGAGCGCAATGGGCCAGCATCTGCGGATCGTCCCCACCCACCTGGAGGACTAAGGGATTTTCGGTGGCGTCAAAGCCTAGCAGCTTTTCCAAATCACCATGACGAATCGCCATGCTCGTGACCATCTCGGTATAGAGCAGAGTGTGCGATGTTATTTGCCGCATGAAATAGCGGTAGTGACGATCCGTACGATCCATCATTGGAGCGATGCTAAGCGCTTCCATAGCAGTTCTCCCTTTTGCACGGCTGGGATTGGTTGCAGATGTATTTATCGTGGATGTTTCCATCTCTGGTGCATTCCCACCTACGAGCGTAGATCAAAACAGCTCATTCAAAGTGAGTTCACCCAGAGTCTTTGATGTCTGTGAAGAACTGATGATTTGCGTATCGTAAAATACGAGCTCTTCTCCGTATTGTTTTTATACTGTAGGAGCGCTCTAAGTATTTTCCGCATCCCTGCCTTATTAAAAAAATCACATTATTTTTCCGTCTGAAGTCAGTATCAGCAGAAGGATTAAGTTATCAAGAGAGAACTGCTGTGTCGAAAGCAGCTGAAGTATCCCTTGTGTCATTACCTACAGGTGTCATCTGCCGTTACTCCATCTGGTAACGGTTTCAATGCTTTGATTTTCGCTAATAGCTCTAAGAACCCAACGACACCGTGATTGATCCATTGCGCCAATTTCCATTGCGTCAACTAAAGCTATCGACTCCTATGATGAGAGGAGATGATGTGACATTCTTACAGAAGAAGCTCATTGAAAAAGGCTACGAAATAGATGCCGATGGCATGTTTGGGCCCATAACACAGTGGGCTGTAGAAAAGTTTCAAGCGTCTGTTCGACTACCGATTACAGGCATCGTAGATAGGGCTACGCAGCGAGTGTTGAGTGCGCGTGAGCTATATCTGAACGATCCACATCTTATCGGCTCAGACGTCAAGGAGATTCAGACGTTCTTAATGCGGATTGGATATGACGTGCCGAGCCATGGCGTTTATGAGCTACAAACGCGGGACGCCGTCCTGAGTTTTCAGCGCTACTTCAATCTGCAAGAAGACGGTATGGCTTATGGAGAAACGCTGAGCCTGCTACTGTTTATGCCTGTGATGGCCGAAGCTATATAGACACAAAGCTTGTAGACACGAAGATATATAGATAAAAAGCTACGTGTCCACATGCTGAGCTCGACTGATACGAGCAATTAATGACTGATTAATTTTTTCGCTTCGATAGGTTGTGCCCATATGATGGTTTCTTTTTTATAGATCACCATGCCAGGCAGCGCGCCTTTGGGTTTGTAGACGTGCTGGGGTTGGGTGTAGACCACCGGAACCTGATCGGATTGGCGAGCACGGCTGTAGTAAGCAGCGATGTTGGCAGCTGTTTGCATGGTTTCATCACTGGGCGCATCGCCTGCGTTAAGGCGAAGTAACACGTGGCTACCTGGAATTTCTTGGGCGTGAAACCACAGATCGTAGTCGCTGGCTTGCTTGAAGGTTAGCTGCTCATTTTGAGTGTTGTTGCGACCAATCAGAATTGTAAAACCCTGAAGGGTTTTGTACTGGCGGTAGCCCGTTTGCTCTTTGGGCTCTTTCTTTTGTCGGCGTCCAGGAGATGTGTTCCCTGTGCCTGCCTGATAGCCGGTCTGATCGCGCAGGTAGCCTTGGTTGATGAGCTCACGGCCAGTTTCTTCGAGCGATCGCAAATCAGCTTCCTCTTGATATGTCGGCATCTGCATTAAACTTTCTTCTACCTGCTCTAGATAGTTAATCTCAGTTTGGACATCAGTCAGTAGAGGCATAACCGCAAGCCGTGCGCGCTTTAGTTTCTGATGTTGCTTGTAGCGTATCTGTGCGTTTTGCACCGCATTTTTCTCTGGGTTGAGCGAGAGGGTAACAGGCTGGCCGCTTTCAAAGTCGGTGAGGGTGATCTTGTTCATGCCAACCTGCCACTGATGCAGATGGGCCATCAGCAAATCTGCTTCTTGACGATAGCTTTCGGCTTCATCGGACTGCTTAAGGCGTTTGGAGAAAGTCCTTGCCTTTTGGCGAAGCTTGGTGAGCAGCGTTTTGAGCCGTTGGCTGATGCGGTTGTATAGGCGACGAAATTCTTCTTGATTGAACTGATGGCGATAGTAGTCGTTGAGCAAAGTTTGGACACTATCGACTGGGATGGTGTGGCTCAGCCAGTTAGCTGAGGTGTCTTTTAATCTGTCTGTGGGCAGGGCATTTGGAAGGGATGAGGCTGTGAGACACGTTTTGGCGAGGACAGTGTAGCTACTCAATTCACGGTCTCTCCATGCAGGCTCGAACGTTTCAGTTTCAAGGGTTTGTAGCCAACCGTGCCAGCAGTGAAACAGCTTTTGCCAGTCGGTGACGCTGAGATCAGTGGTTTGCGCATCAGCGGCAAGGTTCGCCGCGGCGATGAGCTGGCTGGCAACAGAGGAGCTAACGCCGCTGTGGGATTTTACCAGCATTTTTTTGAGAGGCCCAGGAATGAGGGCAACGCGATCGCGCCAATCTGAAAACGCCTCTGAGCGAGAAGGACGCTTCCCGCGAATGGCTGGTGGCGCTACGTAAGGTTTGCCCGTTTGAATAGGGCGGACACTAGATTGCTGTTCGCTGACTTGGTGGGCCGCCGTCACGATTTGGTTGTCGGCGGTCGCTAAGATGACGTTGCTATATTTCCCCATGATTTCAACGTACAGATGCCACAGCGCTGCTTCGTTAGGGCGGTGAGCGAACTGTAGGTCGATCGCTCTTTCCCAGGGGGCGATCGCCTCAATTTTGGTCAGTACCAAACCACCAAGCTGATGCTTAAGCTGCTGAGAGAAGGTGAAGGTGTCGGGTTGTTTGGGGGGTGGCGGTGCAATGTGTAAGCGAGCGGCCTGTGGATGCCATGAAATTGCGAGCCAACCGCGAGCCTCAAGGGTTCGTAATGCGATAAATATCGTGTAGGGATCTCGCTGATAGACCTGCTCGCAGCGGGCCGGTAGCCAGTGCGATCGTAAATCTGCACCAACCGCTGCCAAAGTTGTGAAGTCGACGGGCTGCACGCGAGGCACCTCTATAAAAGTCCTTGGCTTATCTAGACTACCTGAAGAGAGCTGGCTAGCAGAAAACCGGCTAGCTGTTAACGCTCGTTATCGAAGATAGTTGCCAGTTTGGCTTTCGTGCATCCAGTTGTAGCTTTATGCATTAGGAACTTACTAGAAAAAATTGGTTTGTATGGCAGCAATTTTTTCTAGTAATCTCTCGTAAAACTACATATCGCAAAGTCAGAATTCAGCCTTACTCTGCGATATGTAGTTAGCTGTTGCAGCGAAAAGTTTCTAGCGATTTTTGCTGTCCTAATTACCTCGACAAAAGCAATAGACGTCAGATGGATCCTAAGGGGTTATCTGTGATTAGGAATGGCTCTCAAATTAGGTACACACAAGCCTATTCTTTTTTCGCTACTATCGGAGGGTAGCGTATCGCTTCGGGAAGCGAGTCATAGATATGTCATAGGCCCTAAGGCAGAGTCCTAAACAGGCTTTTTGATTAAGGAATAAGCTTCTAGGTAGAGATAGTAGAGCTTCTTTGTAGGGTAGTCAGAGAGCAGACTAAGACAGCAGTGAAAGTAAAGCTTTTCTGTCTGTTGGAATCTCCCCATTCCCAATCATCAAGCTGAGGTTGTCTTTTGTTCTTTACAGTATATTCCGAGATAGTTTCTGATATTTCAAGCGGATATCAAAAACACATATTAGAAACAGGTATTAGAAACAGGTATTAGCGCCTAAGTATCTATCCCTGAAGATTTGTATAAAAGATCATAAGGCCAGTTCGCTCGGTCAAAAAAAACACCCTGAACCAATCAGTTAATAGATATGAAGCTTATCAATATCGGGTTTGGAAACATTGTTTCGGCAAACCGAGTTATCGCCATCGTCAGTCCTGAGTCAGCGCCGATTAAGCGCATTGTGTCTGAAGCGCGTGAGCGCGGGCAGCTGGTAGATGCTACTTACGGACGACGCACTCGAGCTGTCATGATTACAGACTCAGGTCACATTATTCTCTCAGCCATCCAGCCTGAGACCGTAGCGCACCGCTTTGTCGGTCAAAAAGAGAGTGCTAAAGATTTGGCAACTAAAGACATGGCCTTAAAGGACTCTTCAAATGAGTCATAGCTTGAATGTGTAATGGCCTGAGTGTGTCATAGACGGTGATGCGACTAGTTATGCTGTTTCGCGCTTAAAGCACTGTTTATTTTGGACCGCTCTTAGGGTGTTATGGCTCTTGGCTCTTAGGGTGTTATGGCTCTTGAGGCGTTATGGTAAATAAGAACGTCGCATTTCCACCATTGGCCCGCATGACTGCCACTTCTCGTCCGGCTCAGCTAGATAAGTTAGTTAAAAGGTTTGCCCGAATTACTGAGCCAAAGCGCCGCTACGAACAGTTGCTGTGGTACGCAAAAAAGCTAGAGAGTTTTCCTGCTGAAGGAAAGACGCCTGACAATAAGGTGCAGGGATGTGTTTCGCAGGTTTACATTACGGCTGATTTAGAGGACGGCAAAGTTGCATACAAAGGAGATTCTGACGCTCAAATCACCAAAGGACTCTTAGCGATGTTGATTGCTGCACTCAATGGTTTGACGCCGAAAGAGATTGTGCAGCTTACACCTGATTTCATCAAAGAAACTCAACTCGATGTGAGTCTGACGCCTTCACGGGCAAACGGGTTTTACAACATCTTTAAAATGATGCAAAAGAAAGCGCTGCTGCTTGTCGATGAATCGGCTTGAGCACCTTACCGGCTTAGCTGTATGGGATTGGCTTTATGTCGTTGGTGTTACAGATGGTCTTCGATGAAAGTATCTATTTGGTTGAAGAGCTTTGTAATGGTGGTATGGGTTGTGAATGGATTGAGAAGTACAGCCTTTAGCCACTTTTGCTGTTGATAGCTAGGCAGGGACAGAAAAATCGATGATGGGCGATCGCGTTGAGACCGTAGTAAATATTGCTGCAGTTGGGCATTAAGGGTGTCTAATTTGCTCTTGTCCGTGTGCTTAGGTGCTAGACGAAAGCAAATCAAGTTCATCTGTGGCTCACTGGCTAACTGAAGGTATGCCTTCCTGGTCTGTAGCTCACGTACGAACTGCGCGGTGAGTGTGTAGTTGTGCTCGATGATCTGGCGATACCCTTCACTGCCAATGTGCTGTAGCGATAGCCAGAGTTTCAAAATGTCGGCGTGGCGAGTGCCTTGAATGGTGAGTTCTCCCAGATTTTCCCATTCACTGTCTTCGCCCATATAAGGGGCCAGAATGCGAAACTGACGTTTGAGAATAGCGATGTCTTTAAATAGTACGGTGGCGCAAGTTTTGGCGACGTAGAGCCATTTTTGCGGGTTGAAGGTCACCGAATCGGCGTGGTGAATACCGGTCAACAAGTGGCGATACTTATCAGAAAATGCGATCGCACCACCGTAGGCCGCATCGACATGAAGCCAGAGTCGATGAGACTGGGCTATCTCTGCGATCGCCTCAATCGGATCAATGTTGCCAGTGACCGTTGTTCCTGCAGTGGCCACAATCGCAAACGGCACTTGCCCGCGCTGAGTCGTCTGCGCGAGCTGGTGCTTCAAATCGTCCACATCCATTTGAGAATTGGCATTGGTGCGAATTGAGATCGCTGCCTCTGCGCCGAGCCCCATGACCATGGCCGCCTTTTGGACAGACGTATGGGCAACCTCTGAGACAAAAAATACGGGTTGCTGATTGAGCCCAACAACACCTGTATTGATGGCATTGAATGCAACATTACGGGCAACGGTGAGCGCCTGTAAGTTCGCGAGACTGCCGCCGCTGACCATCACACCGCCTGCTGAGGCCGCGAGCCCAAACCGAGCGGCAATCTGCTGCATGACCAAAGGCTCTAGCCGCGAAAAGACGGGCGACATTTCGACGCTGAGCATGTTGTTATTCAGTGCGGCAGTGAGCCAATCTCCAATCACCGACAGGGTAGTGGGAATAGAGTCCATGTGACCGATATAGCCTGGATGGGCTGCGTTCATGGCGTGGCGAATTTGTGATCGCACGCGTTCTAAAAGCACCTCTATTTCTACAGCCTGTTCAGGAATTTGTGCCCACTGTTTGAGTGTTTCCGTTGGGATTGGCTCAGGCAAGGGCGATCGCGCCTCTGCTCTCGACATCTCTTCAACTAAAAGCGTTACCACTTGATGTAGCAGCGCTTCTATTTCAGCAGCATTATGTCCAGTGGGATCGATAAAAGCATTCGAGGGCAGAAAGTTCACAGGCAATCGAGAAACAACAGTTGGCAAGTCGGCGTGCTGCTAATTGTATCGATGCATCTTGAGTCTCTGCTACCAATGAATGCCGCATTCGGTTTTTTCGGTTCCGCGCCACCGTCCGGCTCGCTCATCTTCGCCTTGGGTTGTGGGCGTGGTTAGCGGCTCATCCCCAATGCTGGTGTAGCCCCGATCGTGCAGCGGATTGTAGATCACGTTGTGGGTAACGGTGTAGGCCCACAGGTCCTTTTTAGTCCAGTTAGCCAACGGATTAATTTTTAATCGACCATCGTCTACTCGCTCAAAAATAGCTAGTTTCTCCCGAGCTTTAGACTGATCGCGACGACGGCCCGTAATCCAAGCTTTCACGTTCAGCTCATGCAATGCCCGCTGTAGGGGTTCTACCTTAGTGATGGCGTAGAACTGGTTGATGTCGCGCTCCCAGAGTCTGTTACCGTAGCGCTTGGCAAAAGCTTCCCGAGAATCTGCACCTACCGCGCGATAGGTGTGCAAATCAAGGTTGTAGATTAAGTTTGCCTGCCTGGCTGTCTCTAAAGTCTCTCGAAAAAGATGCAGCGTATCTAAAAAGATGACAGGGACAGGGTTTTTGAGCTCTTTGTAAAGCATGTGAGTAATGGCCAACATGCTGAACGAAGTCGTTTGCACCAATCCTTCTGGAATATGACAAATGCACCAGGTCAAGATTTCTTGAGGGGTAGCGTGCTCAAACTGCTGGTTAAGGGCGTCTAAATCTAGCTGGTCTGAGAAATCTGGCTGGTCTGTTGACTGAAGGACTGATGGATGAATGTTTGGGCTGATGATTTTGCGATCTGAAGTCGCTTCTAAGCACTGAACCATGTTGAATTGCCGGTATTAATGGCCGGTTTAGGATGCCGGTCAAACGCTATATTTCTAATCCTACTCTATTAATCCCGCATAATCCGATCGGAATACCGGCCATTGAATGTTTTATGTTGATGGTTTGCTTTTCTGGGCCCTGAATTTGCAGGCGCGGCGGCCAAGCCGTGGTCAAATGTTATGGCAGACGCTTGTTTGAAACAGTTCAGGCAGAACTTGTCTAAGCCTACATACTGCATATCTTTTTGACTTCCCTGCCTGAGCGTTTAATCTGTCTTGTCTGAAGCTGTTTTACCTAAAGCTGTCTTATCCAACAGAGATGAAAAAGCTCATTTTATATAGCAAGCCCGGATGCCACCTTTGTGAGGGACTTCAAGAGAAGCTGGCAGAACTACCCCTCGATCTAGACATTCGAGATATCACTACTAACGAAACATGGTTTCAAAAATATCAGTACGAAATTCCAGTGCTTTGCGTGCCTCCAGACAATGATCACGAAAATGGTTCTGAACAGCCTTTACCGCGCATAGCACCTCGCGCTTCGCTCGCTCGGGTGGAGCAGATGATACAGAAATACATAGGCCCGCTTACGGCATAATCACTGGGGAGTGCAATCTTGCGATAGCTTGCACTTAATATATATAGCGATGCGCGCACAATCACGCGCATCATCACGCGCACAATCATTGAGTGAAGGGGCGAAATATGCTGCTGAAGGATTTGTTTGCCGAAGTCGGTGTGCTAGGAGTACCGGAAGCTTTGAAGGGTCATCCGAATTGGGCTCAGGAAGTGACGGGGATATCTGCGAATTCTCAGGCGATCACCCCCGGCAATCTCTTCGTCGGTATGCCCGGAACCCGTGTGGATGGCGGTGAATTTTGGCAGAGCGCTATTGAAAAAGGGGCGATCGCAGCCCTCATTTCGCCCGCCGCCTTGCAGGCAAAACCAAATGGCACAGACGCATTGATTTTGACCACAGAGGCGACTCCCCGCTGCTGCGCCGAACTGGCGGCTGCTTTTTACAGCAAACCTGCCCAAGCGATGCATATGGTCGGTGTCACGGGCACCAACGGTAAAACCACCACGACCCATCTCATTGAATATTTTTTGAATCAGGGCAAACAAAAAACAGCCCTGTTTGGCACCCTTTATACGCGCTGGCCCGGTTACGAAAAAACGGCCGTTCACACAACGCCTTTCCCGATTGACTTGCAGAGTGAGCTCGCGATCGCTAAACAAGCCAACTGTCAAAACGTCGTTATGGAAATTAGCTCACACGCGCTGGCTCAGCGCCGCGCCTGGAGTATTCCGTTTGAGGTGTCCGTATTCACAAACTTGACGCAGGATCACCTCGACTACCACAAGGATATGGACGATTATTTCGAGGCTAAGGCTCTGTTGTTTAGTGACGATTATCTAAAGGGGCGGGCCATTGTCAACAAAGTAGATCAATACGGGCAAAAGCTAATTGAGCGACTAGGGGCCGACAAGGTATGGACCTATAGTGTGAGTGACCCGAGCGCCGATCTATACACAGAGAATTTGAGCTACGGGGCAACGGGTGTCAGCGGCACTATCTGTACGCCGCAAGGCAGCGCCAGCTTTTCCTCTCCGCTGGTTGGTCAGTTTAACTTAGAGAACTTGCTGGCTGCTGTCGGTTCGGCGCTGCACTTGGGCGTGCCGCTATCGCAAAGTGTGGCGGTGCTGCCTCAGTTTACGGGTGTGCCAGGGCGAATGGAGCGGGTGCAGTTAGAGGATGAGGCAGCACATAAAGCTCAAGATATCAGCGTAATTGTAGATTATGCTCACACGCCAGATAGTTTGGATAATGCGCTGAAGGCGGCGCGTCCGTTTATTTCCGGTGATTTGATTTGTGTGTTTGGCTGTGGGGGCGATCGCGATCGTACCAAGCGCCCTAAGATGGGCCGCATTGCCTACGAATGCTCAGATCGGGCTGTTGTTACCTCCGATAACCCGCGTACTGAAGCGCCGGAACAGATTTTGCAAGATGTAGTTGCAGGCATTGATGGGCCTTTAGACGACGACCAGGTGATTTGTGATCGCGCTCAGGCTATTCGCACTGCTATTTTGCAGGCTAAATCCGGTGATGGTGTGGTGATTGCAGGTAAAGGCCACGAAGACTATCAAATTTTAGGAACCGAAAAAATCCACTTTGATGATCGAGAACAGGCGCGGGCTGCTTTAGGGGAACGGCTCGTGAAATAAGAACGGACCCAAGCCAAACGGGGTTCCAAACGAGACTCAAATGCCCCCATTGGAGCCCCGTTTGGCACCCCAATAGGTATGGACTTAAAGACAAAAGACACGACAGTAAGGCAGCGATAAGGGCATAAATGCCGAACTCATCCGTTGAACTCGCTAATTCTGAATGTTTTCTTGGGCATATTTGGGCATATTTAGGGAAGTTGATGCTGGTTCATGCGAAAGGCGTAACGCCTCTCTGTGTGCGCTTGTAGAAACAGGCACTTTTTCCGTGAAAATACGGAGTTTGTTAAGCATTTGCCGGTTGCCGGCAGTCAATTCTTTGACAAAACTCAGAAGCGTGATAAGACCCTAACTAACGTTCGTGCGCCGGGGATCATTTAGCCGGGGCTATTCATCCCCAAAATTAGCCATGCCGCCACTCTCTTTACAGACCTGTTGGGCCAGCGCCCAGGCTGACAGCCATACCAACAGTCAGGCTGACAAACTGATGCCCGCTAACGCGATCGTCGTAGGTCCGCGTGGATTTAAATCAGCTCTGCAATCCCTGGTTAACTTTTTAATTGATCACAAAGTGCGTGCCAACATTTGGCTCAAGCTACCCAAAGATGACGCTTGGTGGACAGACATTTGGCAGTATGGGCAGCAGGCTGTAGGCTGCACGATTTATGCGCTCGGTAAATCAGATTGTGTTCCTGTCAATGCTTCATCTGAAAACCTCGCAGCTAGCCTGAGAGCCATTGCCATTGAGCAAGATAACGACTTGAAAAGAGAGTACCTGTGCGTAGCTGTGGCCGATAACTTTGCTGGGGCCTTGTTGGCTGTGCGGGTACCCGCTGACGGCTCGGTTGCCAGTAAGCGCAACCTAAGACTTTACACCACCATCAGTGGCGCTACGGTCTCAGCCGTCGGCAAAGGCTTGAGACAAATTGTGGAGCAAAGCATTGAGCAGCAGTCTCAAATGCCAGCATCTGCTGAGCCACCAATGTCCGATTCTTTCCTTTCGTCGCGATCGCAAAGTGTCAGTGATGCGCTGCTTGCAAGCCACGCCATGCTTAGCCAATGGAATCGCTATTTCCCAGCTTCGCTGTCGGATTGTAAAAGCTGGCCTCTGTCGGAAGCCTACTTAGCATGGCAGCTGCAGTTTCAAGAAGAGCTGCGATCTGAGTTGGCTATTTGTCGCAGCGTCGATAAAAATAACGGCAATAATATCGTTCAATCGCTATCGACAGAATTTATTGCCCAAGCTGGTCAGGAGATGCAGGCACCGCTTACAACCATCAAAACTGCCCTTACGCTCTTGGGATCACCTGCTGTAAAGCTCGCGCAGCGGCAGCGCTACTTAGCGATGATCACGGCGCAGTGCGATCGCCAAAAGTCATTGATTGATAGCGTGATTAAGCTTCTTAAACTTCAGACGACATCAGCGAGCACCACTCAGCCTATTCAACTGGCCGACCTCATTCCAGGGATTGTGAGCACCTATCAGCCTATTGCTGAGGAACGGGGGATTATGTTGGCTTACACAGTGCCGGCCAACCTTGCGCCTGTGAGCGGTGTTGAATCAGAACTCAAAGAAGTCCTCATCCATCTCATTAATAACGGCATTCAGGCCACCCCTGAAACCGGCCGTGTATGGGTTGCCGCAGTTCCCTCCGATGACCGCTTTATCGCGCTGACCGTTACAGATTCTGGTGCTGGTATGACCAAGGCCGATACGGCTAAGCTGTTTGAGGCGTTTTATCATCGCCCGGCTGCCCATGCTCAAGACTCTGGTGTCGGTTTGGGGCTGACGTTAGTACAGCAGCTAATCCAGCGGATTGGTGGCCACGTCAGTGCAGAAAGCGAGCCGGATAAAGGAACCACCCTTAAAGTTCTGCTGCCTATTTACCCCACCGCTGGCCAAACCGCTAGCACAACCACTGGCCAGTCTAGAGATCCTCAACGCCCAGATGATAGCGCTGAAGCTGTGTTGACAGATAGTTCAAGCTTGTTTAGCAACTCTATGGCCAGTGTCTGAAGGTCATTACCTTAATAGCTAGTGATAGCTTAGGAAGGCTCTTCTTCCTTTCCAACTAATGTTTCTATGAGGAGCGAAGCCTGCGTTTGCTTTGCCTGCAAAAACTGATCGCATTGCTGCAGAGCACCTACGGCTTCTTCAAATTGCTCGAATACATCAGCTAAAGGCAGCTCACCCGTTTCGAGTTGGTTTGTAATGGCCTCAATGCGAATGAGGGTTTCTTCGTAGCTCCAATCTTTAGGCAATGTTTTTTTGGGCAATGCTTCTTTTGGAGATGAGTCTTTGCGTGATGTTCGAGAAGATTTTGAGGACTGTGGCATATATTCTCACGCTTAATATTAAAGAGGGCTATTGATTTGAAGAGACGCTATTGAGGAGGCGCTGAAGAGAGTGAACGGCTAGGGCCGGGCAATGAGGAAGACAAGGCAGGGGTCGGGGTGCTTTTGGTCTCAATCACTTTTGGTTTCAATCACTTTGGCACTGACAGCGCCTTGAGAGAGCTGAATGTTCAACTCGGTGCCAATAGGGAGATCGTTTGCTGCCAGTGCAATTTTGCCTTCAGCTCTAACGACAGCATATCCACGCTGTAGCACGGATTCAGGATCAAGCGCTGTAAGCTTTTCTCGAAATAGCTGATGTTTGTGCTGTGCGGCTTGCAGTCTTTGGCTAAGGCTGTGGATGAGCTGCTGACGTTGCCATCGCACGGACTGCTGATGCTGCTCAATCTGACGGTCTAAACGAAGACGGTGAAGCTGTGACTGGAGTGATCGCACATTGGTATGAGCGATGTGTAACTGCTTCGAAATGACTTGAGTGATGCGCTGCAAATACTGCACCTGCTCACCATATAGTTCATCGATACTGGGCACTACCCTCTCTGCTGCAGCGGTCGGTGTATGTGCCCGGGCATCTGCGACCAAATCGGCTAAAGATTCATCGCGCTCATGACCAATGCCTGTAATCACAGGAATCGTAGATTGAGCGATCGCTACCACTACTCGCTCGTCATCAAAACAAGCTAAATCTTCTACCGCGCCGCCGCCGCGGGCTAGCAGGAGTACATCTGCGCGGCCATCTAAGTTTACCTGCGCGATCGCCTTCACAATTGAAGCAGGCGCCTGCAGTCCCTGAACTGTCGCAGGAACCAGTAAAATCCGAATGCTGGGATTACGCTGCAAAAGGGTTCTCTGAATGTCTCCCCAGGCAGCTGCCTGAGGGGAGGTGACCACTGCTAGCGTTTGTGGATAGGCCGGTAGCGATCGCTTACGGCGCTCATCAAATAGCCCTTCAGCGGCGAGCCGAGCACGCAGTTGCTTATATCGCAACGCTTGCAGGCCTTCTCCGGCGGGCAGTACTTGCCATACCGTGAGCTGATAGGTGCCCCGCTTTGGATACAGCTTGATCTGACCGAGCACCGTTACCTGCTCACCTACTTCAGGCACAACTTTGATCCGCGTGAGTTGAGATCGCCACACGACACAATTGACTGCCGCAGAGCCATCTGGCTCCTGTAGCGTGAAAAAGCAGCCCTGCCGGTGATTGCGAGCACTAGATACCTCGCCCACCACCCAGATATTACGAAGCTGTGGGTTTTCCTCTAGAAGCAGTTTTAGATAATCTGTAAGGCCCGCAACGCCAATGGCCATGTCAGCGGGCGCTGATTGGGAGGCTAGCTCATCAGACTGCTCATCATGCGAGGCCGAAAATTCTCTCATGGATGCTATTTTACATAGCATTTTGTGTTTTAAAGTAGTACTAGAGTACTTTTTGTTCTACGATTTCGACATCAGTTAATTTCGACGTCAATCACCTTGTCAGGTGCTATTGGGGACCGTACTTGAGCCCACTATCTATGCCGAACGACGCCTCCGCTCTCTCCTCCGAAGCTGCTAATTCTATGGCTGCCGAACAGCTTGCCGCTGAACAGCAGCTTGTCGAAAAGCACCAGACTTTAAGGCAAGTACTCACCCAAATAGAGCGAGATTTTGGCAGAGGCTCCATCATGCGTTTGGGCGCATCAAAAAATACGGTAGAAACGATCTCCAGTGGCGCACTGCCGTTAGATATCGCGCTAGGGGGTGGATTCCCCAAAGGGCGTATTGTTGAAATCTATGGCTCAGAAAGTTCGGGTAAAACGACGTTGGCACTTCATTCAATTGCTGCTGTTCAAGCCACAGGTGGTATAGCAGCCTTTATAGATGCAGAACATGCCCTTGACCCAATGTGTGCGGCCGCTATTGGTGTAGACACAGATAACCTTCTCATTTCTCAGCCCGACTGTGGTGAAACAGCCCTTGAGATTGCCGATCAGCTCATACGGTCTGCTGCGGTCGATATCGTCGTGATAGATTCTGTTGCAGCACTTGTTCCTAGAGCTGAGATTGAAGGCGCGGTAGGGGATGCTCATATGGGTCTACAAGCTAGACTGATGAGTCAGGCTCTCAGGAAAATAACTAGCAGCTTGGGCAAAACAGGCTGTACGATCATTTTCCTTAATCAGCTCAGGCAAAAGATTGGTGTTATTTATGGCAATCCAGAAGTTACCACGGGCGGTAACGCGCTTAAGTTCTACGCTTCCGTAAGGTTAGATGTTCGTCGGATACAAACGCTCAAAAAAGGCAACGAGCAGTTTGGTGTCCGGGTCAGAGCTAAAACGGCTAAAAATAAAGTCGCGCCTCCCTTCCGCACCGCAGAGTTTGACATTCTATTCGGTCAAGGTATCTCGACGTTTGGTTGTATCGTTGACGTTGCCGAGCAGACCGGAATTATTAGAAGAAGCGGTACTTGGTATAGCTATGAGGGCTGTGGCTTTGCTCAGGGGCGTGATAACGCCGTGGCACACCTGCAAAAAACACCTGAGTTGGCTGGATCAATTATCAGTGAAGTGGATGCCTTGCAAAAAGAGACGGTGAGCGAGCACATAGATATCTGAACCTAAAATGTCTGAACCCAGATATCTGAACTTGTCATGTTCATACCCTTCATATCCAGACTTTCATCCATGAGCGTTAGTCTGTATCCGTTCAGGGCTGCAGCTCAGTATATGTGAGGGTGAGGTCACTAGAGACCGGGGAGGGCTCTAGCCGACAACTTCACACTCGTTAGGCGCAACCTGATACTTGATTAAGTTCGCAAGTTCCTGAAGCTGGTTTACGGCTTCAGCACCTTCTAGCTTCATAAGCTCACGGTCATCGCGCATCTCAGTCCAGGTGATCCCGTAGTCAGAGACCAAAAATCGAATAAGATGATCCCCGCCTAAGCTAACCATAAACGATGCGCTGTTGAGCTCATCACCACAGGTATAGCAAGAGGCTAAGTATCCTCTCTTTTCTAGTACAACAGCTAGCGCCTTCAAGTTCAAAACTAAGTCTTGAACAAACTGCCGGTGCTGGTCTGCAAGTCTGACAAACATGTCTTTGCCTCTACATCATTATTTGATTCTACACTTATTGCTTAAATCTTTCTTAAGAAAGCCTCTGAGAACTCTCTGTGCTTGGTAATGAACTACTTCTCAATCGACGCAGTCTATCAGGGATGCTGTCTATCGAAAGTATAGATTTTTATAACAACTCCGCTAGGTGGATGCGAAGAACATACCCAAACAGTTCAGCGAACGAACTTTATTTAGGTAATTTTTACCTGTTCACGCACTAACTCCGCAACAACCTATCAGTCATACACTCACGAATCTGTAGCCAATATATCTACTCGATATATCTATAGAAACGAAATGCGAACTCCAACTGCAGCCCATGAGGTCGACTAGCCCGTGACTGATAATTCTGGGTGCTTGTCTGAGATCAGAACAGTTTTGCTCGATGCGTTAAGGTGCCAGCCCTAAAAATGCCAGTCCTAATTTCTACTTGGGTAACGCTACTAAAGGCTGCTATCTGAAGCGTCGACAGGATAACTTGGGATAGATAACTGTCTAACTTCGAAAGATATGGCTGCACTCCAACGTATACGGATCAACTTATATGGAAACTGCCCGAGTGCAACTGCTGCGTAGGACAATTGATGACTAGTTAACAATCGTCCACCAACCAAAGCCTGGACCAATAAATCGAATGGTTAGCCAAGCTACGATCATCAAAATAATTCCTGCCCAGGCACCGCGGCTTGTCCACGTAACGAACTTTGCTGCCATTTCCTTACTAATAGGCAATCCAGATACCAAAGGCTCAGGCTTACCGTAGGATTCACCAAGGGCTTGCTGTCTTCTTCTGGATTCTCCCATGATTTCCACCTTCGGTAATCACTAAACCGTTACGCGTCAATAAACTAGCTAAATACTTAGTATTTTTTTAAGTGCTAACCATAATAGCGAGATAATTAGGGCAACTACCGAATTGTGCTAGGAAGTTATTATTTGTTCAATATTTTTTCGGGCTACCGCCTTGGGCAATCAAACTTGAGACAGCTCATGGCTTGAGGTGGCTACTTAAGTTTGTGTGAGGGGGGAACATGAGTCTCTCCATATTTTGGAAACCAATCTTCATTAAGATAGCTGCTGCGAGCGATGGGGCAGAGCGCTTCTAGTATTTGAGTGCCGTAGCTGCGATGGTTCACCCTATTGTCTAGGATGGCAAGCACTCTGGGGTTCAGGTTCGAAGTTGTCTCGGGGTGATTTGTTGTGAGGTTGGTTGTGAGGTCGCTGCTGCGAAATCGCAAAGGGGCGATCGCCCGCTGAAGTTCACTCAGCGCTGTTGGCAGTAAGTATGCCTTAAACCAGTCTTGTCGGCGCTGTTTGTAAGCGGCAACTCGGCCTGCAACAAGGGGATTTTCGAGGGAGGGAATGGGCAGTGTTGTAATGATGATGAGGCCTGGTGGCAATGGGGCGCTGGCGCCGCCATCACGAGCGTGCGATTGCTGCGATCTCCAATATTCCCACCCCGTAACTAAGATGCCTTGGTTGTTAACGGGCGCTTCTAGCTGTACGCGTGAGCCAAATTCAGCTGCTAGTACTGCTGCAAACTGTGCCTTTAGGGGTACGTCGCCAATGATAATAACCGTGGGTAAATTTGGGATACCTTGAGCGCTGAGCAGGGTGCGAATTTCGTGAAGAGCTGCCGCTTTGAACTGGCTTGTATTGGGCATGGGTAGCCTGTCAGGTAAATAGAGCTGCGCCAAGTCGTTACGGCGATCGGGGCCAAACCGCAGACAAGTCATGTCTCCCATTCCAAGGCGATCTCGGTATCGCTGCGCTTTATCACTTTCATCTAATGCGGTCCCCATCACAACGACTGGCTGCTGCTGCCAAATGGGTGCCAGCTTTTGATTGACATCGGTAGGGCCACTGCAAAGTGTCACGCTGCCCAGGGCTCGATTCAGCTGGCTCCAGGCCAGTCGGTCTGCATCAGGTTGCCACAATTGCTGCCAGAATGCCTGCCAGCGTGTTGGCATCTGGCCGTTTGCGCTGTGGAGTATCAGCTGTTCGTGTAGCTCATGCAGTAGGCTTTGCTCAGGTTCTTCAATGAGATGGCAGCCGTAAGGATTGGCAGGATGCTGGAAAATGGCGTGAACAATGCGCGCTCGCATATTGCGAATAAAATCTTGGTGGCCCGGAAAGGCAAGCATGAGGGTTTCCCAGTCCTGTCCAGATAGGCTAATACTCAGTAGGTCTCTTGCCCATCTTTCTAGATCGCTGGCACCGTCTATGAGTGTTGGAATATGGTTAGGAAAAAGGGTGGTTTGATTGAGTCGCGATCGCAGCCAATCTTGTACAGAGGTTACCAATAGTCCCTTAAAGTTATCTTCAGGCCACTGGCTTCCTGTCCTGACCGGTTTAATCATCGGTAACCCTTGCTGCAAATTTGGAATGTCTTGTTGCAACACGGTTTGGAGAAGTTCTGAGGGGAGCGCCAATACAGCTGGCTCAGGCCATAGCAACGCAGGAATTAAGTAGCTCAGCCGATGGGAGCCTTGATAGGCGGCTAGGCTATCTATTTGAATCAAAGCGCTACGATCTACCCGCAACGCTCTGGCCACTAGCCGTGCCATCGTTAAGTGATGGGGCCATTGGGTATGCCCCTGTGCGCGTAGATACGCCCGAAGGCGCTGGTGGACTTCCGTTTCAATCATGGGTCTTATTGTGACATATCCCCCAAACAGGACTACAGCGTTAGCCTTATTGTCTATTTATCAAGGACAATAAGGCTCAAGGGAAATTGCCCTAAAGGCTATGAAATTTAGGCCCGTGCGCTAATGACAACGTGCGCGATGGGTGTTGGCATCAGCCGGATAATGTGTGAGCAGTTGAAACACTATGAAAATTGGAATCGTTGGACTTGGACTGATTGGCGGTTGCTTAGGGCTAGATTTCAAAGCAGCGGGTCACAAGGTCTACGGAATTGCCCGGCGGGCTGAAACGTGTCAGCAGGCTATTCGACGCCAGATAGTTGATTACGTGGGGACCGAGCTAACGGATTTAAAACCGTGTGACATCGTTGTTGTCTGCACGCCGATTGCCACGATTGTGCCCATGGTCAAAAAGCTAGCCACAGTTTTAAGCCCGGGTACTATCGTCACAGATGTGGGATCTGTAAAAACAGCGATTGTTGAAGAGGCTACTGCTCACTGGCCTTATTTTGTGGGGGCACACCCCATGAATGGCAAAAGTGAAGCTGGTTTGGAGGCCGCAGAATCCGGCATTTTTTATCGGCGACCTTATGTCATCACACCGCTGACGATGACAGATGAAAAGGCTGCTGCTCAGGTGGGGCAATTGGCTCAACAGATTGGCTCTCGGCTCTATCGATGTACGCCAGAAGAGCATGATCGAGCGGTCGCTTGGATTTCTCATTTGCCAGTAATGGTTAGCAGCAGCTTGATTCAATCGGCGATAGAAGAATCGGATCCTGAAGTGTTAGAACTCGCTCAGCAGCTGGCTAGCTCGGGTTTTAGAGACACGAGCCGAGTCGGCGGTGGCAATCCGCAGTTGGGCTTGATGATGGCGCAGTACAACCGAGATGAAGTGCTGCGATCGCTCAAGCGCTACCAAATGGTGATTGCGCAGACTATCACGCAGGTAGAAGACTGTGACTGGGGAGCGATCGCCTGCAAGTTAGAAAAGACCAAAGCAGGGCGGATACACTTTGTCGAAAACTAAGGTTGCTGAAGCGTTTTCCTACAGGAGAATCCGTCCTACAGAAGATTAGTCTCTAAGCAGGTTAATGTCGCAGAAAACTGTAGGAAGGCTACCCATCCGATTCAGGACTGACTGTCATTACGGGCTCCTGATATAGCAGTGCCGTAAACGTTACTGTGGAACCCAATCCCTCGCCCATGCTAATAAACTGCACCTTGCCGCCCATGGCTTCTATCAAACGCTGGGAGATGGCAAGCCCTAGCCCGGTGCCTTCGTACTGGCGGGTGCGAGCGCTGTCCACCTGAGAAAACGTCTGAAACAATCTGTCCTGTTTTTCTAAAGAAACGCCAATGCCCGTATCTGCCACGCTAATTTTTACCAACCCTGGCCAAGTTTGATCCCCAAACTCCACGGGCTGCGGCTTAATTTCTACGCCAATCGTGATGCCGCCTTCGTGTGTAAACTTGTTGGCATTTCCCACCAAGTTCAGCAGCACTTGCTTCAATCGCTGATAGTTGCCGTAAAGCTTGATTTCATCCAGCGTTGCGGGCAAATCAATATCAAACGATAAACCGCGCCGTTCAACGTGGGGGCGCTGAGACTGCTCGGTTTCTTTCAGCAGCTCATTGAGGCTCACGGCGCTCATGTCCAAATCCATCTTGCCGGCTTCTATCTTGGCGATGTCGAGCACGTCATTGATTAAATTCAGTAAGTGCAGCGCAGATTTATGAGACTCCTGAATAAACTCAGTCTTTTCTTCCTCATCGTCTGCCATATCATCCAGCACTAGGCGCAGAAAGCCAATCATGCCGTTGAGTGGTGTTCTTAGCTCGTGGGAGGTGTTTGCCAAAAAGTCGCTTTTTAGCCGGGAGGCCTCTTCTGCCTGCTGCTTAGCCTCTTCTAGTTCGTCATGCTTGCGCCTGAGTTGGTCATTCTTTTGGTGTAGCTCATAAGACTTAACCCGTAGCTCATCCGAGATATTTTGGCTGGCTTGATAGAGTTTGGCATGAGCGATCGCAGTTCCCACTTGGTCAGTTAACTCCTGCACCAGCTCAATTTCCAGCGGATTCCAAGGACTGTGAGGAGGCTGTTGTAATACCAAAATGCTATTAGGCTCATCCTGATAGCAAGTGGCTACTGTCAGCACAGTGTAAAACTGTTCCTCTTCTCCTCGTTCGTTGCCGCGCTCAAAGTCAGAAATCACAGGTTTCAAACTTTGGAGGGTTTGTTGGAAATCAGGTTTTTGGGGCAGCTCAAAGGTCTTTCCGATACAGGGGTGCAGCCCAGACTGGTGATATTCAGCCACAACTTTCAAGGTTTGCATGGCCTTGGAATAATCACATACTAAGCAACGATCCAGCTCCAGCATATTGCCCAACCCATTGACCGTTTGCTGCCAAATGGTGGTTATGTCGAGCGTTCTGCGAATATTAGACGCAACGTTCGATAGCATTTCGTAGTACTTCTGGGCTTTGGTGTCTTTGCTGCTCGCTAATCTAACGGCGGCTAGCTGGGTGACCTCTGGTGAAATCCGACGTCCTACACCCACCAACCCTCTGGTGCCCAGGCTTTCTGCCCCTGAGTTTTGCGGAGCTAAGGTTTGTGGGTCTGAGGTTTGCTGGTTTAGCGTTTGCTGCGGGTCTGAGTCTATACTCTCTGGTGCCTCATCTCCGTCTATTAGCGTATCTAGCGTTTGTTTTAGAGGCAATGGGCTGAGCAGTAGTTCGAAGCTCACAGGCTGGTTGCCGCAGCGTACTACGCACTTAAACTCTTCGGCGTGGCCTGTCGAGAGGACTTTCTGAACATGGGCCATGTAGGGCTTTGCGGCTACTGGGCCAAATAGTGCATCTATAGACTGCCCCGCGAGCGCCTCACAGCTTTGACAGTCTGTCGATTGGGGCCAATGAATAGAGAGAATTTTGCCTGTTTCGGTATGCGTAACAACCAGGATCTCGCTCGAAACATCCTGACTGACAAAGGCTGCTTCAGCTAGTGCCGAGTCTGCTCGGGGCGAGGCTGCTGGCGTCAGCTCGGCGGTAGATTGGGGGTGAACAGATTGAGGCATTGCCACGCGTCACCGTTACGACACAACAGAATTGAGAATGCGATAGAAAACGTAGACAACGAAAGCGTAGACGACGTTTGTATAGCTTTCCCAAGAGCATTGCTGACTTGAGCAGCTGGTAAACGCCATAAACATCCATCATGGGGGCGTTGCCTAAAAGTGTGCACGTGCGAGATTGAGAAGTGTGCACGTGCGAAATTCTAGAGGCTTTAAATCAGATTATCCCTTTTTATCTAAACTTGTGCGCTAGCAGGACTTAATATTAGATACTAAGCCGAAATTGAAGTAATCATCTCAGGCACTGGTTTAAAGCAATTGCCTGCATGGGCACCAGCCCAAATAACGTAAGTATCTAGTCACGTAAGCACCCAGTAACGTAAGCAATATTAAGACTCTTCATGACCGACGTACCTGTTTCACGTCTGCGTAACTTTTCTATCATTGCCCATATTGACCATGGCAAATCGACCTTGGCCGATAGGCTACTGCAGACGACCGGTACGGTGAGCGATCGCGACATGAAGGCTCAGTTCCTCGATTCTATGGATATCGAGCGTGAACGTGGCATCACTATCAAACTACAAGCGGCCCGCATGAACTACACCGCCAAAGATGGTGAAAGCTACGTGCTTAATTTAATTGATACGCCAGGGCACGTAGATTTTACTTACGAAGTGTCTCGCTCGCTGGCTGCTTGTGAAGGTGCGCTGTTAGTGGTGGATGCCTCTCAAGGTGTAGAAGCGCAGACCTTAGCGAATGTTTATCTCGCAATTGATAACGATCTGGAAATCATTCCCGTACTCAATAAAGTCGATTTGCCAGGTGCTGAACCTGAGCGCGTCAAGGCCGAGATTGAAGAAATCATTGGCTTAGATTGCAGCAATGCGATTATGGCATCAGCCAAGGAAGGAATCGGTGTTGATGACATCTTAGAATCGATTACTTATCTGATTCCGCCTCCGGAAGATAAAACTGATAAACCGCTGCGAGCCCTTATTTTTGATAGCTATTACGACAGCTACAGGGGCGTGATTGTTTATTTTCGAGTGATGGATGGCAAGGTAACCAAGCGCGATCGCGTTCGCCTCATGGCCTCGGGAAAAGAATACGATATTGATGAACTTGGCATTCTTTCTCCTAACCAAGTCCAAGTGGATGAACTGCATGCCGGCGAAGTCGGCTACATTGCCGCCTCCATTAAATCAGTAGAAGACGCTCGCGTTGGCGATACCATTACGCTGGTTAAAGGGGCGGCGGCTGAGCCACTAGCAGGCTACGTCGAAGCAAAGCCGATGGTCTTTTGCGGTCTTTTCCCGACTGACTCCGACCAGTACGAAGACCTCCGTGAAGCCTTAGACAAGCTTCGGCTCAACGACGCTGCCCTACAATACGAACCCGAAACCTCTAGTGCAATGGGCTTTGGATTCCGCTGTGGATTTTTGGGGCTGCTCCACATGGAAATTGTTCAGGAGCGCCTGGAGCGAGAATACAATCTAGATTTAATTACGACTGCGCCTTCGGTTATCTATCGAATTACGACTATCAAAGGCGATGTTCTAGAAATTGATAATCCAAATCTGTTACCGGATCCCCAGTACCGCGAAAAAATAGAAGAACCCTACGTCAAAGTCGATATCATCACACCTGAGGAATTCGTTGGCACGCTAATGGAGCTATGTCAAAACCGACGCGGTGAATTTCAAGATATGAAATATCTCACGCCTGGGCGAACCACGCTGGTCTACGAGATTCCGCTGGCAGAAGTGGTCACCGACTTCTTTGATCAAATGAAGTCTCGCAGCCGAGGCTACGCCAGTATGGAATATAGCCTGATTGGCTATAGACCTAATGCGCTTGTAAAGCTGGATGTCATGATTAATGGCGATACGGTTGATCCGCTGGCGGCAATTGTTCACAAAGACAAAGCGTATTACGTTGGCCGTGCCCTGACCGAAAAGCTTAAAGAGCTGATTCCTCGGCATCAATTCAAAATCCCTATTCAAGCTTCTATTGGCAGTCGTATTATTGCTAGTGAGAGTATCCCAGCGCTCCGCAAAGACGTTCTTGCTAAATGCTACGGCGGCGATATTTCACGAAAGAAAAAGCTGCTGAAAAAGCAAGCAAAGGGCAAAAAACGCCTGAAATCTATCGGAACTGTAGATGTGCCTCAAGAGGCGTTTATGGCGGTACTGAAACTAACGCCCAGTTAAATTTCCACCATTTGCCTAAAGCGTTATGAACGATGCGGTGCTTTAGTCAGATGGTGAGCTACAGCGATAACCCATCAAATATTTTGGGTATTTATAGACATGGTTGAAGTTTTGGTGAAAGCCAAAGATTTTGTTAATTTGTGACAAGAAACTTTGTTACATTTGGCACAAGTTCAACCGTATTTGAGGCGGCGCTCACTTGTCGCTCAGAACCTTTCAGGTACCTAAAGTTATGAGAATTCTAGTCACGGGGGGTGCCGGTTTTATCGGCTCACACCTAATCGACCGGCTGATGGACGCTAACCACGAGGTTATTTGCTTAGATAATTTTTATACCGGTCATAAACGGAACATCCTACGCTGGCTAGAGCATCCCTACTTTGAATTGGTTCGCCACGATATTACTGAGCCTATTCGCCTAGAGGTGGATCAGATCTATCACTTGGCCTGTCCGGCTTCTCCAGTTCACTATCAATACAACCCAGTAAAGACGGTTAAAACAAACGTGGTCGGCACCCTTAATATGCTGGGTCTCGCTAAGCGAGTTAAAGCTCGATTCTTCTTGGCGTCTACATCTGAAGTGTATGGTGACCCGGAAGTGCATCCCCAGCCCGAAGAATATCGGGGCAATGTAAACCCCATCGGCATTCGTAGTTGCTATGACGAGGGTAAGCGGATGGCTGAAACGCTGGCGTTTGACTACCACCGTCAGAACGATGTAGATATTCGCGTGGTGCGCATTTTTAATACATATGGTCCCCGGATGCTCGAAAATGACGGGCGTGTGGTCAGTAACTTTATTGTGCAAGCCCTTAGCGGTCAGCCTTTGACGGTTTATGGTGATGGTTCTCAGACACGAAGTTTTTGCTACGTCTCTGATTTGGTCGAAGGTTTTATTCGGCTGATGAACAGTGAGCACACTGGCCCAATCAATATTGGTAATCCGGGGGAGTACACCATTTTACAGCTAGCAGAAACTATTCAGAAAATGGTAAATCCCGACGTAGAAGTGCAGTATAAGCCGCTGCCGTTGGATGATCCTAAGCGGCGTAAGCCAGATATCACAAAAGCTAATCAGCTACTGGATTGGCAACCTTCGGTAGCGCTCGCGGCTGGATTGGAAAAGACCATTGCTGATTTCCGTGAGCGCATGGCTGCAAACGGTACCCTCAGCGATTCTTTGCCTGATGCCATCAGCCCTACTGTCAAAGCCTAAGGCGGCTGGCAATCTGTGATTAAAGTTTCCAAACAGTGACATTATTCAGTGTCATTCGCACCAAATTATTTAAACCCGTAACTTAACTCTAGAGAGCTTTATCATCATGCGTGTATGCGTCATCGGTACCGGCTACGTAGGTCTTGTCACTGGCGTTTGCCTTTCCCACATCGGTCACCACGTTATTTGTGTCGACAATAACGAAGAGAAAGTCCAGCTCATGAAGTCAGGCCAATCTCCTATCTATGAGCCAGGCCTTTCTGATCTTATGAAGTCTTCTATGGACTCTGGCAACCTAGAATTTACCTCTGATATTGGCGCAGGTGTTGCCCACGGTGACATTCTCTTTATTGCAGTGGGTACGCCTGCATTGCCAACAGGAGAAAGCGATACCCGATATGTGGAAGCCGTTGCTAGGGGTATTGGCGAACACCTGAATGATGGCTACAAAGTCATTGTGAATAAGTCTACTGTGCCTATTGGTTCTGGTGACTGGGTGCGAATGATTGTGCTCGATGGCATTGCAGAACGCCAAAAGGTTCCAGTTGGTGCGGGTGCGCCGATGAGTGCCCCTGAGGCAGCATCTTCGTTTGATGTGGTTAGTAACCCTGAGTTTCTGCGTGAAGGCTCTGCTGTATATGACACCTTCAATCCTGATCGCATTGTGCTCGGCAGTGACAATCAAAAGGCGATTGACATGATGAAAGAGCTATATACACCTATTGTCAATCGCGAATTTTCGGAAGATAAGGATGCGCCAAAGGTTCCGGTGGTGACGACTGATCTTAGCTCTGCTGAGATGGTGAAGTATGCCTCGAACGCATTTCTGGCGACGAAAATTAGCTTTATTAATGAAGTTGCCAACATTTGCGATCGCGTTGGCGCAGACGTTACTCAAGTAGCTCAAGGCATTGGCCTAGATTCTCGGATTGGCAGCAAATTTCTCCAAGCGGGTATTGGTTGGGGGGGCTCTTGCTTTCCAAAAGATGTCTCAGCGTTGGTTCACACTGCTGACGACTATGGCTACGAAGCCGAGCTGCTTAAAGCAACCATTAATGTAAACACGCGCCAGCGTGTGCTGACCATCGAAAAACTCCAACAGGTTCTCAAAATCCTTAAGGGCAAAACTGTTGGCCTGCTCGGGTTGACCTTTAAGCCCGACACTGACGACATGCGCGATGCCCCTTCGCTGATTATGATTGAGAATCTTAATCGACTGGGCGCAAAGGTTAAAGCCTACGATCCAATTGTTTCACAAAGCGGTGTTAGCCAAGGACTCTCCGGCGTGATTGTTGAAACTGACCCCGAGCGCCTTGCTGATAGCTGCGATGCGCTCGTTCTGGTTACTGACTGGACTAAGTTTAAGAACTTGGACTACCGCAAGATGGCTAGTTTGATGAATGCGCCTGTGATGATTGATGGTCGTAACTTCCTTGATCAGAAAGAGCTAGAAAATGCAGGTTTCCAATACATTGGTGTTGGCCGATAGGTGTTGGCAGATCATTATCGGTCAGATCATGATCTGACCGATAATGATCTGGCTTTAGTTCAGTCACTGCGGTTGCTTATTGCTTTGACAGCAAGTATAGCAACCGCCAGTAAGGTTTATACGTCGTGTTAGGTGGTAGACCTAACACTCAACACAATGCCAAAAGCCTACGCCCTAGATCTACGGCGCAAAGTTGTAGAAGCCGTTGTCCTCAACGGCATGAAACAGTGCGAAG